>CAJOFL010000068.1 GCA_905233895.1 uncultured Bacteroidales bacterium | reverse complement strand
GTTATAAAGCTTCCCGCTCTGGGAAGCTTTTTTATTGGTAATATATATTATACGTTTCCTCGACCTCGTGGGTCGCGCGTACTATATATTATTTCACCTTGGCATTCTTCTCCAGGGTCCAATCTTTGCGCTGCAAGATGGCGGGCTTGTCGCCGCAGAACATCTTCGAGGCTTCCTGATCGCCTTTCAGCTGCCAGTCGAGCCAGGCGCGGGCGACAATGGCGAACTCACCGCCGTTGGGCTGGTTGTAGGTGCCACCGTGACCAACGGGCAGGTTGACGGCGATGGCGGGCACGTGGTCGATGCGCTTAAAGTCGTCCATACCGTTGTTATAGGCAATGTCGCTCTCACCGCCCAGGATATAGATGATAGGGCAGTGGATCTCCTTCAACTTGGCTTTCGGCACACTGGGCATTCCTGGCATACGTCGCTGACCGCTGCCACCGTCCTCCGGCTGCTCAAAGAGTCCGCTGTTGCAGATCATGATCGAGGTGACACGTGGGTCGAAGCAGTTGAAGAGGGCCTGCAGACCGCCGCACGACATACCTGAGATGCAGATGTTCTTGGTGTCGATCTTCTGGTAGAAGGGACTGTTCTTGTCGGCATTCTGTGCGAAGGCCCAGTCCATCGACTCCACCTGCTGTTCCGAGCGCGACTGGTTGCCGCGTCCCATACCGCCCATGCCGCGAGGCGCATCGGCCTTGGGCATGATACCCGTTGCCAGTACGAGGTAGCCATAGGAGGCGATGTCGTTGAGGAACTTCTCGTGACCGCGGGGTGAGTTGGCGCAGCCGCCATTACCCCATACCAATACGGGCAGTTGTTTCTTGGCGCTGAATACCGACAGGTCTTTCGGGGCAAAAATGGTGTGCTCGTTGAAACCTTCCACTTCGTACATCACGGCTTTGTAGGGGCCTGTTCCGCCTTCTTCGAGAACGGTGGGCTCGGTTTGTGCAAACATGCTTGTGCTCATAGCGAAGACAAGCGTTAGAGTCATAAATAGCTTTTTCATAAGTCAAAATGCTTTTAGTTATACTTACTATTCTGTCGGATGATGATTGATTCCGCTGCAAAGATACGGATTTTTATCGGCAATTGCGGTTAAAATGTGTTAATTGTCGGCAAAGGGATTTGGAGTAAATCAATAAAGTTACTAATTTTACAGAAATTATTCATTACTATCTTATATAACAGTGAAACAAATGACTAAATCTTCGAAGAAGTACATGCGATCTATCATGTTGGAAACGCTGGCGGTGTTTATCGTTGCGTCGGGTATCTCCTATTGGATATACTACCAGGCCGGGTATCATGAATGTCGCCGCTGAGAAGATCGGCAATACCGTGAGCAGCATGGAGATGAATGCCATGAATGAATTCGACGAGGTGGAGAAACACCTTGATACGCCTGCATCCGTGATTGCCGCTTTGGAGAGCAAGACCCATCTCAACCCTGAAGTTAGAGGCTATTTTGCAGCTTTCGAGCCCAATTATTTCCCTTCGGAAGGCCAATGGTTCGAGCCCTACGTACACCATGTTGACGATAATGATTTCGAGGTGAAACAGGTAGGCTCAGCCAGTCATAACTATCATAAGTCAGAATGGTATATCCGTGCGAAGGATACCAAAGAGAGCTTCTGGTCGGATCCTTATTATTACTTTGACGGCACGAGCATCAGCGGACATTATACCACGTTTGTGAAGCCTATTTATGACAAGACGGGCAAGCTGGCCTGCGTCTGTGGTGCCGATATGACCTTCGAGTGGCTGGGCAAGGAACTTCAAAAAATTGACGATGATAGTCGTAACAATGACTTGTTGAACTTCTTTCTGGTGAACGAGGGCGGTGAGTATTATACGGTTGTTCTCAACAACGACGGCAGCAGCATCGCTAGCCCAGAGGGAAAACCCGTGAAGCTGACCGAGGATCAGTTGGGGCAAAGCCTGGAACTCAGGAAGAGTGGCATGGTTGAAACGAAAATCAATGGCCAGCACTCTACCGTCTATTACACCCCGATCGAACGTGTCAACTGGTCGGTGGCTGTCGTTGTGACTGATCAGGGCATCGCCAAAGCGATGATCAAGTTTGGCATC
>CAJOFL010000067.1 GCA_905233895.1 uncultured Bacteroidales bacterium | reverse complement strand
CGGGATGTAGATTTGGATACCGTTCGGGGTGAGGGTGGAAGTACTATCTACTTGCCCACCTGAGGCGGTAGTTACTTCCACGACCACTTGGCCGAGGTTCTCGGTGAAAGTCACCATTAGTAGATGGCCATCAATGGAAGCGTGGATTGAGGAACCTCTGGGAGCTTCCACAGTTCCGTTTTCTTTAACTGTAATGTAACCATCGGCTTTGCCAAGGTTATTAGCTACACACCATGCTGATGCCATCATTAGGCTCACCAGCATGAAAGATTTTTTGATTTTGTTGAATTTTTGCATATCGTAATTGTTTTAGAATTAACGATGCAAAAGTATTCCAGGAAAATAATTCCTGTCAACAAAATAATGGTACGAAAAGGTACGGTGTTTTTTTACAACATCTTGATAAATAGACGATTAATCATTCAGAAAGCCTGCCACGAAGGGCTTGATAAAGACTATCGTTAGCTCCAATGATGCGACTTATTTTCCTACTGCGGTCGCACACCGTTGTGTAGGCCCGTTGCATCAAGGCGGATACATCGGCCTCGCTCAAACCCAACAAGAATAAATAACAATAATCCATATCACTTTCGGTCAACCTGGAAAACTGCTTCCGTATCTGCGATACGAACCGCGGCAAATGCTTTTCAGCGGCATCGCGCAACGACAACAACTGCTCCTTGCTAAGCGCGGAATCTTTGTAGACCAAGTAATCCATCTTCGACTTGAACTGCTGTTCATGAACAACCCCAACAATGTATTGACAGATAGCGCTATTAACGTATGATGCGTAATCGTCGGGAGGCATCGATTCCGATGGGGTTTTTGCCAAAGTCTGTTCCAATTGCATAGAGACATCACGCAGCTCCTCGTTGCTCTTTTTCAAACGACCGGCAAGGGCGGCCTGCTGCATCTTATGGGTATGCCGCTCCGTTTCCAGCAACCTGCCCACATCCTCTTTCTCCGTTTGCAGCCGTTTGTTGCGTTTTCTGCTCAGGGTGAGGAAAACAGACACTACAGCAGCCAAGGCCAACACGATTCCCAACACAGTGCCCCACTGTCTTTTGGCCTTCTGGACCTTCAACCTGTGTTGGATTTCCTGCTTGTTTTGCTCATATTGCTGGCAAAGCCCTGTCAAGGTGGAATGCAGTTTGCCGTCTTTGTCCTTTACGGTGACGTATTGCGAGCGGGCAAGGGCGTATTCTTTCGTTTTCAACGTATCCCCGTTCTTTATTGAAATCTCCTGCAACCTTTCTGCAGCCAGCATCCTGCTGTCGGGGGCACTTGTGTTGTCATACACCTGTTTCAGGTAAAACCAGGCCGAATCAAATTGCCCTTCATAATAATATATGTCTCCAATGGCAAGGTATCGGGCCAATCGCTCGCGTTCACTTACGGCAAGATATGCCAAACGATGTAACACAGCCACACTTTTTTCAGGCTGATGGTCTTTCTTATAGGACAAAAGAGTCTGTCGGGCAGCGATATCTCTAAAGGTCTGATGGATGGTATCTGGCAAAATATCCATTGCACAACTATAATAATAGTTTGAGCTATCCAATTGTTCCATCATATAATAAGCAAACCCCAATTCGTTTAATATCCAGGCGATATGTGAAGGATCGGCATCGTATTTTTGGTAGTATTTCAAGGAAAGCTTGCAATCATTGGAAAACAAATTGGTCAATCTAGTACAGGTTAAAGCCATAAATCTTGCTTTATTTCCCACCAGTTCTTTCTCTTCAAAATGGCTTTCCATCACCTCCAAGGCTTTCAGGAGTTGGGCGCAGGCCTCCGCGAGGCTGTCGTGTTCGTAATAGCCTATGCCGTTGATGTAATGGGCGCGGGCGTCGAGGAATGCGGTTGTAGAGACGTTTCCTGAAACGTCTCTACAGCATAACGAATCAAAATAATCCACCGCCAACAGCAGATCCTCTCTGTTGGTCTGTTCGCAATAGTTTTTGTACAGCAATTCGGACAATAGGACGTGGGCGTAATAGCGGTTGTATACCGTGGCCGTAGAGATGTGGCGCGCCGCGTCCATACAACAGGTGTCAAACCAGGGCAACAACAATGTCAATGCGCTGTCGGACTGCCGCCACATCAGGCTGTCAATGGCGGCCAGTTCGGGGGATACGTTAATTTGTAGAGATGTGGCGCGCCGCGTCTCTACAGGATCGTCACCAGACCGGGCGCAGGCCGACACGGCCAATATGACCACTATCCATATCCATCCCAATTGTTTCATACCTGCAAAGATATAAAAAAAACCCCGCCACGGCAACCGCAGCGGGGAAAAAATGCAATACTTATGAAAAAATACTCTTTTATTCTTCTTCCTTCTGGCTCTCTTCGTACTCCTTGAGGAGGCGGTTCTGGACGTCGGTAGGCACCTGCTGGTATTCAGCATACTTCATAGTGAAGGTACCACGGCCCGAGGTCAGTGAGCTCAATGAGGTCGAATAGCGGTCCATCTCAGCCAACGGCACCTTGGCGTGGATGGTCTGGTAGTTGTGGTCGCTATCCATACCCATCACGATGGCACGACGGCCCTGAAGATCGGTCATCACGGCACCCATGAGGTCGGCGGGCATGCGCACGTCGAGGTCGTAGATAGGCTCCATGATCTTCGGGCCAGCGTTCTTAAAGGCGGCACTGAAGGCCATACGACCGGCGATCTTAAATGCCATTTCGTTGGAGTCGACCGGGTGCATCTTACCGTCGTAGATGTAGACGATGATGTCGCGAGCGTAGGAACCCGTCAGCGGGCCTTGCTCCAGACGCTCGTTGACACCCTTCAGGATGGCGGGCATAAAGCGGGCATCAATGGCACCACCGACGACGCAGTTGGCGAAGATGAGCTTACCGCCCCAAGGCAGTTCGTACTCTTGCTTGTCGCGCACCTGCAGTTCGCTCGGGTCGGTGTAACCCTCGAAGTA
>CAJOFL010000066.1 GCA_905233895.1 uncultured Bacteroidales bacterium | reverse complement strand
ATCCCCATCGGCAAGAACTCCTGGAGCCAGTCGCTATCCACCGCCAAGACCGCCAAGCAGATGGGCCTCATCGTCTTCGCCTCGCCGTGGGGACAGCCCGCCGAGTGGAAGACCAACAATTCGAGCAACGCCAAAAACAGCGACGGAAAGGAAGGCCGGCTGAAGCGTGAGAACTGGGCCGACTATGCCCAATATCTGGAGGACTATGTGCAGTATCTGCGTCAGAACGGCGTAGAACTCGATGCCATCTCCATCCAGAACGAGCCCGACTGGGCTGCCAGCTATGCCGGTTGCCTGTGGTCGACCAGCGAGATGGCTGAGTTTGTAAAGACCTACGGGCCCACCATCAGTTGTAAGGTGATGGCACCTGAGTCCATCGGCTGCAGCGATGGCTACGTGAATGCCTTGAACAAGACCGATGTACTGAATGGTTTCGACATCTACGGCGGCCACCAGTACGGTGGCATACAGTCCGCCTATAAGAACCTTGCCTCAAAAGGCAAGGAGATCTGGATGACCGAATACCTCATCAATTGGAACGAGAACAAATCCGATGCCGACAAGCGTAATTTCGATTTCTCAAAGGACTTCTTCGACTTTTTCCGCGCCATCAATACCTGTATGGTAGGCGACTTCAACGCCTGGATCCACTACGCCGCCAAGCGTTATTACGCCATGCTGGGCGATGGTACCACCGGAGCTGGCAGCAGCGGAACGGTCACCAAGCGCGGTTACGTTATGGCCCACTTTGCGAAATTCATCACCGGCATGACCCGTATCGACATCGACTTCGGGACGACAGCCCTCGAAGGTTCGGCCTACCTCTCGCAGACAGGCGATACCGTGGTGGCCGTCGTGGCCAACGCCAGCAACGAAGATGCCTCCGTAACACTCGATCTCCCCTTCTACACTCAGGGCGGCCAACTTTATAGTACCACCAAGACCAAGAGCATGACCGCCACAACGCTCACCCCCGATGCCGAGACTTGCCGACCCGTCGCCACCATCCCAGCACAGAACGTCAGCACCGTACTTTTCATCAAGAGCCGCGAGCGTCAGGCCTCGAACATGAAAGGCAGCACCACGCGCTTCGACCGTCTCGACGATATGACCGCCACGAAGTCAGCTTTCGGCACCAACTATAAAATGAGTGGCAAAAGCAAGAAACTCGACCACAGCAATCCCCTCATCTCCTCACGCACCGATGCCTCCAACGGCTACGTGGCTCTCGACGACCGCTATTGCCGACTGGTGATCGAGGTGAAGAAAGTCACTTCAACAATGAACTACAGCTCGGCAAAGACCACCCTCATCTACGTCAACAACGCCGGTGAGGTATCCTCGCACGACTATGGCGACCTGAGCCTCGAACGCCGCGAGAACTTCACCCTCACCTTCGACCTCTCGCCAGCGACACTCAAGGACGGCTGCATCGGCCTCATCTCGCTCACCAACAATAACTGGTCGTCAACCCTCACGCTGACCTTAGGTGACGTAACGCTCGACAAGGGCAACAACTCGCTTTACGCCGCCACGCTAAGCGGCAACTATGTTGAGGACGATAGCTATGTACAAGAATATACCGCTGACGCCTTCTGTACCAGCCTCGATATGTCGGCTTGCAGCAGCTGTCCGTCAACATTCCCGTGGCTGCAAGGCACCAACCGCGTAGTGTGGCTGCCGGAAACCAGTTCTGTGGGTGGCGCCAATCTCATTCACACCGATCTGTGTCACCGTCTGGAACTCTCCACCGAAGGCGGTGCCTTCCGTCCTGCCCGTTCCTTCCAGGCAGATCAGATTATCTTTACCACAACGGTAAACGGTTGTCGGTTGCTGATGTTGCCCTTCAATGCCGTCATACCTGAGGGCGCAAAGGCTTATACCATCGGCGATGACCTCACACTGACGCAGATGCGTTCCATCCCCGCCCATACCCCCGTGCTCATAGAGGCAGAGGGCGAGGTAGTCTTCACCGGACAGGGCGAGGTCGGCTACTTCACCTCTCCCCTGACCGACATGTTCCGAGGCACCTATACCCCTATCCCGCTCTATACCAGCGATTACCTGCTCGATTATCAGAACGGCCAATGGGGCTTCCGCCGTCTTGATGCTCCCACAACGCTCGGTGTCTTCGACGTCTATGCCGCATTGAACTCGCAGGCCGCATTCGTTCCCATAGCATCCGATGCCCTAAGCATCTCCACAATTACGTCAGAAAGCGAAATGCCCGTTAAGGTCTTCGACCTACAGGGCCGCCAAATATCCGCCCAGCCACAGAAACCCGGTATTTATATCAAGAGCGGAAAGAAAATCGTAGTCAAATAATACATCAT
>CAJOFL010000065.1 GCA_905233895.1 uncultured Bacteroidales bacterium | reverse complement strand
GCGGCAGCACAGGACTTTCATTTCAACGAGGTGAACTACACCCCTCAGAACACCCAGTTTGTGCTCTTTGCACCCAACGATGCCAAGCGCGTCACCCTCCGGCTCTATCGTGACGGTCAGGGCGGCAAGCCCATCAAGACCATCAAAATGCAACGTATAGGCGACGAACAGTGGCAAGCCAACGTCAGTGGCGACCTGATGGGCAAGTTCTATACCTTCGACGTGGGGCTCGGCGAGTGTCCGGGAGTCTTTGCCAAGGCCGTGGGAGTAAACGGCAAGCGCGGTGCCATCATAGACCTCCGTACCACTGATCCCGAAGGTTGGGCACAGGACAGGCGCCCCGTCACCAAGTCGCCTGCCGACCTCATCATCTACGAGATGCACCACCGTGACTTCTCCATCGCCCGCGAGGATGCCCAGTACAAGGGCAAGTTCCTTGCCCTCACCGAACCCTGGGCCATCAACCACCTCAAGGAACTCGGCATCAATGCCGTCCATATCCTCCCCAGCTACGACTACGGCTCTGTGGATGAGACACGTCTCAGCGACAACAAGTACAACTGGGGTTACGACCCCGTGAACTACAACGTGCCAGAGGGAGGCTATTCCACCGATCCCTACCAGCCTGCCGTGCGTATCCGCGAGTTCAAGCAAATGGTGAAAGCCCTCCACGATGCCGGCATCCGCGTCATCCTCGACGTGGTGTATAACCACACCTACGACATCGAGCATTCCAACTTCCAGCGCACCTACCCTGATTATTATTACCGCAAGGCTGATAGCAAATACTCCAACGGCTCCGGCTGCGGCAACGAGACTGCCTCCGACAAACCTATGATGCGCCAGTTCATGCTCGAGAGCGTCAAGTACTGGATCAACGAATACCACATCGACGGCTTCCGTTTCGACCTCATGGGCGTACATGATATCGAGACGATGAACCAGATCCGCCAGATGGTCGACGCTATCGACCCCACCATCTTCATCTATGGAGAAGGCTGGAGCGCAGGCACCTGCGCCTACCCCCAAGAGCAGCTCGGCATGAAGGCCAACATCTATAAGATGCCAGGCATCGCCGCCTTCAGCGACGAGATCCGCGATGCCCTCCGAGGTCCTTTCTCCGATGACAAGCAGACGGCCTTCATCGGTGGTCTCGCAGGCAATGAGGAGAGCCTCAAGTATGGCATTGCCGGCTGTATCGCCCACCCGCAGGTCGACATGACGAAGGTGAACTACTCCACCACGCCCTGGGCCACAGAACCCACGCAGATGATATCCTACGTCTCCTGCCACGACGACATGTGCCTCGTTGACCGTCTCAAGGCCAGCATCCACGGCCTCACCGAGACTGAACTGATCCGCCTCGACCTCCTAGCACAGACCGCCGTCTTCACCTCCCAGGGTGTGCCCTTCATGCTCGCAGGCGAAGAAATGCTGCGCGACAAGCAGGGTGTACACAACAGCTTCGAGTCGCCCGATGAGATCAACCACATCGACTGGAGCCGCAAGGCCACCCACCCCGAGGTCTTCGCCTACTACAAGAACCTCATCCGGCTGCGCCACAACCATCCCGCTTTCCGCCTTGGCAATGCCGACCTCGTGCGCAAGCACCTCGAATTTATCGATGCCCCCGAGGCCGCCGTTGCCTTCCGCTTGAAAGGCTATGCAGGCCGCGATGACTGGCGCAACATCATCGTCATCCTCAACGCCGGCAAGCAGCCCGCCACTGTCGCCATCCCCGAAGGTGCCTACACCGTCGTCTGCCGCGATGGCCAGATCAGCGAAAGCGGACTCGGCGAACTGTCAGGTTCGCAGGCCACCGTTGCCCCTCAGTCAGCCCTCATCCTGCACCAATAACGCGGTGTTGAGGGGCTGTTGCGAGGTTTTATCATCAATTAACACTTTATTTGATGCAGTTTCGGGGAAAATTGCGTATCTTTGCATCCGCATCAATTAAGCATTACTATTTTTCTAAACAAATAAAGTATGAACAACATTCCCGTAATTAAAATCGGTATCGTGGCTGTGAGCCGCGACTGTTTCCCCGAGTCATTGGCAGTTAACCGCCGCAAGGCCGTTATCGCTGAGTATGAAAAGAAGTTTGGTAAGGACAGCATCTACGAGTGCCCTATCACCATTGTTGAGAGTGAAATCCACGCTCAGCAGGCTCTTGAGGACGTGAAGAAGGCAGGTTGTAACGCCCTCTGCGTATATCTTGGCAACTTCGGTCCTGAGATCTCTGAGACCATGATTGCCGACTGGTTCCAGGGCCCGACGATGTTCTGCGCTGCTGCTGAGGAGACACAGAAGGACCTGATCGACGGTCGTGGCGATGCTTACTGCGGTATGCTGAACGCCAGCCAGGCCCTCTCACTGCGTAAGACT
>CAJOFL010000064.1 GCA_905233895.1 uncultured Bacteroidales bacterium | reverse complement strand
CATACCTTTTTCCATTATGCACCGCCGCTGCGGTGCATTTTCCGTATCTTTGCGCCAGTTTTATTAACAAGCTAAAAACTGAATGCAAATGAAAAGAAAAACTTTCCTTGCACTGGCGGCATCGGCGATGCTCGCAGTGCTGGCAGGAGTCACAACATCCTGCACCGACAAGAACGACAACCCAGTTGACAACCCCGATGCTCCCAATGCCAAGGCTGATGCTCCCGCGTTCGACGAGAACAATGTGGTGCTCGCCTTTGCGGCACTGAGCGACACGCACATCATGGTCGATCCGGCCACCAGCATGGACGGCATTCGCAATGGCATAGCCGCAGCAGGCAAAAAGCCCGAGGATTTCGGCCCCGACATGGTGAAACTGTTGGAAGCCGTATTCCATAACAACGTATCCTTTCAGGAGTGCTTCCCCTTCCTGGCTGCTAAGTCGAGACGCGGGCTCGACGCACTGGTGATTCCCGGCGACCTGACCAACAACGGTCTGCAGGAGGAGATCGATACGATCGTGAAGTACTTCAATGCCGCCACGGCCGTCAGCGACAAGCCCTTCATCTACTGCTCGGGCAATCACGATATCTTCAACGACACCATCAGCCCGAAGTTCACCAAGCGGTTCCATGAGTCGCTGCCCGCCTCGGCCTTCGCCGCCGATATCAAGCCGTTCGGCGCGAACGACTCGCGCCACTCGGTCATCAACGGCTTCCACTTCATCCAGGTGAACGTCAACAACTACGAGTGGAGCAACGGCGTTTATTTCACTCCGACACTCCGCTGGCTGGAGGACGAGATGGAGGAGGCCAGCAAGGACGACCCCACGAAGCCCATCTTTGTGCTGTCGCACCTGGCCATACCCGGCACGGTAACAGGCAGCAACTATGTGTCCACCGGCAATGCCGCCGACATGGTGTGGGCCTGCGACTACATCAAGCCCATCCTCGACAAATATCCGCAGGCATTCCTAATGAGCGGCCACACGCACTTCTCGATGAACAACGAGCGCGACATCATGCAGGACAAGTTCACCATGATGAACATCGGCCCGCTGCACTATCTGATTACCGACAACGGCTTCTACAATATGGGTGAGGGCGAGGGACAGTTGATTGACGGCTATGAAAACCACCCGCAGGGAACGCTCTTCGAGGTTGACAAGAACGGCACCATCCGCATCCACTGCTACGACTTCGGACTGGGCAAGCAGATAGGCCAGCCGTTCATCGTCAACGCTCCAGGCTACCGCAACTCGCTGACCACCTACGGCTTCGACCGAGCCAACAAGCCCGGCCCGACATTCCCGGCATCGGCCTCCATCCAGAGCACCGTGAGCGACGGAAAACCCGTTCTCTCCTTCCCCCGCGCCAGCGGAAACGGCTCGCAGGTGTACTACTACGACATCACCATCGACGACGGCTCCGGCAAGACAGAGAACCGCAAATACCTGACCGACATCTATTCGACGGCCCAGGAGGAGGACATGGCTACGCCCGTCATCATCAACCTCGGTACACTGGCCACTGGCAAGACCTACAAGATCACCGTCACGGCCTGCAACGTCTGGAAGAAAGCCGGCGACACGCTGACAACGACTTTCAGTCTGTAGCAACGTAACGCGAAACGCATTATCACCAAGACCCCATCAACACAGGAACTCCGGCAGGCTCTCGCTGGAGTTTCCTGTTTTTTAGGGTCTTGGGGATTCCTGTTTTTGCCACTATGCAACTGAGTTGCAAAAGGAAACATATACCTTTGCAGCCAAGCTAACAGGGGGGACGGTTCTTTTGTTAGACGATGGTGACATGAACTTCTGTGGAGGGGACAGATTCTGGATATGGGTGACTGTTTTACACTTCAGTTCCAAGAGGGTCATTGGCACTTGACCCTTGAATAATAAGGGAGCTTCGGGTAAGTTAAATTGCCCGAAGTTCCTTTTTTCTTTAAATCATTTGGTGGTTTCAGAAATTTTGCCCATATAAGGACAAGATATGGCTATCACAAAAGAAACAATCAGAACACTTGTCAAAGAGGGACAAGAAGCCTTTGCGAGAAATTTCGCAACGAAAAATTTCGCATAAACTTTGCAAATTGTTTGTTAGTATCAAATGAAAGTATTATCTTTGTGCGCAAAATGCAGATAAATGAAGAATCCATTTAAGTTTGGTGTACTTGTCGACAACGAGTTTTTCACCGATAGAAACGAAGAATTGAAGGAGGTTCAGCGGACGCTGGACAGCGAAAATCATCTGATACTGATTAGTCCTCGAAGATTTGGCAAGTCAAGCCTTGTAGCCAAGGCAGTCAAAGCCTCTGGACGACCATGTATCTCTCTCAATATGCAGAATATGTTGAGTGTCGATGATTTTGCCTCTAAATTATTACGTGAACTGTTCCGTCAATACCCTATGGAGAGAATC
>CAJOFL010000063.1 GCA_905233895.1 uncultured Bacteroidales bacterium | reverse complement strand
AAAAACGGCTATGCTGAACAAGGATTTGTCGAAATATACTGTTAAACAGATAGGTTTATCAATGGAAGATATGTAAAAACCATTTCCTTGTCAGAGAAGCCACCGCCCGAAAGCGAAGCAAGAGCTTTCGGGCGGTATTGTGAATCAATCAAAGTTGAGTACTGGCAGTTAGTGGTTGGACTTATAAGTCTCGATGCGCTTGGCCACGTTGTCCTTGATGTTGTTGTAGTAATACGAGTAGTCGCTGGCGTGTCTGCCGTCCGGTCCAAGGACTTCCATGACTTTCTCGGCGAGTTCCCCAGACATTGGTTCGGCAGCAGCATGCGTCAAGATCACACCACGTTCGGGAACCACCTGCGCGTCGGCACCGACGTCGATTATTTCGTACCTGCCAGTTTCCGCGTTCGGCATGTACGAACCCAGATTCTCGCTTGCAGGTGCATAGGTATCATCGAGTTTCCAGTTTATCGGGTTGATGCTAATCGCATTCGGCAGCACCACGGCGGTCAATACGTTTTCCTCCACATTCCTGGAACCTTCCGTGTTCCAACTGATGATGACACCCGCATCGGCCTCGCCGGTCGCGAACTTTAGGTGTGGGTATTCCTCGAGGTCATCCCTCGTGACAGAATAGCCAATGACGTAGGCAGCGACCATGCGCTTGTAGTAGTCGGGATGTTCCTTGAAGTATTTCTTCAGCACGAGCTTTTCTATAGCCGAGCCCTGGCTGTGACCAGCGATAATGAACGGACGCCCCTGGTTGTAGTTCTTAAAGTAGTAGTCGAGGGCGGCAGTGATATCATCGTAGGGCATGCCAGAAATTGCCGGTTCGAAACTTCCTGTTTTCTTAAAAGTCTCTGCCTCAAGCCGAAATCCTGCCTGACGGTAATAAGGCATGAATACGTTGGTGCTTTCCGCAAACACGCTCGCATGTGCCTCGTATTCGACGGGGGCGCCAACCATCACGTCAGCGTTGCCGATTTCCGCGTAATCGGAAGCGCCTTCCTTAAAACTTGACGCTACATATTCCGTTGCGGGGATGTAAAACGTGTCGAACTCCTTGGTGATTTCAGGAATCTGGTACCAATTGGACTTCTGGGAATAGTCAATTGCATCGCTCTTCTCTGGCTCTGTAGGGGCAGGGTTGTTGTCGTTGCTACTGCATGACGTGAGCACAGTTGTCGTGCCGCAAATCAGGATGGCGGCAAGCATCCATTTGTTCATTTTTCGCATATTATAATAATTAGGATAAAAAAAATATTAATGGCTTATAGGATTTGCAAAGATAACAATTCCCCATCAAAAAAGAATCACGGCACAGGTGTTAAGCTGCGATTCTTGCATATTTCGCTACTTTTTTTGCAAATTCTGCCACATTAGGGCTTTTCAAGTCATTAATGTCCTTTCATCCAGGCAGTCACCGACAGTCCCGTCTTGCGTTTGAAGGCATCGCTAAAGGTGCGGTAACTGTTGAACCCACTCTCTAGGGCCAATTGTTGGGCGGTGAACGAGCGTTTTGCAGAAACAGCCTTGGAATAGAGACTGAGGAAATGATCGACGCGAAGATTGTTAATATAGGCATTGTAAGTCATACCCTGACTGGAGAAATACTGGCTGAGATAGAAGCGGTTGGTTCCGATTGCCTTGGCAAGTTGGAGAAGGGTGAGGTCGTGCTGCAAGTAGAGTTGCCTGTCAATGCAAAACTGCTGTAGCAATGGTCCAATGTTGTCTGTGAACTCCTTTTGGCTTTTCCCCTCGGGCCGCTGAGTTAAAACTTCTTGATTGGCGGGGATACTCAAATCCACCGCAAGGGTCTGTGGCTGTGGGATGCTTAAGTCGCTTAACGTCTCTACTCGCCAGAGGAGATAGCAGATCAGCACGATGTCATTCATCTGAACAACGTAGTGGTAAGTCATACCTTTGACACCAAATGCATAGATGCCGAATACCAACATAATGATGGCCAGTACTATGAAACTCTGCCACACTTCCTTATGCTCCAGGTCGGCATAGTTGTCACGCAGCCAGCGTCCGTATCGTTTTACTTCGCGCACCATATATATGATAAGGACAATATCCAAAAACATATAATAGATATATAATAGCGGTAAAAGATCAATGCTATTGCTGGCGATACCTAATGCCAGACCTACGATGGGTGGTGCTACCATCACGCAGACAGGCCACAGCGGTCGCCTTCGGTCTTGCAGCATAACAAACAACAGGACTATCGCAGAAGGGATAAGCGTCATGAAGTCGAGGACCGCACCTATAAGATAACTCTGCATGATGTCCTCATTTGAGGTGAGAAAGAGTATTGGCACATACCACATGTGGCTTAGTGTCATGCAGGCAAAGAATACTGCAGTCCACCTGCGAAGGCGTACTGACGATGTGACATCAGGGGCAATGGCATTGCTTCGCCGGAACAACAGATAACAACTTGCCATCAAAGACATCATTGCCACTGCTCCGTAAAGCATTATATAGAAGAGATCTTCCTGTATTTGATGGTCGTACATGATTGAT
>CAJOFL010000062.1 GCA_905233895.1 uncultured Bacteroidales bacterium | reverse complement strand
CGCTGTGCCGCCAGTCCATACTGCCCACGGCGCGGATGTTGAGGGTCTTGTAATTGTAACGGATGTTGGCACCGCCGTTGAGGGTGAGAGTATTCACGGTATTCACTTGACTTTCTGTCTGCCCCTCTAACAAGGCATGATCTTTGGAATGGTTCCAGTCGGCTCCGGCATTGACGTGCCACGACCAATAGCGTTTCTCGCCGATGTTGTGGTCGGTGCTGAAGTCGGCGTGGGCTTTGTAGGCACCGCTGACGTTCATGGGCTTGTAGGTATAGACTCCAGTAGCGGGATTGTAGCTGACGGACTGAGCGATGTCGCGGTGGTGGTAGTCGAAGGAGGCGGAGAGGTGGTACATGCCTTGGTTGCGACCTGTGCCGTCGTAATAACGGGTGTCGAAGTGTGTGACAGCGGTCGATTTCAGGTCGGAGTTGCCAAGCTTGACAACGAGCGGTTGGCTGTCGTCGCGGAAGTTGATGCGGTCGAGGAGGAGGGGCGTGCTTTGGCTGAAGCTGACGTGGGCATGGAAATCGCGTTTGCCGCCTTTCCAAACGTTGCGGAACCAGAATTTGGGTTGGGGTAAAAACATGGTCTGACGGGCGAGGGTGTCGAGCCTTCCGCGCTGATAGTGCAGCTTGTTGCTATAGACGGGGAGCTTCAGTTCCAAGCGCCAGCGGTCGTAGTTCACCCTCATGTGCACTTGTGGGTGCATGTAATAGGAACTCTTGCTCAGGTGGATGGTGAAGTCGTTCTGCCACGTGTCGCTGCGGCTCTCGTATGAGTTGGCGTAGTCGGTGATGGCTTCGAGGGCATCGAGCTGTGAGGGGAGGAGTAATGTGTCGGGATGATACAAATAGTCGCGGGTGTGTACGTGGCTTTTGTAGAGCATATTGGAGAAGCCCAGGTGAAGGTCTTTTGCAATCTCATAGCCATAGCCAAGGTTCACAACTCCCCACGTGTTGCGATTGAAGAGTGAGGACGAGTTGTTGCATACGGCAGTATGCCCGACGGTTTTCCCGTCGAGAAATGAGTTACGGGTTAGGTAGTGGGTGGCACTTTCCCCCTCGTCGCTGTTATGACCCATCGAAACGTAATAGTCGATGTGACTTTTCTGTTTACCGGGTCTCACGCTGCCTTGGACATCGATTTTGGCATTCCACTTCGTGCCCTCGCTGATGCCGACGGTGCGCTGCGCGATGCTGAGGCTGTCGGATTGCTCATCGAAGGCGGAATGGAAGGAGCCGTCGCGCTGGGCATAGTCGAAGTTTGCATAGACGTCCATCCATGTGGGCAGTCGCATCGCCAGATGGTTGTTGAGCGTCCAACGTCGGTTGCCGGCACGGTTGAAGGACTCGGTGACGGACGTTGGCGAACAGCCCTCGATGAAGCGTTCAGTGCGTTGGGTGATGGTCTGGTCGTCGGTGGTGGAGGTGTACTCGGCACGGAAGGTTTCTTTGATTTCCTTGTTCTTTCCGTTCTTGGCCTCATAGTTCAGTTCCCCGGCTACGCTACGGGTGGTGAGGAGTGAACGGGGCTGACGGGCGGGACTCCACTGGTCGGACTGTCCGATGTGGCGGCCCTCGTTCACGTTATTGGCGTTGGCTACCACAGAGAAGCGCAACTTGTCGGTGAAACCGAGTAGGAAGCCACGGCCTAACCACCGCTGCTCGGTGCCTCCTGCCGCCTCCACGTTGCCGATATACCCCTGGCTGTATTCGTCTTTCAGTATCACGTCCATCACGTAGCGGCGGGGATCTACGTCATAGCCAAGGGCTTCACTGCGGTCGGTTTGTTTCTCATAGACCTTCAGGTGCTTGACGGTGTAGTACGGCAGGTTCTCCATCAGCACCTTCTTGTTGCCGCCGAAGAAGGAGCGGGAGCCGAGCAGCAGTTCATCGACCTTGCGCCCGTTGACAAATATTTCGCCGTCGGCGTTCATCGTCACTCCCGGCAGCTGGCGGATGAGGTCGTCGAGCATGGAGCCGTCGGGCATCTTGAAGGCGGTGGCATCGTAGATGAGTGTGTCGCCGCGGTAGTACATCTTAATTTTCGTGGCTGTGACGGTAACCTCGCGTAAGGTCTTGGCGGTAGATTTGCGCATCTTCAGCGCGGGTACCTCTACCTCGTCCTGCGTGGGATCCGTAATGGTGACGCGTTGCCATACATCATCGTATCCTTCCATCTGCGCACGCACCAGATACTCGCGTTCGGCGGCGCTGACTTCAATGCCGTATACAGCCATGTGGGGTTGCATATTGCCTTTATAGAAGATAACCAATTTGAGGGAATCGGCCACCAACGTGCTATCAGCCTTGAACACCGAGATATTGGCGTGGGTCAAGGGCATGTTCAGGAATCCGTCTTTAACTTCGCCGGAGAGGTGAAGGGTCTTGCCCGTAAAATCCTTCTCCTGTTGGTATTGCACAAAAATCTGCTTGCTGCGCGTCTTGACCTTTACTGGCAGTCCCTTGCACAGCCGTTCCACCGCCTTATTAGCCTTGAGTTTCTTGATACGAGCTGAAACGCGCAGGTGTTCTATGTCATTCTTGATAAAGTGGATGTCATATTCTGTTTGCGAGTCGCGGATGGCGGCTAAG
>CAJOFL010000061.1 GCA_905233895.1 uncultured Bacteroidales bacterium | reverse complement strand
GCCTGCTCCTTCTGGGCCATCTGGCGGTGTCCCAACTGGAAGAAACCCTCGTAGGCCACGCCGATGTTCAGCGAGGGCTCGTTGTTGTAGAGGTCCTTCAGGAAGCGCTTCGAGTATTCGGCCTTGATGACTATCTCCTTGATGGGGTAGTAGTTCAGACCCAGAGCCATGCGCTTGATGGCGGTATAGTCGTACTTGGTGCTCTTGGTGGCGCTGGCATAGGGGTTGTAGGCCTCAAAGCGGCCGAAGATATACATCTTCTGGTTCTGCTTGCGCAGGCATTCTATCTGCGAGAAGATGTTGTAGCCGGCCTCGATGCCCACGGCGTATGCGTTGCCGCTGACAAAGGCAGAGTGCTTGTAGGGCGACTTCGAGTTCAGACGGTTGTACATGTACTTCAGTTGGTCTGCATCGCCCAGATAGCCGTAGTCGGCCTGTCCGCGGACTATCCAGTTGTGGTCGTTGTAGGTGAAGTCAATGGCTCCGATGGCTACCTTGCCTTTATAGGTGGCACCAATGCCGTTGGCGTCGTTGGGATAACTGTTGCCTATCGAGTGGCCGTAGTAGGCACTGAGACCGATGCGCAGGCCGGGCACCGTGTAGTTGTCCAGACGCACGGCTACACCGTACTTGTTGGCAATGTCGAACTCCAGCGGTGACTTGGGACCCTTCTTGATCCAGTTCGTGTTGGTGAAGTTGTCGGCATTCAGACCGGCCAGGAACTGGGCCTCGTAGCGGAAGTCGCCATGGCGGCCCCAGAACGACACACCCGTCTGGTGCCATGTGGAGGGCATGATGGTGTTCTCGCCCTCAGGACGGTAGACGGTGAAGAAGTTCAGCGGCTCGTGGTGGGCATTGTTCAGACCCACGGGCACCACGATGTGTCCGGCGCGGATGTTGGCCCAGCGGCCAAACGACTTCTGCAGCCAGAACTGCTCCAGTTCCACCTCGCCGCCTTTCTCGGTCTCCTGTTCCCATTCGCCGCCTTCCTCGTCTTCCTTCTCGTAGGCGATGCCGTTGCCGCCGTGCTCGAACTCAATCTCGGTGCCCAGCGACCAGCCCTTGCCGAAGTCGTAACCTAAGTAAATAACGGCATGGGGTATGTCGAAACGACCGTGCGAGGGGGCGTCCTTGTGTGCTTCGGGTTGGCTGTAGCGGCTCACGTGGTCGCTATAGAAGTTGCGCGAGTAGCCTATCTCGCCGTAGCCGCCGATGGTGAAGCGGCTGCCACCGGCATGGTTGAACGTGCTGTCGCCTGCTGCAACCTGCGCTTGGGCCGCATAAGCCACTGCTACGGAAATAAGGAAAGTAAAAAACAATCTTTTCATCTTTGTTTACATCTTTTTGTTAATTTTTGGCTGCAAAGGTACGCTGTTTCCTGTTTTTGGGCAATACCTAAAAATGATGAAATCGTTTCAGACTATTGCACAAGTCGCCAAAAATGAGTACTTTTGCACCGTTGGAACATTCATGATTAATTAGTAATAGGTATGAAGAATCTCAAGATGTATGAGCCTACAGACAAGATGATTACGCTCATCAAGGACAACTATAGCGTGCTGCAGGCACTCGGCTCTTTCGGCATCAACCTCGGCTTTGGCGACAAAACCGTACAGGAAACCTGTGACTACAACGGTGTGGACACCTATACCTTCCTCGCCGTCGTCAATTTCACCATTAACGACTTCACTAATTTTGAGGATGACGAGCAAATCAGCGTACCCACGCTGCTCCACTATCTGGAGGCCAGCCATGCCTATTACCTCGACTTCCAGTTGCCCTTCATCCGTCGCGAACTGGAAGAGAGCCTGGGCGAGGACGACCATCTGGGACACCTCATCATGCGGCTCTACGACGAGTATGCACAGGAAATCCGCCGTCACATGAAGTACGAGGAGAAAACCCTCTTCCCCTACGTCCAGTCGCTGCTCGACGGCCGACCCATGAACGACTACAACATCGAGACCTTCTCCAAGCACCACGAGCAGACCGACAAGAAACTGCGCGAGGTGAAACTCATGATTATTAAGTATCTGCCCTCCGACGCCCACCTGAACAACAAACTCACCGCCACACTCTACGACATATATAATAATGAGGAGTGGCTGAAGCAACATGCCGAGGTCGAAGACCACATCTTCGCCCCCGCCATCCGTCGCCTGGAGCGCCAAACCAAGCAGCAGGATGTTTCCAAGAACATCTCCAATATGGTCTTCAAAGGAGGCACGGACAATGCCGAGGCCCTCAGCGACCGCGAGCGTGACGTCATCATTGCCGTCGTCCAGGGTATGCAGAACAAAGAGATTGCCGACCACCTGTGCATCTCCATCAATACCGTCATCACCCACCGCCGCAACATTGCCCGCAAACTACAGATACACTCTGCCGCCGGCCTCACCATCTACGCCATCGTCAACGGTCTCGTCGACATCTCCAGCGTCAAACTGTAAGCCGTCTCAAAAACCAAATAGTTATTGAACTAAGATTGTTTTTCGAAAAGGTTGTCAGGTTGTCAATATGCCGATGTGCAAAAGGATTTCAACCATTTGATGGTTGTCATGGTTGACAGAGGTTGACAGAATGACGCATAGTACCACCGACACAC
>CAJOFL010000060.1 GCA_905233895.1 uncultured Bacteroidales bacterium | reverse complement strand
ACACCGTCTATTATCAGGTGACGAAGCCGAACTACACCACCGTGGAGAACAGCGTTGCTGTTTCCATCGCCAAGGCTCCGCTGACCATTACCGTTGGCAGCTACACCAAGAAACAGTACGACCCGATACCAGAGTTTACCGTCTCCTACGAGGGCTTTGTCAATAATGAAACAGCGGAGGTGCTGACGAAGCAACCCGTATTGAGCTGTGAGGCGAATGAAGACAGTGCTCCTGGTGAATACGACATTACGCTAAGTGGTGCCGAAGCCACGAACTACGACATTAAGTATGTTGCAGGCAATCTGACCGTTACGGAACCGGATTCGTATACCTTGACCTATATGCTTGACGATAAAATCTATAAGGTGGTGACATATAAATACCGTGAAACCATCACACCGGAGCCCATACCAGAAGGCAACTATGTTACTTTCGAATGGACAGGTCTGCCAGAGACGATGCCTGCACATGATGTGGTGGTACATGCTAGTTACACCACAGGCATCAGAGATCTGATACTGGCGAAGCCGCAGGATGTTCAGATATATTCGCCCAACGGTAAAAAGCTGAATAAACTGCAGAAGGGTCTGAATATTGTCATGCTGCAAGATGGTACAATCAGAAAAATTGTCATCAAATAAATTAAAGAAGAGTCCGACGAACAATCGCCGGGCTCTTTTCTTTAACGGTCCTGTCTAATATGAATAATAACAAGACGGGAAAGCGATGCCATACTCATGCTGTTTACTGGATAATCATCGTGCCGTGCTGCCCATCAATGGCGGTGGCTTTTGTGATAATGACGCGCTTGACGCCAGCATCAACGGCGGCGAGCGCGTTTTCTATCTTTGGTAGCATGCCACCGCTAATCGTACCGTCGGCTTTATAGGTCTCGAAATCGGCATGGTTGATGGTAGGGATTACTGAGTTATCATCATCGGCATCGCGTAATACACCTGGTTTCTCGAAGGCGTAGATCAGGGTGACGTCATAACCAGCAGCTGCCATGGCCTTTGCTGTCTCGGAAGCCATGGTATCGGCATTGGTATTCAGCATGTGCCCCATTCCGTCGTGGGTGAGCGGAGCAATGACGGGAATAAGTCCGGCTTCGATGAAATGGGCTATTTTTGTGCCGTTGGCCTGCTTGACGTCGCCAACGAAGCCATAATCGATAAGCCCACCCCCGGCCCCTCCCGAAGGGATGGGAGGCCTTTTTGCGGAAAGTAGGATGTTGGCATCGGCACCAGTAAGGCCGATGGCATCGCAGCCCAGGGCCTGTAGGCGTGCCACTACGTTCTTGTTTACCAGTCCGCCATAGACCATTGTCACCACTTCCAGCATCTCTGTGTCGGTGATGCGACGTCCGTCCACCATCTTGGTTTCAATGCCCAGTCGCTCGGCTATCTTTGTGGCCCTGCGGCCGCCGCCGTGCACTAATATCTTGGCTCCTTCGATGGCGGTGAAATCACGTAACAGCTGCACCAACTGTGCCTCGTCCTCGACGACGGCACCGCCTACTTTAATGATTGTTAAGCCCACCCCCGACCCCTCCCGAGGGGAGGGGAGGTGATTAGACATGTTATGCGTTTTTTTGTTATTTGACATGTTATTTGATTTTTCAGAGTCGGAAATGTTTTCAAGTGTAGTGGAGATGGTTTCTATAACATGGTCAATATTGCCAAGTACTTCTTCGTTGGTGAATCGGAGAATGGAAAATCCTTGTTCTTCAAGTTCTTCTGTTCTTTCCATGTCTCTTTCCGGCTGTTCACCTTCGAAATGATACCCACCATCAATCTCAATAATTAATCTTTTAGAAAGACATACAAAGTCTGGTATATAATCGAGTAGCACATGTTGCTGACGAAAATGTACGCCCATGATACCTCCCCTTAAATAACCCCACAAAGCGCGTTCTGCTTCCGTAGGATTATTTCTATTGGCTTTTGCATATTCTTCCAGCAAAGTATAATTACTATTTGCTGTCTGATATTTCTTTCTCATAAATTACTATCAAGATGTTTTTGCGTTAGATGGAGGTCTATAAAAGCCCCTCCCTTAGGATGTTTTGCGTAAGGTATAGTTCTATATAAGCCCCTCCCTTAGGGAGGGGTTGGGGTGGGCTTGGGCTATTCCAAATAAGTGTATCCATAGAGTCCGCTGCGGTAGTTGCTCAGGAACTCTTTGCCTTCTTCCAATGAGATTTTTCCTTCTTTGACACTCTTCGACACCCATATCTCTAATTGGCGCACCAGTTTCTTGGGGTTGTACTGCACATATTCCAGCACCTCGGCCACCGTCTCGCCGTCGAAGATCTGGTCGATATGATACTGACCGTCCTTCACTGATACGTGAACGGCGGTGGTATCGCCAAAGAGGTTGTGCATATCGCCCAGGATTTCCTGGTAGGCTCCAACGAGGAACACCCCCAGATAGTATGTCTCGTTCTTCTTCAACGCATGGACGGGCAGCGAGTGCGAGTTGTGGCGGTTGGTCACAAAACTGGCAATCTTGCCGTCGCTGTCGCAGGTGATATCCTGCAGCGTGGCATTGCGCGTAGGACGCTCGTCCAGTCGCTGGATGGGCATGATGGGGAACATCTGGTCGATGGCCCATGAGTCGGG
>CAJOFL010000059.1 GCA_905233895.1 uncultured Bacteroidales bacterium | reverse complement strand
GATTGCTACCGACAAGTTCGCCGCTCGCTTCATCGGCAAGCGTATGGACACCCAAGCCATCCACCTGGCCAAGAACGCCGACCACAGCAACCCCTACGAGGTGGATGCCATCAGCGGCGGCACCATGACCAGCAACGGCGTGACCGCCATGCTGGCCAAAGCCTATGACGACTACAACAAACTGAGAAAGGAGGCTACCGAATGAAAAACTTTGACCTCATAAAACTCCCTTTCAGCAAGAACAACCCCATCCTCGTACAGGTGCTGGGTGTCTGCTCCTGTCTGGCTGTGACGGCGCAGCTGAAGCCTGCCGTGGTGATGGCCCTGAGCGTCACCGTGGTGGTGGTGCTGGCCAACGTCATCATCTCGCTGCTGCGCAACACCATCCCGCCGCGCATCCGCATCATCGTGCAGCTCGTCGTCGTCTCCACCCTCGTGGTGCTGGTCGATCAGGTGCTGAAAGCCTACGTCTACGACGTCAGCAAGCAGCTCTCCGTCTTTGTGGGCCTCATCATCACCAACTGCATCGTCATGGGCCGCCTCGAAGCTTTCGCCATGGTGCAGAAGCCGTGGGCGAGTTTCCTCGATGGTCTCGGCAACGGACTCGGCTACAGCGTCATACTCATCGTCCTCGGCTTTGTCCGCGAGCTCTTCGGCAGCGGCACCCTCTGGGGCTACCCCGTGATGGAGAAGCTCGGCCTCTACGGCATTGGCTACGAGAACAACGGCCTGATGATCATGCCCCCCATGGCCCTCATCCTCGTCGGCCTCATCATCTGGTGGCACCGCAGCCGCAACAAAGACCTATGTGAATAACACCCTTCAACTCCCATTACTCCCATCAGTTCCCATTAACCCCACTAACCCCATGAACAATACCCCTAATCCCTCGGTGACCCTTCGACGATCCCTCGGCGATCCCTCGGTGACCCTTCGACAGTGTTCCCTTCTTCCTCCCTTCTACGATCCTTCTACGTGCCTTCTATGATCCTTCTACGAAAACAGCCTTCATGAATTAAAAAAGCAACACAACTATGGCAAGAAAGACCCTCACTTTTGCGCTCCTCGCGCTGATGACAATCACCGCCCACGCACAACGGTTCGACTGGGTGAAGACCTACACCGGCCCCGACCTGAACGGCTCGGAGACCAACAATATCGTAGGCTCGTTTGTGGATGCCGAGGGCAATTTCTATTTCCTCGGCGAGTTCTCACCGTCGGCCACGCTGTGCGGCATACGCCTGTTGCCCGAAGAGGTGGTCTCCGGGCAATACCGCAGCGTCGTCATCGCCAAGTTGTCACCGTCAGGCCAGTTGCTATGGCACAAGGCCATCTACGGCCCGCAAAACAGCTATGCCTTCTCTCTTTGTCCAATGGGTGACACTGCATTTATGGTCATGGTTGGTTTCTGTAT
Organism: uncultured Bacteroidales bacterium; assembly: GCA_905233895.1. Taxonomy (GTDB): domain Bacteria; phylum Bacteroidota; class Bacteroidia; order Bacteroidales; family P3; genus Colimorpha. The sequence goes on along the minus strand of CAJOFL010000059.1, from coordinate 1,532 downwards.
GTCACACAACTTCAATAGCTATTTATATTATCTCGACACATTGCTAACATCCTCAGATTCTGGGCATCTTCAATCCCCAAGTAATTCTACAAGTTATTTAACGAATGGTCTTATTACTTTTGGCCATGATGGAGAGGTCATTGATCAACATTTTCTAGAAGTTGGTTATACCGACAATGACGGGCATATTCTAACAATGAACACGATTGACAGAAACAACCTTTACCCAGAATCTATACGCTCCAACATTCTTTCAAGCCAGTCTTTTAATATTGACATGGATGGGAACATCTATATCCTCCGTTCGATGAACGGTGTTTTGAGTGTCTTATGTGATACCTGCCTCTATGGAACACAAAGTTTGTCTGTCGCCAACGGCACCATCAGTGCCATTAATGTTATTGTTGATGGAATAAATATCTACACGTTTAATATCCTTGTTCCAACAGCTACATGGAACCAACAAATTATAAAGTTTTCCCCGCACTTCGAAACCATAATCAATGCAATCACCATGTTTGATTCCACTATTACTAGCTCTTCATCTTCCACTTCCCTGTCGGCTAAATCAATTACATTTGACCCTACGGGTAATATGCATATCAATGTTATTGGGGCAAACCTTCCCCAAAACCTTCCTTTCACCAACTCCAACTCTCTTCATTTTAAGACAGACAACCTCACTCGGCCTGCTTGCATAATAAAATACGACACCGCACTCAACCCTCTTAGTGTGTTTCAGTTGTGGTATTCTTCCGATAGTTCTGACATGTTTCCCAAAAGATTTGACAGACTAAGGCCTTTTTTCGACACCACCTCAAATTCTATGTTTATGCTCGGCTCCGTCCAGCTTGCGCCAAACTACACGGGAACAAACAATTGCATGATTAAGTACGGCAACGATACGTTAAATATACAGAATAACGCATTTTGGATACGTTTTGATTTCTCTAATCATAACATACTCTCTTATGGAAAGGCTCTATCTTCTGTTGCAACATATATTGATGGTGCAGACGAGCAACTTTCAATATTTAATGGAAGGCTGTTTACACAATTGAGATATTGGACAGACATACGTCTAAACGATTCGACATCCTACGAAAGTAATCCTCGAGGCATGGGCGTTATGTGGTGGGATTTTGATGGTCATCCGATAGGCTATCTTGATTTTCAGGCCAACGGAACATACGATCAGCCAGGGCAGACGTTAATACAAGACAGTACTCTATATTTAACTGGAAGAGTAATGTCGGGTGCCCAGTTTGGCGATATTTCGATTCCAAATGGAGGTAAAAGCACTGCATATATCGCCCGCTACGTCGATACCGCCTTCCTTACCCCCTACACACCCATCGACACCACCCACACCGACCCCATCGACACTGGCAGCGTGCGCATCACCGTGGTGGGCGACGAGGGGGCTTTCGTGGCCTACCCCAACCCCTTCCGGCAGAGGGTCACCATCCGCCTGGATGGTACGCAGGCATCCTGCCTGCGGGAGACCGCCATCCTCACCGACCTCTCCGGCC
>CAJOFL010000058.1:1135-4106 GCA_905233895.1 uncultured Bacteroidales bacterium | reverse complement strand
TCATGTTTCAACTGTTCCATATCAGAAGCATGCTTTGATGAATGATACAAACAATGGGTGTGGATGTAGCACCGTAGAACTGTATTCCGGATGGAACTGCGTACCGATATACCATCGCTTCTCAGGAATCTCAACAATTTCAACGAGGTCGGCCGCGGGGTTGATGCCCACGCACTGCATGCCAGCCTGCTCGTACTCCTTTTTGTATTGATTATTGAATTCGTAGCGATGACGATGGCGCTCCCTGATGGTAGTGTGCCTTGCGGTTTTCCCGCAAGGATCCTGGTAGGCTTCCGCCGCCCGGCTGCCTTCTCGCAGTTCGCAATCATACGCCCCGAGCCGCATGGTGCCGCCCATCTGGGTGATGCTTTTCTGCTCCTCCATCATGTCGATGACATTGTGCGGTGTCTGCGCGTCCATCTCGGCGCTGTTGGCATCCTTGTAGCCCAGCACATTGCGCGCAAACTCGATCACCATCATCTGCATACCGAGGCAAATGCCGAAGGTGGGCACGTCGTGCGTGCGCCCATACTCCGCCGCGATGATTTTCCCTTCTATGCCACGACTGCCGAAGCCCGGACAGATGACGATGCCCGCCATGCCGTCCAACTGTGTGGCGACGTTCTCCGTCGTCAACTCTTCGCTGTTCACGAAATGTATCCTCGCCTTCACATCGTTGTATATGCCGGCCAGGTTGAGGCTCTCGCGGATGCTCTTGTAGGCGTCCTGCAGGTCGTACTTGCCCACCAGACCGATGTGTACTTCCTTGGTGGCATTGCGCTGCTTCTCCAGGAATTCGTGCCAAGGCTTCATCGCGGGTGTCTCGCCCACGGGGATGCCAATCTTGCGCATGATCGCCGCATCAAGGCCTTGCCGTTGCATGCTCACCGGCACCTCGTAGATGCTCGACATATCCTCGCTCTGCACAACGCACTCCAGATCGACATTACAGAAAGAAGCCACCTTCAGGCGTATGGCGTCGCTGAGGTGGCGTTCGGTTCTGAGGACGAGGATGTCGGGCTGGATACCCATCCCTTGCAGTTCCTTCACGCTGTGCTGCGTCGGCTTCGTCTTCAATTCGTCCGCGGCCTTCAGATATGGCACGTACGTCAGGTGCACGCACACCGCATCGCGCCCGAGTTGCCACCGCAACTGTCGGATAGCCTCCATGAACGGTGCGCTCTCGATGTCGCCGATGGTTCCGCCCACTTCCGTGATCACGAAGTCCAGTTCCTCATCCTGCTCATCCTCCCGCAGCATCCTTCGCTTGATCTCATCAGTGATATGGGGCACTACCTGGATGGTTTTTCCCAGATAGTCCCCATGTCGTTCGCGGTCAATCACCGTTTTATAGATGCGACCAGTTGTTATAGAGTTGTGTCGTGTTGTGTGTATGCCTGTGAAGCGCTCGTAGTGGCCCAAATCGAGGTCGGTCTCAAAGCCGTCCTCCGTCACATAGCACTCGCCGTGCTCGTAGGGGTTCAACGTCCCCGGGTCGATGTTAATATACGGGTCAAACTTCTGTATTGTTACCTTGTAGCCGCGTGCCTGCAGCAGTTTCCCTATCGAGGCGGAGATGATGCCCTTTCCCAACGAGGAAACCACGCCGCCCGTGACGAAGATGTACTTTGTATCCATAAAAACAAACGTATTTATGGACTGCAAAGGTATCATTTTTCTGGCGGGCAAGCATGCTGATACCCTGTTTTTTCATCTTCATTTTGGCCAGAACTAACAATCTGTAAGTAAAGACCACCCTTTTTCTTGCAGATTGTAATCTGTTTTAGGCTTGGAGATAGGAATCTACCTTCTTGGCTGCATCCTTACCGCTGGCCATGGCGCGGACCACCAGCGAGGCACCATTGGCTGCGTCACCGCATACGAAGACGTTGGCAGGGTACTCGGGGTGCTCAGACTTCAGGAAGCCCATGGCGAGGAGTACCAGTTCGGCCTTGATGACTTCGGGTTTGCCCTTCTCTATCATGATAGGACGACCGCCGGCGGGATTGGGCTTCCAGTCTATCTCCTGAACCTTTACGCCAGTCAGCTTGCCGTCCTTGCCGAGGAACTCCAGCGTGTTGATGTTCCAGCGGCGGGTGCAGCCCTCCTCATGACTTGATGTAGTCTTGAGGGTGCGAGGCCACTCAGGCCAGGGGTTCTGCGGGTCTTCGGGGCCCTCGACAGGCTTGGGCATAATCTCAATCTGGGTGACGCTCTTGCAGCCCTGGCGGTGGGCTGTACCAATGCAGTCGCTACCGGTGTCACCACCACCGATTACGAGTACGTCCTTGCCCTTGGCTGTTACGCGCTCATCCTTTGAGAATTCCATACCTGCCAGCACGCGATTCTGCTGTGACAGCATCTCGAGAGCGAAGTGGACGCCCTTGAGTTCGCGGCCGGGGGCCTTGAGGTCGCGGGCGGTGGGGGTGCCGGTTGAGATGATGACGGCGTCGAACTCGGTGGCAAGCTGCGTTGAAATCGCATCGGAAGAAACGGGACAGCCGTATTTAAACTCGATGCCCTCGGCTTCGAGGAGGCGGAGGCGGCGGTCGATAACGGCCTTGTTTAGCTTAAAGTTAGGGATACCGTAGCGCAGCAAACCGCCGGCGGCCTCGTTTTTCTCGAAGACGGTAACGGTATATCCCATGTGGTTCAGGTCGTTGGCGGCAGCCAGTCCGGCAGGACCGGCACCAATCACAGCCACCTTCTTACCGTTGCGAGCGATATCGGTCTTGGGCTGGATAAATCCCTCGCGGAAAGCCGCCTCGGTGATGGCACATTCGTCTTCGCGGTTAGTGGTTGGCTCGTGGTTAAAGCGGTTCAGCACGCAGGCCTTCTCGCAGAGCGCAGGACAGATGCGGCCGGTGAACTCGGGGAAGGGGTTGGTGGAGTTCAGCAGGCGGTAGGCCAGTTCCCAGTCGCCTTTGTAGAGGGCGTCGTTCCATTCGGGCGCCTTGTTGCCCAGCGGACA
>CAJOFL010000058.1:0-1040 GCA_905233895.1 uncultured Bacteroidales bacterium | reverse complement strand
CTATCGTGAATCGGACGGTAACCCGCCTCTTGGCGGTGTATCTCTAAAAATGCTTTTGGATTTCCCATTTTGTTAAAATTTAAAAGTTGAAAGATTGAAAAATTGAAATTCTCTTTAATTCTTCCATTCTTTAATTCTTCAATTTTTAATAGTCGCGCTGGATGTCGGCAATCTTCTCGTGCAGTTTCTTCATTTTCTCCTCCTCGAGCACGCGCTTGTACTCGATGGGCACCACCTGGATGAAGTCCTCGATGTAGCGGTGCCAGTCGTCGAGCATCCGGCCTGCGAGGGCCGAACCCGTGTGCAGGTAGTGCTGGCGGATGAGCTCGAGCAGTTCTTTGCGTGATACTGAGTCTTCAACCAGCGAGAGTTCAACCATATCCATGTTGCAGAAGTAGTCGAAGGTGTGGTCGGGATCATAGACATAGGCCACACCACCTGACATACCAGCGGCGAAGTTGCGGCCCGTCTTACCAAGCACTACCACGCGTCCGCCGGTCATGTACTCACAGCAGTGGTCGCCAGCACCCTCGATGACGGCGATGGCTCCAGAGTTACGCACGCCGAAGCGTTCGCCCACCTTGCCGTTGATATAGAGCTCACCAGAGGTCGCGCCGTAGAGACCGGTGTTACCAGCGATGATATTCTCCTCGGCCTTGAAGTCGTCGCTGCGACGGGCAGGAGGCAGAATAGAGATGCGACCGCCTGAAAGACCCTTACCAAAGTAGTCGTTGGTCTCACCCTCAAGGCGCAAGTCCAGTCCCTTCACGGCAAAGGCGCCGAAGCTCTGGCCGGCAGAGCCCTTGAACTTGATCTTGATGGTGCCGTCGGGCAGTCCCTCCTCGCCGTACTTCTGGGCAATCACACCACTCAGCATGGTACCCACGGCGCGGTCGGTATTCTTGATGGCATAGTCGAGTGTCACCTCCTCCTGACTGTCGATGGCCTTCTGTGCAGCCTTAATCATCTCCTCGTCCTTCACGCCTGTCACCTTGGTGTAGGCACCGCGGTCCCAGTACAGAGCCTTATCTGTCTCGGGC
>CAJOFL010000057.1 GCA_905233895.1 uncultured Bacteroidales bacterium | reverse complement strand
CTGTCGAAGTCGATGAGGGCGATGTTGTTGACGACGTCCGACTCCGAGAGTCCGAAGCGCGTGGTGAGGCTCTTCTTCCACTCTGCGCCGGCGGCCTCATACTCAGCCGAGTTGTCTTCGATGGTGACCTTAGTCTCCGAGTCGTCAATCAGGTCGTCCTCCGTGCCTGCACCCGAGCGGGCCTTGCTCATCTTGTCGAGCACGCTCTGCAGGGCTTCGAACGAGCCGTCGCTGTGGCTGCCGCCGCGCACGCTGGCCTGGAAGTAGAAGCCGTTGTGGTTGCGGCTCTGTGCCGAAGCCTGCTGCGCCTTGGCGGTGGCATTGGCATCGACGTCGACGAAGAACGAACCGCTGTAGGAAGCCTCAAGTGCCACGCTGGCACTGTATGCCGAGGTGATTTTCGAGGTGTTGGCCACGACGCTGGTGCGCAGTCGTCCGCCCAGTTGTCCACCCCTCACCATGTAGGGGCCGTAGTCCCTCACCAGTTTTAGGAATCCCTCGTTGGTGCTGGGATAAAGGACGCGCTCCCTACTGCCTTCCAACCTCTTGATGCCGTTGATGTGGTCGTAGGCTTCATCAGTCATGTATCTCAGTATGGCACTTTCGAACGGAACAGACAGGCTGGGACGGGCCGTGCGCACGAGCATCTCGAGCCATGCGAACTCGTTGCTGGCCGTCGACTTCTGACCACCGTTGAAGGTGGCATCAACGGTGCTGCTGAATCCACCCTTCGACACGCCGGCATGGGCCGTGGTGTTCAGTTTGCGAGCCAGTTCGTCAACGCTGGCGCCGCTCTCCTCGCGGGTGTCCTCCTTGTAGTCGCTCCAGTCGAAGTTGAGCGCGTCCTCGTCGTACATCTGATCGACCATCAGTATTGGCATCTTGAGGCACTGAGCATCGCAGTAGCCCTCCCAGGGGTTGTAGCCGTAGCCGAAGCCGCGGGCCATGTTGCCGGCAATGCGTTCCTTGGCATCGTCGTCGTTGGTGGCCTCGTTGCGGTTCTGGGTGATGGGCACGGTGATGTTTTTCGACTCATCCTTGGGGAAGCGGATGACGAGGTTGGCCTTGCGCACCTGCTGGGTGAGGTTCTCCAGGGTGGCAATCTTCAGCACGGCGGAGCCGGTGCCTTTTTTGGGCCATACGTAGGCAGGCTGGTTGTTCTCTTCCTCGTCCCACTCCACGGCGGCCGTCCACTCGGCATCAGCATCGGTCTTGAGGTTGAACTGAGTGACGCTGCTCGATGGCGAGAGTTGTCCTACGGCATTGCGGTCGAGGTCTATCTCGGCCTGCGAGATGCTGTAGTTGTCGTCGTCAGAACAGGCAACGAACGTGGCGCCGATGGCTGCTATGGCCAGCAGTGCCGTGAGTTTGCTAAATGCTTTTCTCATGTTGTTTGTAATTTAAATGGTGAATAAAAAAAATATTGTTGTTCTTGCTATCATAGGAATCTCATTACCATACATATTTCCACGATGGTAGAGAGTTGTGCATTCCATTGAGGAAATTGGTGTTACGCTGCCAGTTTCTAATCTGGCCTACATTAAGAGTATACAAATTGTCTATATCCTCGTAATAATCATCTTCGTCAATTGGATTGGTAAGTCTCTCTATTTCTTTTACTAATGTCAGCGTATGTCCATCGACAGTGACGGTGGAATAGTCGTCATCGCCACGATCGTAAACCGCTGTACAGCGGAACATCAGGATAGGTTCGTTCCACATGTCGGTGAGATATTCGTATTTGTCCCATAAAGCACGGTTGTAGTAATAGTTGGTCACGTCCAGCGCGCGCTGGTCGGTCTGGGTGCGGTACATCCTGCGTGTCACGTCGTCGCCTCCGGTATGTGAGTAAATGGGCTGGCAGGCATAGAAGTCCTTGGCATAGAGTTTTACCTTCGCGGCATCTGCAATGTCCTGCAGGTACATGCGTTCGGAGGTGAACTGGGTGAAAGGATAGGTTTCGCTCACGCTGTCAGGATTATTAACATACAGCGTGCGCAGGTAGGTCGGCGGCTCCTCATTGCTCAGGTCGATGGGAAACAGCATGCGCATCAGCGGCTGCTTGTCGTTGACATGCGGGTCTCTGTAGGCCAAGGAAGCAATCTGGCTGGCATTGCGAGGATTTCCGCTTTTTGCAACAACCATTTGCAGGATTGTACGTAAATCCACACCAGCATTTTCCTTAATATTATAAACGACATGTCCACTTAACTTTTGTAGCAATGCTGCATCTGTTTTAAATACCACATTATTGCCAAACAGGTTTTGCATCCATACAAAGCCCCTGATGGTCTGGTCGAGCGTTGGCAAGTTGGTGACATGTGTACGGTCGGCAGATGCTGTTAAACCTTCGAAACATACAAGTTCGGAGTAAACCGACTCTTCCTTTTCTGGCTGTCCCTGCGGGTTTCTGTAATTGCCCTTATCTTGACCAGACATATAGACTACAAACCACCGGTGTCCATTCTCATCTTGATAGACACTGCCCAACTTGTAATGCGCCATGCCCGTAAACCCATCACCTAACGTCCTCGGCTCGATGTTCTTCAGGTTGTTCATGTCGAGGTTGTCTGCGTGTTTGTTATAGACGAACACGTCCTCGCAGTTGGTCAGCCGCTTGTACTTGTCGAATGAGGCGGCCTCCTGACTGCCCTTGCAGAGGGTAGCACCGGTGGCATAGCGCACCAGCCATGCTTTCTGCTTTCGGCCAGCGGCGTCGTTGTAGGAGATGTAGCCTGAGGCCATGAGCGTCTGTATATCGAACGCAGTGGTCCACTCGCTGTTGGTCTTTGCCAGCGTCTCGGTCTTCAAGTTGGTGCCGTTGTAGGTGGCAATGGGCAGCAGAATCTTGTTGCCACTCATGGTGGCACTGCTATAGACCAGGTTCAGACCGTTGGTTACCAGTTCAGTCTCGAGTTCATCGCCGGTCAGCCCGAATATCTTCTTGTAGAGATTGTTCTGAATCCATCCTCCATTTACTCTATTGAAGAACATGTTGTCGTTGTACTTGAAGAGTTGCACGTAGTTGAAGTCTCGGAAGTACTTCAGCGTCTTGTAGCCGTCCCAATAACTGAGGTTGGTACTCCACTGCGAAGCGTTGGTCATGGCGTAGAGCATCTCGGCCAGATTCTGCATG
>CAJOFL010000056.1 GCA_905233895.1 uncultured Bacteroidales bacterium | reverse complement strand
ACTTTCTTGAACCTTGATATTTCTTCATTTGTACCGGGCTTGTTCCAAATCATCTGCGTGCTGGTGAGACGGCGGATGTCGCAATCCACGGTGAGGGCAACTGAGGTGTCATCGGGCTTGGGCGAAATTTGCAGATGCCCAGCATCCGTTACTGTATAGATACGATATACAGTAGTGTCGCCTGCTGCCCAGTCGGAGGTGAATATATCAACGGTGCCGTTATTGGCAGACTGACTGCACGGTGCCTGCGTCGGCTATGCCTTCGTCATACACCTTTTGCCATGTGCCACCAAGTTCTGCTGCTTCGTAGACATTGCTGTCATCGTCGCTGCTGCAAGAGGCGAGGGAGAAGGCAGCAAGCATCGCAAAAGCGATTCTCCAAATCTTCATTGTTTTCATTTTTGTTATAATTATGTTTTATTCTTTTCCTCTGCTCTATAGTACCAATACAGTATTAGGGTTGGCACACAACATAAAATGCCAACTATTTTACTGGACACCCGTTCTGGGAAAAATAGCAATGCAATGATGTCAACAACGATAATTGCACCAATAGATGCTTGTAATTTCTGTTTTTTATTCATACTCATATTCGTTTCGTTTTTATTTTAGTCATATTCCCTACCATCCTTTAATCTGAAAGCACACTCCTATGTTAACTCCCAAACTATGAATCAACTTACTACGGTAATCATTCCGACTGTTATCAAACGCATTAACAAGGTATGCTTCATCACACACAGAAGCCAACACCCCTATATTTGGTGTAATATGCACTTTAACGCCAATGCTGGGTGATATATAAAGGCCAATATTCTGATGATCTTCGGAAATGGAATATTTCTCGTTAGTTCCAACATTCTTCGCGTTAAACAGAGCGAATCCTCCGACACGGAGATTGACAAAAGGCGAAAAACGCTTGTCAAGAAAGAAATAGTGTGAGCTGAGATAAACGGGAATAGCAGAAAACTTGTATTCTTTATGGTGGCTATATCCAATTCCCAATCCAATACAGAGCTGCTCGTTGATGAATCTCTCATGCATATAATTTGCAGATATACATCTGTCACCATATTCACCAATGCCCTTCCCATAAGTAAAGTCAACGACATTCAAGCATCCTTCATCTGTATCGAAGGTGGCCTGTGCCTGCCCCGCCATTGCGACGAGGGCGAACAGCGCGGTGATGATAGTTTGCTTGTTCATTGTTCTTTGATAGTTATAATTAGAAACTCGGTGCTGCCTCGCCACGTGCATAGATTGTCCAGCTTTCGGTGTTCTGCCAGTGGCCTGCAAATTGCAAAGTTGTTGCGTCGGCATAGCCAAAAAGGAGATTGTGGCCATACGCTATGACAGGGTTGATCTTATCATCCCAATCGGCTAAGAGAGTAAGACGGTTTTCGCCCACGCCGCTGCTGTTCCTTTCCCACTTGAGCGACCATGTGCCCTTGAAGGTGCCATTCATATCGGGTACCTCTTCCCAGTCAGTGTACTGCTCCTGTCCGTCGATGGTTACGATTTGTCGCGACTGCCATTTGCGCATTCCGCTGAGCGTTCCGTCGGCATTGAACGTCAGTTGCTCGAATGCCCGCTGCTTATCGCCTATACGCTCGATGTGCCATGTGCCCACGATGAACGGCGTGTATTGCTCCCGCAGTTGTTCCGTCTTTTCGTGCGCCTCCGCGTCTGCCCATTCGGGTTCATCGCTGCCGCAAGAGGCGAGGGAGAAGGCAGCAAGCATCGCAAAGGAGAGTCTCCAAATCTTCATTGTTTTCATTTTCGTTTTCTATACTTTTTTATATAACGTACAAGTGGAAATAATATGGCAAAGGTGATAGCAAAGATGATAAGTTTCTTCCAACTCTCAATCTCGTCACTCAATATCAATACTGCCACATATATTATAATGCAGATAATTGCATATAGCACAATCTCAACAATCAAAGCTAACCTTAGTCGTTTCATTTTGATGCAAGTGTTATTTCTTTTTCAGTTGTGGTTGTGGCTGCGGTCTATAACGTAGGGGATTGTCATTGTCGCCCCAAATGGCTGATTTTAGAAGTTCGCCAAGAGGTAAGCCAATTTCTATCTTGTTGCGTTTTCCTACGCGGAAGTAAGGAGTAACGATTGGCGAGGTCGTCCATCGGCCCGACATAGGATTGACATAGCGACGCACACCGACTTCGCTGCCAAAGTTCTCACTGAAACGGATATTGGCATAGCCACCGAATGAAGTTGTGCTTACATAGGGGCTGAAAGCGGGGCCGACAAGCGGATTGTTGGCATAATAATAGCCGAAAGCGTGGAGTGAGACAGCATCGGTGAGGTCGTAACCGAGCGAGCCACCGATGCCGTATTGCGTGTAGAGTTGGCTCTGCATCGGCATCCAATATTTATTGGCAACGGCAGAGGCTGCGAAATGTAGCCGTCCGAAATCCTGATGGAGCGACACAGTGCCAGTAGCCGCATCCATCAGTCCCAGCATCTGATTCTTGCTGCCATAGACGGTGACACCTGCGCCATTCCATAGCATAAAGGGGTTGTTGGCTGGCATCGGGAATGAAGTTGTTCGGTCGTAAGTTAGCGGTTTTTGCTGAACATCCTGCAGCAATTCAAGGAATGGGATTATCTGTTGGAAATGCAAGGAATTGGCCATCATCGGCTTGCTAAAGTCAAAAGGCTGCGCATCTGTTTCTATGCCAGACAATATGCCGCCCTTTGTATCAGTCTGCCCCCGCCCCGTCATTGCGACAAGGGCGAGCAGTGCGGTGATGATGGTTTTCTTGTTCATTATAAGATGTGATTGCTTCTATATTAGTAAACGTTACAAAGCTATAAATCTTGTGTTGTCAGGCATATTTGTCTTGTAAAGGAGCAGCGTCGGAACGAGACCGACGACTGCCTGCCTGTCGAGAGAGAGTTTATAATCTGTTCTTTTCTGCATTACCAGCACCTGTGCCTTTGTACTTGCTGCGTGTGGTATTGAAGTTGTAGGTCACTTGCAGTCTGATACCACGAGTCGAACTGTGGTTATTGCAATCCTTACTAATCTCAACGCTGTGCGTGCGCATCTTCCATTTTTCGAAATTGGTATTAAAGATGTCGTTGATGGTGAGATTAAAGGCCAGTGCACCATTGAAGAAACTCTTGTATACATGTGCACTGACGTACCAAAAGGCATCCACTTCCTGCGACATGTTATCGTGTGCGCAAGAATAATTTCCGCGAAGCGCCAACCAGCAAGACTTGTTGATGACAAATTTGTTGTTCAAGTCGAGGTGAAAAGCAGGGCGACGCAGATTGCTCACGTAGCCATAACGCTTGGCATCGAAGAATTGCTGATAATAGTCCATTTCCATTTGCGGTTGATACCAACCAAATTTAGGCTGAAGCACAATTGAGGCACTTACTTCCTGCTTATGGTCGATGTTAATCCAATGGGCATAGGCTACTTC
>CAJOFL010000055.1 GCA_905233895.1 uncultured Bacteroidales bacterium | reverse complement strand
GTGGAGCGCATTATGAAGGAAGGCCTCGCCTGCGACTGCTGCAGCGCCGAAATCAAGGCCCTCTTCACCGAGTGGATCGAGAACCGCGAGAACACCCTCAAGACCAAGGAAATCGCCGACAAGCTCATCCCGCTGATGGAGGCCTGCGGCTGCGACATCTGCAAGCAGCTCCTCGAGCTCCGTCACAGCCTCGTCAAGAAGAGCCAGTGGATCTTCGGCGGCGACGGTTGGGGCTATGATATCGGATTCGGCGGTCTCGACCACGTGCTGGCCAGCGGCGAGGATGTCAACCGAAGGTCACGAACACCGCTGAATAGGTCAAATGCAGTGAGCAACGTCGTCGTCGTCGACACCGAGGTGTACTCCTGCTATGGCTGCGAACACCTTAATATCAAATCAAATGGAGTGAGATCATATCAAAATCTCTAAAGAATAATACTTTGGGGCAATAATTTCGTTTTCTTCGCGTTAAATGAACAATTAATACTATTCAGGTTATGAAGAAAACATTGTTTGCATCGCTTTTGGCAGTTCTGTTTGCCGGAGCGTGCTATGCGCAGAAGGTGGACAATTCGGTTGTCAAGGGATTCGACCTTCGAAAATATCTGGGTGACTGGTACGAGATTGCCAGATTTGACCACAAGTTCGAGCGCGGACTGGAATATTGCAAGGCCAACTATGCTTTGAAAGATAACGGCACCATTGCCGTGACCAATACCGCCATCAAGAACGGTAAGGCCAAAACAACCGACGGCAAGGCCAAAACAACCGATGTTCCTGCTGTGCTTCGCGTCTCGTTTTTCGGCCCGTTCTATAGCGACTACCGCGTGATGATGCTCGACGCCAACTACCAGTGGGCGCTGGTGGGCAGCAGCAGTGCCGACTACCTCTGGATACTTTCGCGCACTCCACGGTTGCCGAAGGAAACGCTGAACAAAATTCTAGCCGAAGCAAAACGCCGCGGCTACGACACCTCGAAACTCATCTGGGTTAAACAAAAGTAATACACAACACATTATGACAACACTCCTTATCCTTCTTGCAGTATCCCTCGCGGTGTCGGCCGTGGGCTGGAAGTATTTCATCTATTTCTTCAGTCTGGGCTACGGCTACGGCATTGTCGCGCTTTCGGTCGCAATGCTGGTGATGTTCGGCAGCGAACTCTCGGCATCCACCGTGGCGCTATGCGCGCTGCTCTTCGTCTTCGGTTTCCGCTTGGGCACCTACCTGCTTGTGCGCGAGCGTAAGGCTGCAGCCTATCGTAAAATCCTCTACGACCCATCGTTGCAAAAGAGGAAACCCGTCGGCGTCGTAATCGCGGTCTGGCTCTTCTGTGCCATACTGTACGTGCTGCAGTGCAGCCCGGTGGCTTTCCGCCTGATGAACACACGGGCAGGCTGCGGGGTCAGCAACCTGTGGGCGTGGATTGGCGCCGCATTTGTTCTCTGCGGCATCCTGCTCGAAGCCGATGCCGACGCACAAAAGTCCGCAGCCAAGAAGCGCAATCCCAAACGATTCGTCGACACAGGTCTCTACCGTATCGTTCGCTGCCCCAACTACCTGGGCGAGGTAGTTATCTGGACCGGCGTGCTGCTCAGTGGCATCGGCGCAGGCTTCGCCGTGTGGCAGTGGCTCATAGCCGCTATAGGCTACATCGGCATCGTCTACGTCATGTTCCGCGGTGCCCGTCGTCTGGAATTGAGCCAAAACGAAGTCTATGGTAATGACCCCGAGTACCAGGCCTACGTCAAGAAGACCCCCATCCTCATTCCCGGCCTACCAATCTATTCTGTGGCAAAACACAAGTGGCTCAGCGCTTGAAAAACCTAAATTCAAGTTAATAATGTATATACGAAAACCGGAACAATCGCGTTATAGCCTGAAAAAAGAAATATGTGCGACCCTAAACAACAATCCAAGATAGAATTTGTTTCTTTTTGTATCGAGCAGTACAAGAAGGCTAACAAGTTGGGCGGTGCAGAAACGGAACAGATGTTTCTGCAGAGGGGGGTGATTGACTTCCTGTTGGGGCATTATGAAGTGCTGCATACCCAGAGCGAACAAATTATACTGGGCGAGATTGACGAATATCTAAAACACCATCAGCTATGACACTCTATCACGGAAGTCTTGAAATAGTAGAACATCCACTAATACGCGAGGCCAATCGACCGCTGGACTTCGGCACGGGATTCTACACTACTACCAGCCTCCAGCAGGCTCGCCGATGGGTAAAATTGTGTATGGAACAGAACAATGTTTCGCATGGCTATATCAACCAATATGAGTATACCCCGCAAAAAGGATTGAAGACTCGGCGTTTCCAATCGGCCAATGAGGCGTGGGTGGACTTTGTGCACGCTAATCGCACTATCCAGAACTACAAACACGACTACGACATCGTGACCGGTCCTGTGGCCAACGACAATGTCTACCTCAGTTTCAACCTCTATGAATCAGGAATCATCAGCAAGCGCGAACTTATCCGCCGTCTGAAGACATATAAGCTGGTAGACCAACTGCTGTTCCACACCGAGCAATCATTAGCCACACTTGAATACACAGGCAACAAGGAGGTGACGTTATGAACCAACCCAAGATAACCCAAGACAATGTGCACCTGCTGCTGCCCAACAAGGTGGCACAACTGGCCAACAGACTTTTGCAGAATGGAGTGGCCAACGATATGGTCACCGCCATTAACATTGTCTATTCCTCGCCTGTCTACGCGAAGCTGGAACAGGAAAAGACCAAATACTGGTGGCTGGGGGTGAACGCACTCTATCAGGAAATCACACAATACAGTAATTAATCATTTAAAACATTTTCATTATGAAGAAAACATTATTAGCTTCGATTTGCGCCATTTTGTTTGCCGGGTGCGGCAATGCGCAAAAGGTTGACAATGCTCCCGTGGCGGCGCTGGACTTGCAGCGCTACCTCGGCGACTGGTACGAGATTGCACGCTTCGACCATAGCTTCGAGCGCGGGCTGGAATTTTGCAAGGCCAACTATGCGCCGAAGGAGAACGGCAAGATTGCTGTTACGAACACCGGCATCAAGGAGGGCAATCCGAAGACCTCGAACGGGAAGGCCAAGACCACCGACACCCCCGCCCTGCTGCGCGTCTCCTTCTTCGGCCCGTTCTACAGCGACTACCGCGTGATGCTGCTTGACGCCGACTACCAATGGGCACTCATCGGCAGTGGCAGTGCCAAATACCTCTGGATACTCTCCCGCACCCCCGAGTTGCCGCAGGAAACTCTGAATACCATCCTCGCCGAAGCCCAGCGCCGCGGCTACGACACCTCGAAGCTCATCTGGGTGAACCATAAATAACCCATGCGCATCATCCTT
>CAJOFL010000054.1 GCA_905233895.1 uncultured Bacteroidales bacterium | reverse complement strand
TCACCTTGTGATGCCAGCGATACGGCCACGTTGGCCTCGCTGCCACCATACTTGCTGGTGAACATATCACCCTGTGTCAGTCTCAGATGACCGGGTTTTGAGAATCGGAGTAACAACTCTCCGAAGGTGACAATCTTCTGTCTCATCATGTCTGTTTTTGTGAATAACGCTGCAAAGGTACTAAAAACTATTCACTATTCACTATTCGCTATTCACTTTTTTAAAAAGATTTGTTAAATCTCAAGTAAACTACTTAATTTAGTTTAAAAACTATATCATTTAGTTGTAAATAACGAAATTTTTTAGTTACTTTGCGCTCAGATATTGATAACGACGCGATAATTGATTGAAAACCAAAGCATTTTTACGACAATGAAGAAACTGACAAATAAAGAAAAGGAAATCATGGATCTGTATTGGGCGCATGGGCCGATGTTCGTCAAGGAACTCCTGGAGTACTACGACGAGCCCCGCCCGCACTTCAATACCCTGTCCACGATGGTTCGCATACTGGAGAAGGAAGGCTATCTCGACCACAAGCAGTTTGGCAACACCTACCAGTATTTCCCCCTCATCAGCGAGGCGGAATACGGTCGGAAGTCGATTGCGGGTGTCATCAAGAACTACTTCAACGACTCCTACCTCTCAGCCGTCTCCTCGTTCGTCAAGGAGGAGAAGATTTCCGTAGATGAACTCCGCGAACTCATTCAGCAGATTGAAGAGCAGAAGTAATCATCTGTAAACAGTAAACTGTAAACAAAAAAAATGATAGATTTCCTGATCTACGACCTGAAGGTGGCCCTGCTCATTGCGGTATTCTATATGTTCTACCGCCTGCTGCTGGCCCGCGAGACCTTCCACCACATCAACCGCATCGTACTTCTGACGACGGCTGTGGCCAGTTATGTGCTGCCCCTCTGTGTCATCACCATCCACGAGACGGTGGTGATGCAGCAGACACCGACGGTGACCATCGATGGACTGCAGGCATCAGCCTACGAGCCCGCGCCGACACCTCTGTGGCAGATTGTCTTGCCCATCCTGTTTATAATAGGTGTGGCAGCAGCTACAGGCCATACCCTCTGTTCGCTCATCAGGATCATCCGTCTTATCAGCCATAGCGAGCAGCATCCTCAGGCCGACGGCACCACGATCTGCGTGACCGGTAACGCAGACCTTGCGCCCTTCAGCTGGATGCACTATATAGTCATGAATCGTAGCGACTACGATATCAGCGATGCCGCTATACTCGCTCATGAACGGGGACATATCCGCCTGCACCACTCGTGCGACGTGCTCCTCGTGGATCTCCTCACCGCCCTGCAATGGTTCAACCCCGCCATGTGGATGCTGCGCTCCGATCTGCGCGCCATCCACGAGTACGAGGCCGATGCAGCGGTGCTCTCTCAAGGCATCAATGCGCGTCAATATCAATACCTGTTAATCACAAAAGCCGGTGGCATCGGCGGGTACTCCCTTGCCAACGGAATCACTCACAGTGCCCTCAAAAACCGAATCACAATGATGACAAATAAAACCTCCAAGGGCAGCCACCTCCTCAAGCTGCTCGCCCTGCTGCCCATCGTGGGCGTAAGCCTCGCCCTCAACGCAGAGACCGTTACGGACTACGTCTACAATAACGACGAGCCCCAGAAGCAAGTGCCCGTGAAGAAAGGCAAGCAGAACGCCGCCATCAAGAACAATGGCAAGACCATCCTGCAGGTGGTAGAGGCTCAAGACCAGAAGACTGAGGCCGAAGCCCCAAAGACCGAGTCACAAACAGAACTTAAGGTGGAAGGCACCGCTACACTTAAGGTGGAAGGCACCGCTACAGCCAGCGAGCAGAATCAGGCTCCGAAAGACGTCTTCGATGTGGTCGAGAAGATGCCCGAGTTCCCTGGCGGCGTGCAAGAACTCCTCGGTTTCCTCTCCAAGACCATCAAATACCCCGCTGAGGCAGAGAAGGCCGGCACACAAGGGCGCGTCCTCGCCACCTTCGTGGTGAAGAAGGACGGCTCGATCAGCGATGCCCGCATCGTGAAGTCGGTCGATCCCCTGCTCGACGCTGAGGCCCTCCGCGTGATCAACGCCATGCCCGCCTGGATCCCCGGCACACAGAATGGCAAGCCCGTGAATGTGAAATACACCGTGCCCATCAGCTTCCGCCTCGATGGCAAGACCAAAGAAGCACCGGCAGCCGTAGGCATTTTCACGCCTACAGACAACCCTGCTAGAGAGGCTAGAGAAGACCATATATGCAAAGAGGACGGGTCGATTGTCGCCATGGATGTCGATATGGAAAAAAGCACAGTTTTACGACCTCTTTTCGTCGTTGATGGTAAAATCATGGACGGCAAGGAAGTGTATGCAATCAATCCCAAGACCATCGAACGCTTTTATATGCAGGATGGTCAGGAGTCCATCAAGAAGTATGGCGACAAGGCCAAAGACGGCGTAGTAATCATCACACTGAAGAAGTAATAATGAAAAGACTATTTTCGATTATCATCCTCGCCCTTGTGTCGGTCTTCTCCGCCCAGGGCGAGGCTTTTGCTAAGAAGAAGGTCGTTGAGCCCGTCGCCGTCGATTCCCTCACCCTCCTCCTTCAGGCCGGCGACAGCCTGATGCAGCAGTACAACACCTTCGAGGCCCTGAGATACTACCAGCAGGCCTTCGCGATGAAAGACACGCTGGAAAGCCGAACGAAACTCGCCGACTGCTACTACAAGCGCGCCAACTACAGCCAGACCGCCGACCTGCTGAAGACCGTAGATGCCGGCGAACTCTCACACGAGGCCTTCCGAGAGCTGGCCCTCAGCTATCAGAAGATGGGCGAGAACGAGGCCTTCATCTACTGGGCAAGCAATCTGACAACCCGCTTCCCGATGGACGGCGAGATCGTGGCAGGACTCACCCTCGCCCACGCCCGGGCCAACCAACCGGAGAAAGGCATCATCTGCGGCATGAAGTACTGCCAAAGGGACTCCACGAACATCCTGGTAAACCGGGCGCTGGCTGACGCATGGTTCATGAACCGCGACTTCAAAGCGGCGAGCAAGGTCTACGAACGCCTGCTGCAGCAGGGCGACTCCACCTTCAACACCCTCTATTCCGCCGGCATGTGCTACACCCGTCTCGACAGCCTCGAACTCGCCTACAAGCACCTGCTGCCCGCCTTCCTCATCAGTGGCATGCAGCATGCCGGCTGCGCCTACCGCCTCGGGGTGGTCTGCGTCGATACCGAACGGCTCGAAGAGGGCATCGGCTATCTGAATCTCGCCACCGAACTCATGCTGCCCGATACCACCACCATGAAGGCCATCACCCTCTCACAAGGCGAGGCCTACTACTGGATGCGACAGTACGATAAAGCCATAGAGGCGTGGAAGAGACATCTGACGTACAACCCCACCTCGATCGCCACCTATTACAACATCGCCAACGCCATCTACTACTATCTCCCCGACCGCCAGCCAGCCAAGACCTACTACGAGCGATTCCTCGA
>CAJOFL010000053.1 GCA_905233895.1 uncultured Bacteroidales bacterium | reverse complement strand
CCGAAGCGGCCCTCGATGACGAACTCCATGGCGCGCACACCGAACTCGGTGGCCAGCACCCGGTCGAAGGCGATGGGGGTGCCGCCGCGCTGGAGATGGCCGAGGATGGTGTAGCGGATGTCGTGCTCGACACCGGCGGCCTTGAGGTCGGCGGCCAGTTGCTCGCCCACGCCGCCCAGCTTGATATGCTGGTAGCCCACTTCCGTTGAGGTGCTGCCCACCACCGTGCCGCCCTTGGGCATAGCCCCTTCGGCGACGACGATGATGCAGTAGCCGCGGCGCTTGTTGTAGCGCTGCTCTATCTTGGCCTTGACTTTCTCAATGTCATACGGTATCTCGGGGATGAGACATACGTCGGCGCCGCCGGCGATGGCCGAGTGGAGGGCAATCCAGCCCGCGTCGCGCCCCATCACCTCGAGGATGAAGACGCGGTTGTGAGACGCGGCGGTGGTCACCAGCTTGTCGATGGCGTCGGTGCAGATCTGCACTGCCGTCTGGAATCCGAAGGTGTAGTCGGTCAGCGAGAGGTCATTGTCGATGGTCTTGGGAACGCCCACGATATTGAGGCCTTTCTTGCTCAGGCCCAATGATATGCGCTGGCTTCCATCGCCACCGATATTGATGACGGCGTCGACGCCCATGTACTGCAGCTTGCGCAGCATCTCGTCCGAACGGTCGACGGCGGTCCACGTGCCGTCGGCGTTCTTCACCGGCCAGGCGAAGGGGCCGCCCTTGTTGGTGGTGCCAAGTATCGTACCACCTTGTATCTGAAGACCTTCGACGGTCTTCTCGGTCAGTTCCACTATCTCGGTGGGTTCGCGCAGGACACCGTTGAACGACTCGATGCAGCCGATGACTTCCCAGTCGGTGGCCTGCGAGGCGCGCTTGACGATGCCGCGAATCACCGCATTGAGGCCGGGGCAGTCGCCGCCACCGGTCAGTACCATCACTCTTTTCAGTGCCATATAGTTCGGTTTGTTTGTTTTATATTCCTGTCTTGCACGGCATTATGGCACCCGTGGGGGCTTGCCGTTGGGTACAAAGGTAGCAAAAAATTCCAGACTGTGATTTTTTTTAACAAATAAGTCGCCTCCAGTGGATGAAAATGGGGTGGTTTAGGGCAGGCGTTGATCAGGCGTTGATCAGGCGTTGGTCAGGCGAAGGTGGGGTCAACGTGCTGGCGTTCTTGTAGTTATGTGAATTTTAACATTATAACATGCTGGTTTATAACTGGTTGATGTTTTTTGAAAAAGTTTCTCCATATATCATAAAAAAGTCGTATCTTTGCATCCGGATTTTAACAAATCGCCACAATGGCCAGGCCTGTTGAACTGATGCTTACATTCTGCGCGCTGCTTTTGACGGCGTGTGGATTCGTCGTTCCCGACCCCGTGGAGCCCGACACTACCTCGTATTCAGGCATGGAATTGCCCGAAATTGCTGAGACTGACGATATTGTGCGCCACCTTGGTTATACCGCCTCATATAACCATCAGACCCTATGCCCCGATTGGGTGGCTTGGGAACTCACTGCCGCTGAGGCCGTTGGCACCGTCGACGGGCAGTATTCCTTCAGCCGCGATCCTGCCGTCAACTTCCCGAAAGCCTCGCGTGAGGACTACTCGAACTCGGGTTGGGATAAGGGTCACATGGCGCCGCGTGCCGATATGAAATGGAATCGTCAGGCGTTGGAGGAGAGTTACTACTTCACGAATATCTGCCCGCAGGACCATGAGATGAACTCTCAGGCATGGCGAAAGGTGGAGGAACTCACGCGACGCATGGCCCGCCGCTACGGTTCGGTGCTGGTTGTCTGCGGCCCAATCTACGATTCGACCGTCCACCGCCATATCGGGCCGGCTTGTGTCCATGTGCCCGACCGCTTCTTCAAAGCACTGGCTGTCAAGGTGGGCGAGGAGTGGCATACCGTCGGATTCCTCGTCGAGAATAACCGTCAGTCGCGTTCGCCGCGCCAATACGCTGTGACAGTGGACAGTGTGGAGGCCGTCGTCGGGTGCAATCTCTTCCCGCAACTGCCTGAAGCTTCTGAAAATGAATATAATTGGAATATTTTCAACAGATAAAATTACATAACTATGAAAATAAGCAATATCCTTATCGCAGCCGTGCTGATGGCCAGCCTCTGCGGCTGCAAGAACACCAAGAACGAGCCTCGATTTCGGCGAGATCCTGCACTGCAAGCGGTGCAACACGGATTTCTGCACCAAATGCCAGGGAAAGCGGAAATGGCCGGACGGCACGTCATCGACCGCAAGGTCAAGCAGGGCGGTGGCGCTCAGCCCGCCGCCGCGACGCAGGCCGCTAGACAGCAGAAGAACACACAGGCCGAGACTATCTACGTCGAGACCGACGGCGCGCAGGGTCGCGTCTGGGGCCACGTCACCATGAAGGGCGACCGCGGCACGGGAACTATCCATGATTGGGATGAGAATACCCTTACTGTCAGCGTTACACGCCACGGCGACGAGCTCTTCGCTACCGACCAGAACTCGCGTCAATACGTATTCAAACTGAAACAAAATAAAACACAGGAATAATGAAAACAACAGCAGAACTCCAGCAGATTGCGACGCAGGTGCGCCGCGACATTCTCCGTATGACCACCAACGCCAAGAGCGGCCACCCGGGCGGCTCGCTCGGCACCGCCGACTGGTTCGTGGCCATGCAGTTCAACCTTATGGACTTCGACCCGAAGAACTTCACCATGAGTGGCGAGGGCGAGGACATGCTCTTCGTCTCGCAGGGTCACATCACGCCGGTGATTTACAGCACTATGGCGCGTCGCGGCTACTTCCCTGTCTCCGAACTTGCCACATTCCGTAAGTTCGGCACCCGCCTGCAGGGCCACCCCAGCACCGAGCACGGCCTGCCGGGCATCCGCATGGCTTCGGGGTCTCTTGGTCAGGGGATGAGTGTTGGCGTCGGCGCCGCCCTCGGCAAGAAGATGACGGGCGACAAGCACCTCGTCTATACCATGCACGGCGACGGCGAGCTCGAGGAAGGTCAGATTTGGGAGGCCGTGATGTTCGCAGGTGCCAAGAAGGTCGATAACCTCATCGCCACCATCGACTACAACAACCAGCAGATCGACGCTACCGTCGATGAGGTGATGACCCTCGGTGACCTGAAGGCCAAGTTCGAGAGTTTCCTCTGGAAGGTGGTGGTCATCGACAACGGCAACGACATGCAGCAGGTGCTCGACGGCATGGCCAAGGCCAAGGCTATGAGTGGCCAGGGTAGCCCCGTGTGCGTCATCCTCAAGACCAAGATGGGCTATGGCGTCGACTTCATGCAGGACACCAACAAGTACCACGGCTCGGTGCTCTCGGCCGACGACCTGCCCAAGGCCCTCGCCCAATTGCCCGAGACCCTCGGCGACTTCTGATTATGCGAAAGATGCTCATATTGGCATTGCTGCTTTTTTGCGGCAATGCTATCTATTCTCAACAGCAGCCAGAGAAAACCCGTCTGCTGCTCATAATGGATTGCTCCAATTCTATGTGGAACCATTGGCAGAGCAATTCCAAGATTAAGGTGACGCAGCAGGTGCTGCTCTCCTTCTTGGATTCCATTTCCAAGCAGCATGATGTTGACGTGGCGCTGCGCGTATTCGGTCACCTCAATAAGGACCAGTTCGGTACGCGCCTCGAGGTGCCCTTTGGTAGCGACAACATCTACCAGCTGCAGAGTAAGATAAAAACCCTCGTGCCGCAGGGTGGCTGCACAGCCGCGGCGGCACTGACGGACGCTTTAAGTGACTTCCCCGCCACAGGCTCATCCCGCAATTTGATACTTATTATCACCGATGGTATGGACGACTGCGACGCCGAGATATGCGACGTGGCGCGCCAGGTGCAGCTTTCCGGCGTGGTGGTGCAGACCTTTGTGCTGGGCATTGGAGGTGGAGCATTCAGTCATGCCAGTTGTGCTGGCAGCGTTTTCCCCGTAGTTAACGAGGAGGAGTTTTCCAAAACCTTATACGATATATTCCGCCTCAGCGGCCACAAGGCCAAGGTGGTTCTGAACATGGTCGACGCTACGGGTGAACTCTACGAGACAGAGCACCCAGTGGCCTTATACGACCATCGCACCGGCGTCATACGCCACAGCACCATCTACAGCGTGGACAGCAAGCTGAAGCCCGACACGCTGTTGATGGACCCCCTGGTGACCTACGACATGGCCGTCTTTACCCATCCGCCGCTGCGCCGCGAGGCCATGCAGTTCAGCATCGACCGACCAAACGACATCGACATCACCGTCAGCGAGGGTACTCTCAAGGTGCAGTACAGCGGCCAGCGGCCGCAATGGCAGCAGACCGCTGTCGACGTGATTGTGCGCCGTGCCGGCAGCGGCGAACGCGTGGCGGCACAGGAGGTTGGCGAGACCGGACAGTATCTCGCCGGACGCTATGACGTGGAGGTGCAGACGCTCCCCGTCACCACCCTGCGTGGCGTCGAGGTGCGCGGCAACGCCGCCACCGAGCTCTCGGTGCCTATGCCCGGCATGCTCGTGCTTAGCAAGCCCAAGGGCATCACCACCGGCGCCATCTTCCGCCTCCGCGACGGCCAGGTGGAATTCGCCACCGACCTCAACCCCAGCACCGCCGGCGAACGGTTATTATTGCAGCCCGGCGAGTACGAACTCGTCCTCCACCCCCAGAATGCCACCAAGTACGACAAAGTGCAGACCAAACGTTTCGTCATCGAAAGCAGCCAGACCACAAAGATACAATTTTAAACGATGAAGAAAACACCTTATACACTTGCCATTGCTATGCTGATAGCCTCGATTGGATTCTTGATGCAATCGTGTGGTGTAGGATGCTCTCCCAAAATGAACAAGTGGCCACACCAAATATTTCATATAGACAACACTAGGACTGCTTACATATACTACTCTTCGGAATCGGATTATTGTTGGAAGAGAACATTGATATTAGATGAAGATGGCAAACAGTATACATTTGATTTGAATAGGTTGAATCTAATCGGTGATTTGTATGGTTTTCACGGTGATACCATATTCCTGATGCTTCACACATTTCACGAGCCATTTCCCCACGATACTACTGTTGTGATGAATTGTGGCATATTGCACGGAAAAAGGGACTATACTGTGATGCAAACCGTTCATCATCATCTGGATGGCACAGGAGTACATTGTCCATATGCTGGGGAAAAAACGAATGATTACAAATATTTGGTTGACAGAATTACAGTAAATGAAGAAAACAAGGCCGTATTATGGTATAAAATGAATATCATTACCGTCATCGACATAGACAAACTGCATTATAATGACAGAGAAGGAAGTAAAGTGTTTAAGCAATGCATAATTGACACTACACCAGGGAATCGCTCTATTTACAGAGACGATTTTGGAGTAATGTCTGAATGGGTAACATTCCAGCCTACATCGGATTCAGTTATAGAAAACTATTTTAATAGCCTGATAAAATAAACAAACAATAACAATTATGACCCACTACGAAAAACAATCAAGCAAAGAGTTGCGTGCCGGCATGGGCGAAGGCCTTGTCGAGGCTGGCCGCAAGAACGAGAATGTCGTCGCACTGAGCGCCGATGTGAAAGGCAGCGTCAAGATGGACGGCTTCGCCAAGGAGTTCCCCGAGCGCTTCATCCAGTGCGGTATCGCCGAGGCTAACATGGTCGGCATCGCCGCCGGCCTGAGCCTCTGCGGCAAGGTGCCCTTCCTGGGCGGCTTCGCCGAGTTCGTCACCGGCCGCGTCTACGACCAGATCCGCCAGGTGGTCTGCTACTCGAACAAGAACGTCAAGATCTGCGGCTCGCATGCCGGCATCTCGCTCGGCGAGGACGGCGCCACGCACCAGACCATGGAGGACATCGCCCTGATGAAGGTGCTGCCCAACATGACCGTGCTCGTGCCCGCCGACTTCAACCAGGCCAAGGCCGCCACGCTGGCCGCCGCCGA
>CAJOFL010000052.1 GCA_905233895.1 uncultured Bacteroidales bacterium | reverse complement strand
CGGTGTTCACCTCTTCCCATTCCGAACAGAGAAGTTAAGCCCGCCCTCGCTGATGATACTGCACTTGTTTGTGGAAAAGTAAGTCGCCGCCCATCTTTTATAAGGAGACCTAAAATGGTCTCCTTTTTTTGTTATATCGCCGATGATACTGCCATCCTCGGCTTAATCCGAAGAGTGGTGACTCTTCGGGCCTCGGCTCACAGAGCCACTGGCTCTGTTCATGTGTGGAAAAGTAGGTCGCCGCCAATTTTTTATAAGGGAGTCTCAAATGAGGCTCCCTTTCTTTTTTTTTCATTTTTTTTGTTTTTCTCAAAAGATTATGTATTATTGCAAAAGTATGTGAAATAATGTTTGCTGTATAATATGTTGTAAAATAAATATTTCCCACAATAGTGTGCGTTTCTGGGAACAGACAAGTGATATAAACCGGTTAGAGAAAACAAAAATATCAACCTAAAAACAATTCTTTTATGAAATCGACAAATGTATTATTATGGACGGCAGCGATGCTGCTGTGTGCAGGAATGTGGTCGTGCGACCCGGAACCTGTAACACCCCCGGACGGAAACGGTACTGATGACCCCGACAATCCACAAACATCCTTGGAATGGGTCGATTTGGGTTTACCGAGCGGTATGCTTTGGGCCTCGCAGAACGTGGGAGCCACCCGCCCCGAGGATTATGGGAACTATGGGGCGAGACGACCACCAAGTCGTACTATGACTGGAATACTTATCGTTTTGGTGAGTACGGCGCCTTTACCAAGTATTGCACCGCAGAATGGATGGGCCTCAACGGCTTCACGGACAACAAAACCACATTGGAACCCGACGACGACCCCGCCACTGTCAATATGGGTGGTGGTGCACGCACGCCGACAAGTACGGAATGGGAGGAACTGCTGGCCAACACCACCAACACATGGATCACACAGAACGGTGTGCATGGTGTGAAGTTCACATCCTCCAATGGCAAAAGCATCTTCCTGCCTGCCGCTGGCTACCACCGCTTCGGCGATTTGATAGGTGACGACGGTGGCGGCTTCTATTGGTCCAGCTCCATTTATGCGGAAGACAATCCTGCCCTGGCGTGGATTTATTTCTTTGCAGGCGACGACAGGCACATGGAAGGCGGCAGCCGCGAGTATGGCTATCCTGTCCGTGCGGTGAAAGGCTCCGGCAGCACTCCTTCTCAAGGGGGCTTTGATGCCAACGGCGCCAGCAATGCGCTGTTCTCGGTGAGTGCCACCAAGAAGATACATTTCAGCCGCGGTAACTTGCAGTACAAAGCCTCGACGGGCACGTGGCGTTTTGCCGAGAGTCAGTTGGACTATGTTGGTGACGCCAACGCCGCCATCTCTGCCACCAACAGCGGCTGGATTGACCTCTTCGCCTATGGCACCAGCGGTTGGAACAGTGGGGTGGAGGCCTATATGCCATACAGCGCCAGCTGGGATTTCCAGG
The DNA here is from genome assembly GCA_905233895.1 of uncultured Bacteroidales bacterium. Classification (GTDB taxonomy): domain Bacteria; phylum Bacteroidota; class Bacteroidia; order Bacteroidales; family P3; genus Colimorpha. The sequence continues at coordinate 4,688 of CAJOFL010000052.1, read as the reverse complement.
ACTACCTGCGCAACGTCTCCCTCACGGGCAGCTATGCAGAGGCCGATTGGGGTTGGCACAATGCCATCAGCAACGGAGGCAACCAGACGCACATGTGGCGCACGATGACCGCCGCCGAATGGCAGTACCTGCTTGGCCGTTCCGGCAAGTGGGGGCTGGCGACCATTGGCGGTGCCACGAGGGGTATGATTATCCTGCCCGACAACTGGACGACACCCGGCGGCGTGACTTGGACAGCCGGCAACGCTACGTACGGCTATTACGACGACAACATCTATACAGCTTCGCAGTGGCAGCAAATGGAGGATGCCGGAGCGTGAGGGCGATGACAACATCTCCAACGTTGGGTGGAGCGGCAACTATTGGTCGGCCAGCCACGACAGCGAGACGGAGGATTATTCCCTGCGTGGTGTCCATTTCCATGATGGTGCCGTCTTCTGCCCCGCCGGCGATAGCCCCCGCATAGGCTATTCTGTCCGTTTGGTCATGGATTAGATAAGACTTTGGAAAAATTATTTCGTCAAGTCGCGAAAAATGAGTATCTTTGCACCGTCGAAATAATAACTTAAATTAATAATAAGATGAAAAAAGTTTTCTTAATTATCGGTGCATTAGCCGTTTGCATGTCTTCCGCCTTTGCACAGGAAGAGAAGAAAGAGGATGAGGGCTACAAGTTCGACACCATCAAAGTGCTGCCCATAACCTCGGTCAAGAACCAGAACAACGCCGGTACCTGCTGGAGCTACAGTGGCATCGCTTTCCTCGAGAGTGAGCTGCTCCGTATGGGCAAGGGCGAGTATGATCTGAGCGAGATGTATGTGGTCGAGAAGACCTATAACGACCGTGCCTATGCCGCTGTGCGTACCCATGGCGATGTCAGCTTTGCACAGGGCGGTGCCTTCGGCGATGTTATCTACTGCCTCCGCAACTATGGTATGGTGCCCGACGAGGTGATGCCTGCCGGTAAGATGTATGGCGACACTCTCTCGAACCACACTGAGCTTAGCGCCCTCACCGACGTGATGGTTGAGGCTGTGGCTAAAGGCAAGCTGAAGAAACTTCAGATGAGCCCCGACGGTCAGCCCCTGTGGCAGAAGGCTATCGCTGCTGTACATGAGATTTATCTCGGACCTATCCCGGAGAAGTTCAACTATAAGGGCGTAGAGTACACCCCGAAGAGTTTTGGCGAAAGCCTCGGTCTGAATGCCGACGACTATGTGAGCCTCACCAGCTACACCCATCATCCTTTCTACGAGCAGTTTGTTATCGAAATCCAGGACAACTGGCGTTGGGGCTTGAGCTACAACCTGCCCATCGACGAATTTATGGAAGTCTTCGACTATGCTATCGACAACGGCTATACCATTGCCTGGGGTAGCGATGTCAGCGAACCCGGCTTCCGCTATAGCCGTAAGGGCTTTGCCGTCCTGCCTGCCACCGAGGCTCCGAAGAGCGGTGTTGGCAGCGACCAGGCAAAGTGGAGCGGCATGAAGGCTGGTGAGATTGCAGACGAGGCAGCCAAACACCCCACTCCTCAGCGTTGGGTTACCCAGGAGGAGCGTCAGCAGGCTTACGACAACTGGGAAACTACCGATGATCATGGTATGCTTATCTTCGGTAAGGCTAAGGATCAGATGGGCAACGAGTACTATATGGTCAAGAACAGCTGGGGTCTTTATAACGGCGAGTTCGGTGGCAACTTCTTCGCCAGCAAGGCTTTTGTACGCTATAAGACTATGAATATTGTTGTCCATAAGGACGCTATTCCTCCCGCAATCAAAGCCAAACTGGGTATCAGCGACAGCAGCAGTGCAAAGGCTCCCGCCAAGAAAGCCAAAAGAAAATAAATAGATGTGCTGAAATAATAAAAGCCGGTATCCAATAAAGGCGAGAAAAAATAATTGGAAAGAAGATTATTCGACTAAACGCCTGCTAGTTTTCGACGACTGGCAGGCGTTTGTGTTATTCAAGAAATCTTTTGTTTGCTGCTTGGAACAAGAGCTACAACGACCTCACAAACCGTCCGAATATCGGCGACAGCATCCAGAACCGTATTGACACCTTGACCTTCCTGAGAAGCTATACCGAGACCGACCCGCTCTTCACCGCCTGGGACAAGGACTACAATGACCTTATCAACCGTCCGACCATCCCCACCAGCACCAGCCAGCTGACCAACGATGCCGGATTCATCACCTCTTACACAGAGACCCAGACCCTTGCGGATGTGGCAGCCGAAGGCAATGCGGTGAACACCCAGATCAAGAGCCTCAGCGATCCCACCGAGGAGATGGACGCCGTCAACAAGCGGACCGTCGAAGCCATCGTTGCCGAATTGCGTCACTACTACGACTCCGTCATCGACTATCAGCGCCGTGTGATCGACACCTTGGCCAGCACCGCCACCGGCGATCTCGCCTTCAACGATAACGGTTCCTCGAAGTCGGTCTTCACCATCAACAGCAGCGGCGACCAGGTCCGCTTCTCGCGCGGCAACCTGCAATATTACGGCAACGCGGTGTATCGGTTTGCGGATAACCAGTATGATGTTTTAGGCATTAGCAATACTCCCAAGTCGGGATGTAATAACGGTAGTAGTGCGCCGGTCGAGATTGCACGAGACTTGTTTGTTTGGGGGTCTGGTCTGACCGAATCGTCCAAGGGATATTGGACGGGCTATACCAGTACATATTCGCAGGACCAAACCAATGGTTGGGGTAGTAATTCCATGGCTATCGTCAACGGAGATTATGCACATGCCAATGTCTGGAGGACGTTGTCGTATGCAGAGTGGGGTTATATTCTATACACACGTTCGGCATCCAGTTTGGGTACTACGCCCAGTGCCCGGTGGGTTGGAGGTTCGGTGAACGGTATTTTCGGCATGTTTATCTTCCCGGATGTCTATGTCCATCCTGCCGATGTCCCTGTTCCGACGAATATCAATACTTATAATACAAATAACAACTATACCCTTGCGCAGTTCCGTAAGATGGAAATGGCAGGTGTGATATTCTTGCCTGCAGCTGGTTATATGTATAATGGGAAGGTCTATGGAGTTAATAATAATGGATTGATTGTATTGGTCAACAACACGCGAGAACGAAAACAAGGCTAAATATTTTAAGATAAGAGGCTCTGGTGTTACGTTCTCAGACGATAACCGTAATGCCGCATTGTCTGTTCGTTTGGTGATGGACGTTACCCCCTAACATCTAGTTGGTTATAGTCGCCAACAATTAAACGGCCAGAAACACATCGCTAGCGTAGATCGAAGAGTGCGATGTGTATGGTGAGGGGAAAAAAGTGCATAAAAAAAGCGGAGAGAGAGGGATTCGAACCCCCGGACCCTCGCAGGTCAACGGTTTTCAAGACCGCCGCAATCGACCACTCTGCCATCTCTCCGTAGATGAAAGCCCTACTTTCCAGTAGGGCTTTTCCATCTATAAAATCTAAAACAAATTACTTTTCGTTCAGGTGTTACTCGGCCTTCTTCGAATATTTCTTGTATTTGCTCATGAACTTGTCGACGCGTCCAGCAGTGTCAACGAGTTTCAGCTTGCCGGTGAAGAAGGGGTGAGAGGTGTTCGAAATCTCAAGCTTCACTACGGGATACTCTTTGCCGTCGGTGTAGACGACGGTCTCCTTGGTGTTGGCGCAGCTCTTGGTGAGGATCATGTTGTCGTTGGACATGTCTTTGAAGACGACCAGACGATAGTTTTCGGGATGGATTCCTTTTTTCATTTGTTTCATTTTTGCCGTCTAATCCGTTTATTATTAGACGATTGTTTATAATGCGTGTTACTTTTTCGTTGTGCAAAGATACGAATAATTTCGTAATCCGCAAATTATTTTTTGTTTTTGTATAAAAAAGGTGGCGGCACCTGAAGATGCCGCCACCTTTTTTATGTCAGTTTAGAATTGTTATTCTTTGACGAACTTCTGGGTGCTGACACCGTTGCCGGTGACGACGCGGAGCATGTAGACGCCTGCGGCGAGGGCCTTGGTGTCGACGGTGGTGCTGGCGCCGGTGATGACGGTGCGGCCGGCCATGTCGAGGATTTCAACCTGGCTGACGGGTTCGCTGCAGTTGATGGTGAGGCGGTCACTGACGGGGTTGGGGTAGATCTCGAAGCGGACGGCAGTAGCGTTGTCGATGTCGACATAGGAGCCGCTACCGGCATTGGTCACGTTGAGATAGAACAGGACTTTGTCGGAGAAGTTGCCATCCTGGTAGAAAATCTGGTTGCCCTGGTCGTCGGTAAGGGTAAGTCCGGCAGGGTGGCTGGAGTTGGTATAGGTCATACCGTCACCATAGGAGTCGAGGAGTTTGAGGACATAGAGCCCGGGCTCGTCGGGGGAGAGGTTGAAGTAGTAGTGGCGAGCGTTGGCATTACTGCTGTTGGTTTGGGTGTAGGGGCCGCAATTCCATACTTTTGTGCAACCTTCTGTTTTGTACAGTTCGACAGTGGTTTCAGTGCCGTAGCGATCGATGCCGAGGTCGAGGTGGAAGGGGCCGTCGGCAGTGTAGATGTTGACGGGTTTGATGTCGATGCTTGCATCGTAGCCAAGCGTGACGGTGTTGCTTGAGGCATCCTCATAGCTGTCGAGGGTGACGCTCAGTGTGGGCTCGTAGTGCTGGGTGGAGGCGTTGTTGTACTGGATGGTATAGGTGGGGAAGTGGAAGG
>CAJOFL010000051.1 GCA_905233895.1 uncultured Bacteroidales bacterium | reverse complement strand
GCCATGCCTTCGAGAGCGCCGGCGCACTGGACAGGATCGTTTCCTTCGTCAATACTACCGAAGAACCCCCTGTAGAGCGCCTGTTGATTCCGGACATGGCCCTTACGGCGGCCGAGTACTTCGCAGTCGACAAGAACGAAAAGGTGCTGGTACTGCTCACCGACATGACACTCTATGCCGACGCCCTATCCATAGTGAGCAACCGTATGGACCAGATACCGTCCAAGGACTCCATGCCAGGCTCGCTGTACTCCGACCTGGCCAAGATATACGAGAAGGCCGTGCAGCTGCCCGACGGCGGTTCAATTACCATCATAGCCGTCACTACGCTGAACGACGGAGACATCACCCATGCCATTCCGGACAACACGGGCTACATAACCGAGGGCCAGATATTCCTTCGCGCCGATTCCGACTCCGGCTGCGTGATCGTCGATCCTTTCCGCAGCCTGAGCCGACTGAAGCAGCTCGTCCAGGGCAAGAAGACCCGGGAAGACCACAGCCAGGTGATGAATGCCGGCGTGCGCCTGTATGCCGACGCCCAGAATGCAAAGACCAAACTCCAGAACGGTTTCGACCTCTCGGACTACGACCTGCGCTGCCTGGACTATGCAAAGGACTACGCCACGGAGCTTCTTAGCATCGACGTCAACATATCCATCGACGAGATGCTCGATACCGCCTGGCGCCTGTTCGCCAAATACTTTAGCCCCGCCGAAACCGGAATCAAGCAAAACCTTATAGACAAATACTGGAAAGCCTGATGGCAATCAAGTTCCAATATAACAAAACGTCCCTGACGAACCTTGGCAAGCAGCTCAAGGTCAGGCAGAACGCGCTCCCTACCCTGAAGAACAAGGAGTCGGCGCTGCGCGTGAGCGTGATCGCCGCCAAGGCCGACTCAGAGGCCCAGGCTGCCGCCCTCGAGGGCAAGCTTCGGGAGTATGACTATCTGGCGGCGCTATGGAACGAATTCGAGCCCGGCCTTATCAGTATAACCGACGTTCACCTCAAGACCGTCAAGATTGCCGGCGTGAAGGCTCCCGCCCTGGATGGGATAGACTTCGACATCAAGCCTTTCAACGCTTTCGCCAAGCCTGCATGGTATGCCGACGGAATAAGGATACTCAAGGAACTCAGCACCCTGGGCATAGAGTCCGAGGTGTCGGAAGAACGCCGCAAGGTACTTGAATTCAACCGCAAGAAGACCACCCAGAAGGTGAATCTGTACGAGAAAGTGCAGATTCCCGGATACCAGGAGGCCATACGCAAGATCAAGCGCTATATGGAAGACGAAGAGAATCTCTCGAAGGCGTCTTCCAAGATAGTCAAGACCCGTCATGAGCAGCAAGAAGAGGAGGAAGGAGTATGATAGTAAAAATGACAAGATACGACTTCATCCTTCTTTCTGCGGGAAAGGATGATTTCATAGACAGGCTGTCAGGCCTCGGGCTCGTCGATATCACCCAGCCAGCTGATGACGCCCGTGGTGTCGGCAACGGCAAATTCCTCGGCCATCTGCCGCCAGGCCTCGTCATCCTCGACCTGCAGCAGCACCACGTCGACCTGCACCGAGTCGTTCAGGCCAAAGCCGCATACTTGTGCCACCTTTAACTCCGACCGCTGGGCATAGCGCTTATAGAGCCCGCTTACCGGAATCTCCGTTTCGCTGCGATCGCATCCCACGACCAGCATCAGCATCGGCAGCATTATTAATAATAATCGTTTCATTTTATTTACTAATTATTTACTAATTCTCATTTTTTATTCCTCACGCCTCCATCAGCAGCTCGTCGGCCAGGTTGACCCATTGGCGGTCGTTGATGTTTTTGTGATTGCAGTATACCTTCTCGTAGTTGGCTGGCATGTGCGATGACAGCATCAGAGGTGTTGCCACGGCCAGCACCAGCGCCAGGCCTGCCACCATACCCGCCGTGTGGCGTGTTTGTGTGCGCCAGGCGGGGTATTCGCCGGCCAGGTCTTCGGCATATTTCTCAGCCCTGGCCCGTTCCCATAATGCATCAAATCTTTTATCGTCCATCATATTCGATATGTTTCGTTTGAGATTAACTCATCATTGCTTTCTTCAGTTTTTCTTTTACTCGCACCAGCCTCACGCTCACGTTCTTCTCGGTCATCCCCAGCTGTTGCCCGATTTCCTCGTAGCTGTAGCCTTCCAATTGCAGTCGGACTATCGAACGGTCGGGCTCTTCCAGCCGGCTGATTTGCTCGTTCAGTTCGTTCATCAGGCTCTGGTCCTCGTCGACCTCGTCGTGTCCCTCGGGCAGCGCTTCGCTGTCTTCATAGTGTCGAAGGGCATCGATCACGGCGTTGCGGGCTATCTTCCATGTCAGCGCCGCCTGCTGCACACTGCCCAGCGCCAACAGCCGCTCGTGGTTGCGCCAGAGGGCAATGGTGGCCTCCTGGATAAGGTCGTCTACCTCCAACCCTCTGTGGTTAAACCGACTACAGAGGGTGAAAAGCAGTCCGCGGTAGCGGTGCATCATCGAGTCGAATGGATCGTCCTTCCTCACGAAATAATAACGGAAATAACTATCCAAAAACTACACTCAAATATTAATTTAACAGTTTTTAACATTTTAACTAATTGAAAATCAATTGCTGTGATTTATAATCTATTGATTGTCAATAATTTCTGGCATCTTCGCCTGATCAACGCCTGATCAACGCCTGATCAACGCCTGCCAAACGCTACCCATGGGGTGGGGTGAGTTTCAGATGACACATTTTTTTTCGCGACGGATAACAAAATTTTTGTATCTTTGCAGTCAGTACCAAACCGCAACAACATGAAGAAAATACTGTTTATACTACTGTCAATCAGCATCGTGGGGCTGGCTTCGGCACAGACGTCGAAGTGTGGCATCGACACCAAAGCCCTTGTCGGCGAGGAGGTGGCCGCCGGAGCGCAAAGCATCCGTTTCCTTGCTAAGATGGCACCGGGTTTCGACCGTGGCCCATTCGAGAAGGCCGGAATCGTGTTCGGCGCACAGGCTGGCGACATTTTCACGCTCCGTGTGCCGGTAGAAAGTCTCGCCATGCTCGACGACAGCAAGGATGTGCTACTCTACAGTATTTCGCATCGTATCGCCCAGCCTGAGAACGACAATGCCCGTCAGGACACCCGCTCCGACAGCGTCTACCGCGGCCTCGGTGTCGACGGTGGGCTTGCCTTCACTGGCGAGGGGGTCTATGTCGGTGTGACCGACTGGGGCTTCGACTATACCAACCTCAGCTATAACAACCGTGGCGACACCAACCGCCGTGTTGAGCGCGCTTGGGACCACTTCCGCCGACGCGGTCCGGCACCGGCAGGCTTCGACTACGGTACCGAGATTATCGGCTATACCGCCCTCAGCAACGCACGTGGCGACACCTCGAACCTCTACAACTACGGCACTCACGGCACCCATGTGACCGGCATCGCCGCCGGCAACGGAATCCGTGGCGAGTACCGTGGCCATGCACCTAAAGCCAAGATTCTCCTCTGTTCGTTCGGCCTCGGCGAGGCCGAGTGGATGGACGGTGTGGCGTGGATGCGCGGCGTGGCCCGTGACAGCGCGCGACGACTGGTGGTCAACTCCAGTTGGGGCATGTATTCTTTCAGTTGCATCGACGGCCGTTCCCTTCTCAGCCAGGCTATTGACAACTGGAGCGCCGAAGGCACCGTCTTCTGCACCTCGGCGGGCAACAACGGCGACAACGATTTCCACGTAAGTCGCGATTTTGGCACCACCCCCGACACCTTGCGTTCCGTGGCTGCCTACTACAACTGTGACAACTGCATAGGCCAGGCCCTTATCATCTGGGGCGAGGAAGGCCACGACTTCAAGGCTGGATTCCGCATGCAGGCCGGTAATACGGTCTGGGCCAGCCCGATGTTCTCCACCGCCGCCGGCGCCAGGGTTGTCTATGACACCCTCGAGTGCGGCGACATCCGGATTCCCTACCGCGCGCTCATAGAGCATGTCAACCCCTTCGACCAGCGCCCGCACATACAGCTCGATGTCGACAAGAACGCCGCCCTCGAGTTGCAACTCTATGTCATAGCTTCGGCCGGCACCGTCCATGCCTGGAACGTGGCCAACAAGGAGAACCATGCCGGCAACGAAGGTGCCGACTTCCTCTTCGGCAACCATCAGGGCTTCTGGGGCGGCGACCCCAACTATGGCATCGGCGAGCCCGCCTGCGCCTCGAAAGCCATCAGCGTAGCCGCCCACCGCAGTGGTGTATGGAACAGCGACTCTACCGCTATCTTCGGCGGCCATATAGCCTCGTTCAGCAGCTATGGCCCGCTCATCACCGGTGTGCAGAAACCCGAAGTCTCGGCTCCCGGTGTCAGTGTCGTCTCCTCCATAAGCCCCTGGAACGACAATATTGAATACTATGTCCGTCAGGCCGAAAACAACGGCTGGCCTATCGTCAATGTCTCGGGCAACAAATATGTATGGGCTGCCATGAGCGGCACCTCCATGTCGAGCCCCGCCACCACTGGTGTCGTGGCCCTCATTCTCCAGGCCAACCCCGAACTGAGCACCAACCAGGTGCGTGAGATACTCATGTCCACCGCCCGTAACGACAATCATACCGGCCCCCTCCATGCCGCCGACAGTGCCAGCCCCCGCTGGGGTTGGGGCAAGGTCGACGCCCTTGCAGCCGTCAATCTGGCCATGCAGACGGTAAGCATCGAGCAGACCGAGCAGCTCCGTCTGCCCCTCCACCTCTTCCCCAATCCCGCCTCGGGTACCTTCACCGTGGTCACCGGCCACGGCGAGCCTC
>CAJOFL010000050.1 GCA_905233895.1 uncultured Bacteroidales bacterium | reverse complement strand
CGGTGTTCACCTCTTCCCATTCCGAACAGAGAAGTTAAGCCCGCCCTCGCTGATGATACTGCACTTGTTTGTGGAAAAGTAAGTCGCCGCCCATCTTTTTAAGAGCATTCCGAACGGGATGCTCTTTTTTTGTTTCATATGGGGAAAAAAGTGTATCTTTGCACCGCGAATTGGATAATACCTATGTGAGTTATGAATAAGATTTTTGTTGTTCTGTTAATGTTTTGCGCTTTAAGCAGTTGGGCGCAACAACCTCTCCTGACTACGCGGTGGACGCAGGAATATCCTTACAATCAATATTGTCCGGCAGATCCGTTGGAGAATTACGAACATAGCTATACTGGGTGCCCCGCTACAGCCATGGGGCAAATAATCAATTATCTGCAAACGACGCAAGGAACTCGTTTTGACGATAGCGACGACTACTACACTGGTAATTATTTCGGCAGGCAATTCTATATCGACGACGATTGGAATACTTATGATTTCCCTTCATTCCCACAACTGAACGTGATGTTGGATTCGGTTGATGCCACATTCCATCGTGGTGAGAATCTTTCCAGCTCATTGATTGGTGCCGTGATTTTTGCCTGTGGTGTTGCCTGCAAGCAGGTCTATTCAGCATCGAGTTCTTATGGTTCCGGTACCTTTTCTGTGGATCAGGCGTATGAGGCCTATCAACGGTTCGGTTTCGCGAACTGTCAACTGTTCCGCGAACCAGATTCGACGATGTACGCTATCTTAATATCCAATTTGCAGGCCGGTTATCCTGCCCATCTGGCCGTTGAAAATCCTGCAGGTACATCAGGACACAATGTTGTGGTCGATGGCTATCGCGAAAGTGACGGGAAGTTTCATATCAACTTTGGCTGGGCCGGGTACATGGACAACTGGTACAGCCTTCCCGATCCGAATGGCTTTTCTTATGGATGGACAAAGATAGAGGGCCTTATCGTTAATATCATACCTTCGACTGCGCCCATGGCTGTTCGCGAGGCCTCCCAACCACAGCCGCTTGAGGTTTATCCCAACCCAGCCACCGATGTTCTCTGGTTAAGGAACCTTCCGTGTGAGGCAGTGGATTATTCCATTTTCAATGTTATGGGCCAAAAGGTGAAAGCCGGTTGCGCCAATGGAATTATCCCTGTTGCGGAACTGGGGAAGGGCATCTACTTGTTGAAAATCGAGGACAGTAAATACTTTGCAACAGTCAGGTTCGTTGTGAAATAAAAATATAAGGGAGTCTCGATGGAGGCTCCCTTTTCTGTATTAGGTGAGATTACTTCAGTCTTTGCGGATAGGCTCCGAGGTGAGGCCGACGCCGAGTTTCTTGAAGATTTTGCGGTCCACTTCGCTGGTCATCACGGTGGTGTGCATCTGGCAGCCGTCGAGGCGCGGCAGGCAGTCGAGGGCGCGGCGGCAGTTCTCGTCGAGGAGGCTCAAAATGGAGAGCGTGACCAGCACTTCGTCGGTGTGCAGGCGTGGGTTGCTGCCGTGGAGCATGGAGACCTTGGTGTGCTGAATGGGCTCTATCATCTTCTGCGAGATGAGCTTGACGCTGTGGTCGATGCCGGCTAGGTGCTTGAGGGCGTTGAGCAGCAGGGCGGCACAGGCGCCGAGCAGGTCGCTAGTGGTGGCGGTGATGATGGTGCCGTCGGCCAGTTCGATGGCGGCAGAGGGCACACCCTCACGGTCGCGACGCTCCTTGGCGGCCACGGTGGTGCGGCGGTCGTCGGTCGATATCTTGGCCTGCTTCATGAGCAGGGCTATCTTGCTGATTTCGCTGTCGGTGGCTTTGCCGTTGGCGTAGTCGCAGAGGGTGGTGTAGTAGCGGCGGATAATCTCGTCCTTCGACGCCTGGCAGCAGACGTCATCGTCGCAGATGCAGAAGCCGGCCATGTTGACACCCATGTCGGTGGGCGACTTGTAGGGGTTCTCGCCGTAAATACCGTCGAAGATGGCGTTGAGCACCGGGAATATCTCGATATCGCGGTTGTAGTTGACGGCGGTCTTGCCGTAGGCTTCGAGGTGGAAGGGGTCAATCATGTTCACATCGTTGAGGTCGGCGGTGGCGGCCTCGTAGGCGATGTTGACGGGGTGCTTCAGCGGGATGCTCCAGATGGGGAAGGTCTCGAACTTGGCGTAGCCAGCCTTGATGCCGCGCTTGTTCTCGTTGTAGAGCTGGCTGAGGCAGACGGCCATCTTGCCGCTACCGGGGCCCGGTGCGGTGATGACCACCAGCGGGCGCGTGGTCTCTACATAGTCGTTCTTGCCGAAGCCGTCGTCCGAGTCGATAAGTTCGACGTTGGTGGGGTAGCCCTCAATCATATAATGATAGTAGGCCTTGATGCCCATTCGCTCGAGGCGTTCGTGGTAGGCGGTGGCGCTTGCCTGGCCGCTGTAGTGGGTAATCACGACGCCGCTCACCAGGAAGCCGCGCTCCATGAAGACCTCGCGCAGGCGCAGCACGTCCTCGTCGTAGGTGATGCCGAGGTCGCCGCGCTTCTTGTTCTTCTCGATGTCTGTGGCGCTGATGACGATGACTATTTCGGCGTCGTCCTTCAGCTGGGTCAGCATCTTCAACTTGCTGTCGGGCTGGAAGCCGGGCAGCACACGACTGGCGTGGTAGTCGTCGAACAGTTTACCGCCAAATTCAAGGTAAAGTTTGTTTCCGAACTTGCTGATGCGCTCTTTGATGTGTTCGGACTGTATCCGCAGATACTTTTCGTTATCAAACCCGTATTTCATAAAATGATAATTTTATATATGTTGAAAAACAAAAATACGGGATACAAAAGTAGGAACATTTTTCATACTGGCAAAATTTTTAACATTTTATTTGATTATAATATTGAAAAATAGTGCGATAAAAATGTGGGGAAGGTATGTCGACCACTAATCAATGGCGGATTTTTTTGTCCGGATGGGTAAAAATTCGTACTTTTGCAGTCGCAAAACCAGTGTTATGTACGATGTCAAGATTACCGCCATCCGCAAGGCGGACTACAAGGATTTACAGTCGAAATATGAGAATCCGATTGAGCACACCTGCGATGTTGTGGAGGGGCAGACGTGGGTGTCGGAAGGTGGAGTCAGGCCTGAGGGGATGTGCGAGAGTGCATGGGAGAGCATGAAGCCATTCGTGGAGGCGTTGTCTCGCGGCGAGGGCGATTTCTACGACGGTTGGATGCGCAATCCTTACAGCGCTATGATTAGCTGCAACGACGGCTTCCGACCGGTGAGTTTCCTTCTGGAACGGATTTAGCGTACTTTTATCTGCACGAAGCGGCGCATCAGTGCATCCCAGCATCGTGTGGGAAGCAGGCGGCGTGTTACCACTGCCAGGTGCGAGAAGCGGCCTATGCGGTAGCGAGCCTTCGGACGGCGGCTGTTCACAGCGCGGCATATAGCTTTTGCCACCACCTTGGGGTCGGAAAGGAAGCGGCCGCGGTAGGCTTTGTCGAGCAGGTCGGCTTCGGGCAGTGCGGCTGCCTCGTAGGCGGTGCCGCGGGTGGATTCGGCAAGGTGGCGACCGGCAATGATGCCCCAATCGGTCTTAATTCCGCCAGGTTCAATCATCGAAACGTCGATACCGAAAGGCTTCAGCTCCATGCGGAGAGCTTCGCTGAGGGCCTCGACCGAGTACTTGCTCACGTGGTACCACCCGCCAAAAGGCAGTACCAGCAGGCCTGCAATAGACGAGGTATTGACTATTCGGCCTGACCCTTGCTGGCGCATGTGCGGGATTACGAGACTGCAGAGGGCAGCCAAGCCGAAGACGTTGACCTCCAATTGGCGGCGGGCTTCCTCGTCGGTGACGGTCTCTATGGCCCCGAAATATCCGTATCCGGCATTGTTGACCAGCACATCGATGCGACCTTCGGTGTCAACAACATACTGCACTCCCTCGGCCATCGACTGGCTGTCGGTCACATCCATGCGGAACGGCACCACACCGTCCTTGCGCAGCGGTTCCATCATCTCCACGCGGCGGGCGGCGGCATATACCTTGTGCCCCTGGCGGGCCAGCATCCTTGCTGCGTCGAATCCGATGCCGCTGCTGGCACCGGTTATGAGAATCACTTTGCTCATATCGTCATCTTGTATTGAGCCATACGGTTCCAAGCCAGTTCCTCATAGCGAGTGTCGGGTTTGCCGTAGTTGGCAAATGGATGGATACTGATACCGCCTCGCGGAGCGAAGAGGCCAAGTACCTCGATATATCGCGGCTCCATAAGGGCGATGAGGTCCTTGAGGATGGTGTTGACGCAGTCCTCGTGGAAGTCGCCGTGGTTGCGGAACGAGAAGAGGTAGAGTTTGAGGCTCTTGCTCTCCACCATGCGGCGGTCGGGAATATACATGATCTTAATCTCGGCGAAGTCGGGCTGCCCGGTGATGGGGCACATGGCGGTGAACTCGGGGCAGTTGAACTGCACCCAGTAGTCGCGCTCGGGGTTGGCGTTCTCGAATGCTTCCAGCACATCGGGAGCGTAATTGTCGGGAATCTGGCTTTTTCGGCCGAGGGCCTGCAGGTTGTCTTTCTCGCGGTTCATGTCAGCGTATGTTTAATATCTTGTGTATCTGGAGAGAGAGGCGCCATTCGGGGTGCGCCTTTATGTATTCCACCGTTGCAGCCGTGATAGCGGCATTGCGGACGGGGTCGCCGGTGTCACAGGGCTGAAGGTAGCGTCCGTGGCGGATGGCGATATGGCTGTAGTCGGGCGGCAGGTGTTCCCCGTCGAACACCACTTTCAACTCGTCGGCAGCGGTCAGAACTGGTCTTGCCGTTGGGCCGAGGAAGAGGTCTTTGGGTGAAAGAGTGACCCAATCCACCCCGTCGGGCAGCGGCAGGGTGCCGTTGGTCTCCACTGCCACGAATCTGCCGATTGCGTGGAGGGCGTCGACCAGTGCGGCGTTGAGTTGCATGGCCGGTTCGCCACCGGTGACAACCACATGATGGGCGGGAAACTTCGCCACCTCGGCCGCGATTCCCTCTTCGGTCATGTTGGTACAGCCCGAATGGTCGGTGTCGCAGAAGGGGCAGCTCAGGTTACAGCCGCTCAGCCGCACGAATACGGCAGGAGTGCCGCTGTGGAATCCTTCGCCCTGCAGAGAGTAGAATATTTCGTTTACGAGGATCATATCTCGCGTTCGTAGGAGGCTACGTTACCCATGCTTTCCTGCACATCGACGCGGTAGCACGACTCGATTTGCTCGCAGCACCAGCGGGCCAGGTTCTCGGCCGTGGGGTTGCAGGTGAGGACATCGTTGAGCACCTTGTGGTCCAGCGGGTCGGCAATGCGGCGTTTGATTTCGGCGAAGTCGACAATCATGCCGTTACGGTCAAGCTCCTTGGCGCGGCAGTGGACGGTGATGGTCCAGTTGTGGCCGTGCAGTTCGGTGCATTTGCTTTCATAGTCCAGCGACAGCCTGTGGGCGCCGGAGATTTCTATTGTCTTGGTGAGATAATACATATTCTTTTAAGTAGTTAAGATAGGTGATAAGTGGTGGGGTCGGGAACGCCGGCGTCGATGAAGGCCTGGCGGCGTTCGGTGCAAGTGCCGCAGGTGCCGCAGTGCTGCTCCTCGCCGCGGTAGCACGAGTAGGTGTCGGCATAGTCAATGCCCAACTTCGCACCGCGGCGGATGATGTCGGCCTTGGTTAGGTTGGTATAGGGGGCAGCGAGGGTCACGCCGTCGTAAGTGCCGGCCTGCATGGCGCCGTCCATCGCCGCTATAAACTCCGGACGGCAGTCGGGGTAGATGGCGTGGTCGCCGCCGTGATTGGCGATAAGCACCCGTTTCAGTCCGCGGCTTTCGGCCATTCCGCAGGCCACGCTGAGCATAATTCCGTTGCGGAAGGGCACCACGGTCGAGTGCATGTTCTCGCTGTCGTACTCGCCGTCGGGGATGGCGTCGGCGCCGCTGAGGAGCGACGAGTTGAAATGCTGCCCCATGAACGAGAGGTCAATCACCAGATGCTCGATACCAAGATGCTCACAATGGCGTCGTGCACACGCTGTTTCACGTGCGTTATGGTTGGCTCCGTAGTTGAATGTGATAGCCAGTGCGATGCGTTTTTGCTCCTCGTAGAGGAGCGTCGTCGAGTCGAGTCCGCCCGACAGGATAATTACCGAATCCTTGGCCGGTGTTGTGTTTTGTGTCATTTTTCTTGTTTTGTTAAAGGGGGTTTGCAAGTACCCCTGCAATCATTTTTGCGGGTGCAAAAGTACACAAAAAAAACGACATGACGAAAAAAAACATCAAGGGCCGCCATTCGGCGGCCCCTAATGCGATAATCAAATTACAAACCTATTTTACAACAAGTTTTCTTACGGCGTAGATGTTCTCACCGGTGACGCGGATGAAGTAGGCGCCCTGGGCGAACTGGCTGACATCGAGTTGCAGCGTCGAGTGTTCGGCGTTCAGGGTGGTGAGCACCTTGCCGGTCATGTCGACCACCTCGACGGTGATGGGCGCCGAGATGCCGTTGACTCTCAGTGTAACCATCTCCGAGGCGGGGTTGGGGGCGAGGGTCAGGGCGTCGGGGTTGACGGTGGCTATGCCGGTCTCGGCCAGCGTGGAGAACTGGACGCGGTCGGTGGCGGCAGAGGTGAGTGTCTCGGTGCAGCGGTTGACGATGAAGAACTCATAGTCGCTCTCGGCCTCGAGGCTGTCCATGGTGTAGAATGGGGTCTCCTGGGGCAGGTTGACGATGGTGGCCTCGTTGACATAGAAGCCTGGCTCGCCGTAGTAGAGTTCGTAGCCGAGAGAGTTCTCCATGGTCTGCCACGATACGGAGGCGGAGCTGGAGGTCAGGTCGCCGATGCCGATGCTGGCGGCCGGCACGGGCTGGCAGACGTCGGTGAAGAAGGTGATGGTGTCGCTCCAATCGCCGTCGACGTGGTTCTCGCCGCAGAGGGCGCGGACGCTGACGTAGTTGGGCACCTCGGGCCAGAGGCCGGTGATGGTGTAGATGGTATCAGACACGGTGTCAAGACGGACTTCGCCCTGTACGGTGACGGCAACCTCCCATTCGGGCTCGTCGCCTGTGGGGTGCCAGCCGACGGTGGCAGTGGTGTAAGATGTGGAGATGAGGGCCAGGCCTTCAGGAGCGGGGCAAGGACGATGGGTGTTGGGGTCGATATAGGTGGAGTCGTAAAGGGTGGTGTCGATATAGTCGCCCCACTCGGAGATACGGCCGGCGATGCAGAAGGTGCGCAGGCGCATATAGTAGACGGTGTTGTGCATCAGGCCGTCGAAGGTGATTGTGCCCGCGGTGGTGATGGTGTCGAACGAGGTGGAGAAGTCTTCGCCGTCGCTAATCTGGGCTTCGACGCTGTCGGAGGTGCCCCAGGTGAGGGTGATGGAGTTGTAGTCGGGCGTGATGGTCACCGAGTCGGGCGGCAGGCAGTGGCAGTAGGGCATGAAGGTGATGATTTCGGGGGCTGTGGAGTAGTTG
>CAJOFL010000049.1 GCA_905233895.1 uncultured Bacteroidales bacterium | reverse complement strand
CCCTCCACTGCCCCACGCCCATGGAGTATGTGGCCGTGGACGACCGCTTTGGCGAGAGCGGCACACCCGACGAGATGCTCACCAACTACCACCTCCGCGCCGCCGACATCATGGCCAAGGTCTATGCCGTCCTCCAGCGCAAGCCCGGCGCCCCCAAGCAACGCTATTGCCAGAGTTGCGGTATGCCGCTCACCGACGAGGTCGCGAGCGACAACCCCGACTACTGCAAGTACTGCTTCGCCGACGGCCACTTCACGCAGGACTGCACCATGGAGCAGATGATAGACTTCTGTGTCCAGTTCGTCGACCAGTTCAACCAGAACACCGGCCAGCACCTCACCGCCGACGAGTACCGTGAGCAGCTCCGCCAGTACTTCCCCCAGCTCAAGCGCTGGAGAAAGTAGTTGATGCTAATAAGCAATGCAATTATGTATGAGGTCGCAAATGCGACCTCATACATTGTAACGAAGTAATAAACACAGACATACAAGAGGACAATGAAACAATCAACTATCGATAAATATGGCCGCCATATACTAGTTTTCTGGGGTATCGTATTCGCCGTCATAGCGTACATTTTATGGAAGGATGTCATTGTCGAGCACCAATGGCCCGACAATCTCAATGGCTGGCTTGGCATTATATCGACGCCGCTGGTTTCCCTCATCAGTCTTGGAACTGCCATATTCTACCGCTCGGCAAAGACGAAGGCCGTCAAACCGCACGTCGAGCAGCCGGAAAAGACCAAGAAAGACAACAGCATTCTCGACTGGGAGAAGCTGAGGAGCCAGCCGCCGCTGGTTCAGGCCATCTCCGTGTCTTCGCTGGTGATGCTGGTGGCGATGATTTTCACGAATCGGCAGTACATCGTCACCGTGCCGTGGTTCACGTATGTAGCGCTTGCGGGTGGCATCTGCCTCTTTCTCGGAATATTCCTCTACGCCTACAAAGGCCGGCTCCAGACCGTCGGCAAGTACTTCTTCGGCTTTGTGGTGATTGTGTATGCCGCGCTCATTGTCACCGTCTATGCCGGAATCGGCAGCGAGCGCGAATGGAACGACCTCGAGGTCGAATCGTACTATGTTCATAGCACCGGCGGAATCAAACCAAAGAGTCCGTCGTACCTTGTTGTCTCCATCGACGACCAACCTGTGCATATCTACAAATACGACCAGTCGCCGGAAACGCTGGCCAAACGCTACGGCACCGACTTCAACGACTCCGTCACCGTCGACTTGACAGCCCGACAGATTGTGCCGCACTTCTACGTGAAGCCCAAGGCCAAAGTCAAACCGAGAGTGGACGGCAAATGAACATAGCAGTCTTCTGCGGCTCGTCGATGTTGCAAAAAAAAATGCCCCGCATTGATTGCGGGGCTTTCTTTTTAGTACAGTGTTGCTATCTTGTATAGTATCTTGTTGAGTTTGGCGGCAACCTCCTGCGAGGAGCAGTCGTGGCCGTTGCTTACGATGCAGAAGGTGAGAGTTTCACCGCGGGGAGTGATGATATATCCTGCATAGGCCTTTACGCCGTCCATCGTGCCAGTCTTTACGCGCACGGTGATACCTGTGGGCAGGTTGGTTAACAGGTTCTTGGCGGTGCCGCTTTCGCCTGTCTTGGGCAGGGTGGTGAGGAAATCGTCGTAGAATGGTTCTTTGGTGAGAACGGCGAGGTATCGGCAGAGGAAATCGGCCGTCATCGTGTTGGAACGAGAAAGACCGCTACCGTCAACCACATGCACACCTCCAGTGGGCAGGCCTTTCTCCTTGAGGTAGTCCATTATTGCACGGGTGCCATTGTCGAAGGTGCCGATGCCGTATTTTTTATACCCCAGGTATTTGAAGATACACTCGGCATAGAGATTGTTAGAGGTGAGGTTGGTGTACTGGGCGATGGTGTAGTATTCAGAACTGTATTGGTCGACAACCGAGCGCAGGCTGTCTGGCTGTGAGTAGACTTGCATTGAGTTTGACGAGATGCCGATACCGTGGGTACGTAGGTATGACGAGAAAATATCGGCACAGCTTCTGGCTGGGTCGGGCATAGCTCCGCGCACGGCGAAGTTCTGTTTGCCGAGGGGTACGGTACCGCGATATAGTCGGTCCTTGCTATAAGGCGAGCCGTAAATGGTCACATTGTCGCCTGTGGTTTCGGCGGCGGTGGTCACCTCGCAGATACCGTGCATATCA
This sequence comes from uncultured Bacteroidales bacterium, assembly GCA_905233895.1. Classification (GTDB taxonomy): domain Bacteria; phylum Bacteroidota; class Bacteroidia; order Bacteroidales; family P3; genus Colimorpha. Next base: position 5,397 of record CAJOFL010000049.1, on the reverse strand, counting down.
AGGTTCTTGGGTTTTATTGAAGCAGCGGTGGCGGGATGCCCGATTTTTGAGCCGGCGTTGAAGTAGACAAAGAACATATTTTCATGGAAGTTAAGCGCTGAGGCGCCAGTGCCGTAGTAGTTCCCGATGTCGCCCCACTGCCAGGTATCGTGCAGAGGCTGCTCGTCGAAGATTGTGACATTGTAGCACACACGTCCGTCAATGCGGCGCACTCCTTTGCGTTTCAGGGCGCGCATCCAGCCGTCAAAGAGCGAATCGGACGATGTCTGGCGGTAACGGTAGGAGCCTAACGTGGGGTCGCCGCCACCGGTAATATAGATATTCCCGTGCAGTACGCCGTCGCGATCCACGTTTCCGCGCATGGTAACCTTGGTGGTGAACCGGAATCCAGATCCGAGTTGGGCGAAGCCGACTCCGGTGGTGAGCAGTTTCTCGACGGATGCAGGCGTCATTGCGAGCTCTGAATTGTAGCTGTATATCATCTTCTGCTGGCGAGTGTTGTATACGCTCACCGCCAGTGTACCGTGTTGCATACCGGTACTTCGTCGAGTCTCGTTGACCAATTTCTCGAGGTCGGCAGTGCTCTGCGCCAGTGTTTTGCACAATGGTAACGATGCGGCCAGGAAGGCTATAATCAGTAATGTACGTTTCATTTTTTGAGGCTTTGATTGATTGTTTCTATCTGGTCGAGCAAGGCGTCACGGCCGTAACCCGTTAATGATGAGGTGAGAATCATCGGCGGCAGCTCCTCCCAATCCTTCAGGAGCTCCTGCTTCATCAGGCGTATGTTGCCCATAACCTCGCGCTGCTTCTCCTTATCGGTCTTGGTATAGACGATGGTGAGGGGGATACCGTTCTCGCCGAGGAACTGGATGAACTCCAAATCAATGCGCTGCGGCGGGATTCTGCTGTCGATGAGTACGTAAGTGTTGGCCAACTGCTGCCTGTTGAGGAAGTATCCGCGAATCATCCGGCTCCAATCCTCGCGGGCTGAGCGCGAGGTTCGGGCATAGCCATAGCCCGGAAGGTCAACCAGATACCACTCGCCGTTGATGAGAAAATGATTTATCAGTTGAGTCTTGCCCGGGCGGCCACTGGTCTTTGCCAGGCCTTTCACTCCCGTGAGCATATTGATAAGTGAGGATTTTCCGACGTTGCTGCGACCGATGAAAGCATACTCAGGCCGCTCATCCTGAGGGCATTTGGCACAGGATGGGCTGCTGATGGTGAACACGGCGCTGCGAATCGTCATGCGTCGCCCCCTTTCCGGCGTCGCCTGCGGCTGCGTATATTGTTGATTTCACGCTGGATTTGCGACTGCTGCTCGTGCAACTTATCGCTCATTTCCTTCAGTTCCAGCAACTCTTGCCGCTCGGTTTCGTTGATGTTTTTCCACCATGGCAGGCGTTTCATGTTGATACGGAACAGGCGTCTGCGGTCGAAAAGTGGGTTTTTGTCGCTGTACGAATCCATGTGGCGCGACCGCTTGTCGGCGTTTATGTCCTTGAGTGTGATGAGGATACCGATACCGTTGGTGCCGGGAAGGCCGTGGTCGGGGCAGGTGCCGAAGTAGCGCATTGTGCTGCTGAGGTTCATATAGGCGTTGACTAGCGAGGGAACCGTACAGCCACGGGAACGTACGGCGTGGAGGAGTATCTGGTAGTCCTCCTTGTAGTTACGTCCGTTGAAAAGGCGCACCAGCTTGTTATAGTCAGTATCTATGAGGGTCGGCTCGTAGGGCCACATAAGGCCGTCGGGGTCGGGGAAGTACTTTTGGTAGAAGTACAGAATCATATCGCGGGCCTCGACATCCATCGAATCGTAGATGGTAATCTTCCCAAGGAAGTAGCGCGTCTCGGGAATCTCGAGGATTAGGGCTCCGAGTCCATCCCAGAGGTTGTCGAGCGAGTAGAGGCCTTTGCTGAGGTTGAATCCAGGTTGGTAGGCGGGCTGCACAAACGCGCGCCCCAGTTCCACGGTGTACGGTAGGTAGTTTTCGAGGAATTCCTGACTGAACTGGTAGTGCTCAGAGGTTGGCGTCACAATGCTTCCGTCGGGCCTCTGCATCATCGTGCTGCCGTGGGCGAACCGATATCCGCCCACAATCTGCTCATCCTCAGTGTTCCACACAAAGAGCTGCTTGCAGCAGTAGGGGTCGGGCATAGTGTCATACTCGTCAATGTCCACCTCCTTGCCGGTGCCTCCGCCCTCGGCGGCGAAGCTCAACTCGCGCAGTCGGCCTATCTCGCGCATGATATTGGGCGAGAGGTGAGCCGTGGTAATGTAGATTTCCTTGTTGCCGCGATTGGTCATGCGGAGGAAATGCTTCTGCTTCAACTCCTTCTTAATAAGCTCACGGTCGACGGGTGGGGCTATGTACGAAAGGTCTTTCATGCTTCAAATGTTGCTTCTGGGTTGTCTTTCAGTCTGTAGACGTGCTCCTTCACCATCTGGGCCCATTCCGACGCCGAGTGCCTTTGGTCGAAGGTCTGCCATGGAATCGGGTGGCCGAAAGTGAGGGTAAACGTCTTTCCGCGTTGGGCATACATCTCGGACGGCAACAGCGCCATCTCAAAATTGAACTTGATACCCAGCCGCTTGCGCAGGTTTGCCAGGCGGTAGAAGCGCTTGCGGTTGCGCGCCTCGGTATGGACAGGCACCACGTCGCGCTGGTATTTCACCGCCTTCTTGATGAATGTGGCCTTCCATTCCAGGTCGCGTATCTGCCTTTTTTGCAGCCTTGAGCAGAGACCGGCCGGGAAGTAGAGCAGCGACCCTGGGGCGGCGAAAGCCTCCTCCAAGCTGGCCAGGGCGCGGCTGCGGTTCACTTTGTCGATAGGAACGAACAGCTCACGCAGGCCCGGAAGGTAGAGCAGGAAGTCGTTGACCGGGAACTGGATATCCTTCCTGACTCGCCCCACGGCCCCCATCAGAGCCAGTCCGTCGGGGCCGCCCAGCGGGTGGTTGCCCACAATCATCGGGTTGCCGTCGGTCGGTATGTTACTTTCGCCCAGACATTTGATGGTGATGTTCAAATCTTGGCTGTCGCTTCCCTCCAGAAACTTATGAACAAAGTCCAGGCCGAAATACTCACGGTTGAGGTAAATGCCGCGGTTGAGGTCTGGCACGTGCAGCAACCGCTCCAGCAACCGTACCACAAAGTGTGGCACACGTACCCGTTTCTGGGCTAGAATCTTCTCTATATCAATGTATTTCTCGCCTATAGTGGCAATGTCGGGGCGTTCCATTTCAAATGGGTGTAAAGTGGATAATCAAGTGCAAAAGTACAAAAAATAATTAAAACTCTGAAAATATATTTATCAACACCCCCTACTGTCCTCCAAACCAGGGCAGTACAAAACATCCGCCGCCCCGCCATTTCGAAATGTTAAATGAAAATATTTATTTGATTGATTTTCAGTGCAATATAATGTTAAAATTTACATAACTAGCAGAATGTCAGCGTTTAATACCCACCTTCGCCTGATCAACGCCTGATCAACGCCTGATCAACGCCTGCCTTTTTTCCTCGTGCATGCACCCGCGAAATATAATAATCAAAAAAAGTGTTTTTGTCGTTTCAAAAACGTATGGCAAAGGGAACTACAAATTTGTATGGAACGCGAACTGAAGTTATTTTCTGAAGAAAAAATTTTGTCAGTTTCAAAAAAGGTTGTATCTTTGCAGCCGATTTGAGTGCATAAATGCGGATTGTTGATGCTCTTTTCGCTCTGTGGCTCAAGCGGTTAAAGTTAGAAAAACAATATCAGTCATGGCAAAGAAAAATAAAGACGCACGTGTGCAGGTTATCCTCGAATGCACCGAGCAGAAGAACAGCGGTGTTCCCGGCATGAGCCGCTACATCACCACCAAGAACAAAAAGAACACTCCGGAGCGCCTGGAGCTCAAGAAGTACAACCCCTTCTTGAAGAAAATGACCGTTCACAAAGAAATCAAGTAAAATAGGAGAAAGTAGACTATGGCAAAGAAAGTTGTTGCTACCCTTAAGACCTCGACCGGTAAGAGCTTCGCAAAAGTGATCCGCATGGTCCGCTCCGAGAAGACCGGTGCCTACACTTTCCAGGAGGAAATCGTCGCTTCCGATAATGTGCAGGAGTACCTCAAGAAGAAATAATCTTCGAAAAGAGTAAATTTTTTCATACGCTTTTGTTTTGGCCTGCGGGGAGACATGTCTCCCTGCAGGTTTTTTTATAGTGCCACGACTTTCTTGGGCAGAATGGCGGCTTCGGTGCGCCAGCGGAGGGTGCCGTCGGGGGCGAGGCAGAGCACGTCGCCGGAGGCGATGTAGTTGCCGTCGGTGGTGACGTAGATGTTGCCGTCGGCGTCGGCGCTGATGGAGTAGGGAGTGCCCACATTGACAGGGATGTCGGTGAACGATGTACCGTCGAAGCGCCAGTAGGTGGCGGTGGACGAGGCACCGTAGCCCTGACGCGAGAAGCCGTAGAGCATGCCGCCTGCCGCGGCCATGCCGGTGGCGCTGCGGCCCAGCTGGGTGACGGCGAGTGTGCTGGCGTCGATGACGGCGCATCCGGCGGAATATGAACTATAGTCGCCGTTGTAGTTTACAGCCACGCGACTGCCGTCGATGGCCACGACCATCTGCGGATTAAGGCCCACGGTGAGGATGGTGTCGAGGGTGTAGTCGGTCAGGTCAAAGACGTAGACCACCGAGTCGTAGGCATAGTTCTGGTTTTGGTATTGTATCCACGAACTGGCGACGAACAGCTTGCCTGCGGCCACTGCCACCCCTTCGGGCTGGTAGTTGCCCAGTTGGGGCGCGGCCACGGGGTGGTCGAGGTCGGAGGTGTCGTAGACTGCCACCATGTGGCCGTTGTAGCAGCTGACGAAGATATGGCTGCCGTCGGTGGTGAGGTAGCGCGGGTGCAGGTCGCCCATGGCGTGGCGGATGGAGCGGCCCGTGGCGGTGTCGATGACTTCGAGGCTGTTCGAGAAGGTGACGGTCACGTAGACCTTGCCGCCCAGGAGCAGCATGTCCTGTGCCACGTCGCCCAGTCCGCGTCCGTTGGCCACTTCGAACCATTCGTTGTCTATTTCGCCGTTTCCCAACGCGAGACGGGAGATAGAGGCATCGTTGCTGCCCCACGACCCTTCGCAGAGTACCAGCGCATGGGGGCCGCCGTTGGCGGTGGAGGTGGTGTCGTCGGGGGTGTCGGGCAGGTAGGGCTCGTCGATGCAGGCGGCGGTGAGGAGCGCCGCGATGAGGGGAAGAAGAATCTTTTTCATATGTATTTAGAATTCATAGATTATTTTCAACCGGTAGTTGCGGCCCATCATGGGGTAGGAGCGGACCACCTCGTACTGCACGTCGAGTAGGTTCAGCACCTGCAGGCGTACCGTCATGGTGCCGAGACGTGT
>CAJOFL010000048.1 GCA_905233895.1 uncultured Bacteroidales bacterium | reverse complement strand
CCCGCCCGCCGCGAAGAGGTGCACCACGCAATGGAGGAAGGTGTGCAATTCCTCTTCCAAACCGCTCCTTTGGAGGTGCTCGGCAACGAAGACGGCACCGTACGCGCCCTGCGCTGCGTCAAGATGGCTATGGGAGAGCCCGACGAGAAAGGTCGCCGCAAGTTCTCGCCCATAGAAGGCAGCGAGTGCGACGTCGAGGCCGACACAATCGTTGCCGCCCTCGGTACAAGCCCCAACCCGCTTATCCGCACCAGCACACCCGGCCTCGAATGCGAAACTTGGGGCGGCATCAAGGCCGACGAGAACGGCCAAACCAGCCGCAAGCTTATCTTCGCCGGCGGCGACGCCGTGAGCGGCGCCGCTACAGTCATCCTTGCTATGGGTGCAGGCCGCAAAGCTGCTGCCGCCATCATCAAAGCGCTCGAACAATGAGCAAGTTCACCATCGATAACGCGCCGAAGTACGAGCGGCACTACAATGAGGACAGCCTATGGGCCAAGCTCAAGAAACATACGGCCTACTGGGGCGAGAAACTGCTCTACCCCGCCATGCTGCTCTACTGCATGATGAAGTCGTCCGACGTGTCGCTGCGCGACAAAGCCCTTATCGCCGGCGCCTTGGGCTACCTTATCCTTCCCATCGACGCAATCCCCGATTTTATCCCGGTGGCAGGACTCACTGACGACATTACGGCCATATTCCTTGTCCTCAAAACCCTCGACAAGCACCTCACCCCCGAAATACGCGAAGAAGCCCGCCGACAGACTGACCGACTGCTGAAGAAAGAGAATTGAGAATTGAGAATTGAGAATTGAAAATTAAGAATTGAAGCTCTACCGATATATAGGTCTGTTCAGGTTTCTCGGCCGCATCGTCGTATTGTTGCTGGGATTTGCCTCGCTAGTGGTTCTAGCCTTCTGCATACACTACATGCTTGGCAGCGAAGAAGAGACACTCCAACGGATTCTCTGTATTGCAGTATGCGTTTTCATCTTCGGCGGTTTGGGCATCTACCTAATCTACTACGGCATGAACTACGACCGCATGGAAGCCCGCGAGCAGGAGGCCACCCTTGAGAAAGAGCGTGCAGAGCGCCGCAAGACTGCAGCGCAAAAGCTGGAGGAGGCCACCCGCAAGCAACGCTCGGAACGAATGTCATACATCGCTATTACCATCCTCGCCGCTACCGGTGTCGTATATTTCTTCACGGAGAAAGACATATGGATGATCGTAATTTGCGGCGGCATCGCTGCCTTCTGCCTCTACATGGCCATCCGCAACCCAGATACCGAAGAAGTGAAGAACCTCAAGGAGGATGCACGCCGCAAACAGCAAATCGACTCGCTGCTGGACAACCGCAAGGACAATAGCGCCGTTGTAATCCTTGAGAACATTCCACGACTGAAGCTAATCGAGGATGCTATCAACAGCTTCGGCGACGAATACCTGGGGCGCAAGAACGGCCGCAACACCGTGATAATTTGGAAGGTCGATCACAATAGTTATGCGCTAACCTTCCCTCTCGGCTACCAACCCGACGCACCCGCCAACCTGTTTTGGGAGTTATACGGATACGATATGCAACCCGTAGGTTGGTTCCCTTCGCGCCATATTAAGACATGCGGGCAATGGACTATGCTCTACCTCGACGAAGATGGCGAAATAGTGGGCGTAACCGACGACGGACACCACTTCGCCACCAATACCGAAGAGGGTATTTTCCACCTCGCACCTGCAGCCGACAGACACCTCCCCTTCCGTCCTCGTTACAATATAGCGGAAAGAAACCGCACCAAGTTGGAATATTTCAGCTAAACACTTAACACCAAACACAAATGAAACGTTTATTTTTCTTAGCAGCATTGCCAATCTTTCTGGTATCACATTCCTATCTAGCCGCACAGCAGCCTCTGATTGATTCCACACAGATGCCAAACGCCGTCCACTTCCTTCCGGCACCGCCGGCCGAAGGCAGTGCCGCCTTCCAGTACGACCAGTCGCAATACCGATGGGGCCTGGAGCAGCGCGAGGATAGTGCGCGGTGCTCCATCGCAGTGAACGACGCTGTGTGGAGCGTCGACAATATCTGCCAGATATACAGCGGAGTGCTGGGTATGGAAATATCGAAGGAGAACACCCCCGCAATCTACCGTATGCTGACTGTCAGCCTCGTCACAACCGACCAGGTGAGTAAACTGCCGAAGAACCGTTACATGCGCACCCGCCCCTACGTCTTCTATAACCAGCCCACCATTTACCCATCCGACGAAGGCTGGCTGCGCAACAATGGTTCCTACCCCTCGGGCCACACCATCCTCGGCTGGAGTGCCGCCCTGCTACTCACTGAGATTGCCCCCAACCGCGCCGACACAATACTTGCCCGTGGCTACATGTACGGCCAGAGTCGCGTCATAGCTGGATTCCACTGGCAGAGCGACGTCGACGCCGGACGGCTCTGCGCCAGCGCCGCTGTAGCCCGCCTCCATGCTGACAAGCGCTTCCTCAAACTTATGAAAAAAGCCCGTAAGGAATACTTGCGGTTAACCAAATAGCAAAACCGAAAACTAACAACATGACCAAAATCAGCATTATCAGACCTCCCAAAATCAATGCCGACACAAGAAAGGGCTTCTGGAAACAATTGGGCATGATTGTCCTTGGTGCCACCATATCCCTGATGCTAACCATCTTGGCAGCCCAGATGCTTGAATTACACCAACGGGCCAAGGACCGAAAACTGTCTGCCATGATGGTGCTGAGCAACATCGAGAAATTTGCACGGACGCTGGAGGAACACGCCGAAGTTTTGGCCCACAACGACACCATAGCCACCTGGCTGCTCAGTAAGCCACTTGAAGAACTCGAACTGATGCCACAAGACGAGTTGAATAGCCTAATCAACCAAGCAACCTCCACATTCTTTCTGACTTACGACAAATCGGCCGAGCACATCTTCTCCAACAACATTGATACCTGGAAGAACATGGGCAATGTGCAGTTTATCGACCAGGTGGGCCAATGCTTCTCGGCCATGAACCAAATCGAAGAGTATTGGAACAACCGGATGACCGACGCGAACGCCACACTGCTCGAAATCAAAGACCATCCGGAAGACTATGAAGGCAGCACAACTCCAATAAAGATACTCGGCTCCGAAAAGATGCGGCGCACCCTGAGGGGTACCCACTACATGCAGTCATGGCTCACATATACAGCGGCCGCTATTCGCTACCACAACCGGAACAACATGAAGGCCATCGGCATCTCTGAAAAGAAGGTTATGAAATTCACCGACGACCGCGAGTCGAGCATAGACAATCAAACCACTGCCCCCGAGCCCGGAGAATTCTACACCGACCCCATCGCCGCCGACAGATTGACCTCGATGGGCAAATACGACTCCATCCTCAACCAACTGACCGCAGGCTCGTTAAGCCGCCCTTAAAACATATTTTCTATATATCAAAAAAATATGTATCTTTGCAATGCAAAACGCAGGCATCGCACTTGGCGAATTTGCAATAAAACAGCACTTTGAAATAACAATATACCGCCGAGGTCAGCCCTGTAATGGGGCTGCCAAGAGGGAATCACGTTAAAATCGTGAGCTGTCGCGCAACTGTAATTCACCGCTGACAGGCAGAAAACATGCCATTGGAGGACCCGCCCCCGAGAAGGCTTCTGCCACGAGGTGACAAGCCAGGAGACCTGCCTCGGACGGTTCGGCAATGCTTTCGCGTATAAAAGGCGATTGTCGGAACCAGCACCCCTGCTGTTCCCTGTTCTTCTTTTCATCAATAGAAAAGGCGTTGGCATTGCCGAAATAAGGCAATACTAACGCAAAACGTATTATATATGAACTGGAAAGAAGATTATAGAAAGAAAGTATCCAAACCCACTGAGGCAATCAAAGACATCCACGACGGACAGTGCGTTGTGATGGGCCACGCAGCAGCAGCTCCGCGCCTGATTCAGCAAGCTCTCGCCGACCATTGCGAAGACTATAACGACGTGCTCATCTTCCACATGACTACTCTTGGCGACAACCCATGCTACAAACCCTGCTGCCACGGTCACTTCCGTCATGTAAGCAACTTCCTCTCTGCCAATTCACGCGAGGTAATCGAACGCCGCGAGGGCGATTTCTTCCCTGCATACTTCAAGGACGTGCCATCCATGATTGGCAGCGACATACCCTGTGATGTGGCGGTATTCCAAGCCACACCGCCCAACGCCGAAGGCTACTGCTCGCTCGGTGTCAGCTGCGACTACGCAAAGGCCGCCATTCGTGCCGCGAAGACCGTCATCGTCGAAACCAACGAACTGATGCCGTTCACCTATGGCGACACCATGATACATGTTTCACAAATCGACCACATCATTCCCTGCGCCTACCGCCTTCAGGAATTGCATCTGCCCGCCCCAGGGAAGGTTGAAATGGCCATCGGCCGCAACTGCGCCACGCTGGTAGCCGACGGCTCCACTCTCCAACTGGGAATCGGCGCAATACCCGACGCAGTACTACAGTCGCTCACCGACAAGAACGACCTTGGTATCCACAGCGAGATGTTCTCCAGCGGAGTGATGAAACTCATGAAAAACGGCGTTATCAACGGCCGTCGGAAGACCCTGCATCGCGGCAAGGCTGTGGTGACCTTCATCATGGGTCCTCGTGAACTCTACGACTTCGTTGACGAGAATCCCGACGTCGAATTCTACCCAGTGGACTATGTGAATAGCCCCCTTATCATTGCAAAGAACGACCGCATGATCTCCATCAATTCATGCCTCGAGGTCGACCTGCAGGGGCAGGTGGCAAGCGAAACCATAGGTATGCGCCAGTACAGCGGCATAGGCGGTCAGGTCGACTTCATCCGCGGCGCCTCGCTCGCTCGCGAAGGGAAAGCCATCATAGCTATGCCCAGCACTGCAGCCGGAGGAAAAATATCGCGCATAAAGCCTTTCCTTACCGAAGGAGCCGCCGTAAGCACCTCGCGCAACGACGTGGACTATATCGTTACCGAGTATGGCATCGCCCGCCTCAAAGGACGTACCCTCCAGCACCGTGCCGAAGACCTCATCCGCATCGCCCACCCAAAATTCCGTCCGATACTCATAGAGGAATACGAACGACGCTTCAAATGCTCATGGGAAGGAGAATGCAATGATTAGCATTGTTGAGATATTCAGCACGTTCCTAGTGATGTTCGCCATTATCGACATCACAGGATCCATTCCCATATTCATCTCCATGCGCGACCAGGGGAAAGCCATCCGTCCGCTACAGGCCACCTCGGTGGCACTGCTCCTTTTTGTGGCTTTCTACTATCTTGGCGATGCACTGCTGCGATTGTTCAGCATCGACTCGGCCTCATTTGCAGTGGCCGGCTCCTTGGTTCTTTTCATACTTGCCCTCGAGATGGTTCTGGGTCGCGAAATCATAAAGAACGAAAGCTGTACTTCGGGAGCAAGCATCGTACCCGTGGCATTCCCTCTGATTGCCGGACCGGGTGCAATCACTGCACTCATCTCCCTGCGAGCCGAATACTCTACCGTCAACATACTCATCGGACTGCTGTTGAACATCATCCTTGACTATTTCGTCATCCGGTTCCTGGACAAGATTGCCAACCGACTCGGTGCCGACATAATCTATGTGCTACGCAAGTTCTTCGGAGTAATTCTACTCGCAATGTCGGTCAAACTCTTTGCAGGCAACCTCCCGATGGTATTGTCCTTCAAATAACGGTTCTTCCTACGAAACGTTAGCGCCGCGTGGCACAATATTTGTTGCAGCGCGGCGTTACTTATGAAAAAAAATCAATGGCTGACGCACTGCTCACCGTCGAAAACCTCACCAAAAGCTTCGGCGACAAACTGCTCTTCGAAGACATCTCGTTCGGTATCAACGCTGGACAGAAGTCGGCGCTCATCGCCCGAAATGGATACGGCAAGTCGACACTTCTCAACATTCTGATGACCTCCTATGGCCACAAAGGCTATAACACCCTGCAGGATGCCGGGAAGATAACATTCCGCGGCGACCTGAAGTTAGCTTATCTGCCACAAAGCCCCGAAGCCTACCCCAAGCAAATCGTCCGCGACTTCGTCTACAATATCACCCGTCCGGAGACGGAGGACGAATGGACATTCGAGCAGCGCATGGAGGAAATCCTCAGTCGCATGAAGGTCGACACCCTTCTCGACCGCCAGATGGAGACCCTCAGCGGCGGCGAGCAGAAGAAAGTGGCACTCTGCCGCCTGCTCATGGACGACTGTAATCTGCTTATCCTCGACGAGCCCACCAACCACCTCGACATCGACATGATTGAGTGGCTCGAAGAGTTCCTCTCGCGCCAGCGGCTGGCCATCCTGATGGTCACCCACGACCGCTACTTCCTCGACAATGTGTGCGACAATATCTACGAACTCGACAACTCGCGGCTCTATCACTATCGAGGGCGCTACGACTACTACCTCGAGAAGAAGGCCGAACGCGAAGCCAACGAACGCGCCGAAGTGGAGAAGGCCCGTAGCCTCTACCGTACCGAACTGGAATGGATGCGCCGCATGCCGCAAGCCCGTGGCACAAAGGCGCAAGCCCGCATTGACGCCTTCTACGAGCTGGAGGCAAAAGCCCACACCCGCTTCGACGACTCCCGTCCGCAACTGACCGTAAAGACCGAACGCATCGGCGGCAAGATACTGGAGCTGTACAACATCTGCTACCGCGACCTCATCGACGACTACAGCTATGTCTTCAAACGCGGTGAGAAGATTGGCATCGTAGGGCCCAACGGCGTGGGAAAGAGCACTTTCCTGAACATCATTACCGAAAAGCTAAAACCTACTTCCGGCCGAGTTGTCGTAGGCCAAACCATCCAGTTCGGCTACTATACCCAAGCAGGAATGTCGGCACCGCCCGACCGACGCGTAATCGACCTGGTGAAAGACATAGCCGAAGAAATCGAACTGGATAACGGGAAAAGCATGTCCGCCCACCAGTTCCTCACCTACTTCGGGTTCGACGGAACCACGCAGTACAACTACTTCGGCAACCTCAGCGGCGGCGAGAAACGCCGGCTCTACCTGCTGCAGGTACTAATGGCCAACCCGAACTTCCTCATCCTCGACGAACCCACCAACGACCTGGATATCGTAACCCTGCAAATCCTCGAGCAATACCTGCAAGACTTCCGCGGATGCCTCATCGTCGTAAGCCACGACCGCTACTTCATGGACAAAGTGGTGGACCACATCCTCGTCTTCCACGGCAGCGGCGACATTCAAGATTTTCCCGGCAACTACACACAATATCGCGAGTGGCGCAGCCTGCAACCCAAACCGCAACTCGACACACCATCCCCAACCCCTTCCAGCAACAATCAGAACGGCCGCAATGCCAACCGCCAGCGCCGCCTCACGTTTAAGGAACGACGCGAGATGGAACAGCTCGAGGCCGACATCACCCGCCTCGAAGCCGAGAAACGCGATATCGAGACAGCCCTCAGCAGCGGCACCACAGCCGTCGAACGCATAGTCGAGATGTCGAAACGCCTCCCCCTGCTCAACGACGAACTTGACGAAAAGTCCATGCGCTGGCTCGAACTGAGCGAGATTGAGGGGTAGAAGAAAGTGATAAATGAAAAGCCGGGAAGTGAAAAGTGAATGTTTGTGTCTTGATAATAAAACACGGAAGTACGCACTAAATCACCTGCGAGTACGGACTTATTTATCTGCGAGTGCGGACTTATTCTTTAATTTGCACCACAAATTATATAATTTCTCATCACAAAACAATAAATTTGTGCTGCAAATTATTAAATTTGCAGCACAAATTAAAGTTTTCCTATATACTCTAACTAAAATACTTGTACACACTCAATAGTTTTCTTATACATGTTCAATTATTGTTAGATACTTGTTCATGTATTGTGCAGTACTTGTTCATGTATTGTTAGATACTTGTTAACGCATTGTGCAGTACTTGTTCATGTGTTGCACGCTATCTGTTCAGAGGATTATTTGGTGTTGTCTGGCATCCACACTTTATTCCAGAGCCTGCTTCAAGCCTTTGAGCACTGCGTCGCCGTATAGTTTTTCGAAAACTATGGTGCCGTCGTTGCAGTCGATGAGGAATACCGACGGGATACCCTCTACGCCATACTGCCGCATCACGCCCTCGTTGTCGTGCAGTTGCAGCCAAGGCATTTGCTCTTCTTCCACGGCTTTGAGCCATGCTGCATTGTCGCTGTCAACCGATATGCTCACGATGGTGAAGCCCTTGTCGCGGTATTGTTCGTAAGCTTTTTTGAGGTCGGGTATGCTCTTGCGACACGGTTTGCACCATGATGCCCAGAAGTCGATGAGCACGTAGCGGTGGCCCTTGAT
>CAJOFL010000047.1 GCA_905233895.1 uncultured Bacteroidales bacterium | reverse complement strand
TGCGCCTTACAAATCTCTATCAGCGAGGACATCCTCTCCCCTATCCTCTTCAGCTCGTCGTTGTATTCCTGCTCGGTGAACTCCAGCTTGCCGGTATTGGTGCACTGCTGCTCGACGGTATCGGCGACACCATCCGCGTTTCCCTTACCGAAGATCCCGAACGCGAGATGCCCATCGCCTACGACATCCTGCAGGCCGTCGGCGCCCGCATCACGCAGCCCGAGTACATAGCCTGCCCCTCGTGCGGCCGCACGCAGTACGATATCCAGACGGCCCTGCGCGAAATTAAGGAGAAGACGCGCCACCTCGTGGGCGTGAAGATCGGCGTGATGGGCTGCATTGTCAACGGCCCCGGCGAGATGGCCGACGCCGACTACGGCTACGTGGGTTCCGGTGCCGGAAAGATAACGTTATATAAAGGAAAGACCGTTGTGAAGCGAGACATTGACCAGAAGGACGCGGTAGATGAGCTGGTCCGTTTTATTGAAAATGATCGTAAACTGTAAACAGTAAACCGTAAACAGTAAACCAGATTATGAAGTGGAGTTACATTGTGTATTTGCCGGCGCTTGTTTCGGCAGTATGGGCGCTGGTAATAGTGATGGGGCACCGTCGCCCCACAAGGTCGCAGGTGGTATTGAGCCTGATGCTTTTGATAGAGGCTGTCGCCATGACAGTTTTCGGAGTCTTCTTCCGAGGACAGGAGGAGCAGATTTTTATCTATACATACACGTGGGAAGTGCTGGCAGTGGTTTGCGGCCCTATGTTTTATCTCGGCATCTGTTCGCATACAGAGGCACGAGGCGCCACCCTCGAGCAGAGGCGTGTCTTCTTGATTCCGCTGCTGTTTATCATAGGTCTCACCATTGCGGTGTTCTGGCTTGGCCCACGTCGCTACGAGGAGATGTGCCGCTATTACCGAGAGTACGGAATCTCCTGGAATAAAGAAGATGCAGCATGGAACTTCATGACTATATGGAAATACGGGGTCTTCCCGACGGTGCTCATCGTCTATTCGTTTATATTGGTGATTATCGCCGCGATGAAGATACGCCGCTTCCAACGTCGCTACAATGACTATTATGCCAAGGATATGAACCTGCCGTTTTTCAATATGCGGGAACTTAATACTATCGTATGGATCTATATTCCGTTGGCTGGAGTAATATACTATGCATGTTATTACAGGCCGCCCTACTACAAGTATTGGCTCATCGTTAGCGTTACGCTACTGGCTGGGGTGCAGTTTTTGACCGGCCGATTGGCGTACCGCATGAAATACGATGCACGTTATCTTGCTGAATATATACGTACTAAATCCCTTGAATCATGACACCGATAGCTTTGATTTATTTCCTGTTGGGCCTTTCGGCGCTCTACTGGCCTTTAGTGACGCTCTTTTTCAAGCGCCGTGTGCTTGGTGCACAGTGGCTTATCATGTCGGCATTGATGGCGATGGGGCTGGCGGTCATCCTTTACAGCACCTTCTTCAACAGCTTCCTCGAGGGCGAGTATATTCTTGTTATCATGTTCATGGTGCTTTCCATGTTCACTCCGCCGCTTATTCAATCAGCAGTCTCAGAGTTGACTTATGTTGGGGAGGAGCGTCCGCTGCTATCGCGGCTCAATGTGCTTGTCATCCCGGCAGTGGTAGTGGTAATTCTCATGGCGGCGTCGACAATCATCGGTGGTTCCGACATGTACCGCCTGTGGATACGGCGTGGAGCAGAAGGTATTGCCCATCATTTTTATGCCGGTAGCTGGCGCTACAACCTTATCGTCGTCGTGCATTTCTACCTCTACTGGTTCCTGATTGTTGCCGAAACGACCTTTGTCGGTGTCTATAGCATCATACGCATCAACCGCTTCAACCGCTTGCTCGACGAATATTACACTGTAAACCGTGTCCACCGCTCAGATCTGTTGGGTACCTACCTCTTTGTGGCGCTCAACTGCTTCTTTGTCGTTTTCAGTTATGTTATGTATCCATTCAATAGTCCGCGACCGGTCATGGGTACAGCCATTGGTGCCGCCATTCAGGTGGTGGTGATGTTCATGATTGGCTACTACGCTTTCCGCACACCCATGGGCGTCGAGATGCTCAACGAGAAGAAGCACCGCCTGTTGGAACGTTCGCGCCGCGACTTGTCGTTCCTTGGCCGTAGCCTGACCGAGTATGTAACGGACACCAAAGCCTATCTGAATCCCGACCTGTCGGTATTCCTGCTGGCCGACTATTTCCATGTCTCGGAGGATGATATTATCGACGCGGTTCACCGCACACATGGCATCAAATTCTCTGAGTATATAGACACGCTTCGCATCGAGCATGCAATCAATCTCTTGAACGAGCAGAAGGACATCTATCGCACCGACGACCCCGACGACATGACACGTCTGGCGCACCAATGCGGATACTTGGAACGCTCGAAGTTCGAGAGTTCGTTCCTGAAAGTAATGCAGACAACGGTGAAGAACTACCGTCAGTAGCCGTATTTTTGCCCCCATCGCTCCTGAAGCGAGCGGCGGGTCTCCTGTTCGCGCGGGGTGGAGCCTGGTTCGTAGAACAGGGTGCCCTCAAGGCCTTGTGGTAGGTATTCCTGCTCGGCAAAGCCGCCGAGTGCGGCATTACCGGTATAATCGTGGGCATACTTATAGCCTTCGTGGTAGCCCAGCTGCTTCATGAGCTTGGTTGGGGCGTTGCGAATGTGGAGCGGCACGGGGAGGTCGCCGGTGCGGCGTATCATGGCGGTGGCGTTCTCAAGAGCCATATAGGTGGCGTTGCTCTTGGCCGAGCAGGCTAGGTAGCAGGCGCACTGCGAGAGGTTGATGCGGCACTCGGGATAGCCTATCTTGCTCACGGCGTCGAAGGTGGCGTTGGCGAGCAGGAGAGCGTTGGGGTTGGCGTTGCCTATGTCCTCGGAGGCGAAGATGAGCATGCGGCGGGCGATGAAGAGCGGGTCTTCGCCGCCTTCAATCATGCGGGCCAGCCAGTAGACGGCGCCGTTGGGGTCGGATCCGCGCATGCTTTTGATGAAGGCCGAGATGATGTCGTAGTGCATCTCGCCGCCTTTGTCGTAGAAGGCGAGGTTCTGCTGGACGGCGGCGGTCACTGACTGGTTGTCGAGGATTATCGGAGTATTGGGAGTGTTCTGAATATTACGATTTACCACCAACTCTATAGCGTTCAGTAGCTTGCGGGCGTCGCCGCCGCTGATGCGCATGAGCGCCTCGGCCTCACGCACTTCGACGTTGAGGCCCTGGGTAGCGTAATATGCCACGGCGCTGTCGATAAGGCGGCGCATGTCTGCCTCGTCGAAGTCGCGCAGGACATATACCTGACAGCGCGAGAGTAGTGCGGAGATGACCTCGAAAGATGGGTTCTCGGTGGTGGCGCCTATGAGGGTGATGATACCGCGTTCGACGGCCCCGAGGAGGGAGTCCTGCTGGGCTTTGTTGAAACGGTGGATTTCGTCGATGAAGAGTATGCTGCCTTCCTCCTGTTGCGCCTGGTTGATAACTTCGCGCACCTCTTTGACACCGCTGCTGATGGCGGAGAGGGTGTGGAAAGGGCGGTGGAGGGTGTTGGAGATAATCATGGCCAGGGTGGTCTTGCCGATGCCCGGCGGCCCCCAGAAAATCATAGATGGTATGTTGCCGCTCTCTATCAATGTGCGAAGAACAGCACCCTGTCCGATAAGGTGCTGTTGTCCGATATAATCATCCAGGCTCTTCGGCCTGAGTATCTCTGCTAAGGGGGTCATTTTAGATTATCAGCATGGCGTCGCCATAGGTTGAGAAGCGGTATTTCTCCTTGATGGCGGTCTGGTAGGCTTCCATCATGAGCTCGGGGCCGGCGAAGGCGCTGACCATGATGAACTGACTGCTCATGGGGTGGTGGAAGTTGGTGACCATCATGTCGGCGATGGTGAAGTCGTAGGGCGGGAAGATGAACTTGTTGGTCCATCCATCGAAGGCACAGAGCTTTCCGGGGATGGTGACGGCGCTCTCGAGGGCTCGCATGGTGGTGGTGCCCACGGCGCAGACGTGGCGGCCGGCCTCGTGGGCCTTCTCGACGGCGTTCACCACATTGTCGCCTAGGTGCATCTCCTCGGCATCGGCACGATGCTTTGAGAGGTCCTCGACGTCGATGTTCTTAAACTCGCCCATGCCGCAGTGGATGGTAAGCTCTTCCCAACGCACATCCTTGATTTCCATACGTTTGAGCAGTTCGCGGCTGAAGTGCAGGCCGGCGATGGGTGCGGCCACGGAGCCTTCGACCTTGGCGTAGATGGTCTGATAGTTCTCGGCGTCGCTCTTCTCGATGTCGCGCAGGCGGCGTAGTTCGTCGGGCAGCGGGGTGCGGCCCATGCTCTTCACTAGGTGGATGAACTCCTGGTTGGAGCCGTCGAAGAGGAAGCGGATGGTGCGTCCGCGCGAGGTGGTGTTGTCGACCACTTCGGCGATGAGGGCGTCGTTGGTGCCGAAATAAAGCTTGTTGCCGATTCGAATCTTGCGGGCAGGGTCGACCAACACGTCCCAGAGGCGCATTTCGGCGTTCAATTCACGAATCAGAAGTACCTGGATGCGGGCTCCGGTCTTTTCCTTCTCGCCCTCGAGCAGGGCGGGGAAGACCTTGGTATTGTTGGCAATAACCACGTCGCCGGCATCCACATAGTCGATAAAGTCCTTGAAAATATGGTGTCCCACCTCGCCGGTATGACGGTTGACAACCATCATGCGGGCCTCGTCGCGGTTGCGGACGGGTTTCTCGGCGATAAGTTCTTTCGGCAGGTTGAAACGGAATTGCGATAACTTCATATTCGATGTTTTGCTGTACTATTTTTTTGATAGGATAACGTAAATTTTTCGAATTATTGTGTAGGGGTGCAAAAATATTTTCAGGGTCATGGAACAGGGCAGGCGAAGGGCAGGCGTTGATCAGGCGTTGATCAGGCGTTGATCAGGCGTTGATCAGTAGAAATCGTTGTAAATTACGGATAATTAATGAGATGTGGAAAATAATCGCTGTAATCCTCTGGATAATAAACGGTTGGGTTTTCGGATGATAAAAAAAGCGTTGCCGCACATAATATAATTCTAATATTGGCGTTACTAACAGTATGAAATTATTGAAACTCCTCATATTCCCCCTGTTGCTGGTGGCGATGCTGCCGCTGAACGCCCAGCCGTCCACCCCGAGGCAGGAGGCCGAAAGTTTTTCGAGCCACTTCGCCGAGGCCTACGACAGCCTGATTAACAGCTACTACCTGCGCCGTCACGCCCACCATTCGCTCAGACACTCGCGACAGTTCTCGCTCGAAGACTTCGACGCTCTGCCCGACAGTGTCCTCCTTCGTCGCATGAACGCCCTCCATACCGTCATCCCAATGACCTACAATGCCGAGGTGCGTCAGTTTATTCGCTTCTACCTCAACCACATGTCGACCCGCCTCGACGTGATGCTCACCCTCTGTGAGTTCTACCATCCTGTGTTTGAAGAGGCTTTGAACCGTTACGGAGTTCCCGAGGAGTTGAAGTATCTCACCATCGTTGAAAGTGCCATGAACCCGCAGGCCACCTCGCGTGTTGGCGCCGCCGGCCTTTGGCAGTTCATGTATTCCACCGGGAAAATCTATGATCTTGAGGTCAATTCCGTTGTCGATGAGCGTCGTGACACTTACAAAAGCACCGTTGCCGCTGCCCGACATCTGGCCGACCTCTACCGGGTGTTCGGCGACTGGCAGTTGGCAATCGCCGCCTATAACTGTGGTGCCGGCAATGTTAACAAGGCCATCGCTCGCAGTGGCGGTGACCGTTCGTTCTGGGGAATCTACTACAACCTGCCCCGCGAGACTCGCGGTTATGTGCCCGCCTTCCTCGCCGTTGTCTATGTTATGAACTACTACGAGTTGCATGGTCTTCGCCCCGAGCGTTTTAACCTGCCCATACGTACCGATACTGTGGCGGTTAACGACGATATGCTCCTCTGCTATGTGAGCACTTTGGCCGACATCGACCCCGACGAACTGCGGACGCTCAACCCACAGTTCCGTGCAGGATATGTTCCAGGCTCCTCGGGTCGCTACAGCCTTTGCCTGCCTACAACTGCCGTCGATCGCTTTATTGCAGCCCAGGACAGCATCGTTGCCCGCTCGGCCGACTCGCTGACCCGTAAGCCTGTTGAAATCAAGTCGCAGCCGCGCCCACAGGGTCGCACCGGCGGTGGCGGGCGTACATATACTGTCCGCAAGGGTGATACCCTCTCAAGCATAGCCCGCAAACACGGTATCAGCGTGGCCACCCTCAAGAAACGCAATGGTATTAAGGGCGACAAAATCCGCGTTGGACAGAAACTCAAGATATAACACCACCCGGCTTCAGCATCATGAAAAAGATTCTACAGATAAAAGGCCTCAAATATTTTATTGTACTGCTGATTTTTGCGGTATATATTGTATTCTTGGACGACTACAGTGTGGTGGCCACTTCGCGCCTCAAAAGGCAGGTGCGTCAGCTTCATGCAGAGGAGCAGGCACTTAAAGAGGCCATTGTTGCCGACAGCGCCAACGCCGCCGAATTGCGCGACAACCTCGACGCAAAGGAGCATTACGGCCGTGAGAACTACTATATGAAACGTGAAAACGAGGATATATTCGTAATAAAATGAAGAGACTGCTGCCCATATTGCTGATCGCCGTCCTGTTCACAGGATGCCAGTCGCTCCGCCAGTTTATGGCCCGCGACCTGGAGGATGAGGACTTTATCATCGGCCAGCTGTATGTTGACGAGGTGGTTCGTGAAACTCCGGTCATTGCAAAACCCGTTGAAACCAAGCCCAAGGCCAATCCGACCGACTGCAACAACGCCCTGGGCCTCAAGTGCAACGACTCGGACAATGCAGCACTTTATGAGGCAGTAAACTCGTGGCTGGGTGTGCCGTACAAATATGGCGGTACCGACCGTAACGGTATCGACTGTTCTGCATTCGTCGGAACTATATACCGAACAGTGTATAACGTCTCTCTTCACCGCACCGCAAATGATATGTTGCGCGATGTGAAACTAATATCTAAGGCTCAGCTTCGCGAAGGCGATCTGGTGTTTTTCACCAATTCCAAGGGAAAAGTGTCTCACGTGGGCATCTATCTCAAAGACGGTCTCTTTGCCCATTCCTCGACTAGTAACGGCGTTAGTGTCAGCCGGCTGGAAGACACCTACTGGAGCAAGCACTTCTATCGCGGCGGCCGCGTAAAATAAATCCTGTTGTCAGCCTTTGACGTTGTAGCCGGCATTGGCAAGTATCTCTTTTATTTTCGCAAGATGCTCACCTTGGATTAGGATTTCGCCGTCTTTGGCTGATCCTCCGACGCCGCACTTCGATTTCAACAAGCGCCCGAGTTCCTGCAGGTCATTGTCGGTACCGACGAAGCCTGCGACCAGCGTGACTGTTTTTCCGCCACGATGGTGACGCTCGATACGCACCTTCAATCGTTGCTGGTGTGGCGGAAGGGTCTCGGCTTCGGGCTCGTTGTCGTATTGGTATTGGAAGTCGGGATTGGTGCTGTAGACAACTCCGATAGCGTGTTTGTTGCTCATATCTTGGTTGTTATGAGTTTTTCAAAGGCCGGAGAACCCATCTGGCGGAACGGTCGTTTCAGGTCGCGGGCGTAGATTTTCACCGACTTCGGCAACATCTTGAAGTGGACGGTGCTGCCGACGTTCTCGCCCTCACCGTCAAGGTTCACCCATTTGTCGGCGTTGCCTTCGATTAGGAGGTCGGCCGTGCGGAACATTTCCACATGCTGCGAAAGGTCCAGATGGTTCGAGAATGCCAGTGGTGCCGTGATAGGTACGTGGTCGAGAGGTACTTTGTCGATGATGCTGATGTCCATTAGTCCGTCGTCGAGTTTGGCTTTGGGCGCTACGGCGAGGTTGTAGCCGAACTGCTGGCTGTTGGCAACGGCGATGAACCATGCGTTGCGACGGTATTCCTTCCCGTTGAGTATCAGGCGGTAATCTGAACATTTGTACCGGTCGTATTCGCGTAGGATAAGGTTTGTGTAAGCCGCCAGACCGCGGGTTTTGGCCACCTTCATCAGTCGTGCGATATAGGCGTCGTATCCCACACCGGCGGCGTTTACCGCCAGATGCTTGTCGTTCACCAGTATCGAGTCGATGGTTTGTTCGTATTGTTGGTTGAGCACACGTATGGCAAGCCAGGGTTGGAGGGGTATTTTCAGCGAGCGGGCCAATCCGTTGCCGCTGCCGCAGGGGATGATGCCCATCCGGGTGTCTGTGCCGCGAAGTCCGTTGGCCACATCGTTCACTGATCCGTCGCCCCCGCAGGCCACCACGCAGTCGTAGCCTTTCCCGGCGGCTTCGCGGGCTATTTCAGTGCCGTGATGGATATGTTCGGTGTATCGGACCTCATAGTCGAAGAGGTCTTCGTTGAGGTTCTGTTTGAGCAGGGTCTCGATTCTTTTCTGCCGGCCGATGCCGGATATCGGGTTTACAACGATAAGGGTCTTTGTTTTCATGGCGTTATTGTCAATTCGTTGTTTATTATCTTCTTATTGTACTGTTGTATCAATGCCTTGAGGTAGCGGAGTTCCGCCTTGCCGCCCTCCTCGTGGTCACCTTGTATGACGGCTATGTTGTGCTTTTCGGGGTTGGACATGTCGTTAGTTACCAGGCAGTAGTACCCGTTGCCAAAATAGACCTGATAGCCCCTTTGGGGCTGCTGCAGCACACTGGTTCCGAAGCATACGAACGTATCCTGGATGCCAAGCATATCGACTACGGTGGGGTATATGTCCGTTTGCTGCACTATGCGCGGACTTCGTTTCCCTTCGGGATGCTGTGGGTCATATACCATCATCGGGATTCGGTACCATCCGTCGTAGTCGTTGTATTCGCGTGTGAGCCCCTGGCCACTGTGGTCTCCGGTGATGATGAAGATGGTGCTGTCGAACCACTCCTGGAGTCGGGCCTCTTCGAAGAAGTGTCGCAATGCAAAGTCGGTGTATTCCACACACTTGAGTATTGGGTGCTTCCCCTCATGGAACCGGTCTTTGTACTTCTCCGGGATGGGGTATGGGTGGTGCGAACTCACGGTAAAGACTTCGGCGAAGAAGGGTTTCTCCGTTTCGCCGATATGCTTTACGGTGTACTGGAGGAACGGCTCGTCCAGTATGCCCCACGCTCCGTCGTAGTCGTGCGGGTCGGTTCCCATGACGGCCTCGTATTCGTTCTTCCCGAGGTATTCCTCGAATCCTATCTTTTCGCACACGCGGTCGAAGTCCATCACCCCGTTGTAGGTGCCGTGATAGAAGGCGCAGCGGTATCCGGCTTGTTTCAGTATGGTGGGTAGCCCGATATAGTTGTTGCCGTCGTATGCCGAGTTGGTGAAGGGTCGGTACATCAGGTTGGGGATGCCGGTATTGATGGCGGTGATTCCCTCAATGCTTTTCTTGCCGTTGGCGCGGCCGTCGTAGAGGTAGCAATGCTGCGCCAGCGAGTCGAGGAACGGAGTCCGCGTGTCGGCCCCGGCCTGCCGGTTGTAGCAGCCCATGTATTCCTGCCCGAGGCTCTCCACGATGATGAGCACTACGTTGCGATGCCCGGCGGCCACGACGTTATCGGAATCGTGGG
>CAJOFL010000046.1:9829-16805 GCA_905233895.1 uncultured Bacteroidales bacterium | reverse complement strand
CGGGTGGTGAATATCTCGAAACTAGGTACGGGCTGCGGGTCGAACTGCGGCATATAGGCCTGCGCACCAGGTAGCACGTTGGCGTTACTCTTCACATCGAGCGGGAACCACACGGCGGCACCCTCCGAACGGCCTATCCAGTTGCGCTGTATTTCCTTCAGGCTGTCGGTCCAATCTACATGCTCCAAACCGTCAACCAGTCGTTGCGCGTAGGCCGAGATACGTAGGCTCCACTGGCGCATCAGTTTGCGTTCCACCGGATAACCTCCACGAACAGAGAGGCCTCCCACTACCTCGTCGTTGGCCAACACAGTGCCAAGCTCGGCACACCAGTTGACGGGGATGTCGGCAAGATAGGCCAGGCGGTAGTTCATCAGCACCTGCTGACGCTTGACGGTATCCCATCCGTTCCACTCTTCGGCGGTGAACGACAGGGCTTCGGTACAGGCGGCATCGAGATCTTCGGTACCCTGACGGGCGAACCGCTCTTCGAGCGAGGCTATGGGCATGGCCTTACCGGCTTGATTGTCATAGTAATACTTGAACAGTTGCAGGAACGTCCACTGCGTCCAGCGGTAGTAGCGCGGGTCGCAGGTACGCACTTCGCGATCCCAGTCGAAGCTGAAACCCAGCTTGTCGAGTTGCTCGCGATATCGGGCTATATTCTGCTCGGTGGTGACAGCCGGGTGCTGTCCGGTCTGTATGGCATACTGCTCGGCAGGGAGGCCATAGGCATCGTAGCCCATCGGGTGCAGCACGTTGAAGCCGCGCAGACGCTTGTAGCGGGAATAAATGTCGCTGGCTATGTAGCCCAGCGGGTGCCCCACGTGGAGGCCCGCGCCGGATGGGTAGGGAAACATGTCGAGGACATAGTAGTGCGGGCGTTGCGAACCCGTTTCAACATGGTAGATACCATGCTCACGCCAGCTGTTTTGCCAGCGCTGCTCAATCTCGTTGAAGTTGTATTCCATTTTCTATCAACAGTATATCGTTTCATGCCCGCTTTCGGGCCGAAGTGCAAAGATATGAAAAAAGAATTGAATACACAAATTTATTTATAAAATATATTTGAGACAAACCGGGATTTTATAATAAACAACATCTCGCTGATTATCAAGGTAATAAAATGTTAAAATTCACCTAATTGCAAGAACGCCAGATGGTTAGACCCACCTTCGCCTGATCAACGCCTGATCAACGCCTGATCAACGCCTGCCCATTACCACCCCCAAAAGCCCCCTTTGGTGACCAATAATTATTTTTCAACATGCGGTTGATAAAATCCGCTTGGCGGGTCGCGAAAATAGTCGTAATTTTGCAGCGTCGAAAAGCCACGGTCCGCACAGCGCGGACAATAGGGAACCATGTGAAAATCATGGGCTGACGCGCAACTGTAAACCTCGGAACCGGGCGGGCAATGTGCCATTGGGCCCCTGCGGCCCGAGAAGGCTGTCCGCCACACGGGAGACAAGCCAGGAGACCTGCCGCGGCAAGACACCAGAGAAGCTTCGCGAATTAAGCAACACATCGATATGGAAACCAACACATTTACAATCACCAAGCGTGACGGACAGGCCGAGCGGTTCTCGCTCGACAAGATAATGAATGCCATCATCAAGGCCTTCGAGGCTCAGAACGAGCCCGTCGACCTCGGCAAGCTGGCCCACATCCTCTCCCACCTCGACATCCACGACGGCATCACCGTCGAGGACATCCAGAACCAGGTCGAGGTAGCACTCATGAAGGATGGCTACTACAACGTGGCAAAATGCTTTATGCTCTACCGCCAGCAGCACACCGAGGACCGCGAGACTCTCGAGAAACTGCGCTTCCTGGCTGACTATGTCGACGCCGCCAACGCAGCCACCGGCTCGAAGTACGACGCCAACGCCAACGTCGAGCACAAGAACATCGCCACCCTCATCGGCGAGCTTCCCAAGAGCAACTTCATCCGCCTCAACCGCCGTCTCCTCACCGACCGCATCAAGCAGATGTACGGCAAGGAACTCGCCAACCGCTATATCGACCTACTCACCCACCATTTCATCTACAAGAACGACGAGACTTCGCTGGCCAACTACTGTGCCTCCATCACCATGTACCCCTGGCTTCTCGGCGGCACCGCGTCCATTGGAGGCAACTCCACCGCCCCCACCAACCTCAAGTCCTTCTGCGGCGGCTTCATCAACATGGTCTTCATGGTCTCTTCCATGCTCAGCGGCGCCTGCGCCACGCCCGAGTTCCTCATGTACCTCAACTACTTCATCCAGAAGGACTACGGCAAGGACTACTGGAAGGAGCCCGACCGTGTGGTCGACCTCTCGCTGAAGCAGAAGACCATGGACAAGGTCATCACCGACTGCTTTGAGCAAATCGCCTACTCCCTCAACCAGCCCACCGGCGCCCGCAACTACCAGTCGGTGTTCTGGAACATAGCCTACTACGACAAGCCGTACTTCGAAAGCCTCTTCGGCGAGTTCCGCTTCCCCGACGGCTCGGAGCCCGACTGGGAGGGCCTCTGCTGGCTCCAGAAACGCTTCATGCGCTGGTTCAACCAGGAGCGCACCAAGGCCGTACTCACCTTCCCCGTCGAGACCATGGCCCTGCTGTACGACAAGGACGGCAAGTTCGTGGATGAGGACATGGCCAACTTCACCGCCGAGATGTACGCCGAAGGACACTCCTTCTTCACCTATATCTCCGACAACGCCGACTCGCTCTCCTCATGCTGCCGCCTCCGCAACGAAATCACCGACAACGGCTTCTCCTACACCCTCGGTGCCGGCGGCGTCTCCACCGGATCCAAGAGCGTCCTCACCATCAACCTCAACCGCTGCATCCAGTACGCCGTAAAGAACAACCTCGACTACCGCGACTTCCTCACCGACATCATCGACCTCTGCCATAAAGTGCAACTCGCCTACAACGAGAACCTCAAGGACCTCCAGGCCCACGGCATGCTGCCGCTCTTCGATGCCGGCTACATCAATATCGCCCGCCAGTACCTCACCATCGGCGTCAACGGCCTTGTCGAAGCCGCCGAGTTCATGGGCATCCCCATCAACGACAACCCACAGTACCGCGAGTTCGTGCAGACCGTCCTCGGCCTCGTCGAGAAGAAAAACAAGGAATACCGCACCAAGGACGTCATGTTCAACTGCGAGATGATTCCCGCCGAGAACGTTGGTGTGAAACACGCCAAATGGGATCGCGAGGATGGCTACTTTGTGCCGCGCGACTGCTACAACTCCTACTTCTATATCGTCGAAGACCAGTCACTCACCGTCCTCGACAAATTCCGCCTCCACGGCGCCCCCTATATCGAGCACCTTACCGGCGGCTCGGCACTCCACTGCAACCTCGAGGAACACCTCACCCAACAGCAGTACCGCCAGCTCCTCGAAGTGGCCGCCAAGGAAGGCTGCAACTACTTCACCTTCAACATTCCCAATACCATCTGCAACGACTGTGGCCATATCGACAAGCGCTACCTCAAAGAGTGCCCCAAGTGCCACTCCCACAATGTCGACTACCTCACCCGCGTTATCGGCTACCTGCGCCGCGTCTCCAACTTCAGCAAGCCACGCCAAGAGGAAGCCGCGCGCCGCTTCTATGCCACCATGTAATTACAAAAGTCTAAAAGTCAACAAGTCTACAAGTCAACAAGCCGACCCGCAAACTCATAAACCATCAGACTCGTAGACTTGCAGACTCACAGACTTGTAGACTCAAAAAAAAAGAAATGCTCAAGTACACCAACACCGACATCGTCTTCCAGGAGATACCCGACGAGGTGACACTGGCCGTCAACCTCTCAGGATGCCCCTGCCGCTGTCCGGGATGCCACTCGCCCTACCTCTGGGGCGACGTGGGCGAGCCGCTGACCGACGAGGCCATCGACTGCCTACTTGAGCACCAGCCCACCGGCGTGAGCTGCGTGGCCCTTATGGGCGGCGATGCCAACCCAGCGGAAGTCAACAACATAGCCTCACGACTCAAACAACGCCACCCAGGCCTCAAGACAGCCTGGTACAGCGGCCGTACCCTTCTACCTAAGGAAGTAGACCTCAGCAACTTAGACTACATAAAGTTAGGACCTTACCTCGAGCACCTAGGGCCGCTCAAGTCGCCCAAAACCAACCAACGACTCTACCTCGTTCAGCATCGGCGCAACACTGAACCCGGCAACATCCTGATGGATCTCACACCGCGCTTCTGGCACAACAAGACACCCTGATTCACTCCGGACGATACTCCGCAAAGGTATGGTCGTCGTAGAAAAACAAAATCTTGACTAACCTGCGCCCGTCGGCAACGATAGGCGCAGGTTTTGGTTCAACCGCAATCGCCTCATTCTCAGGCGCGGGAATCGTATTCTCTTTCTCCTCAACAGATACATTATCCGACTCCGGAACCTGATGCATCGGCAGGGGCTGCGGCTCCGGTTCGGGCTCGTCCACTACACTGAACAACGTGGCCTCATCTCCGCTTTCCACTTTCCGCGTTCCGACATCTTCTCTCATCCGTCCGTTTTCCGACGCATACATCTCACCTTTGCCCAAAAGCAACCAGTTGGCGTCAATCTCCGGATAACGGCGAATGACCTTCGTCACAAAGTCGAGACTCGGGTTGTTCCGGCCACCCATAATGTGCGACATTCCGGAGGGCTGGATGCCAATCTCCTCTGCAAACTGTCGAGCCGTGATATTTTTGGCTCGCAAAATCAGATTTATCCTGTTTATCATAATCTTACATCTGTAATTACAACAATAATTCGATTACAAAAATACACATTATTTTCATACCCACAAAACCAAATTAACAATATTACAAATGTATTCTACAACAATTCAGAAAGTATTACATTAAATTAGATAATATAATATACATAATAACAATATGATAAATATTATATTGCATCTTCTAGTCTTTTCACTCCAGCAAATCACTTATATGCATGTGTAATACTTTAATATAACTAATATCACTTATTGGATTTTAGCATTTTATATAACACATATCAATTATTTTAACAATTAACGGTGTCTTTTACAAAAATTTTCTCATTACATTTGTAAATTATCACAAAAATACCTTATATTACATCTGTAATTCACAAATCAGGCGTTTATACTCTTACAAAAGTAAACAACCAAAAATCGCTCAGAATCGACGTTCTCCCTCCTGAGGCACTCCGCTCTACAGATTGACGAGAAAGTCGCTTAAAACGGAAATTTCACTATAATATTTTTCGACCTTCTGCGTTTCATTATAAAAGCAATAACAAGATGAAAATAATCGGACTGATGTCGGGCACATCGCTCGACGGGGTGGATTTGGCTCTCTGCGACATCACAGAGAGCGGCTATCAGGTGCTGGCCGCACAGACTATCCCCTACCCTGCCCTTTGGCGCGAACGGCTCGCAAACCTCGAGAACGCTTCGGCTTACGACTACGCCCTGGCCAATGTCGAGCTGGGCCACTACCTGGGGAAACTGGTGCATAACTTCCTATCCGACACCGACGTACGTGTCGACGCAGTGGCGTCTCACGGCCACACCATATTCCACCGTCCGGAGCTTGGGCTGACCACCCAGATAGGCGACGGCGATGCCATTGCCGCCGAATGCGGACTACAGGTAATCAGCAACTTCCGCACACTTGATGTGGCCCTCGGCGGACAGGGGGCGCCGCTGGTGCCAATCGGCGACGAACTTCTCTTCGGCCAGTACGACGCCTGTCTCAACCTCGGCGGAATCGCGAATATCAGCTACCGGAATGGAAAACGCATTGCTTTCGACATCTGCCCGTGCAATATGGCGCTCAACCGATTGGCAACCCTACTCGGACTCGACTACGACCCACAGGGCGAGAACGCCGCCCGCGGGGCGGTACACACCTGCCTGAAAAAGCGGCTCGACGACCTGCCCTACTATTCCCAGCCCTCACCCAAGTCGCTGGGCAAGGAGTGGTTCGTCGGCGAGTTCTGGCCATTAATTAATGAGGAATTAGGAATGAGGAATGAGGAATTAGTGTGCGATTTGCTGTCCACCGTCTCGGCCCATATCGCCTGGCAGATTGCGCAAGTACTTAACAGCCAGCATATCAAAACCTTACTGGTTACCGGCGGAGGGGCTTTCAACCGCAACCTCATCGAACGCATCGAGCAGTACGCCCCTGACACCCGCGTCGAAGTACCCGACGCACTGACGGTTAACTACAAAGAGGCCATCGTCTTCGCCCTGCTGGGCTACCTACGCCTTAAAGGTCGGACGAACACCCTCGCCAGCGTCACCGGCGCACAGACAGACAGCTGCGGAGGGAACCTCTCCGGACTGGTAATTAACTAATTAGAAAATAGAAATCAGATATTGGATTTTATTTCGTATCTTTGCATTTCATTTAATTAAATTGTATTAACATATTATCGTATAAACGTATAAACAAAAATATCATGGACAAACTTATCATCACCGCCGCCATCTGCGGCGCGGAAGTCACCAAAGAGCAGAACCCCAACGTACCCTACACCGTCGAGGAGATAGTGCGCGAAGCAAAGAGCGCCGTCGACGCCGGTGCCGCCATCGTCCACCTGCATGTGCGCGAGGACGACGGTACGCCCACCCAGAGCCACGTGCGCTTCCAAGAGTGCACCGAAGCCATCCTCAAGGCCTGCCCGAACGTCATCCTTATCCCATCGACCGGCGGCGCGGTGGGTATGACCCCCGACGAGCGACTCGACTCGACCAACACCACCCCCGTGCCGGAGATGGCCACCCTCGACTGCGGTACCTGCAACTTCGGCGACGATATCTTCGACAATACGATGCCCACCATGCGCGCCTTCGGCAAACGCATGATTGAGAAGGGTATAAAGCCCGAATACGAGTGCTTCGAGATGGGTCACCTCGACACCATCCTCTCTATGGCCCGCAAGGGCGAGGTTCCCGGTGCCCCCATGCAGTTCAACTTCGTG
>CAJOFL010000046.1:0-9731 GCA_905233895.1 uncultured Bacteroidales bacterium | reverse complement strand
GCCTTCACGCTGGCCGCTCCCGCCATCGTCATGGGCGGTAACGTGCGTGTGGGCTTCGAGGACAACCTCTACCTCGAGCGCGGTGTGCTGGCAAAGAGCAACGGCGAGCTGGTAGACAAGGTGGTGCGTATGGCCAAGCTGCTCGGCCGCCAAGTGGCCACCAGCGACGAGGCCCGCGAGATACTTTCTTTGAAAAAGTAGTTAAGTAGACAATAGTAAAGTAGATAAGTAGTTAAGACAAATGAAAAAAGTATTCATATTACTGGCCGCCACCCTCATCTCCTTCGGCGCGACCGCACAAAGCGACGAGATGATGCGCCAATGGCGCCAGACCGTGCAGAAGCGCGACATATCGCAGCGCCACCTCACTAGCGGCATCAAACAAGGAACAGCAACAAAGAGTGATTCAAAAAGCACTACTGGCATGCCCAACGACCAATTCTGGTTTCCCGGGGAATGGGAGGAAGTGCAGGCCATCGTTGTCACCCCATATTATACCTACAAGTCGACCAACCCCGCCTACCAAGGCTACTATTTCATGGCCGACCCAGTAGTACCCGGATGGGCCGACATCTACCAGTACACAAACAACGACTGGCAGCAGGTGGCCACAACCAGTTATATTGCCACTATTGATATCACCAGTACCTTCGGTCAGGTGGCTTTCTACCTTATGGACGCTATCCAGCAAGGTGGTGCACAGGCATGGGTGCGCGTAGAAGACTTTGCCGACACCACAACCGTGCTCCAACACCTTATCGATAAAGGCTTGCGCCACAATAATATACGTTTCCTTGAAGCTCCGGGCAATTCCTTCTGGTACCGCGACTGCGGCCCCATATGCTTCTACTACGGCGAAGGCGACACTGTAGGTATGCTCGACTTCGAATACTATCCTGGACGTGCACTGGACGACTCACTGCCCGTCTATATTGAACGCCAGTTCGGACTACCCAACTTCACAACAATGATTGAATGGGAAGGTGGAAACTGCCTGGTTGACGGTGCCGGCATGGTGCTCTCGAGCGACGCCCTCTATGGAAACAATAACGACAGCTACGGCCAGGTGACATGGGATGGTGTCGACCCCAACACCATCACCTACTTACAGAAACCCCGCCTCTCGCCCGACAAAGTGAAAGACAGTCTGCATACCCTTATTGGCCCCCGTGCTACCTATATCCTGCCAGCGTTCAAGTATGACGGCGGAACCGGCCATGTGGACTTATACGCCGACATGATCAACGAGAACAAGTTCATCTTCAGTCAGATGCCCGATGACTATAGCAACTGGTACGACTACAAAGTGGGTAAGAAGAATATGGACTCGCTCTGCAGTTACCAAAGCTACTTCGGCGAAGGCTATCGCTGCCAGTTCATTCCCTTCCCCTCACGCAACAACGGAACCAATTTCAGTAGCCAGGTGCAATACGACAACCAGTTCACCCGCACCTATTCCAACCACACCTTCGTTAACGACCTCATCATCCAGCCTTGCTTCTCTACAGTAGGCAGTGACGGTATGCCAACCGCCGAATGGGATCGAGCCAACATAGAAGAGTTGAAGAAAGCCTACCCCGGCTACACCATCTATTGTGTCGACGTACGTGAGTTCGACGGATCGGGCGGCGCAATCCACTGCATCACAAAGCAGATTCCCGCAGAGCACCCTATCCGCATACTCCATAGCGACATCCACGGCAATACCGGCACAGCCTACACAACCACCGACGCCACCATTAGTGCCATAATTACCAATGTGGACGGTATTGACAGTGCCAAAGTGGTTTACAGCATCGAGAGAGGCCCCTGGATTGAACTAGACATGACTCCGGGTGCCAACAACACTTATACCGCACAAATCCCCACCAGCGGTCAACTGAGCGGCGACTATACAATGATTAATTACTATATTAAAGCCACCAGCAACGCCGGCAAGACCATCACGAAACCCATGACCGCACATCAAGGAGGCTACTACAATTTCTACTTAGGTGAGAATCCCAACCCGCCCGTTTCCATCGATGCTGTCGATGCCGACCAGCGTTTCGGTCAATTCTTCCCCAACCCTGCCACCGACGAAGCCAGCATAGTCATCAACCTAAATTCCGGCGACAATTACTCCGTAAGCATCATTGATCAGAGCGGACGCACCGTGCACACAAGCAGCCTGCAGGCCTCAGGCTCAATCGTAGTATACACCGTCAACGCCAGCCGCCTCGCCACCGGCATGTATACCGTGGTGTTCGACGGCAACGGACAGCGCGTGGCCCGCAAATTGATAGTACAATGAGACGTATTGCGCTTTCAACGCTGATGCCAGTGATATTCCTCGGAATATCACTGGCATTTTCTTCCTGTCAGAAACGCCCCGACCGTGTCGAGATCTCCGACTGGCAGTTCGAGTACAACGGCAGGTGGTACCCCGCCGCGGTTCCTGGATTCATCCATACCGACCTTTTGGCCAACGGCCTCATTACCGACCCCTACTATGGCACCAACGAGGACTCGGTGCGCTGGGTGGGAGACAGCACATGGATATACCGCACATATCTCCACTACGACCTTCTGCCTGACGGCGACACCCTCTGGCTGGTGTTCGAAGGTCTGGCCGGCAATGCTACATTATGGATCGGCAATCCATATCCGGATGACACCATAAACGGCATAGTGATCGTGCCTCAAAACATCCAGTCGTTGGACAACATGTTCTGCAGATACGATGTTCCCATGCCTGGTGTCAAGCAGATGAAGGAGTTGTACATCTACAAGGACTCGCTGCCATTAATGATTATGTTCCACCCGCTGGACGATTCAGTCCGCGAAGCGGAGTATGGCATCGCTTTGCCCGACCGCCGCGCATTCACCCGCATTGCCCCCTACCAGCAGGGCTGGGACTGGGGTCCAAAACTGCAGACCTGTGGCATCTGGAAGCCTGTATATATCACCAACAAGAGTCCGAAAAATCAGAATACTCCGAATAATCATAACACACTGGCTGTCGAGCTCCGTCAGGAGCAAGACAGCATAGGGCAATCATTTACCTTATGTATGGACGGCAAGCCCCTCTTCATCAAGGGAGCCAACTGGATACCCATCCATAGTTTCCCCTTGGACGACAGCGCCAACCGCGCCCGCTACCGCCTGCTGCTCACCTCCGCCAAGGAGGCGGGCTTCAACATGCTGCGCGTGTGGGGTGGCGGCATCTACGAGCACGACTACTTCTTCGACCTCTGCGACTCGCTGGGCCTGATGGTCTGGATGGATTTCAACTTCAGCACCATGCTCTATCCCGACAACACCAAGATGCTGGAAAGCATAAGAGAGGAAGCCCGCCAGAATATCCGCCGTATCGCACTCCACCCCTGCGTGGTCCTCTGGTGCGGCAACAACGAGGTGAAGAACGGCTGGGAAGATTGGGGATGGCAGGATGTCTATCGCTGGACACCCGAGCAACGAGCCCATCTGCAACACGGCATCGACACCATATTCGGCGAGAACGGCATACTTGCCCAAGCAGTCAAGGATTGCGACCCCCTGCAGCGCCCCTACATCACAACCTCGCCACTCTACGGCTGGGGCCACCCAGAATGCGTCACCCATGGAGACTCGCACTACTGGGGAGTCTGGTGGGGCGAAGAGCCATTCGAGATGTACAAGAAGAAGACCGGACGCTTTATGAGCGAATATGGCTTCCAGAGCTATCCAATGATAAGCACCATACGCCGTTTCTGCCCTGAAGACCAGCTATATATAGACTCACCCACCATGCGCAACCACCAGAAGCATGCCCGTGGTGTACAGATTATTGACAAGGCCATGCAGCAATACTATGGCTTTGATAGCAAGAGGCTTAATCTAAAGGAATACGCCTACGTAAGCCAACTGCTACAGGCTTGGGGAACGGGCTACGGTATACTTTGCCATATCAACGACCCACGCTGTGCCGG
Organism: uncultured Bacteroidales bacterium; assembly: GCA_905233895.1. Classification (GTDB taxonomy): domain Bacteria; phylum Bacteroidota; class Bacteroidia; order Bacteroidales; family P3; genus Colimorpha. The sequence continues at coordinate 5,781 of CAJOFL010000046.1, read as the reverse complement.
CACCCTTTATTGGCAACTCAATGATTGCTGGCCCGTGGCCTCGTGGAGTTCAATCGACTACTACGGCAACTGGAAGGCGTTGCACTACCGTGTGCAGGCACTCTTCTCACTCGACAAGGATTCCGAAGAATTGTCACGCTGGAACGAATACTATTCCACCTATCCCAAAGACCGCGTCTATCCCGACCCAAAATACCGCGTCAGCCAGGCGTGGGAGAGCGACGGAACACTGGTGGTGACCCTCCGCGCCGAGAGCGACCTCTACGACGTCTATATAGATACCGAGCCGCATATTGACGGACACTTCACCCGCAACTTCGTTGACGTCAAGGCGGGCGAGAAACTGACCACACGGCTCATACCCGCCGATCCAAAGGCAGATGTAACCGGCGTCAGGGCGACAGTACGCACCCTCAACGAACTATATTTCTACATGAGATAAAAGAAAGGCGAGTGATAATCACTCGCCTTTCTTATTGAATTTATATCCACTCAACAATCCTGTCTGGGCATTACCAATAAAAGCCAGAACCTGTTTTCCCTCGTCAGTATGGCCGTAGAGTTCCTTCACCTGCTCCACCGCATCGCTGACATTCAGCCCTTTCTGGAAGATATGGCGGTAGATGTCTGTAATATTGTTGATACTTTCCTTGGAAAAGCCACGGCGTTGTAGTCCGAGCGAATTGACACCACAATATTGAATCGGGTAACGTGCAGCACGCACAAATGGTGGAATATCCTTGTCGACCAGTGCACCACCCTGGGTGATGACATGCGAGCCGATATGGATAAATTGCAGACAGGCCGTCTTGCCGCCGAGGATAACATAGTCGCCGAGGATAATATGACCGGCAAGAGTGGCGTTATTTGCGAGAACACAATTGTCTCCAACCACGCAGTCATGTGCCACATGTACATAGGCCATAAGCAGATTGCCATTGCCAACAGTAGTCTTGCCACTGGCAGCGGTACCTCGGTTGATGGTGCAGCATTCTCGTATAACGTTGTTGTCGCCAATCTCCACCGTAGTGTATTCGCCAGCAAATTTCAAATCCTGCGGCACCGCGGCAATAACTGCGCCTGGAAATATCTTGCAGTTCTTCCCGATACGTGCACCAGGGAATATAGTCACATTGGGGCCAATCCATGTGCCGTCACCAATTTCGACATCGTCACAGATGGTGGTAAAATTCGAGATAGTTACATTTTGGCCAATCTTGGCGTTGGGGTGTTGGTCGTAAAGTATCATTATTATAAATTGTTCTTTTTAATATAATCCATCAAGAATCGGGCAAAGGCGTTGTTAGCTTTATGACCCGGTTTATAGATATTAAAGTGGGCTCCCAGCATCGGCCCTACAAGACGGATGTCGCCCACAAAGTCGAGCAACTTGTGACGGGCAGGCTCGTTGGGGAAATAAATATCTGTAGTGTTGAGGACACCGTCATGTACACGGAAATGACTAACATCCTTTTTAAATGTCTTAGCCAACCGCTTGAGTTGCTTGGAAGTGAGTTCACGATTGACAAACACAAGCGCATTGTCGAGCGAACCGCCCTTAATTAGGTTGAGGTGCAGCAACGGTTCCACCTCGTGGAGGAACACAAATGTACGGCAAGGTGATATGCTGGCTGCATATTCCGAAAAGTCATTCATATCGGCCGTCTGATGACCTATGACCGAGTCGGCAAAGTCAATCTCGCAATGCACAGAGAAATGCTCTGCCGGTTCCAAATCAAATACCGAACCTGTCTTTGGAAACTCAAAATGCAGAGGTTCGCTAAAGTGTACCATATGTCGTTCGGCACGTTGCTGACGTACACCAACACGCACCAACTGCAGCATCCACGGGCGTGACGACCCATCAAGAATAGGCACTTCTCCACCATCAAGTTCAACCAGCACATTGTCCACCCTCATGCCATGAAGGGCTGACATCAGATGTTCTACCGTAGCGATAGTCTGTCGCCCCGTACCAATGGTGGTGCCGCGCGAAGTCTCTCCCACCCTGTCGGCCAATGCTGGCTGAGTAACAATATTAGTGCGGTCGATACGGCGGAAGGCAATGCCGAAGTTTTCAGGAGCCGGCTTGACGGTAACCGTCACAGTACGGCCCGTATGTAGGCCGGGGCCGGTAAGGCGAAATTCCTTGTTGATTGTATGCTGATATTCCATCGGCGGTTATTTCAGTAATGCTGGTATAAAGCGTAGGTTTTCCATGCGGTAAAGCTGTGCACGGTCGTTCTCTAGGCCAGAACCGCTACGGACAAGGTGCATAGGCTGCAACAACCCGTGCGGATTAATCTGCGCAGTTGACTGCCAGAAGTCGGCACCCTTATGGGCCAAACCTGCAATAATATATAGCGAGAGGTCGTAGCCGATGGCTGCCAGTTGAGTAACAGGTTCGGTGGCATAGCGGTCACGATACGCCTGCAGAAAATCAGTGTGTACCTGATTTGTCATATCCCATGAGGTACTGAACGTATGATAGTTCAACAACTGCAATTGGGCGAAGTCTATGTCGCCATACTCCACAGTCCAGTCGGTCAGTGTATAGAGGGTCGGAGTATTGGACTTAAATGCACTAAGGCGGTTGAGCAGTGTGCTGACATGGATACGCATTTGATCACTCTTGTGCGAATATATGCTCACCACATTGCACCCTGGTGTAGCCTTGATGGTAGCTGCCAGTTTGGCATTCTGACTCCAATTGAAAAGGGTGTATTTTATATCCTTGCGCTCGTCAAGTTGGCGCTTTAGTTCCTCACGGACGGCTTTGTCGGCATCCGACCCAGAATGAATTATATACAGGTGTGCATGGGGGCGCTCGGCCTTCATATTCTTGAGCATAAGGCTTATCTGCCCCTCAAGCGATGGCTGCAACTTTACCACATATGGGTTCTCGGCACAAATATCGCTGCGGGTGGCCATAGGGTTGACAATATATATGCCAGCCTGCTGGGCCAATTGTGCGGCACGGTCAAAGGCATCACGGAACAGGAGTGCAATAAGGACATCGCTTTGCGCAACATTGTGACTCTGGAAAGCCTCCTCAACAGCGGCAACGGTATTGTTGGATACGTCGACAACATTGAGTTCAACACTGATTCCACGCTCCTCCAACTGTTCCAAGGCAAGGAGGATACCCTCGTAGAATTCGATGAATTCAAACTGGCGGTAAACTTTCTTGCCACGCTGCTCGACATCGAATTTCGAGGTGGAAATCTGATCTATCTGGTCAAGATGGAGAGGCATCATAAGGGCCACCTTGACGGTCTTGCCAACCTTACGTACTGGCAACGCCTTTTGCTGATAAAGACGCTTGGATTTGGCCGCAGGGGGCTCCGGAGCTTGCTCCTGAGACTCTGCAGGCTTTGCTTCTTTCTGTTCCAGTTCCTGGGCAGCTTCGCTGAACTGGCCACGCACCGGCAGCCATACAGTGTCGCCAGGATGCAGGAAATGGATGTCAACATGCGTCACGGCATCATAACTCTGCACCTTGTAGGCCTTGGAGATGGAATAGACTGTTTGCCCCTTCTCCACAATGTGGACGTAGTACTTGCGGCCATGGAGCATCTGTGTCTCGTGGCTTACCACAACGGGGGTGGTGCCAGGAGCCTGCGACCAAGCCGTAAGTCCAATCAGGACAACTACCAGTATTGAAAACAATTGTTTTTTCATAATCATTCCCATTCGATGGTTGCGGGTGGTTTGGAACTGATGTCGTAAACCACACGGTTGACCCCGCGAACGCGGTTGATAATCTCGTTCGAGATACGTGCCAGGAAGTCATAAGGCAGGTGACTCCAGTCGGCGGTCATACCGTCGACACTCTCTACGGCACGGAGGGCGACAACACTTTCATAGGTGCGCTCATCTCCCATAACGCCAACACTCTGCACCGGCAGCAGCATTGCGCCGGCCTGCCACACCTTGTCATAGAGGCCGGCATCGCGCAATCCCTGGATGAAGATATGGTCAACTTCCTGAAGTATGCGCACCTTTTCGGGAGTTACGTCGCTGAGTATACGTATTGCCAAGCCGGGACCCGGGAAGGGGTGACGGCCAATCAACTCGTCCTTGATACCCAACTGACGGCCAACGCGACGCACTTCGTCCTTGAAGAGCGAGCGTAACGGCTCGACAAGTTTGAGTTTCATATAGTCTGGCAAACCACCAACATTGTGGTGACTCTTGATTGTCTGGCTAGGCCCCTTGACGCTTGAACTCTCGATAACGTCGGGATAGATAGTGCCCTGACCCAGCCACTTGGCGTCGGTAATCTGTTTGGCTTCGGCATCGAACACATCGATGAACGTCTTGCCGATGCCTTTGCGTTTCTTCTCCGGGTCAGTCACACCGGCCAGAACATCGTAAAAACGCTGTTTCGCGTCGACACCCTTGACGTTGAGGCCCATGTCACGGTAGGATTCGAGGACTCCTTCGAACTCGTTTTTGCGCAAAAGACCGTTGTCCACGAAAATGCAATGCAGCTGGTGACCGATGGCACGGTTGAGAAGCACGGCGGCAACGGTACTGTCGACACCGCCGCTGAGACCGAGAACCACCTTGTCATTACCCACCTTTTCACGAAGTTCGGCCACGGTGGTTTCAATAAAGCTTTCGGGAGTCCAGTCTTGACGGCATCCGCAAATATCGACAACAAAGTTGCGAAGGAGCTGCACTCCGTCGACCGAATGGTGCACTTCCGGATGGAACTGGATTGCATAGGTCGGCTCGCCTTCGATTTGGTAGCCGGCATACTTCACGTTTTCCGTCGAGCAAATGACATTGTATCCCTCGGGAAGCACCTCGATGGTATCGCCATGGCTCATCCATACCTGGCTGCCGGTGGGGATTCCACGCATCAACGGGTTGGAGTTGTCGATGAAGCCGAGGTTGGCACGGCCATATTCCCTAATCTTACTCTGCTGCACACGGCCACCTCCCCAACGGGCCAAATACTGGGCACCGTAGCAAACCGCCAGCAACGGCAGACGGCCTTTGATGCCGCTCATGTCGGGCACCGGCGCGTCGGGAGCGTTGCAACTGTAGGGGCTTCCGGAAAAAACCACGCCTTTGACATCGGGCGTCAAGGGCGGAATTTTGTCGAAGGGGTGGATTTCGCAGTAGACATTCGCCTCGCGAATTTTGCGTGCAATGAGCTGAGTGTATTGAGAACCAAAGTCTAATATAACTATTGTATCCATCGTTGTTTATTATTAATAAATTGCAAAGATACACAAAAGAACCGATATGACCAAATTTTTTTTGAGGCAAAGGCGGATTTTTCACAAATAATCAAGTAGTTGATTTTCAATGTTATATAATGTTAAAATTCACATAACCGCAAGAACGTCAGAAGGATAGACCCACCTTCGCCTGATCAACGCCTGATCAACGCCTGATCAACGCCTGCCTTGACCTACCCCATGAACAGGTCCTGTTGATAAAAAATAATTTTGCCATGTCGGCAAAAAGTCGTATCTTTGCAGTTTAAATCCGAGTGATGGTAGACTATCAGAAACATATACTGGACAATGGATTGACGGTGCTGACCCACAAGGCGTGGGATACGCCGCTGGCCACCGTGAACGTGCTTTACGGCGTCGGTTCGCGCAACGAGGACCCCTCGCGCACCGGCTTTGCCCATCTTTTCGAGCACCTGATGTTCGGCGGAACACACGAGGTACCCGACTTCGACGGAGTTGTCAGCTCGCTCGGCGGCGAAAGCAACGCCTTCACCAACTGCGACTACACAAACTACTACATGACCCTCCC
>CAJOFL010000045.1 GCA_905233895.1 uncultured Bacteroidales bacterium | reverse complement strand
GCGCAGGGCACCGTCTGCAGCCAGGATATAGCCTTCGGCGGCTAGACGCCGGAGCATATCGTCGACCAAGTCGGCATTTTCTTCATTGGCATCCCAGAGAGGCACAAAACGGTGGATGGCGACCTCGGAGGCAGGTGGTTGTGCGCTCTTTTTGGCCACACCGCTCTGACACCGTGCGCGGTGGCGCTGGAGCGCATCGGCACGGCGGCGCTGGAGGGTCTCGATGCGCTCGACGCGGTCGAGACAGGCTTCGGCGAAGGCCAGGTCGGGGCAGTGCGAGGGTGCGTCGAGGAGTACGGCAAGTTGGACATCGAAGTCGAAGCCCGCCGCGCCGAGGGCGTCGGCAAGGGCGCCTGCGAGGTCCGCTCCACCAACAGCCGAGACGTCGAGATGAACTCCATAACGTTCTATGAGCCACTGTTCCAACATTATACAAATACCCCTACCCCACACAGCGGTGGGGTAACGACGATGCAAAGATACTAATAATCGGCGAATTACGCAAGAAAAATAACACCGCTCTGACACGCCACTGACACTCGCCCTACACCGGTCGTAACAGACGACCTACAGGGTAAAAAAAGTTTGCGCCCAGGGATGCTGAAAGCGGTACTTTTGCAGCGAGTTAACTCAAGGAGGCGATGCCGGATCGCGACCGACATCCCAAGTCAAAAAAAAAACAAAATGTTCAACCGGTCCACAAGGACCACAAAAAAAGAAAGGAAAAAGAACTATGTCAAAGTACAGCAAAGGTTACATGGGTGACCAAATCGGAAAACTGGGTACCGCCGTCGGATACCGTTGGAAGGGTCGTAGCGTGATGCGCTCGTATCAAAAGTATGTGAGCAACCCGCGCACCCCGAAGCAGATGATTGTGCGTTCGCGCTTCAAGCGCCTGATAACGTTGAACCGCGCCTTCCACTGGGGTTCAAAGGTGGGCTTAAGCGCCGCCGCCTCGGCGATGGGCATCACAGAGGGCAACCTCTTCGTCCATCTCAACTGGCCGAACGTGACCGCCGTGTCGCCAGACGATGTGACGGTGAACTACAGCAGCCTGAAGCTGAGCCTGGGCGACCTTCCCGAGGCCACCTTCGGAGCCGTGAACTTCGGTTCGGGAAGCCACCTGCATATCGAGGCGCCCCTTACGGGCGGAGCCGACCAGTTCGGCGCCGACGAGAACGACGACGTGTACCTCTTCGCCTACTGCCCGGAGTTGAACCAGGGAGCCATCGGTAGCGCCGCCAAGCGTACGGCCGAGAAGGTGAGTGTCAACGTGCCGGCCTCGTGGGATGGCATGGAGGTGTACGTCTACGGCTTCGCCGTGGGCGGCAAGGAGGGCCTGAACCTGGGCCTTACCAGCCGCACCGCCTACTGCGGCTCGGGAGAGGTGGTGTAACTAAACACTAAACACTTCAAGAAGAAGCCCCTTGAGGTATTCGCCTTCAGGGTGGTAGACGCTGACCGGATGGTCGGCGGCATGAGGCAGGTTGCGCACTATGCGCACCTGCCTTTTTGCATTGGCGGCGGCGGTGAAGACCATGGTGCGGAAGTCGTCGACGCTGACGGCCTGAGAGCAGGAGAAGGTCATCAGGAGCCCCCCATCGGGGAGGGCTTCCATGGCGCGCTGGTTGATGGAGCGGTAACCACGGAGGCCGGCCTGCAAAGAGCGGTGGTTCTTGGCGAACGCGGGAGGGTCGAGGACGATGAAATCAAATGTGCTGGCATTACTAGCAGGGCTAGCAGTTCTAGCAGGGCTAGCAAGGTAATCCAAGACATCTGCCGCTACGCCGCGGTGGGGGGCGGCGGGGCCGAAGTTGAGTTCGACATTGCGGTTGCAGAGGGCGATGGCTTTCTTTGAGATGTCCACCGTCTCGACATATTCGGCGCCGCCGCGGAGTGCGGCGAGGGAGAAGCCGCCGGTGTAGCCGAAGCAGTTGAGCACCCGGTGGCCCGCAGCGAGCTGCTGGACGAGGGCGCGGTTCTCGCGCTGGTCGATGAAGAAGCCCGTCTTCTGGCCTTCGAAGAAGTTGATAAGGAGGCGGTTACCATGTTCGCATATCTCCCAGTCGTCAGCAGGCAGGGTGCCAGCATGCCAGAGGTAGCCGTCGGCGGGGGCTCCCGGGCAGGTGGCGCTACTTTTGTCGAAGAGGACGACGAGGCCGTAGGGCTCGAGGAGCGGACGCAGGAGGTCGACGAAGAGCGGGAAAAGGCGGTGCATGCCGAGCGAGTGGGCCTGAAGGACGAGGACTCCGTTGTACCAGTCGGCCACGAGGCCGGGGAGGAGGTCGCCTTCGGCGTGGACGAGGCGGAAGACGTTGGTAGCCTCACCCCCTACCCCACTCCGCCCGGGGTATGGGGTATTGAATGCAAAGCCTAGGTTCTTTCTATAGTCGATGGCTGACTGGAAGCGGCGGCGGAAGAAGTCGTCGTCGATATGCGGTGTGTCGAAGGAGAGTATCTTGCAGATGATGCTCTCGCCCTGCTGGAAATGGCCGGCGGCGAGCCACTGGCCACGGGCGTCGGCGACGTCGACAAGGTCGCCGTCCTGCGGCGCCCCTTCTATGCGGCTAACGGCGCCGGAGAAGAGCCAGGGATGGCGCCGGAGGAGGGATTTCTCCTTGCCGGGCAGCAAGATAAGGCGGGGGCGAGGCATTCTTTAAGGGGGTTATCTTTTTAGTAATTTGATAGTTTCTTGGGGGTTGGGGCTCTTGAAGACGGCGTTGCCGGCCACAAGGACGTCGGCTCCGGCCTGGAAGAGGAGGGGCGCATTGTCGAGGTTGACACCGCCGTCGACCTCGATGAGGCACTTCGGGTTCTTGCGGGTGCAGAGTTCGCGCAGCTGGCGCACCTTGGAGTAGGTGTTCTCGATAAATTTCTGTCCGCCGAAGCCGGGGTTGACGCTCATAAGGAGCACCACCTCGCAGAGCTGCACCACATCCTCGAGCAAGGCGACGGGCGACGAGGGGTTGAGCACCACCCCACCCTGCATGCCGGCATCGTGGATGGCGTGGAGCACCCGGTCGTGGTGGCGGCAGGCCTCGTAGTGGAAGGTGAGGATGTCGGCACCGGCGTCGCGGAAGTCCTGCACATAGCGGCCGGGGTCCTCAATCATAAGATGCACGTCGAGGGGTTTGCGGGCATGCTTCTTGATATGCTTGACGATGGGCTGGCCGAAGGAGATGTTGGGCACGAAGAGGCCGTCCATAACATCGACATGGAGCCAGTCGCAGTCGGAGGCGTTGAGCATCTCGATGTCGCGCTGGAGGTTGCCGAAGTCGGCGCTCAGGAGGGAGGGGGATATTAATTTCATAGTTTCAGTTTTTCGAAGTTGCGACCGTAGACGCCCTGGGCCTTGCTGACGGAGATGAAGGCGCCGTCGTCGATTCGGTTGATGATACGCATTACACGGGGCTTGTCGGTACGGTGGACCATGATGAGGAGCACCTTCTGCTGCTGGTGGGTGTAGCAGCCCTCGGCGTCGAGGAGGGTGGCGCCGCGGCCCACCTCGGTGGTGACGGCAGCGGCTATCTCGTCGTTCTTCTGCGAGAAGACCATCACCTGGTAGGACTGCTTGTTGCCGTCGAGCACCATATCGAGGACATAGGTCATAGTGACCATGACGATATAGCCGAAGATGACGTTCTCGACGCGGTGGCTCACAAACCACGAACTACCGATGATGAAGATGTCGAGGTAGAGGATAACCTTGCCGGGCGACACATCGTGGTACTTATTGATGATGAGTGCGATAATATCGGTACCGCCCGAGTTGCCGCCCATCATGAAGGTGACGCCGATACCGGCACCGCAGAGGGCGCCGCCGATGATGGCGCACATAAAGCCGCCAAACTGGTCGACGTCGAAGAGGTTTTCGACATGCAGCACCTGCTGCCAGAGGATAAAGGCCAGCGACGACATGACGATGCCGAATATGGTGCCCACGCCGAACTTGGGGCCCAGCACCTTGAAGCCTATGGCCAGCAGGATGCCATTGATGATAAAATTGAGCACACCGATGGGGAGCGGGATGCCCACGGCAATGTTGAGCACCGACGAGATACCGCTCACGCCGCCACCCACGATTTTGGCAGGCAGCATAAAGGCCGCCCAACCGAAAGTGTAGATAAGGATGCCGAGGGTGATGACCAGGTAGGAAACGATTTCGTGCTGGATTGTCTTTTTTTCTTTCATAATTTTTTAGGGCTAAAAGGGCTAAAGGGGCTAAAGGGTTAATGGGTGGGATAATTGCGGGGGCCGAATATGGAGGAGCCGATGCGGACGATGGTGGAGCCTTCGTCGACGGCGATTTGCCAATCGTGGCTCATACCCATGGAGAGCTCACGGAACTCGGGGCGGCCGGCGAAGGGGCCGGACTTGAGCTGCTCGAAAATACGGCGAAGGAGGCGGAAGTCGTCACGGACACGGGCGGTGTCGGGGGTGTTGGAGGCCATTCCCATCACTCCGCAGATTCTTGTGTTCTCCAACGGTCCTAGCCCTTCCAGCCCGACCAATTCGTCGGGGGCGAAGCCGAATTTGGTCTCCTCCTGGGCGACATGCACCTGCAGCAGCACGTCGACGGTGCGGCCGGCCTTCCGGGCGGCACGGTCGACCTCGGCGAGGTGGTCGAGACTGTCGACGCCGTGGATGAGGGTGACGAAGGGGATATAGTATTTGAGCTGCTTGCCCTGGAGGTGGCCGATGAAGTGCCACTCGACATCACCCGGCAACTGAGGGTGTTTGTCGCGGAGCTCGGTGGCGTAGTTCTCGCCGAAGGCGCGCTGGCCGGCGGCGTAGGCTTCGAGGATGTCCTCGACGGGCTTGAGCTTGCTGACCGCCACGAGGCGTACACCTTCGGGCAGTGCGGCACGGATTTTGTCGAGGTTCTCTTTAATCATAGGGTTAAAAGGGCTAAAGGGTAATAAAGGGCTAAAAGGGCTAAAAGGGGGTTATTTTACATGGAGTTGCTGCCAGCCGTCCTTGTACTTGCCGCCGGAGAGGCCGGAGGCTTCCTGCCAGCGGCCCTGGAGAGCCGACTCCTTGCTGAGCTTGCGCGAGAGGGCCTCATAGATGTCCTGGTAGGTGTAGGACTCGATATTAGGGGCGATGCCCTTGATTTCCTTGAGGAGGAAGTAGGTGAGGAAGCCGTGGTGCTGGGCGTCGAAGGAGTAGGCGGTCTTGTCGGGCTCGGCGGCGAGGAGGACCACGGCATCGGCGCGCATGTTCGACTTGCGGCGCTTGGCCTTCTTAGCCTTGGGGTCGTCGTTGCGGTCGGGTCGGATCATGGGTGCGCCGTTACGCTGACGGCCGTCCATGCCGGCGTCGACAATGAGGGTGAGGTTCTTGACCGGGTAGCCCTTGAACATGGAGCAGAACTGGTCGATGGAGATGAGCTGCTGGGTGAAGCGGGCCGACTCTTTGGGTTTGAGGCGGATATCATAGTTGGCCACAGCCATTGCGGCGGCCTTGCGCTTTTTCTTCTTGCAGCAGCCTTTGACCTTCTTGGGCTGGAGGGCCTTGATTTCGTCGACGTTGAGGTTGTTGGGGATGATGTAGGAGGCGTTGTTGAAGTCGGTGTAGCCGAGACCTGCATAGTAGACGAAGACATTGGCCTGCGGCTCGACGGTGCCGTCGGCCTTGGTGACGGCCACGGCCTGCGCTAGGTCGGTCAGCCAGCGGACTCCCTCGTTGACAATCTGGCTCTTGGAGGCGTTGGAGAGCACCTTCACCTGACGCTCGGGTACCCCGAGGGCGCGGACGAAGTAGCGGCGCACAATCTCGCCGTCGTTGGAGGCGAAGGGCACGGTGGGGAGGAAGGCGTGGGAGTAGTCGTCGTTAGCGACGATGAGTACGTAGGCGTTCTCGTAGGAGGTGAGGCTCTGGGGGATGTTGAAGTCGACATAGTCGTCCTGAATCTTGTCGGCAGTCATAAGGTCGATAGTCTCGCGGAAAGCGTCGTGAACGGTGATGGCGATGGAGGAGCGGCGGTAGTAGGCGCCGGTGTCGGCATAGGAGCGAGTGACGAACTGGAACTCGTTGTTGGTGCGCTGGAGGTTGCGGACGTTCTTCATGAGGTAGTCGCGTACCGACTGGGCGCGTAGGTAGGCCAGCTGGGCGTTGTTGGCGATGCCTGACTGCGAGTCGACCGAGATGCGGAGGTTCTCGCCGTTGAAGGTCACGGGCTCGTAGCGGAACTCGCCGTAGCGGCCGTCATAGGGCAGCGGGTTGTTGATACCGGAGCCGTCGGCGGTGGAGAAAATCTTGATTGTCACCTGCTTGCCGGCACGGAAATAGTCGTCGAGCACCCCCTCGACAAAGGTCTTGGTGAGGTTGCAGATGGCGCGGCAGCTGTTCGACGAATCCCAGTCGAAAACACCCTGCGGGTAGTCGTCGGTATAGCCCTCGATATGGCGGCAGTTGTAGGAGATGACGTACATATAGTCTAGGGTGCGGACGCCGTCCTCGCCCTCGCTCTCGGTGATGGCGGTGTTGATTTTCACCAGGCTCTCGTCGTAGAGCTTGCGGTCGTTGGGCAAAGCCACGAGCATCTGCTCGGCACGGCGCTGCATGGTCTTCTGGCGGTTGGCGATATCCTGTTCCAAATACTCGCGGATGGCGGCGCGATACTGCTCGTTGAGCATCGATTCGCTCTCCTGGGCGATGGCCGGAACGAGGGCCAACATCAGTGATAGATAGAGAATAACCTTCTTCATATATATTATATTAGAAACTGCAAAATTACAAATTTTTGGCGACACGGCAAAAAAAATTTTAGAAGGGGTCGGAAGGGGGTAGTAAAGGGCAGGCGTTGATCAGGCGTTGATCAGGCGTTGATCAGGCGAAGGTGGGGTTAAACCGCTGGCGTTCTTGCTGTTATGTAAATTTTAACATTATATAACACTGATAATCAACAAGATGAACGATTTGAAATTAACAGTTGACGGAGGTGATGAGAAAGGTGTGGGCCGGGCCGCCGCCCGGCGGATAGTTCGGCCAGCCAAATACAACATATTGCTATTCAGAATTATACGAAAAACTTTTCAAAAAAATTTTGCCATTACGGAAAAACTTAGTACTTTTGCAGCCGTTTTCGACCGCTAGGAGGTTCGAAACAATGGCGGGATAGCTCAGCTGGTTAGAGCGCTGGATTCATAACCCGGAGGTCATCAGTTCAAGTCTGATTCCCGCTACCAACACCAAAGGCCGCAGCATTGCGGCCTTTACCGTTTCCCCAAGGCGGGGAGGCGGTAATTTTTTATTTACATATACAATAAAATTCACCTCATGGCGTTATAGAAACCGATGAACGCGAAGTACGCCATACTGTGGATTGCCCTTGCCGCCGGCCTGGTTGCCGACGGGCAGGTTGCCTCGCCGTTGGCCTCAGGCCAGTGGTGGCGCCTCGAGGTGCGCTCAACCGGCCTACACCGACTCACAGGCAGCGACCTTCCGGCCCTGCAGGGAACCCCCGTGGGAGCGATAGGGCTCTATGGCAGTGGCGGCACCGTCCTGCCCACCGCCAACGACGAACTGCCCTCCGACCCGCTGCCGCCGGTGCCGCTCGAGGTGGTGGACCGTAACGGTAACGGCACCTTCGACGCTCAGGATGAGCTGCTTTTCTACGCCGAAAGCACCGGCCTCTGGCGCTACTCCTCAGCCGACCGCCGCTGGGAATACCGCCAACACCCATACGCCACCGCCAACTACCTCTACCTCACCTCGTCGGCATCCAACCCCGCACGAATAGCCACCGCCGCCGTTCCCACGCCCGACACCACCATGACCCACTACACCGCCGTGGCTCGCCACGAGCAGGACATGGTCAATATGTTCGAAAGCGGCCAGGTTTGGATGGGCGAAAAATTCAGCACCACCCTCCCCTCTCGCAGTTTCACCCTCAGCCTCCCCTCCGGTGCCGGTGCCCCGAAAGTGCGTTACGCCCTGGCCAGCATGGCCAGCGTAAGCTGTTCGTTCCGTGTCCGCTGCAGCAATTTCGACCAGACACACGTGATACACCCCTTGGCCGTTTACGCCACAGTGCTGGAAAACATGTCGGTTGGCGGCACGTCGATGACCTTCGACATCACCTATAACCCAGGCGAAAGCACCGCCAACGGCTACCTTGACTATATAGAGCTCAACGCCAGCGCCCCCTTGACCTTCGGCGGAGGCCAGTCGATAGTGCGTTGCGAGCAGGGAATAGGCCGTACGGTGCAGTATCGACTTGGCGGCACGGCGTCGCCACGCGTGTGGGATGTCAGCCGGATGAATGCTGTACGCGACCTCGGTGCCAGCGGCGGCAAGTGGACAGATACCGTCCATTCGGCCAAGACCTTCCTCCTTTTCGACGGCACTTCCTACCTCTCGCCCGCCTCAATCACCCCCCTTGCCAACCAGGACCTGCGCGGTATGGCCGCCGTCGACTACATCGTGGTGTGCCACCCCGACCTGCTTCCACAGGCGCAGCGCCTTGCCGCGCTACACGAAATTGTCGACGGGCTGGATGCTATTGCCGTCACCGACCGTCAGGTTTACAACGAATTCTCCTCGGGGAAACAGGATCCGATGGCCCTACGCGCCCTGCTTCGCAACCTGCGTCAAGCCCATCCCGACCGTCCGCCACTCTATCTAGCCATCCTTGGCAAAGCCACTTACGACCCCCGCGACATCATGGGCCATAGCGCCTCCACGCCGCTCGCCACGGTGGTGACCTACGAAAGCGTCAACTCGTTCGACGACGAAGGGGGCTCTATCAGCAGCGACGACATGGTTGGCTACCTCGACGACGGCGAGAACGGCAGTCCGAGCCAGAGCCTCGATGTCGCCATAGGCCGTCTTCCCGCCCGCAATATCGCCGAAGCGACCCTCCTCGTCGACAAAATAGAGGCCTACCTCCTGCGACGAGACCTGGCTGATACCGCCGCCACCGCCAACGGCGACTGGCGCAACTACGTGGCCCTGTTGGCCGACGACGCCGACCCGTCGCATTCCGGCGACACCGTTTTTGCCCACTCGTCGGAATATGCCGCCGGACTCATAAAGCAGATTTACCCAGATATCAACATTGAACGCTTCTATGCCGACGCCTACCATCAGCAGAGCGGTGCCATCGGTTCGTTCTACCCCGACCTCAACAACGCACTGCGCCAAAGGATTAACAACGGTTGCCTGCTACTCAACTACATCGGACACGGCTCGGCAAAATACATAGGTACAGAGCGTTATATCGAGCCGAGCGACATCGCCGCCTATACCAACCGCGACCGGTTGCCGCTGGTAATCACCAGCACCTGCTCCTATGGTCGCCACGATTCGCCCACCGAGCAATGCGGTGCCGAGCTCTTTGTACTTGCCGAGACAGGGGCCATCGGCGTGGTGAGCGCCTCCCGCAAGGTAAGCCACATACAGCGGTTCAACACCGATATTATCCTCTACTCACTCGATACCGCCAAGACCATAGGCGAAGCCTTGCGGCTGGCCAAGAACCGTACTGCCGTTTCGATGAGCTTCGGCCTCACCGGCGACCCTGCGCTGCACCTCTCGATACCGCGCAACAGAGTGGTCGTCAGCGCTATAAACCAAAGACCAGTGGTAGAAGGCGTGGACGATACCGCCACGGTGCTCTCGGAAGTGACCGTCAGTGGCGAGATACATGGCCCCGATGGAACCCTAATCGAGGACTTCGACGGATGGGTCTACCCTGTGGTATTCGACCGCGAGATGCGTTCGCACACCCTGGCCAACGACAACCCCGGCACGGAAGTGGAGTTCGTTCAGCAGAAAAGCATCCTTTATAAAGGCACCGAACCCGTAAGCGGAGGGCGTTTCGAATACCGATTCACCGTGCCTCGCGACGTGGCGTACCAATACGCACACGGCAAGTTGAGCCACTATGCACGTAGCGGAGCCGACGACGCCACAGGCAGTTATGCCAACATCCTCTTCGGCGGATTCGACGAAAACGCCCAGATTGGCGACGCCTGCCCGACGATACGCCTCTTCATGGGCGACACCAATTTCCGTGACGGCGGTCTTACCGACGACTCCCCCACCCTGCTGGCCCTGCTCAGCGACTCTGTAGGAATCAATGCTGCCGGCACTGGACTTGGGCACGACATCACTGCCATCCTCGACGGAAACCCCGGGAGCCTGATAGTCCTCGGCGACATGTACGAGCCCGAACCGGGCGACAGCCGCCGCGGTACCGTGCGTTACACACTTACCGGCCTGTCCTCCGGCCCCCATACTATCACCCTCAAAGTATGGAACATCTGGGGTAACTCCGCCACAGCCGACATCCATTTCTGCGTGGCCTCGGCCGATACCCTGCAGGTATCCACCCTCAGCGTCAGCCCAAATCCAGCAACAACCACTGCCACATTCCACTATGAAACCAACAGCACCACCGCGATTACCAGTGCCGAGTTGCAGATATTCGCCACCAATGGAGCGAAGATTGCCACGTTCACACCCGCCGTTGACGCCGGAAGCTACGTGATTGGCCCGGTGGTATGGGATGTGCAGGGGGTGAAGCCAGGCATCTATTTGGCCAGAATGATTGTCACCTCCTTCGACGGCGACCGACGCCAATCGACGGTAAAAGTGGCAGTAAGATAAAAAAAGAGCATCCAACAATACAATAAACACAAAACAACAGCGTTATATAATACGCAACAACAGAAGAAAACCTAGATGAAAAGACTCACAATCCTGACGATTCTCGCAGCTTTTAGCCTTGCCGCCATGGCACAATACTCTGAGACAGGCCAAAGTAGCAACTACATATCCACCGGTATGCCCATCCTGCTTATAGCCCCCGATGCCACCGCAGGTGCCCTCGGCGATGCCGGTGTAGCCTCGACTCCTGACGCCTATTCGGCCCATTGGAACAACGCGAAGTTTGCATTTATTGACGGCCAGATGGGCTTCAGCACCACCTACACTCCCTGGCTCCGTAACCTCAAGGTAGGCGACATGAATCTGCTCTACCTCGGTGGTTACTACCGCATCAACACCCGTTCAACCGTTGCCGCGGGCCTCACATACTTCACCCTTGGTGATATGGATCATACCGACATCAACGGTAATGTCATTGGTACCCTGCATCCCAACGAATTCTCCTTTGACGTCACTTATGCCTTAAAACTGACCGACAACCTGTCAATGGGTGCCAGCGGTCGATTCATCCGCAGCGACCTAACCAATGGTGCCGTTGTCAGTAGCGAGGATGCGTCGAACACCTCGACCCACTCTGCCAATTCGCTTGCCGCCGACATAGGACTCTACTACCAAAATGAAATAGACAAGGAGCAATCATTCGCCTTGGGTGCCTTTATCTCGAATCTTGGTGCCAAACTTTCCTACTCCGACGACGACAACGACAAGGAGTTCCTGCCTGCCAACTTACGCCTCGGCGGCCGTTACACCAACCGCATTGACGAATACAACAAAGTAAACATCCTGCTCGACCTCAACAAACTCCTCGTTCCGACCCCCCAGTTGCGGAACGACACCACGCAGGTCAACTACAACAATATTGGCGTTATTGCCGGGGCCTTGCAGAGTTTCAGCGATGCCCCCGGCGGCATGAGCGAGGAATTGAGAGAGATACAGCTCTCCATCGGTGCCGAATACTGGTATGCCGAGACTTTCGCAGCCCGCATGGGCTACTTCTATGAGCATGAGAGTAAGGGCGGCCGCCAATACATGACCATCGGTGCAGGCATGCGCTACAACATCTTCTCGTTCGATATCTCATACCTCATCCCCACCACACGTATCTCCACCAACCCCTTGGCTCACACTCTTCGTATCCAGCTTTCCATCGACTTCAAGCCTTCAAAGGAGGGGGGTGCCGAATGAGAATTGGAACGGGATACGACGTACACCGTCTTGAAACAGGGCTTCCGCTCTGGATTGGTGGCGTGAATATCCCCCATTCCATGGGTTTAGTGGGCCATAGCGACGCCGATGTACTTCTACATGCCATCTGCGATGCCTTGCTAGGTGCAGCATCACTTGGCGACATCGGCAAGCATTTCCCCGACACAGATCCTCAATACAAGGGCATTAGCAGCATCAAACTGCTCACTCATGTGGGAACATTACTGCATGAGCATGGCTACCGTGTAGGGAATATAGATTCGACGATAGTTGCGCAACACCCAAAGATGGCTCCCCATATTGGACAGATGCGCCACAATATTGCCACCGCACTTGGAGTAGATGAAGATTGCGTCTCTGTCAAAGCCACCACGACAGAGCATCTTGGTTTCGAAGGACGCGAGGAGGGAATATCGGCTCAGGCCGTAGCTATTATAGTTAGAAATTAGGGAGTTATGGAAGAGAACAAACCTTATATATCGCCCGAAGCCGAAGCTGAAACCGAAGTGCTTGAAGACAGCGGTTGCTCCCTGGTGCTCTTCAATGACGACGTACACACCTTTGACTACGTCATCAAAGCCCTTATGGACATCTGCCGTCACACCGAAGAGCAGGCCGAGCAGTGCGCCATTCTCGTTCATTGTCATGGCCGCTGTACTGTGAAGCATGGAAGCTATGAGAAACTACTACCAATGCACACCGCATTATTGGACAAACAATTAACATCTGAAATACAATGAACACCACTCTCTTGATTATCGTACTTCTTCTAGGCGTAATTCTGCTGACTCTGGAGATTGTCGCCCTGCCAGGCGGCGTAGCCGGTATCTTCGGTGCCGGACTGATTGCCTTTGGCGTATGGCAAACCTATGCCCTCTTCGGCGATCGTACCGGCACAATCGTGCTTCTCTGTGCCATTGCCCTCTGTGTATTGCTGCTGGTGCTATTTATGAAAAAAAAGACCTGGCGCCGATTCAGCCTTGACGAAGAGAGTTCCAGCAAAGTCAACCAGTTAGAACCAACAGTGAAAGTGGGAGCCATTGGAACAACCATCTCACGCCTCGCCCCCACTGGCAAAGCACTCATCGGTGGAGAGCCGATTGAAGTGCATGCCGTCAACAAGTTCATTGATCCCGACCGCAAAATCGAAGTAGTCGCCATCGAAGGCTATCGTATCGATGTGGTCGAGACCTCGGATGACCGATTCGAAAAGTAATTAATCAATCAAACAATCAAAAACTTATGAACACCTTTATCATTATCGCAGTTTGCGTAGTCCTGTTCATCCTTTTCCTCTATCTGGTGCCCATCGGCATTTGGTTCCAGGCATTGGTATCGGGTGTGTATGTCAACCTTGTGCAACTCATCTTCATGCGCTTCCGCAAGGTACCACCTTCGGTAATCGTCGGCAACCTCATCAGTGCCAGCAAGGCCGGCCTTAAGATTAAGCAGAACGACCTCGAGGCTCACTACCTTGCCGGTGGACATGTCGGTTCCGTTGTCAACGCCCTTATCAGTGCCGACAAGGCTAATATGAACCTCGACTTCAAGACCGCTACAGCCATCGACTTGGCCGGTCGCGACGTCTTGAAAGCTGTGCAGACCTCAGTCAACCCCAAGGTTATTGACACTCCTCCCGTAGCTGCCGTTGCTAAGGACGGTATCCAGCTCATAGCCAAGGCCCGTGTCACCGTACGTACCAATATTAAGCAACTCGTCGGCGGCGCCGGCGAGGAGACTATCCTGGCCCGCGTCGGCGAAGGTATCGTCACCTCCATTGGTTCGGCCACCAGCCACAAGCAGGTACTTGAGAATCCCGACAGCATATCCAAACTGGTGCTCACCAAAGGTCTTGACAGCGGTACCGCCTTCGAGATTCTTTCCATCGACATCGCCGATATCGACGTTGGTAAGAACATCGGTGCCCAGTTGCAGATGGACCAGGCCAATGCCGACAAAAACATTGCCCAGGCCAAGGCCGAGGAGCGTCGCGCCATGGCTGTAGCCCAGGAGCAGGAGATGAAAGCCAAGGCTCAGGAAGCCCGTGCCAAGGTCATACAAGCCGAGGCCGAAGTGCCACTGGCCATGGCCGAAGCATTCCGCAATGGCAACCTCGGTATCATGGACTACTACCGTATGAAGAACATACAGGCCGATACCGACATGCGTTCAAGCATTGCAACACCCGCTGCCATCCAGAAGCCAACATCCAAGCCCTCAGACAAATAGCATTGGGCGTAAAACATCAAAATGCTTTTTTTCAGCGAATTTAGAAAAAAAGTAGTATCTTTGCAGCGCATTTTGGCTTAGAAATCAAGGACAAAGAAATATCACAAATATGGAACTGAAAGGTAAAATATCGCAAATCATTGGTGCTGTAGTGGACGTGATGTTCCCAGACGGCGAAAACCTTCCCGACATTTACACCGCCCTCAGCGTCAAGCGCAACGACGGTTCTGACATTATCCTCGAATGCCAGCAGGACATCGGAGAGAACACCATGCGTTGCATAGCCATGGACTCCACCGACGGTCTGGAGCGCGGCATGGAAGTCCTCTCGCTCGGCGAGCCCATCTCCATGCCCGTGGGTGAGAATATCAACGGCCGTCTCTTCAACGTTATTGGACAGACCATCGACGGTATGCCCGCCCCAAAGTGCGAAAAACGCTACAGCATCCACCGCGAGCCGCCCAAGTTCGAGAACCTCAGCACCTCACAGGAGATTCTCTATACCGGCATCAAGGTCATCGACCTTATCCAACCATTCCTCAAGGGTGGTAAGATCGGCCTCTTCGGCGGTGCCGGCGTTGGCAAGACCGTCCTTATCCAGGAACTTATCAATAATATCGCCAAGAAGTACAGTGGTATGTCGGTGTTCACTGGCGTAGGTGAGCGTACCCGCGAGGGTAACGACCTGCTACGCGAGATGATTGAAGCTGGAGTCATCAAGTATGGCGATGAGTTCAAGAAGAGCATGGAAGAAGGCAGCTGGGATCTTAGCAAGATAGACCAGGAGGCTCTTAAGGACTCGAAGTGCACAATGGTGTTCGGTCAGATGAACGAGACCCCCGGTGCACGTGCACGTGTGGCATTGGCTGGCCTGACTTTGGCCGAATATTACCGCGACGGTGACGAGAAGACCGGTGGCCGCGACATCCTTCTCTTTATCGACAATATCTTCCGTTTTACCCAGGCTGGTTCCGAGGTATCGGCTCTGCTGGGCCGTATGCCTTCAGCTGTGGGTTACCAGCCCACCCTTGCCACTGAGATGGGTCTCATGCAGGAGCGCATCACTTCGACCAAGCGCGGCTCTATCACCTCGGTGCAGGCCGTCTATGTGCCAGCCGACGACCTTACAGACCCCGCCCCTGCCACCACCTTCGCTCACCTCGACGCACAGACCGTCCTTTCGCGTAAGATATCCGAGCTCGGTATATATCCCGCCGTCGACCCGCTGGATTCAACTTCGCGTATCCTTTCGCCCGACGTGGTCGGTGAGGAGCACTACAACACCGCCCAGAAGGTGAAGCAGATGCTTCAGCGCTACAACGAGTTGCAGGATATTATCGCCATCCTCGGTATGGAAGAACTCGGCGAACAGGACAAGTTGGTCGTCAGCCGCGCCCGCCGTGTTCAGCGTTTCCTCTCGCAGCCGTTCTTCGTGGCGGAGGCATTCACTGGTCTAGAGGGCAAATTCGTCAACATCGAGGACACCATCAAGGGCTTCAACATGATTCTCAACGGCGATGTCGACTACCTGCCCGAGCAAGCATTTCTTATGGTCGGCACCATCGAGGAAGCCATCGAGAAGGGTGAAAAGATATTGGCTGAAACGAAATAAGCAATGAAAGTCAAGATTACAAAACCAGATGCCTGCCTATACGACGGTGCCGCCAAACTGGTGCAATTGCCCGGCACGGGCGGCAAGTTCGAGATACTGGAGAATCACGCCCCCATAATCTCGTCGCTCTCAAAAGGCGTCATACGCCTGATTGACGACGAGGATAAGGAACACACCTTCGAGGTGCGAGGCGGTGTGGTGAAAAGCCAGCAGAACGAGTTGCTGATACTGGTACAATGAACATACGCTGTGCCACCCTCGAAGGCGAAGCCGTCGACATAAAAATCAACGGCAGTAATATCGAGAGTGTCTCACCCGCGACAAAAAGCCCCTGTGCATTCGACGACATCGATGCTCGGGGGCTTTCCGTTTTCCCAGGGCTGATAAATATGCACTCGCATGCGCCGATGACCCTCTTCCGCGGCCTCGGCGACGACCAACCGCTGGACGTATGGCTCAACGAATATATATGGCCTGCTGAACAGAAACTGACCGACGAGCTGGTATACGAAGGCACCCTTCAAGCCTGCAAAGAGATGCTCGCTTCCGGCACCACCGCCTTTAATGACATGTATTTCCACCTGCCTGCGATGGCACAAGCGGTGAAGGATAGTGGCATACGCGCCATGCTGGGCCTGAACATCTTTGGCAATGGCGACGAACTGGACAAACTGGACGAAGTAATGAATTTAGGTGTGCCTGTCAACGTTGCCCCCCACTCCATCTACACTGTCAGCGAAAAGGGCCTGCGTCGTTGTGCCGATGCATGTGTCGAATACGGTCTGCCCATGCATATACACATGAGCGAGACGCAAAAGGAGGTCAACGACTGCCTGCGGGAGCACGGCTGCCGCCCGTGGGAGTATCTTGATAGCCTAGGTATTCTGGATAAACTTGGGAAAAACATTATTGCAGCACATTGCCTGCACCTGTCGAAGAATGAAATAAAACTTATCGGCGACCACAATATCACCTGTGTACATTGCCCAAACTCGAACCTCAAACTGGGAAGCGGTTACCGCTTCCCGATGATTGAGTTGATTGAGGCTGGCGCCAACGTGACGCTTGGCACCGACGGTTCGGCCAGCAGCAACAACCTCGACATGATTGAGGTAATGAAGACGGCAGCCTTGCTACAAAAAGGGTGGCGCGGCGACCCCACGGTGGTTCCAGCGCAGCAAATACTCTCCATCGCCACTGGAGGACACTCCATCGCTCCAGGCCAACCCGCCTGCCTCTTCCTCTCCAACGTAAAAAACCTCTCAGACTTGGTCTACGCCTCGCACGGCGACAGCGTTGTTATGACTTTAGTTGACGGCCAAATTGTCTACAAAGCGGTTGGCTAATCTCATTATTTTTACTGGTCGGTCAGAGCCAAGCTGCAGACGGCTGCAGTAGTTGATATCACCGGTATCATTGAAGCCGCACTTCGCCATCACACGGCCGGAGGCGGGGTTCTCGGGGAAGTAGTCGGCCCAGAGGTTATCGAAGCCTTTTTCATTGAAGCAGAAATCTATCAGCATTCGCAATGCCTCGCTGCATATACCTCGGTTCCAGTAGGGTCGTGCGACCCAATAACCCACCTCGGCGTCGTTCTCGCCGATATTGATATTGCTCTCGCCGCATATCATGTAACCCATGCAGCCTACAGGCTCGCCGGTCTCTTTCAGTTCGATAGCCCAGATATGGTCGCTATGGAAGATGGTACGAATTATTTCGAGGCTTTCCTCCACGTTCTTGTGTGGCGGCCAGCCGGCGCGCGGCCCCACCTCTGGGTCGGAAGCATATTTATACAGGGCCTCCGCATCATCCTCGCACCACGGCCGAAGTAGAATTCGTTCGGTTTCCATCATAGTTATTTCTAAAATCTGCGGGTACGGCGGCGGTAAGCGTCGTATTCCTCACCAAAGTCACGACGAAGGCGGCGCTCCTCGGTGACCACCTGCACCAGCATTATTGCAAAGAATAGCACCCATACCAACAATGCCTGCCACGTCCACAGCCAGACGACCACGCCGGCGAGGTAGAGCAGCGTGCCGGTGAGCATGGGGTTACGATTGATGCGATAAGGGCCGTCGGTCATCAGGTGCTGTGTGCGTGGCGCCACCTCGTGGCCGAAGGCGTCCATGGGGTTTCCCTTGCCGCGACGCTTCATATAGACTATAGTCCAAATGCTCAGCGCCAGTCCACCCAGCATCAGCACCCCCGTGACGGAGGCCCTCAGTGCACCGATATGCACAATCGGCGGCATCCCCGA
>CAJOFL010000044.1 GCA_905233895.1 uncultured Bacteroidales bacterium | reverse complement strand
GGCGGCCGACGACGGCAGCACTGTGAGGTGCAGCATATAGTGGAACGGTATGCCGTTCTCCACGGTGTCGCGCTCAAGGGTTGTGCCGTGCTGGGGATTATCGACAGTAAAACCGTTTCTGGAATATCTGTATCCTTGACATACCGTATCGTAGAGATGAACCGTGTCGGATAAATATGACAAATTAATTGTCACCACCGAGTCGCATCCGTTGGCGGCGGTAAGTGTGAATACGTAAGAGCCAGATGCCGTGAGGGTATCGCCGTTGTAGAAAAGAGTGTCACCTAGCGCTATGGTGTGGGAAATTGAGGTAGATGCTGACGGCAATACTGTGAGTGTTAAAACAAAATGATGAACGATAGTGCCAGATTGCACTGTGTCGGTCCTGAATTCAAATATACCAGGATTGGATGTCTGATTAGCCGTAATGGTTAGATCCATAAGCGGCTGGTAATATGCCTCACCTTGGCAAACCGTATCGAAAATCCTAATGGTGTCGTGAATTTGAATCGGAGCATCAAATCTAAAGCCCAATGGGTGGGCGTAACCTTCCCATGGGCCAAAACCGTATAGGAAGGCGACAAAGGGGCCGTCGTTGCAGGCAAGACTATGATGCCCTGCCGAGACGGATAGGCGATAGACGGTGTACCCATCTATTATTGTTGCTCCTGTCGAAAGGTATGCACCGTCGAGTTGGATGCTACCGTTGATGGCAGTTGGGCAGATAACCGAAAGGTAGTTGCTGTTTACGGTTCCAATGTTGTCCACCCGGAACATCGTTTTGCATACTCCACGGTTGATAGGTGGGATGGTAATTGCAGCGGGGTCTCCTTTGTATCCTGCAACAGTATGGCAGGCCATATAGAGGATGACACTGACTGGCTTGTCAGCAGTAATGTGGCAGTTGTTGCTGGTTGGCATGGAATGTTCATGGCTCCATCCAGCGTTTAGCACAGATGGTACGGGAGCACCGTTGATTGAAATAGTGGTATTGTCTTCGGCGGCAGTGATACGGATATGGCTGTTGCCGCTCATGAAAGACATTCCAGGCACTATGAAATCCGTACCCCAGTCTTTTATGGGCAGGGCTTGTTCGAAGGTAAGATCCCCGCCGTCGGTGGCATTGTTTGGTACTCTGGTGCTGATGGCTCCGTGGTACATGGCGAAAGGCTTGCCGTTGGATGTAACACGCATACCCGCAAAGCCAACGGTAGAACTGTTTCCGTATAGATTATATGCTTGGCCGCTTTGCAGTGTGACTGTGAGCGTGTCGCCAGGATTAAGTGTGGTGTTGCGGACGTCACAGGGTACTACCATGGTGAGAATGGTGTTGTCCTCGACAGCAACGAACGCGACTGAACTGCCGTGAATGAATGGAGGATAGTCTTGAACGATATATGCGGTGTCTAGTGCGGTTGTGGGAAGTATGGTGGCCGACTCGCATGACTTGGATGGATTCTGCATGCTGTTTAGTGCATAGACCCAGATAGCACGGTCGGAGGTTATGTGCCAACTACCGGCGAATGGTGTGTTGTAAGTTGCGATTTGGTTGTTGTTGCCGATAATGCGAGTTTCGCTGCTGCCGGCAGCAAGCGAGATGTTGATGTTGCCGCCAGGTCCAGTGATGGTGACGTTCGCTGCGGAGTCGGAGGCAACTGTCAGTCGCAGGTCGGCAGGACCATAGCTGGGATTAGTATGGGTGATAGGGATGAATGTCATCCAGAAGTCGCACCCCTTGTTGGTAGGTAAATTGCATAAATCTTGGCCCAGTAATAGCTGTGGTAGGAGTAGCAGAAGACCTACTATGAGGCTATTACGTAGCATAAAATTTAGCGAATGAGTGTAATAGTTCCTGCGCCGGGGTAGTAGTCGTCGGTACCGAGTATGGAGTAACGGTAGTAATAAACATAGGCCCCCTGAGGGCATGGTTGGCCATGGAGGTCTCTGCCATCCCATCCTGTTTCGGGATTTGTCGAGGTGTAGACTAGTCTTCCCTGGCGGTCATAGATGTAAATCTCAAACTGAAGCAATGGGAATGTTGCCACTATGCGGAAGTGGTCGTTCTCGTCGTTCGAGCCTGGCAGGAATACATCGGGGAACCAGATACTTTCGTCGTGAACAGGTAGCGATATGGTGGTATCAGCACAGCATTCGAGTCTGTTGCATGTGGTCATGCGTATGCTGACGCTATCGGCATCTAGAGCCAGGAATGTATGACTTACACTTACGCCCTCGTCGCTCAGGCCGTCGGAGAAATGCCATTCTGTGGCTGCACGGTCGTTCGAGATGTCGGTCATGTTGACTGTCGGATTGTCAATGCCGACGCTGGTGGCGTTGAACCATATCCGCGGCACTGGGGTCGGAACCACCTCAACAAGGATGTTTGCTCCTTCGGTAGAACAGGGGTTCTCCTGCACTGGTTCTAAAGTGTAGACGGTGGTGGTTGTGGGGGTGACATAGATGGTGCTTTGGCCCTGCTGGCTGGCTAGAGAAGTGTCGTTTGGGGTGGAACTCCACACATAACGGGCGTTACCTTCAGCGGTTAAAACCACTGTGTCACCCACGCAGATGGAACCGACCGTGGCACCCATGCTGACGGTGGGCGTTCCATAGACATGGACGGTATCGGTCACAGTGGTTGAACAGCCGTCCTGGTTGGTTACGGTGAGTACCACGGCATGGTCGCCGAAGGGGAGGTTGAGAAGGATAGTATCGACGTCGTTGTCGGTGAAGATGCTGTCGCCTACAACCCACGTCATGTGATTGTAGTACGAAAGGGGAATAGTCGGGTCGGCAGCGTTGATGGCGCGTCCGAAGAGCCGTTCTTCGTCGCAGAGAATATGCCGGTTGAGGCTCAACGATGGCTGCGGTGAGCCAAGGGCACGTATGCCAAATGTGCTTGAGGCGGAACATATCGATGTATCGCCTTCGTTGGAGATGTTGTAAGTGTAGCACGTGAGTCGCACGGTGTAGTTGCCTGGCTCGGCGAAACGGTATTGAGCCGAGTCTCCGACCACGGAGGCAATTTGGTTATTGCATGCTACGTCGGTGAAGATATCCCATGTGGTTAGGTCTTCTGCCACTATTGTGGAACCGAAAGTGATACTTGCGTTTTGGAACTTAACGGTACCGTCGCAGAGGGCGGTTTCGCGGTGGCGCACTATTGGGCGGTTATTGGTTACGTTAGCATAAAGTTTCGACTGGAAAGGCTTGCGGGGGTCCATGGCTGAGGTCATGATGCAGAGGAATGTCTTCTCTGATACGGTGTCTCCTGCGTTGGGGCCTTCATTGATGATGAAATGTTGGAGCGATGGGGTAAAGATACTGTCGGTTGTGGTCTGTCCGGCGGTAGCAGGGTAAATCTGACGGAATTGGACCGAGTCCATATGGTCGCGGTCATAGAAGTTGTCTTGCGATTCAGCTTCACCGGTGGAGACAAACCACTGGTATGAGATCATGCCTGAAGGTGCCTTGATAGTATCGATAACACTTGAGGAAGGGTCGGGGCATCCCGAGGTGCGGAGTAGCATTGGCGAATAGTCACCCGAAATATAGGCATATATTGGGTCGACGGCATAGATGCAGTCTGAGGTGTACATCTCCACGCGGACAGTTTGGTAGATATAGTCATTAAGGTTAATGGCCACTTTTGTCCAGGGCTTATAGACGTATGCGCATGTGGTGGAACCGCAGTTGCCGCCAGGACGTCCGTTGAGCCAGGGTGGGATTGGGCCTGAGGTGGGAATTGCCGGAGCCGACACTTTGAACCACAATGAGTCGTTGATGGGAGCATTGGGCCAGGTGCCGTCGGAGTTCTGCTTCACCACACGGATGAGGAATTCGCCAGCCTGCCAAGTGTCATGGCTATAGCAGCGTCCAACAACGGCATAGTTGACGAAAAGCAGGGCGTTCTGTGAGGTAACGCGCAAAGTGTAGAAGAGGGCTTCTGCCCCTTTGTTGCTGCCAGGTGACCAGCTGTGGCTGTAATGATTGCTAATTCCAGTGGCACGGGGATCGCCCAATCTGATGCTGGTGCTGTATCCCGGTGGAATGCGAGGCATGCCTGAGCCTGGTACGGAGGGGTCGATGGTGAACTCGTCAATGCCTGCATTGGCCTGGGTTATTATCATGAAACGGCTGTCATAGGAATCCCACAAACCACCGTGGTTGCAAGAGCTGCAACTTATGCCGCCGTCGGGGCCCGAATTGAGGGATGACGAGGTGATATTGTTATGACCGGTAATGGTTTGCGCGCTGGGGTCGGCACAGGTGCTCATGATATAGTAGCCCGTCGTCGTGTCACTGGTAGCATTAGCTCCTGTAGGTGCGACGCGTTCGCCCACACGGGCCGACCAAAAACACTGTGAACTTCCGGTGTTGAACGACGTGGTGTTGCGGAACTGCGGACAAGGATCGGTTTGTGCAGCAAGGGGAATCAGCAACAGCGATGACATCAGGATAAGGACCAGGCGTTTCATCTCTTTATGCGTTGAGTTGTTTTGTCTATTAATTCATTGACGGTGGGCGATATGCGCCAGGCATATACTACCAGTATGACTGCTCCGCCGAGCAGGAGGGTCTTGACCACTGCATCGATTATCAGGGAGAGTGTGGCGTGGTGGGTGTTGAGTATGAGTGGCGTGAGCCAGTGGTTCCAAGCTGTTGCCGCCGCAATGGCCAGTGCCATGACTACGATAGTTTTTGCCTGCCCCCATGAGAATAGGCTTACCCGCAGGCGCCGCCATACGAAGGTCAGTAGCAATAGGAAGTAGGCTGCATAGGCAATCAGTGTGGCAGCTGCCGAACCACCGATTCCCCAGCGGTCGATGAGATAGGTGTTCATTAGTATGGCAGTGACGGTGAGCACTGCAATGAAGAGAAGCCCCACTCGGTAATGGCATGAGAAATTGAGCACATCGGTGCCTATCGAGAGCGATGAGTTGATTACTTTGGCCAATCCTAGAACCAGAACCACCACGGCTCCTTTGGCATATACTTCACCACCTGGTAGCAGGGCGAAGAAGGCATCGATATTAATCCATATCACGTAGAAAATCAACAGGCTCACCAGAAGTTGGTGCAGGCTCACTTGACGTACCAGCCGGTTCACTTCGGCCCGGTTGTCATCCTTTACGGCCTGAGCAACCACCGGCCGTGCTATGGCGCCCAGCGACCGGTAGGGCACCTCCACGACGTTGGCCACATACGATGCTATGGCGTAAATGCCAGTAAGAGCGGCGCCCGCCTTGGCACCGAGGAAGAGCGAGTTCATAAGTGGCACGTTGCCTGCAAGTACCGTGGCGGTCATAAAAAGTGAATAACTGCCCATCTCGCGTAACATCTTTCTCCCGGGGAAGCCCCGTTCGATACGCAGCGAAATCTGTCCAAGTTTGATAAGGTAGAAGAGGTTGAGCAGCAATGCCAGCCCCCAGATGCCACAGAATATCCACACGAAAAGGGTAAAGTTGATAACTCCTGTGCCGTAGAGGATATATGCCGCCAGATTGAACACGCGGATGCCAACCTCGCGCACTATTTTAGGGATGGTGATGCGCAATAGTACCGATGCATTAGTCTCGAATACTGTGGTGTACATCATGAAGACTGTAATCATCGGCAGCATGTAGAAATATTCGGCCGCCAGCGGCGAGCCCGGAGCATAAAGGGCTATGATTGACGATTTGAAAATTAGGAAGAGTGCCAGCATCACCACAAACCCCACTGCAGGCACCAGCAGGGTCCAGGCGAAGATACCGTGGTTTGTCCGTCCGTCCTTGAACCAGGGGAAGTAGCGCACCAGAGTCGAGTTGGTGCCCAGCATGGCCAGCGACGAGAAGAGTGTGGCGGCGTCGACCATCATACGCGTCAGTCCGACCTCCTCTTCCGAGAGGCAGCGTGTGAGCACAAAGAAAGTGGTCAGGAATCCTATCGCAATCCCGATGTAGTTGGCTATTGCCCCCTTGATACTTTGCCGTGCTATAACGCCCATAAACTATATACTATGCGGATGCAAAATTACAAAAAATATATATAGTGACCAAAAAAAAATGAAAAAAATTACATTTGAGCACAATAAGGCGGTAAAAACGGCGTTATTTTTCCGTCTTTTTCATAATATAGGATGCGACAATAGCTCAGTTGGTAGAGCGGCGGCTTCCCAAGCCGCAGGTCGCGGGTTCGAGCCCCGTTTGTCGCTCAAAATTTCAACAGCCACCTTTTGATAACTTTTTCTTCCGCGCCTGATACAGGTGCGGAAAAAGGTGTATTTTTGCATTTTGAAATATTATGTGAAATTATGAAAATAAAACATCTGATACTTATCTTGGCACTGATGCTTCCGCTGATTGCTGCCGCACAAAAGCCCAAAACCGTTGAGTTTACCGCCGACGGCCTTCCAGACCAATTGCTTGAATACCTCAATAAGTCGACCTCCGACGGAGACCGGCAGAAGGAGAACAATAAAACTGTCAAGGCCTTCCGTGCCTCATACGGAGCCATGGACGGGTCGATGCAGGAACGTGCGGCCTTGGTGTACAATTATGCTGTGCGCGCCAAGTTGCGCGGCAATCCGGAGATAACCGCCCTTTGTGCAGCTATGACGGCCTACGCCACTGCCCCTGGCGGTGCGCAGAACTTCGACCAGTGGATGCGCGTGGTGGAAAGTTTTGCTGGGCGCAATGCAAAGGGGAAAGTGCTCAATGAGTGGGTCGATTTCAGTGCAACGCTGCTTAGCGAGCGGGTTCTCTATCGTTCCAATAGTTGCACATGGAGTTTCGATCCAAAGACTCCTTTCCGCATTGCTTTCGAGGATGGAACGGCCTGGATCTACATTGACCAGGAAGCCGACTTGAGTTATTCGTCGGCCAAGGATTTGGAACGTATCCATGCTACCCATGGCCGCTATAACTATAAGGAGAATCTTTGGTTCGGCCAGGGCGGCCGCCTTGACTGGACCCGCACCGGCCTCGGCACCGAAGCCTGCTATGCCGAACTTGCTGCCTACCGTGCAGAAACCAAGTTCCCGAAGTTTTCGGCCGACACCGTCCGTTTTGTCAATACCCATTATTTCTCGCAGCCCATCCTGGGCCGTGTGGAAGACCTGCTATCAACCCCGATGGAGCCCGGCAAGTACAGCTATCCTCGTTTCCGTTCCTACCAGCGCGACTTTGTATTGGCCGACATCCTGCCCGGAGTTGATTATAGCGGCAGCTTTATGATGAACGGCTCGAAGTTCATCACCGCTTCGAGCAAGCATCCCGCCAACCTAGTTTTCCGTCGCGACGGCAAGCCTCAGATGACTGTCACTTCGCTCAAGTTTACCATCACCCCCGAACGGCTTTCGGCCGAGAATGCCGCTGTGGTGTTCTATCTTGGTGAGGATTCCATCAGCAATACCGGTGTTACGGTGCGCTATACTCCGGCCGACCACCGTGTCAATATCGTCAACGACCCCAAACGCAATTACTACAGCCCCTTCATCGACACCTATCATGAACTTGACATCTATTGTGCCCTCATATCCTGGAAGACCGACGGCACCGACCTCGAATTCTCGAACCTCACTCCTGGTGGCAGCACCAGTATGGCCACCTTCGAGTCATCCAACTACTACACCTATCGTAAATACCGTGAAATACAAGGTATCGACGAGGTGAGCCCCGTACGCCGTGTCTATGAATATGCCGATGGCGGCAACAACGACTTCTCGGCCAAGGCCTTCTCTAACTATATCGGTCTCGACGAAGGTCAGACACTGCTTATGATTCATAACCTCTGCCGCCATGGACTTGTGGCTTATAATGAGATGACCGGCCGTGTACGCGTCAAGGACAAGTTGGGCGACTATATGCGTGCCTTCTCCAAGAAGAAAGGGTTCGACTATGACGCCCTCACGCTCGAATCTACCGCCAATGGCACCAATGCCCGAATGGGTATCGACGACCGTGCTTTGGTTATCAGTGGAGTGGAACAGTTCGTGGTTAGCGACTCGCAGCGTGTGGTTGTCTATCCCGACAAGGCCCGCGGTAGCCAGATTACCGTCGGCCACAACCGTTCCATCCATTTCGATGGACGCATCGAGGCCGGCAAGTTCGTCTTCTTCGTCGAGAACTGTGACTTCTCCTATGAGAACTTCAGCTTTGAGATGCCCTCCATCCACAAGCTTTATTTCGCGGTTGAGAATTTCAATAATCCCGATTCTTTGCATCCCGTCATGACGCCCCTCTCGAACCTGGTGGGTTCGTTGCGTGTCGATGAGCCCGACAATCACTGCGGCCTTGTCGACAACAAAGACTTCCCCATTTTCGAGAGCCGCGAGAACAGTTATGTCTACTACGACCAGAAGAATATCCGTGGCGGGCAGTACAAGAAGGACAAGTTTTATTACACCCTCCATCCCTTCACGCTCAACAACCTTGTCGATTTCGTTCCCGATAGTCTGCAGTTCAACGGAGTGCTTACCTCGGCAGGTATCTTCCCCGACATTACTTACCCCCTCACCGTGCAGCGCGACTACTACCTCGGCTTCCGCACCGAGACCCCGTCGGGTGGCTACCCCGCCTATGGCGGCAAGGGCACTTACCGCAATGGCATCTCGCTCGACCACTACGGCCTGCAGGGCGAAGGCGAGTTGGACTACCTCACTTCGCATTCCACCTCCTCCAAATATCTCTTCCTGCCCGACTCCACGGTGGCTACTACCGACACGTTCACCGTGGCCGAGGAGAAAGGGTATCCCGATGTAAAGGGCGGCCGCACCTCGCTCCATTGGCTGCCCTATCAGGACTCGATGGCTGTTGCTACTCTCGCCAAGGGTCGGCCGCTGTCGATGTACCGTGGCGATGCCTCGCTCACCGGTCGCCTCGACCTCATGCCCAAAGGGGCGGCGGCAGCCGGTACGGCAGTGGTCAAGGAAGGTACCCTCGAGAGCGACCACTTCCTCCTTGCCTCGCGTCAGATGGATGCCGAGGTATCGAACTTCACCCTCCACAGCATTGCCCTCAACGCCACCGCCTTTACCGCCCGTGGGGTCCGTTCGCATGTCGACTATGACGAGCGCCATGCCGACCTCACCATCCCCGCCGGTCCTGCCCGTACCGAGCTGCAGCTGGTCAAGATGGAAGCCTATGCAGACCGCTTCGAGTGGGATATGGACCGTAAGGTGCTCGACCTTGTCAATACCCAGCGCCCCGGTGGCGAAGGTCTTGGAGGACTCGACCTGCGCCAGCGTGTGGGCAAACTGCATGATATGCCCGGCGTCCGCTTCACTTCGACAGATGCCTCGCGTCAGGGCATGACCTACAACTCGCTCCGTAGCACCTACCGCTACGAAGCCGGCAACCTCAGTTCCACCGGCGTCTATATCCTCGCTGTGGCCGATGCCGCCATTGCACCGTCATACGACACAGTTTATATCGAACGTGGCGGTGCTATGCGGAACTTGGTTAACGCCAGCCTTATTTTCGATCGCGAACATGCTTGGCACTACATAACTGGAGCCGATGTCCTTGTTGCCAGTGCCCGTAGTTATACCGGCAAGGGATTCATGGACTACCGTAACGATACCGAGAAGGCGCAGCGGATATTCTTCGACAATATCAGTGTCGACGGCCGCGGTGTATCTATAGCCCGTGGCAATATCGGCGACGAGGCCTCGTTCCTCCTCAGTTCCGCTTTCGGCTTTGCCGGCAAGGTACGCGCCGAGGGCGACCATCAGTGGCTCCATTTCGAGGGCGGTGTGCGTCTGGTGCAGCCCTGTATCCCGCAGCAACAACTTGCGCTGCTGGCCTATTCCGACTATACCGACCCCGAGCATGTCCACGTCACCGTGCCTGAGCAGCCGGTCGATTGGCAGGGCAAGCCCCTTACCGCGTCGGTCATGATGGACAAGAATACCCTGCGTCCGACGGCGTCGTTCCTCACCAAGCAGAACTCCGTCGAGGGCGAGCTCCTTGCCGCCCACGGTGTGCTTACCTACCTCGGCGACCGCCGTCAGTATATGATTGCCTCCGAGGAGAAGGTGGAGAACCCCGACGGAGTGGTGTCTCCCTATCTTGCCCTCAGTACTGAGGATTGCACCGTTGAGGGCGAAGGTCCGATGACCTTCAACTTGCGCCGCACACAGGCTCAGTTCTTCGCCTACGGTACTGCCACGGTAGGCATCCGCTCGGCCGATATGGACCAGCTGGCCTCTGTGTTCGGTGTCAACTTCCCCATCTCGTCCGATGTGGTCAGTGCCATGCGTGAGGCTCTCAAGGAGGACCTCCGCCTCGACCCCGCCGGTGCCACCACCAATCCCGAGATGCGCCATGCCCTGATGTATCTCCTTGGTGCCGACCGCGGCGGCGGTGCCTACGCCAGTTACAGCGCCACCGGCAAGATGACCGCCATACCGCAGCAGATGCAGTCAACCCTCCTCTTCGACAACATCCGCTGGCAGTACCTGCCCACCGTGGGTCTCTACTACGACGGCAAGGTGGGCCTTGTCGGTATGGGTGACAAGCCTCTGGGTGTCGAGCTGAAACTCAAGGCCCAGATTGTCAAGCGCAGCGGCAAGCAGGAGATGGTCTTCTATGTCGAGGCCGCCAAGGACCACTGGTACTTCTTCCGCTACGACCTCGCCGCCAGCGAACTCACCCTCTATTCCTCGTCCGGTACTTGGCTCGACATGGTCAAGGCCATCCCGCTCGACCAGCGCAAGATTGAGAAGGAGGGCTTCCCTATGTTCCGCTATTTCGTGGGCAACAACAGCAGCGAGGTGCAGAACTGGCTCAACTGGTTCTCCAAGACCATCAATCCCGACGGCGACTAACAACCTAGAAATATGTCCATCAAGCAATATCTCCGCCATCTGGGGCAATACTTCAACCTGATGGCTGACCGCGAGGACGAGAAGGAAGTCATCTCGCAGGTGAGTGCCGGAGTTGTCTTCCGTGGCACCAACCTGTGGATTCTCATGTTCGCCATATTCATCGCCTCGCTGGGCTTGAATGTCAACTCCACGGCGGTGATTATCGGTGCGATGCTTATCTCGCCGTTGATGGGGCCTATCATCGGCATGGGCCTCTCGGTGGGTATAGGTGACTACGACCTGTTGCGGCGCGCCTTGAAGAACTATGGCCTCGCCACACTTATCTCGGTGCTCACCGCCACCGTCTATTTCCTCATCTCTCCTTTGAGCGACGCCCGCAGCGAATTGCTGGCCCGCACCTCGCCGAGCCTTTACGACGTGCTTATCGCCTTCTGCGGCGGTGCCGCCGGAGTGTTGGCACTCACCACTAAGAGCAAAGGTCAGGTCATCCCCGGCGTGGCCATCGCCACGGCCCTCATGCCGCCGCTCTGCACCGCCGGCTACGGCCTTGCCACCGCCCAGTGGAACTTCTTCTTTGGAGCCTTCTACCTCTTCTTCATCAATACCGTCTTCATCGCACTGGCCACTTTCGTGGGTGTCAAACTGCTGCGGTTCCACAGCCACTCCACGCTCTCGCCCGAGTTGGAACGCCGTGGTCGGCGGCTGGTCACCTGGGTGGTTATCATAACCATGATTCCGGCAGCCGTGATGACTGTGAATATAGTGGGCAAGAACGCCCGCGAGCGTAATATGAAACGTTTCGTGAGCCGCGAGTTGGCCCAGAGCGGCACAGTTATCCTCGATTCCGACCTGCGTGGTGACACCATCCATGTCGTCGCCGTTGGCCGTAACATCAGCGACGAGGAGCTGCTCAATGCCAGCCGTCACCTTCCGCTCTACAAACTGAAGGATTATCATATCAGCCTCATCCAGAGCAGCGACGAGGCGGCGTCGAGTGCCAATCAGGCGCAGATGCTCACCGTCACCAAGACCCTCACCGACGAGATTTCTGTCCTCGAGCGGCGTCTGGACGGCTACACCCGCTTCGACACCCTTACCCAAGCCCTCACCTCCGAGGCGGCGACTCTCTTCCCTGAGGTGGCTGAGGTT
>CAJOFL010000043.1:13643-23449 GCA_905233895.1 uncultured Bacteroidales bacterium | reverse complement strand
AAGCGGGTGGAGGCCTACAACATGGCTGGCGAGAAGGTGCATGACCAGCGGGTGCCCGACGGCTCGCTGAGCGCCACCCTCGATGTCCGCCGCTGGCCCGCCGGCGCCTACATCCTCCGCATCCACACCCCCCGCGGCGTCACCGCCAAGAAACTCACCATCCGCCGGTAACGCCGATACGTCCCGTACAACGCAATAAACCAAACCGTTGAACGTTATTTAGAGAAACATACGATATGAAAAAAGCTGTATTTGCCATTGTCGCCATCCTTGCAATCGCTGTCGGAATGCAGGCGCAGGATACGCTCAGTGCCGACACGCTGAAATCGAGCTATTTATGTCCACAATGGCCGGATTTCAGCAAAGACAGCATCATTATTGGCATTTTATATAGTAGTGCGGAAGACGAAAAGGTGACAGGAAAATTGATTGAATCTGGTGATGACACCATAACCGTATACGGGTTGGCTGTAAGCGCCGAAACATGGAATATGAGTATTGGGCAGAGTGCGATATGGGAAGATGGCCATATTGTTGGCTATCAACCAGATTCGTCAACATACTACGCAAGGCTGAACACCATGTGTGACACCTCGGCTTATGAAGAGGCCTATGAACTTTGGGGTCTCTACAAACGGGTACCTGCTACGCCGAATGATTCACTACAACGCGTAAGTCCACTGCTGCCTATCAATATTAAACTTGACACACCGACCTATATCCTCACGTTCAACACATATAAAGATGGGTCCTACACTGAACACACGCCGCCGCTACCGGTTTATGAACTCTTTTTCCATACACCACAGCAAATCTCAGGCTCTTTCTACATGGCTGTGACAAACAGGATACACGCTATGGGTTCGGCATGCGGGAAGAGTTTTTACACATGGCCTATATTCTCTCGTGTAGTAACACCATCTAATCCTGCCATTTGGGAAGAAAAGGCATTCTATGTCTCTTATTTGCCCACTCCGAGATGGGTATTCGGTCAACAAGGGCTCCTTACTTTTAATTTCCCGATACTTACACCGCCTGACAGCGGCTATGTATGGGATACCACCGTGGTGGCGGGCGACACCGTCTTTTCCTCGGGCGATACTATCGTCATTCTGGGCGGCGACACTATCGTGGCCAACGGCGACACCACCGTCATAGCGAATGGCGACACCATATTCGTCGCTGGCGGCTCGGCGATAGTCTGCGACACCTCCATAGTGCTTGACACCGTCATAGTCCGCGACACGGCCGTCGTGGGCGGCGACACTATAGTCTACTTCGACACCATAATCCGCAACGACACCATAATCTCCTACGACATACTCCTTTCCATTGGAGAGGTCAGCCTGCTGCAGCGGCTCACGGGTGTGATGCCCAACCCTGCGGCCGAGACGGCCAAGGTGGTCTCGAGCTTCGGCGTCAAGCGGGTGGAGGCCTACAACATGGCCGGCGAGAAGGTGCACGACCAGTGGGTGCCCGACGGCTCGCTGAGCGCCACCCTCGATGTCCGCCGCTGGCCCACCGGCGCCTACATTCTCCGCATCCACACTCCCCGCGGCGTCACCGCCAAGAAACTCACCGTCCGCCGGTGACGCCGATACGTCCCGTACAACGCAATAAACCAAACCGTTGAACGTTATTTATTAAAAATCAAACGATATGAAGAAGGTAATCTTTTTTTTGCTGACAGTCTTTACCGTTGCAGGTTGGACTGCGGCGCAGGGCACGTATGAGGCCAGCCTGCCCAGTGCAAAGTCTATCGTCCGTGTCTGGCACGGCGACGAAATGGTCATCTACAACCATGATTCCGGAGGGAAGGGTCAGTTTATCCTCTGGTCGAACGGAGCAACCGTAGGACAACTTTTTGACCTGCCTTATGTCAATGCCGAGGTGCTTGACTTCGAGATACTCGAGGACACGGTCATGTTCTGCGGTGTGTACAGCAATCCGGCGTTTCCCGGGGCGGGAACCTGCGGTTTTGTCGGCAGGTTCGAGATTTCCAGCGCTTTTGCGGGAGCAGGCCCGGTGGAGTTCACCGCATTGATAAATTGGATTAATTTGCCTTATGGTGCTCCCACCGAAGCAATATTTATCCGCAACCTAAAACGCATAGATGTCTTCAAAAATGACACTGTAGGCGCTGTGGCGGCTCTGATTGGCGACTCGTATGTCTATACCGATAGGATGTACGAGCGCGTGTCGGTGCTCTCTGCCTACAGAATGTCACCCATACATTGGCAAGTCTACAGCACCGTGCCCAAGGACGGGCGCAAGGTGTTCACCGACATCGCCGTGCTCGACGACATGGTGGTGGCCGCCGGCCACGGCATCAGCAACACCCACTGCATCACCCGCGCTTACCATAAAACCTATGCCTTTCCATCAAATCCCTTTGTCAACTTCTGGTTCGACAGCATCTATACGGCAGGGTACACTCCCGTGGACGACGTGCTGGCGGCCCATGTGGAGGGTAACGTGATGGCGCTGGCGCAGTTCAACACAAGGCCACGAACCATCCTGCACGTGCTGGAATTCAATACCGTCACCGGACATCCGACGCAATTCACCTCCAGCAGGGTGACGGACATCCACGGATGCAACACCGTAACCTGCCCCTGGCGGCTCGACGGCTTGCGCTACAGCCCGACAAACAACACTCTCCACATACTTGAGCGAGGAATGCTGCCGGGCGACGTGACAATGAACTCGCTGCTTTGGACATTCCCGCTGATGTACGGAGGGGAACCGACAGCATACGTGCAGAAAGTGAAGGGATTGACCCAGACGTCGCTGGATGTTGATATCGACGACCACCCCGTAACATCGGGCATTGTCGACGCCACAGGCCAACTCGACATCCATACCTTCGCACCCGGGGGTGCCTTCATTCCATTGCCGTCAAGCCCGACGGTGCCAGTGTTTGATATTTACGACAATTGCACCTATAACACCGAAGACATCATCTCAACGCCAACTGTAACAATCGGTTTGGAGGGTGTCGATAGAATATCCATCGACCATACCCCTGAAAATAGAATGTTTGTTCCTAATGTGCATGAAATCATTTTTGACAATATATGCAAATAAAAAATATGAAAACAAAAGTCACAATAGCAATGCGGCGGCCTGAAGGCACAGTATTACAACGACTACTACCATCGCACGGGCGACACCATCGACTATAAGTCGGAGATTGGCTACTACATGTGGTGGGGGTTGCGCGACCTGTTGCAGAACAACCACACTGCATCAGATTGGGCATACGGATCAGTGCAACATGGTGTGCATATTATGCCGTATTTTACAGCTGCACCCTTGAAAATAATCGGGATAGCCGGCTGCCCTGTTTCCCAGTTCGAAGGGGAGGCTTTTTCGGATTCCACTTCCGCACCGGAATATTTCTATCTCTACGACAATGGTACAGACTATGGTACTACAAATCCTGTGTTTCTGAAACGTGTGCGCTGGTATCTTCCCGATCCACACAGGATGTTGAAATACGAAGGAGTCTGGGGCTTCCAATCCCCCGAAGATTCATGCTGTACATTTACCATATCAACAATTAATTCCAGACCATTGTATGAATGTTATTTCGACACCGCTATTATTGTTACCGACACATTTTATGTGGGATGGAGTTTCCATAGCAATGACATTCCATATATACCACTAATAAGTCCATTTATTCCTTCATATACGGATTATTATAAATGGGGTTCATTTCAAACAGTAAATCCATGCGGAGAGGAAGATTCTGCTTTTACAGAGGAGGGGGGGCGAACAACAACATGTTTCTTCCCCATCTTCGATTACCTGAAATGTCTGGACACGTCCATTGCATCCAACCCTTACAATAACAATGTGCAATGGACACCCTATCGCAGTAGGTCATTCACTGTCGTGTACCCCATCATCGAGATAGACACCACGATTCCTCCATTCTATATGTGCGACCCTGTGCAGAACGTGCAGGCCACACCAGACGGCGACAGCTGCGCCCTCGTCACCTGGGATGACTTCTACCGCTACACCTACTGCGACGTCCAGTACTACGCCATCGAGGAGGGCTACGGCTCGGCACAGACCCAGACCGTCAGCGGCACCAACCTCCTGCGCATCTGCAACCTCGACAGCACGAAGACCTACGCCGTCCGCGTCCGCGCCTTCTGCGACACCTCCAAGATACAGACCGACTGGTCGCCGTGGGTCACCTTCACGCTCCCGCACACCGAAGGCATCGCCGACGGCGAGTCGATGCTCTCG
Organism: uncultured Bacteroidales bacterium; assembly: GCA_905233895.1. Classification (GTDB taxonomy): domain Bacteria; phylum Bacteroidota; class Bacteroidia; order Bacteroidales; family P3; genus Colimorpha. The sequence continues at coordinate 19,186 of CAJOFL010000043.1, read as the reverse complement.
TTCTACACCCACCTCATGCCCAACCCAGCGGCCGACCGCGTGACGGTCACCTCCAGCTTCGGCCTCACGCGTATAGAGGTCTACAACCTGCAGGGACTCCTCGTCTATAGCGAGCCGGCGGGCTTCACTTCCACCACCGTCGACCTCCGCGGCTGGGCCTCTGGCCAGTACATCATGATGGTCCACACTCCCCGCGGTGTCACCGCCAAGAAACTCACCGTCCGAAGATGAACATGAATAAAGTGTCTTTGTTAAAAATCCTGATAACAATCGCGGTGCTTCTGGTTTCAGGCACCGTGACGGGTTTGTGTGCACAGACCGGATCCACGTTGCGCTTCGACGATGTTGAAGGCGACCGTGTGCTCACGGCGGCGGATGTGAAGTACAAGCATTTCGTCACCTGCAGCCATACCTACGACGACCGCAGTTGCTTTGTGGTGGAGGATTTCGAAACCGGCCAAAAGAAGAAGTTCTACACCACGCCTCATGTCGAGCCGTCGATGTTCTATACCTGCAGCGGCTATATTGTCAATGAGATGACCGTCGATGTCGGCAGGAATTGCTGGTTCTGCGGCACGAAATGGGAACGTACAGGACAATATGTCTACTCGCTGGAAGGACTTTTGGTGCCGGAAACGCTATATTACGGCTATGTCGGGAGATTCAACCTGAATGATGTTATGTTGGGAAGCGGCAATTTCGATATAATGATTGTGGACAGCTCGTACAATCTGGAGCATTTCGCGTTGACCCCGAATGGCGGTATAATCGCGACCGAAGAGTTCTTTGTCTACGAGATGACCCATGCCCCCGGCGGCGGATACAACGTCACGCGCGGAAAAATCACCCATCCTGATAATGGAGGCAGGTTTATGGGTGTGGTCTGTACCGGCGACACGGTTGTGACGCTTGCAAGGTGCATGAATCAGACGCATTACTTCCATTTCCATGAAATGTTTTATCTGGGTTACGGCCAAACCGACAACTTCGTTGCATCCAACAGCGTTTATTGTTTCAATGTCTACGAGGCGTATAACGACCGCCGTGCCAGGATGGAGACGGACGCTCCGATACACCTGACGGCAACCAACAAGGGCAGCGGTGTGATTGTTTCGTATATCACCGAGAACACCGACCTGCCATATTACGCATTCCCCGGCAAAATGATTCTATTCCATTTCCCATATATCAATGTACCTCATCCAGAAATAGTACATACTATGGATACTGGCTTTTATGCCAAACTCAAAGATGTTAAATCAAGTGATTCTATACGGGGAAACTCTTTTTTGGCTGCGCTACTTGAGGATAACTATGGAAACTCCGTATGGAGGTTCCCAATACTTGAATCTTATTTTGCAGTAATATATGATACAGTGAGAAAAGTACAAAATCCACGGTTGGAAAGTATTATTCCATTTAGAAATCCTGATTATAATCAAAGACCGTCATTTTGCGTTTCTGGTTATTATCCGTTATATCAAAACAAAGTTGCAAGAAATATAACTTATAATCACCGAAATGAAACACCCCAACGAGATTTGACTCAAATTATATGTTATACGACCAGTCCTGGATATTGGTGGGTTGAATATAGTCTGCTGGGTATGTGGCAAGAACAGAATTTTACCATAGGATATCGGAGTTTGTATACATCATCGTTTGAACAAGTACCTTTTGTCTCTGAAGGTGTTATAACCACTTTAATGTGCGGTTTCCATATAATTCCTATACAAGATTGTGAGGATGAATAAACTGAATGAAGATATGAAACGGCGAATAGTTGTTGCATTGTTGTTGTTGGCAGGCGGCTTGGCCGCACAGACTGGCGACACCATTTGGGGCCGCTGCCCTGACTATTTTTACCACGACTGGTACGATCAATGTGATTATTATTTTGAAGACCCCGGGTTTATATTCGGCGATGTACCAACATACTTCAGCACTGAAGAATGCGGCAACCCCGCAGGTTCACTGCTTGCGGTAAGGCAGTCTGCGTCGCATACTATGGCTGTGGTCGGCATAGCGGTCATGGTTTCCACCCTGCCGCAACGGATTCCGTCGCTGTGGACGGAACGCAATAGTGAATATGCAATCCTGATGAGTTCTGACGGCAACGGGATGCCCGGCGACACGCTGGCTGTAGCACGGTGGGACACCTCCGCTCCGCGCACCATGCTGCTCCCGCAAAACATTAGGGCCGAACGGGCAGGCGACACCTCCAACTGTTTGCACAGCTTCAAGGTCTACGAGACCCGCTTCCCGAATCCTGTCACGGTGGATTCCCTGTTTTTCATTGCCGGTACTTTCAATAGCAACGAGTTGACGCCCCCCGACACGCTCGGCATCAGGAGATACAAATACCGTACCACAAGCTACACAATGGTAGAGGCCTACCAAAATATCTGCAACACCTGCATGAACGATTCGCCGCGCACCACCTATGGCACTGCGGGCGGCTGGGGTTCGTTGCAGGCCGTCAGGCAAGCGGGGCCCTTTCTGCTCATCCCCGCCGACGGGCTAGAATTGACTGTGCTTGCGGCCGACAGCCTGATGGGCCGCGCCACGGGCGGTGGCATCTACCGTTCGGGCGAGCCGGCAATCGTTACTGCGACTCCGGCCCAGTTCTGCCGGTTTGCCTCCTGGAGCGACGGTTCGACAGAAAATCCGCGTGTGATGTACCTTTATAGCGACTCCACCGTCACTGCCTTCTTCACTCACGACAGCAGCAACTATGTCCGTGTGCTGCCCAACAATCCCGACTGGGGCATTGTAAGCGGCGCAGGTATTTACCCCTATGGGCAGAGCGTGACCATTTCCGCCACGGCGGCTGAAGGATTCCTTTTCACCGAGTGGGCCGACGGCAACCGCGACAATCCGCGCATCGTGTATCCCATTGGCGACACCGTCTTCACCGCACTCTTCGACCCCGTACAGGCAGATTTGGGGCCGGAACCGCCAGCACTGAACTTTTACATCACTCCTAACCCTACACAGGGCAGTATCACCGTGAGTTGCGCCGACGGCACACACACATTGCAACTTTACGACGGCTCGGGCCGGTTGGTTCTGGACCATGGATTTTCCGGATACACCGTCATAATCGACATGGTCGGCCTACCAGCGGGCATCTATACCGCAGTGCTCTGTACCGACAATATGCCGCAAGCCAGAACCCTAATAAAACTGTAGCCATGAAAAGGACAATCTTCATAATACTCTTGGCCACCATAGCCACAGCATCGGCCCAGACTCAATATACCGATATCGACACTCTCGGCTACATTCCACGCCGCTACTACACCCCGGAATGGTATGCCGACTGCCCCGCTTTCCAGAGCGACACTAACGATTTTGCAAATGTCTTGGATTTTTTATATGCAGTGGAAGGCACTGTGGGCTCAAATTTGAAGCAGTATGTCAATGAGTATCATGTTGACGGGCAGATTGAAATCAAAGGGCTTATGTGCCTTGTGGATGTCACACTCCCACAATCGCGCTACACCGTAGAAACAACGGAACGTGCACCGGAATGGTTAACCCTCCTCCAGGGCGGAGCCATGCATCCGGGTACCGGCCTCGCGTTCCCGCGCGAAATGACCGTTGTCGACTCGCTACGCTGGGATACCGCGCATCCATATATCGTACGTCTCCCGCATTTCAGCGGTGCCACCGCCGACAGCGACTTCTTCCTCTTCTATGCTTATGACGTATATTTCCCGGCACCCATAGTGCTCGACTCCTCGTTCTATGTCGCTGGAAGTGTATACGGCAATATCTATGAAATGGTTGTGGAGGATGACGGACAGGCCAGATTCCTGATGCGGAACTACCCCACCGTCTATGGTTGCATAGGCGCGGACATAAGAAACCACCCCGCAGGCCTTTGTGACTTCTGCACCACGCGCGAGAACCGCATGTTCAGTGCCGACATTGGCCTTGGACAGGACAGGGAGGACTGGTACGAAGTATGGCACGTCAATAATCACCAAAACGACCGTTTCCGCCAGATTACCGGCCCGATGTTCGCCATTGTCGACCTCCACACACTCACACTCAACAGCTCTGATCCCGATGCGGGCAGTGTCAGCGGCGGCGGCGAATTTCCACATCTCTCGACAGCCACGGTCACGGCGCATCCTGCCCCTGGACATTCATTCCTTCAGTGGAACGACGGCAACCGCGACAATCCGCGCACGGTGCAGATGCTCTCCGATACGCGCCTTGTGGCCATATTCCGCTAGAACGGCAGTATTCCGAGGCCGAGGCGGAAGGTGACCATGTTGGCCACGACGGCGTCGGCGTAGTGGAGGTATTTTTTGTATTCTCCGCTGAAGTCGAAGTCGATGCTTTTGTTCACGCCGTAGGTGTAGGCGTAGGTGACTTCGTAGTTGAGCAGCAGGCGGTGGAAGAAGATGTAGTTGCGGCCGAGGCCGGCGTGGATGCCGAAGGTGTTGCTCGACGCCGAGCCGTCGAGGGGCATGAAGTGCACCATGTGGGGTCCGATGCTCCAGTAGATTCCGAGGGGAGCGAATTCGCTGCGGAAGTATTTGCGGCAGTCGGCGCCGATGGTCAGCATGTTGTGCGACGACTGTATGCGATGGGTTGTGTAGTGGTAACGCCCTTGTGCGTCGAAGTATTCTTCGGGGTAGGTGCTGTAGATGTCTTCATAGCCTTTGTGGTAGCGGCCCCAGAGGGCAAAGGAGTAGTTGCGGGTGGCGGCGAATTCGACGGACGCCCATGGGGTGAGAGCGAGGATATGGCCTGCGTCGAAGGTCTGGCTGCCTGCCAGGCCGAGGTTGAATCCGCCCACGAGGTCGAAGCGGCGCCCCATGAAGCCTTTGGGCTCTTTTTTGCGAGGGGTGAGCCCCTGGTCGTAGGAGTCGTGGAGCATGGCGTCGAGCATGTCGGGATGGTCGGCCACGTTGTAGCTGTAGGTCTGGCGCGAGAGTATCTTGCCTTCGCGGGCGTCGACCACCACCGATGCCATTGCCGTGTGCTCGGTGCCGCTGAACATGGACACTGCCACCAGCGGCGCAAAGGGTATCAGGATGATGTATCCGGGGCTGGCGTCGGCTTTCACTCCCTCTACGTTGAGCACTACGTTGAAGCCCACGGTGCGGGCGCTGCGGCGGTCGAGCAGGTTGTCCATGGCGGGCTGCATGAGGTGGTTCATCGCGAAGTCGGAGTTGGACATCCAGAATTCGTTGGCCCATTCGCAGAGGGTGAGGAAGTCGTTGTAGTCTACGTCGCTCTCCATGAGGTGCATGCCGTGGTCTGAGAAGTCGAGGGCGCGGTGGCCGAAGCGTGAGGCGGTGCGGGTGATGCGCTGGGTGAGGTCGGCCTCGCGGCTGTCGCTTTTGAGGACTTTGAGTTCTTCGCTGTTGTTGCCCACTATCCAGTAGGTTGGGTTGAAGATGATGGTGGCGGCTGTGTCGTCCGAGGCGGGGAAGGGGTCGTGTTTTTCGGTGGCGGTGGCCGTCAGTTGGTCGTGGAGGCGTTTGGCGAATTCGGCGTCGGTGGCCAGCAGGTCGGTGAGGGCG
>CAJOFL010000043.1:1638-13629 GCA_905233895.1 uncultured Bacteroidales bacterium | reverse complement strand
TTCTGTTTGATGCGCTCGTATTTGGTCATGGGTTTCTGCGGTTCGGGGGTGGCGGCCGCGGTGTCGGGAGCGGCGTCGGCCGACGGGGGTTCGGCCATGAAGTCGGCCATGCTTTTGTTGTTTTTCAGTCGCAGTTGGTCCATGAGGTCGACGGCCATGTGGCACAGGCGCCGGTCGGAGGGATAGCGGCGGTAGGTCTCCCACACTTTGTGGAGGGCGGCCAGGGTGGCCTGTTCGGGTGTCATCTCGCGCATGGCGTAGTGCACCTGCTGGCTTTCTCCTTCGATTTCTTTGTGGTCGCTGGCGATGGTTTTCGCTTTGTCGTGGTTTTTGAAGAGGGCCATGCCGTAGAGTTGCTGGGCGACGAGAGTCTCGAGGGTCTGGCGCTCGATGGGGCTGAGGTTTGTGTCGGCCAGGAGGAGCCAGGTGTTGTAGAAGGCGCGAGCATACTGGCCGTGGATGGTCTCTTGACGTACGCACTCTATCCGAGCCAGCTGGCGCAGGCGCAGGAATTCTTCGCGGGTGGTCACCACGAAGTGTTCGCCGCCGTAGTAGCCGTCGAGGGCGGCGGCACTGTTTTTGCGGCGGCTGATGATGTTGGGGTGGGTGGACCGGCTGTCGTCGTAGTTGTCGCGGCTGGTGATGGGTGCCACGGTGTCGAGCCAGCATCCGCCCAGCGAGTACCACAGGGTGTTGAAGTATGTGGTGTCGAAGGGTATGTCGTCGAACGGCAGCGCTCCGTATTGCAGCACGTCGAACACTCCTTCGCTGACCGCTTTGTCGTAGGGGCTTTTGAGGTAGAAGAGGGCGATGCCGAGCGAGTCGGCTTCGTTTTCCATCTCGCGCGAGCGGTTGTGGCGCTTGATGAAGTCGTCGCTTTCGCTGGTGGCGTCTTCGATGTCGGCCTTGCTGTTTTTGTCGTGCTTTTTTTTCTTGCCCACTATTTTTTCGAGGGAGTGGCTGCGGTAGTAGTGTACTATCTCGTGGCTTATGATGAAGGCCAGCTGTGCCTCGTCTTCTACCTGGGCCACCAGGCCGGCGTTGACGAACACCATGCCCTGTCCGGTGGCGAAGGCGTTCACTTCGGGGCTTGTCACTGTGTAGAACCGCAGTTCGGAGCGCAACTCGGGGTAGTCGGCCAGCAGGGTGTCGGCTATCCGCTCCACCATACAGCTTATCGGGTCGCCGTAGATGATGTGTCCGCTCGAGAGCAGTTTGTTGACGTTGTAAGACGCCTCGAGCACCATTTCTTTGTTTTTCACTCTCCCGCCGGCATATTTCTTGGCCCGTTGCAGGTCGAGGTCGTAGAGTTGCTGTACGTTCAGTTTGAGGTCGGCGGGCACGGGGCCGACGCTGCGCAGCTGCGCTCTTCCGGCGGTGGCGAGGAGGAGCAGCAGTACCAGGGGGATGTATCTCCGCATTGTATGGATTGTTGGTTAGTTGAGTTCAATGTGTGCAAACTGGCTCTTGTTGCCCGAGCCCACGAGGAGGAGCATGAAGTGGCGGCTGTCTACGGCACGGGCGGCGCCGATCATGGTCTGTTTGCCGATGTCGAAGTTTTCGCGGCTGAGGTTGCCTTTGCGGTCGAGGGTGAATACGCTCATGACTGCCTTGTCTTTCAGGATTTTGAAGTTTTTCACCGGTTTGTCGTCGGGGAGAGGGGCGTTTTTGGCGTTCTGTGGAGCGGCCAGCATGACGCCGTCGGCGGTGCTGCGCCAGCGGTAGGCTACCATGTCGCGTCCGCCCCACGAACTCTGTGCCGTGAGGCGCATGGTGCGGGTCCACTGGACATGCCCCGATGCGTCGATGCGGATTACCATCATGCCCTGATGATGTTGCTCGACGGGGATGTCGTTTTTGGTGACGCGCCAGGTCTGGTCGAGCATGAGGTAGGCGCCTTCGTCGTCGGCGATGCTCTGGTTCAGGGTGCCGAACTGCACCCAGTTGTTGTGTGTGCCGTTTCCGTCCTTGCGGTTGGCCATGCGGGCGCTTTCGTCGGCGGTGAAGTCGTAGGTGTTGACGGTCAGTTCGTCGCGCTGTATGTCGTAGCAATAGAATTCCACCCGGTTGATGTTCGAGCCGAGGGGCATCACCACTTTGTGCTCGTCGCAGACGGTGACGGCCATGACGAGTTTGCCGTTGCCGTAGCGAACCACGTTGCTCTCCAATGCCCAGATGCCTTCGTTGACTTTGAAACTGAAGTGCTTCTCGTGCTCTCCGTCGATCACCGTGAAGGTGCTGGGGCGCTTTCGGTCGGCCGAGCAGTAGGCGAGCACCACCTCGCCGCTGTCGGTGACAAGGATTTGGTTGAAGGGAACCACCTCGATAGGCATGTGCCAGTAGGCCTCGAGTTCGCGGCTGTAGAGCGACACCCGCATCTCGGGTTCCAGCCCTTTGCGGGCCGCCACGCTCACTCCGGCCAGCAGCTCCTGATTGGGCGAGGTGCCAATCTGGAAGAAGAACTTGTCTTTCTTCTCGCCTCGCATGTCGGTGAGGGTCAGCGGTTCGGCGGTGCCCTGGAGGGTGGTTGCATTCAGCCGTTCGCGCCATACCCTCATCCCTTCGTCACCGTCGCGCACCATCAGTAGGTCTATGTTATTCCCGTTGACGAAGCCGCCATAGCAAGAGGTCTCTTTCTCTCGAGTCAACTCGATTGAGGCCAGTTCGTTCTGAGCCATGTCGTAGCGACCCAGGAGGATTTTCTTGCCAGTGCGGTCGAGTAGCACCGCGCTGCCGTCGAAGGTGCCGATAAACTGCGGTTCGTTGGCGTGTGCAAGCATCTTGCCGTTGGCTTCGGTCTTGAAGGATACAGCCTGTGCGCTGGCGGCGAAGGCAATCAGCATGGCGGCGGCGATTAGGGCTGCTCTGCGCATTCCGCCCTGAAGGGAGGTGCGGTTGATTATTTGACGTTGTTTCATATTGTTGTTTTTTTTGACATTCATATTATACAAGTAACCACCTTTTTGCAAAAAGTCTACATCGGGATGATATTTTTTTTACCTCTGCCGGTGGGGTTTGAAGATGCAAAGATACACATTTTTTGCAGATTGTAGAAATATTTGTATTTTTGCAACCCGAAAACATGAAGGAAGGATTGGTCATACGAACCACTGGAAGTTGGTATAAAGTTCTGGCAGACAGTCTGTCTGTCGATTGTCGTCTGCGTGGCAACTACCGTCTGCGCGGCAGCCGGCAGACCAACCCTGTCGCTGTAGGCGACCGCGTTATGTTTGATATTCAAGACGACGGAACGGGCATTATCCATGATATTCTCGACCGCCGCAACTATATTGTCCGCCGCTCGGTCAACCTTTCGAAACAGACCCATGTGATAGCCGCCAATATCGATCTCCTGTGTGTCGTCGCCACCCTCGGTTTGCCGCGTACCTCAACCGGCTTTGTCGACCGCCTGCTCGTTACCGCAGAGGCCTACCATATCCCGGCATGTGTGGTGTTCAACAAGGTCGACCTCTACGATGACGAACTCTGGGAGGCGCACCGCGAAATGAAGGCAATCTATACCGCTGCGGGCTACACGGTGCTAGAGGTATCGGCCCTTACGGGTGAAGGACTCGACAGGCTCAGGGAGATGATTGTTGGCCGCACAGTCCTTTTCAGTGGCCATAGCGGGGTGGGGAAGAGCGCCCTCCTCAACGCCCTCTGTCCAGACCTCGACCTTCGCACCGGCGATCTCTCCGATTGGAGCCTTAAAGGGAAACATACGACCACATTCGCCGAAATCCATCCAGTTCCGCTCAACACCGGACACTCAACAGAAACCACATTCCTTATCGACACTCCCGGCATCAAGGAGTTCGGCATGGTCGACTTCTCGGCTCAGGAACTCTCGCACTTCTTCCCCGAGATGCGTGAGCTGCTCCACAACTGCCATTTTGCCAACTGTACCCATCGCCACGAGCCGCAGTGTGCCGTGCGCCAAGCCGTAGAGGAGGGCCGCCTGAGTGCCGAACGGTATCAGAACTACCTTACCATGCTTGCCGATACGGCCCGTTAGTTTCGCGGTCGTACGGCCAAAAACCATGTACAGAAAAGAATGCCGGCCAAGGTGGCTAAGGTGTCCTCCGTTATAAATGATATCATGATGGTCACCAGCCATGCGAGCATCAGTGTAGAGCTTTTTTTGCCAAATATGTGTTTTGTGAAAAGCGCACGGAGGAACATCAGCAAGACCAATGCGAAGCCCACGAAGCCCACCATGGAGAGGAGTGTGAGGTACTCGTTGTGGCTCTTCTTATAGGTTCCAGCCAGTTCGGAATCCATTGTTGTCAACTCTTTATGCATCGCATCCACTGCGTCGCCGGTACCAACCCCCCAAGCGGGATTGCCGGTTATTACCCGCCAGGTGGCACGCCATAACTCGAATCGTTGCAGCATGGTGAAACCCTGTACGTAGCCTGTATGTACATAGTGTTCGCGTTCGAAGAGCATTACGTAGACCATCTTGCGCAGTGGATTACGGCTTTCATAAACGGGGTTGGCCACTCCGCGCTCCACGGCGCGCACCGACTCGTCGGGCATGGCCCAAAGACCGGCGCTGTCCTTCGCGAGACCGAGGGCGTTCATGTGGCGTACAAGAACGGTCTCGAGACTGAACCCACCTGCCACCGTGTCGGTAAGCGGCACACGGCTACGGCGCGGCCATTCAGCGCGTAACTCGTCAAAACAAATATAGTTGTTCACATAGTTGCCGTTCTCGATGATACCGTCGTGGGAGTGATAGTATGGGCGTCCGCCGGCGGTGTATTCCTGTAGGGGCGCTTCGGCCAACGGGCATAGGCGGTAGTAGGAACGTACTTCGTGAACCACAGCCGTCGCAATTCCGCCAACCACCAATATCCATAGTACCACAAAATACCACCGGCGCCTGTTGTGGATAACCGCCACCAGCGACACTGCAAGCAGTACCGCCATAGCGGTAAAGGAACGTATAAGTACCAAAAAGCAGAGTAGCCATAGGATGAATAATATGCGTGTGGCAATCAGCAGCCAGTGACGGCCGTTCAACGTACCAATCATAAAGAATATCACCATGCAGCAACAGAGTGCGAAGCGGATATGTGAAATGTAGGGTACTGCCTCGCGATAAGGCAGGTCTGGTATGGTGAAAAGGCGTACAGCCGAGATGATGCTGACCACTAGCACTGTGCCGGAGAACAGACGGAGCACTGCACTTCGGGCGCGTCCTGTGATGGCAGGCGTGGTGAGCATCACCAACGGCACTACCAGCATCGGCAGTTTTACCTGTAATGCCGACCATCCGGCAGAGGTATCCTGCGTCCAGATCATGCCAATCAATAGCACAACATAAAATGCAATCCATGCCTGCAGCAGGCGGCTCTTGCAGAACATCCGCCACTTCTCGCCCCAGCGGCCTTCCAACACCCAGTTGGAACCCAGCAGTACCCACATGAGATTGGCCGCCCAGGTGGAGCATACCATGCAGCCACCCAGCAGGATGACCAGCACTATATAGATGGTTCTATGTACCTTGGATGGAAACATGCTATTTGTTCAGCTCCTCAATGGCACGGAGCACCACCTTGTCGTGACGCAAGCCTCCTTCGACACGCCCTTCATCGTAGTAATAGCGCGTCAGTATCTCGGCCATCAGCATGTCGCAAATCTCTGTGCGGTGCTTCTGCAGGTCGCCCTCTTTCTCGTGTTCCAACGACTCCTCCATATCCTTCAACTGTTGCTCGATGGCATCGGCATACTTCTCTTCCTTGGCCACATCGCGCAGTTCCTTGATAACACGCTCGGTTACGGTGGAATAGGTAAGGTTCTTGTCTTTCAGGTAGCGGCAGAAATCGTCATAAAGTTCGTCGCTAATCTCGAATTCCGACGCCGGGGGGATGGAGGGGTGCGTACGGTAGAACTGGGTGGCATAGTCGAATACTAGGAACTTCTGAACCAGTGCCACGGCGATATTCGACATGTATTCAGGCTCAATCTCTACGTCGGGCTCGATGCCGAAGCCGTCGTATACGGTGCGGCCTCCTTTGGTCTTGAAGGCTGTCTTGAGCGAGTCGGGTACCCGCACGGCGCGGCCGTTCTCGTCGCGGTGACTGTAGTCGATAGCCTGTATGCAACGGCCGGAAGGAATATAGTATTTGCTGACGGTCACTTTCATCTGGCTGTTATAGGCCATCGGCAGGATGTTTTGAACGAGACCCTTGCCGTAACTGCGCTGTCCGATAATGACGGCGCGGTCAAGATCCTGCAGGCTTCCGCTTACAATCTCGCTGGCCGAGGCTGAACCGCCGTCGATAAGCACTGCCACGGGAATATCGGTGTCTTCGGGATTGAGGCGTGTGAGGCTCTTCATATTCTTGCTTGCCACCTTGCCTTTGGTTTCAACCACGAGCACTCCGCGTGGTACCCATATATTTACTATATCCACTGCCTCATTCATCAAACCGCCTCCGTTGCCGCGCAGGTCGAGGATAACGCCCTTCATGCCAGGTTTTCCCTTCTTGAGGTTGACGAATGCTTCGCGCACATTTTTAGCGGCATCGGTGGTGAACTCGTCGAGTTTGATATAGCCGTAGTCCTTGTTCTCACCCACATAGCCATAGTATGGCACGTTGGGCAGTTTGATTTCACGGCGTTTGACGGTGCGCTCGAACTCTTTGCCTTCGCGCTCAAGACGCAGCACTACGTCTGTGCCGGCCTGACCGCGCATGGCGGCACTGACATCGGAGGTCGACTTACCGGCGGTGCTCTGCCCGTCAACGGCCACTATGCGGTCGCCGGCGCGAAGACCAGCCTCGTCGGCAGGCAACCCTTTATAAGGCTCGGAGATATACACCGAGTCGCCTTTTTGCATGATGAGCGACCCAATACCGCCATACTGGCCCAGCATCTGGAGTTTCACATCCTCCATCTGGCTTTCGGGATAGTAGTTCGTGTAGGGGTCGAGCGAGGCAAGCATGGCGTCGATAGCTACCTTGATGGTCTTTCCTGGGTCGACATCGTCGACATAGTTGAGGTTTAGTTGCTTGTAGACGTTGGAGAATATCTCCAGGTTTTTGGAGATTTCGAAACCCCGGTCGTCGGTCTGTGCCCTCAGGCATCCGAATATCCCGAATATTCCTATTACTCCGATAATTATTTTCTTTTTTGTCATATTTCTACAATTTTCTTTTCGAAACCGGTGATGGTGAGCTCGTCTGGGCTAACGAACCAGAGTATGTCGCCGTGTTGGAACACGTTGTGCCGGTCGGGGTTGACAATCTTCTTGCCGTCACGTTCGATGGCGAGGACAAGGGCATGGTGTTTGGTGGCGAGCGACGAGGTTCCAACGGCCAGTCCGCACAACGGGCCGCCGGCCTCGACGAGGTAACGGTACATGTGCATTTCGTGGTCGGAATGGTCGTGTACCAGCATGTCGGCCTCCTTCTCAATATCGGCGCGTATGGCGCTCACCTGCTCCTCGGTGCCGATAACGGTGAGCACGTCGGAAGGCATAAGTATCTGATTCTTGTCAGGCATGTCGATGATATTCTCGCCACGCTCTATTGTAACAATATTTGCACCGTAGACGTCGCGTATGCGGTTTTCGGCGAGTGTCTTGCCTGCCAGGGGCGACGAGGGGGTCATGCGCAGGCGCTCCATGGCGAATTCGTTCTCCATTCCGGCGGGGATATGGAACGAAGCCTGGGCTTGACGCGAGTTGAAGTTCTTGGTGAAACGCTCCTCTATCTGGCTGTAGAATCCGTCGGCTCGGCGCGAAAGGAGCACGGCGGCCACCACGATGACGGCCAGCATCAGGAGGAAACCGACCGCCACGGCAACATATCCGGCGATTACCGAACCCACCGAGAACAGGGCCACGAAGTAGCGCAGCACCAGCAATGGGATGACAACGGCGTGGGAGAACCGGTAGGTCTCGAACATTTCTTTTATGCTTCGCTTGCTCACTCCCTTGACGGCCACGGCCCATAGGAACGGCGACATGATGACCAGTGTGCCCACCAGACCTATCAGGCGACTCCATATCTGCGGGATTTCCAGGCTTTTGAAGAGGTCGTCGAGGAACGGTCGCAGGATGCCCAGCGAGAGCAACGTGATGGCGGCCAGTATGACACCGTAGAGCAGGATGCCGGTCAACTGCTTGCGGATGAAGCGACCGATGGTTGCACGGCTGTCATCGTCGCCGCCCGAGTTGGTGCTGTAACGCTCGAGGACGCTTTTCGCCTTCTCGGGCAGTCGCGGCTCGATCCAGTTGTAGGCAGGCAACGCCCCTTTAATCATGTAGGGTGTGACGAAGGTGGTGAGTATCGACACCGAGACAATTATGGGATATAGATTGTCGTCGATGACACCGTAGCTCAAGCCCAGTCCGGCAATGATGAACGAAAACTCACCGATTTGGCAGAAGCAGAATCCGCTTTGCATCGCGGTCTTCAACGGCTTGCCGCTGAGCAGGACGCCGACCGTGGCGGCCATGCTCTTGAAAATGATGATGCAAAGGGCGATGATAAGCACCGTAAGCCAGTGTTTGCCTAGCACGGAGGGCTGTATCAGCATGCCCACCGACACGAAAAACACTGCACTGAAGAGGTTCTTCAACGGGGTTATAAGGCGGTGTATGACGTCGGCTTCGATGGTCTCGGCCAGGATGGCGCCCATGACGAAAGCCCCGAGGGCGGTGGAAAAACCGGCCTTGGCGGCCAGCACTACCATGCCGAAGCAGAGGCCGACGGCCACCAGCAGCAGCGTCTCCTCGGTCATATACTTGCGCATCCAGCGCAGGAACGTGGGAATCAGGTATATTCCGAACACGAACCACACTATCAAGAAGAACACCAGCTTGACCATGCTCATGGCCAACGCTCCCCCGTTAAAGGTGCGGCTGACGCTGATTGTCGACAGAACCACCAGCAACAGCACGGCGATAATGTCCTCAACCACAAGCACCGCCGTCACTGTCGATGTGAATTTCTGCTGTTTTAGCTTGAGGTCGTCGAAACTTTTGACGATGATGGCGGTGGAGGAAATTGAGAGCATGCAACCCAGGAAGATGCAGTCCATGTCCTTGAAACCCAGCAGGTGGCCCACCGTGTTGCCGATAAGGAACATGATTGCCAGTTCGGTAAGGGCGGTGATGGCTCCGGTGGCGCCTACTTTTTTCAGTTTTTTGATACTGAATTCCAGGCCCAATGCGAACATCAGGAACACTATTCCGATGTCGCTCCACACATGCACGTTGGTGGGATCGGTGATGACGGGGAACCACTTGAAATAGGGGCCGATGAAGAAACCGGCCAGGATGTAGCCGAGAACTAGGGGCTGTTTGAGCCATTTGAAGATGATGGTGATGACGCCGGCGGTGACGAGAATCAGCGCCAAATCCATGAATATTGCGGGTAGGCTTTCCATCAGGTTGGGGTTTAGGTGTTGGTGGTTAAGGTTTTGGCAGGAACGGCGAACCGCAATGCCTTGTGCAGGCATTCCACATCGAAGCGGGTGCCCTCCAGCAACTCGCCGTCAGTGGCTATGAAAAACGGGTGTTCGCTCTCGATTGTGACATGGGCTGTGCGGCGGTGTCGAATGACATCGTGCAGTTCCGGCATGTCCAGGTGCTCGCCGCGCTCGTAGTGTCCTATCATTTTGGCGAATCGGGCGATTGACATGGGTTGTATGGACATGAGTTCCATAAGGCCGTCGTCGTTCTCGGCCCAGGGGGCGCATTTGTAGCCGCCGCCGGCATAACGGCCGTTGGCCAGCGAGGCCAGCAGCAGGTCGCCCTCGAACCAGGGCTCGCCGTCGGCCATGATGCGGCACGGGTTGCGGCGGCCGGTGGCCAGGCTTTTGACTATTCCGGTGGTGTAGGCCATGCGGCCGCCGATGACGGGCACACGGCGCACATCGGCCATGGTTCGGCAAACCTCGGCCTCGAAACCGAAATTGAGGGTGTTTATGCAGTAACGGTCGCCCACGCGCATCACGTCGACCTCCACCGAAGAGGCTTGCGTGAGGGCCTCGAGGTCGGTGAAATCCGTGCCTTCAAAGTATTTTACATAGTCGTTGCCCGAGCCGCAGGGGTAGCAAGTCACCTCGCAATCCGCCCCTACGGCACCGGAAACCACCTCGTTCAGGGTGCCGTCGCCCCCGCAGGCGTAGAAACGAACGCCCTCGCCGGGATGGTCAGCAAGCCAACGGGCCACAAACCGCGTGGCGTCGCGCGGGGCGGTGGTGGTGTGGATTTCGGCGTCGAGGCCGATTATATCTAGTTCGGCAGCAATGTCGTCGCTGCGGTCTTTGCCGCCGGCACAGGGGTTAATCACGAAAACATGCTTCATCACGGTGGGTCTTCTGTTCTTGCATAACGCGCCAACGCCGTTTTTATTGTTGGCACAGGGAATAAAAAATGCAAAGTTCCGAAATGTTAATTGAAAAACATTCATATTGTTGAAAATCAGCACGATATAATGTTAAAATTTACATAATTGCAAGAACGCCAGTAGGTTAGACCCACCTTCGCCTGATCAACGCCTGATCAACGCCTGATCAACGCCTGCCCTTCTCCTGCCATTCTTACCCCCTCTCGAGGGTGCGGGTACAAATTATTTTCTTCCATTTACAAAAAAATGTGTATATTTGCAAGTTAAAACGCAACCAAGATGCAGTTCAAAGATATTGTAGGACAGCGAGATGTAATAAACCGGCTGACGGAAATCATTGACAGCGGGCGCGTGAGCCACGCCCAGTTGATACTGGGACCCGCCGAGGACGGAAGTCTCCAGCTGGCCCTCGCCTACCTGCAATACCTCTGCTGCACTAACAGGCAACACCACGACGGCGGCGACCTCCGCGCCGACTCCTGCGGCACCTGCCCCAGCTGCAAGAAAATCAGCCAGCTTATCCACCCCGACCTGCACCTCTTCTTCCCCAACGCCACCACCTCAAGGGTGAAGAGCAACCCCTCGAGCGCCGACTTCCAGCAGGAGTTCCACGACTTCGTCCTGGAGCGCAACGCCCGGGGCACCCTCGACGACTGGTTCGCGTCACTCGGCATCGAGAACAAGCAGGGCATCCTCAACGTGCGCGACGCGGCCGACGTTATCCGCAGCCTTGCCCTCAAGAGCTATGAGGGCGGCTGGAAAATGGTGGTGGTCTGGATGGCCGAGAAGATGAACGAGCAGGCCGCCAACGAACTCCTCAAGACCCTCGAGGAGCCTACCCCCGGCACCGTCATCCTCCTTGTGGTCGAGAGCGACGAGCGCCTGCTGCAGACCATCCGCAGCCGTGTGCAGACCGTGCGCCTGGCGCCCACCGGCAGCAGCCGCGAAGCCGCCCTGGCCGAGCAGTTCGCTCCCCTGCTCGTAGGATGGCTGCGACTCCTTTTCAAACTCAGGATGAAGGAACTGGCCGCCCATGTCGACCTCCTGGCCTCCCTCGGGCGCGAGCAGCTGAAGCTCTTCCTCCAGTATGCCCTCGGCGTCATGCGCGGATGCTTCCTCAGCACCGCCGCCGGGATGCCCTACTCCATAGGCTCGGGCGACGCCAAGTTCGACGCCATGTTCCCCGCCATGATTACCGCCAACAACGTCGAACCCGTCGAGCAGGCCCTCAGCGAGGCCGTATTCGCCATCGAACGCAACGCCAACCCCAAGATAACACTGATGGAACTCTCGTTCCGTATGAGCAAAGCACTGAAGAAAAAATGACCATGGAAGAAAACAACAAAGACTTGCAAAAAGACCTGGAGCAGACTCCGGTCGACCAGATACCCGACGATGTCGAGGAGGTGGCCACCTCCGAGGACATCGAAGCATTTATGCGCGAACGCCGCAAGAAACGTGAGGAGAAGAAAGCCGTCGTCGAGCGTGAAAACCCCGAAACGGAGGGGGCGCGACAGGACGGGAGCAATCCCCTGGCCGAGGAATACCTCAGCGAGGAAAGCTCCATCGACCCCTACCTCGACCCCGACCCCGAGATACCGTGGGTGAAATACACCGAGCCCGT
>CAJOFL010000043.1:0-1507 GCA_905233895.1 uncultured Bacteroidales bacterium | reverse complement strand
TGTGTTGAGGTGCTCTTCAAGAACAACCACAAGGACTTCTACCGCCTCCCCGACGGCCTTGAGGTCACCGAGGGCGACATCGTCGCCGTCGAAGGACAGCCCGGCCACGACGTGGGCATCGTATGCCTTACCGGCGAGCTCTGCCGCATCCAGATGCGCCGCCGCCGCATAAGCCCCGACTCGGAGAACATCCGCCGCCTCTTCCGCCGCGCCAAGGAGGCCGACATCGAACGCTGGGCGGAAAGCCTCAAAGAAGAGTACCGTGCCCTCCTCCGCACCCGCAAGATTGTCGAGGAGCTGGGGCTCGACATGAAGGTCAACGACGTCGAGATTCAGGGCGACCACTCGAAAGCCATCTTCTACTACACCGCCGACGAGCGCGTCGACTTCCGCGTCCTCATCAAAGTGCTGGCCGAAGAATTCCGCATGCGCATCGAGATGAAGCAGATAGGTGTCCGTCAGGAAGCCGGCAAGGTGGGCGGCATCGGCACCTGCGGACGCGAACTCTGCTGCGCCACCTGGCTCACCAACTTCCGCAGCGTCACCACCAGCGCCGCCAAGACCCAGCAGATAATGCCCAACCCGCAGAAACTCGCCGGCCAGTGCGGCAAGCTCAAGTGCTGCCTCAACTTCGAGTATGAGGTCTATGCCGACGCCCTCAAGAAATTCCCCCCTGCCGGTCAGGCCATCCGCTTCCAGAAGGGGCTCGCCCTCTACAAGAAGACCGACGTCCTGCGCGGCATCATGTGGTATGCCTACGAAGGCGAGAACGACCTCATAGCCGTCAAGGCCGATGACGTCAAGCAAATCATCGCCATGAACCGCAACCAGCAGTATCCTGAGAAGCTGGAGGACTTCCAAGTGCAGCTGATGTCCACCACGGGCATAGAGCAGGAGGCGAGCAATGCCGAGTTTGAGAGCGAGCTGCAAAATGCATCTTCTCTTTGCCTGTGCGCACTGGAGGGCGAGGATGCGCTCGGCTGCATTGCGGCAAATCTCAGCGAAGATACCGCCTTTATTTCAAAAGTGGCGGTCACACCCGCCGCGCGCAGAAAAGGTGTGGCAAAGGCGCTTTTGCGCACCCTTTGCGAGCAGGTGAGTGAGCGCGGCGTGAAAGAAGTTACCTTGGAGGTGCGTGCCTCAAATGAAGCGGCGCAGGCACTTTACACTTCGTGTGATTTTGAAAAAATAGGCAAAAGGAGAGATTTTTACCGCTTTCCGAAAGAGGATGCGGTAATTATGACAAAGAATTTATGCTGATACTCGGAATTGAATCTTCTTGCGACGAAACAGCCGCAAGTGTGGTGAAGGACGGAAGAGTGGCTCTATCCAATGTCATCGCTTCGCAAGTCGAAGAGCACATTATTTACGGCGGTGTTGTGCCGGAAATAGCTTCGCGACTGCATGCCGAAGCGATAAGCAATGTGGTGCAGCGCGCACTCGATGAAGCCGGTGTGAGCTTGGAAGAGATTGACGCTATTGCGGTCACCTATGCCCCGGGGCTGAT
>CAJOFL010000042.1 GCA_905233895.1 uncultured Bacteroidales bacterium | reverse complement strand
AAAAGTCGTGCCTTGTCATTGAAAAAATGTCTAAAAAGACCATCACGATATTTTTTCATTTAAATTTCCTTTGCAATCTGCAAAACTTTATCTTCACTCCAACCAGCAGCTCGAGCATGGTATCGTCGCCAGCGACACCCAGCGCCGTTGGCTCGAAAACGTCGTTCCCCGCAAAATAGAAATTAACATTTGACTCTAACTTTTAACTTTTTATTTTTAACTTTTTAGTTTTTACTTTTTACCTTTTACTTTTTGTTAATAACTTATTTTCTAAAAAATAGTTAAACTATTTGTTAACTTAAAAATTATATGTATTTTTGCAAAAATAATTAAGAAACATATAACGTTATAACGCAATGAATATCAAAAAACTAACAAAAGCAGTATCCTCCGTCCTGCTCCTTTCTGCCGCCGTTTTCTGTGGCTGCCAGAGGGATAATGACGGGCTCCTGATTCTCGTCTCCGAGTCGTTCACGGGTGGTGAGAAACTCGCCGTCAACGGTACCCACTCCACTTGGGTCGATGGCGATATGGTGCAAATCAACAGTGGTGAATATGAAGTTGCAGTCAATGCTTCGAACGAGGCTTCCATCAGCGGTGTTCCCGGTGCCGACGCCTTCTATGCCGTCTATCCCGCCTCGCTCTGCGGCAACCTCACCAGTACCAGCGCCACCCTCGACCTGCCCGACACCTATCAGTACCGTACCGATGGCAGCGGAAAGCAGATTCTCGAGCTCCCCATGGTCGGCTACCTCGACCCCAATGAAAGCAGCGGCCCCCTCTACATGAAACACGCCACCGGCGCTTTGGTGCTTAGGATTGAAAATAAACAAGAAGAGATAATGTATATTGATACTGTTTTCATTATCAGTAACAATTTCCAAATCAGCGGAAGCCGCACTGTTGACGTCAGTAATCCTAATACCATAACGGCAGTATCCACTTCTGTTGCTGCAGAAAAGTGTGTGAAGATGCTTTTCGAAAGGCAGAACGTGGTTCTCGCTCAAGATGCTTATGTGGATGTTATGCTTCCTGTTTTACCTGTGGGAGATGGCAACCGTTTCACTATCAAAGTCGTTGGCCATACTCGTCTGAACCGTTATACATTCACCCGTCAGCAACTTCAATCCCATGGCGGTGCATTGAGCCGTTCTCAGATAGGCTACGCTTCTGGAATTGAAATGCGCAGCAGTGGCTATGTTACGATAACTTCTGTGCTTGACAAAGATGGTACTGTCTTCCTTATCAAGAATGTTTCGGATTACCTCTTCCTGGTTGAGGCTTGCAAGAACAATTGGGTAAATAGTGGATCCTCCTATAGAAATAAGGACTATAGGCTTGAAAATACGATTGATATGTCTGGCTATGTTACTGAACCGTTAATTAATTTTAATGGTTCTTTCAATGGCAATGGCAAGGAGATACGAAATCTTACCATAGAAAGTGACTATGAGATTAATGGTAGTGGTCGTATTGGTATGATTTCCCATTCCACCAGTACGACGGCTGTCAGCAATCTTACCCTTCGCAATGTAAGTTTGAAATACACCGGCTCCAACAATCTTGTCTATATGGGTGGCTTGATAGGCTACTATGCAACATCGGCAACCGTATCGGCATGCAGGGTCCTTGGTCTTACCGCTAATGTTTCCAATAACGGACCAACGGTTTATATCGCTGGTTTGATGGGTGCAACTACCAATGTGACTACGTTTAACAATTGCGAGGCTTCTAATATAGTGTGGGCTCCGGGAGCCGGATCGCAGCGCTCTCTCAAACTTCGTTATGGAGGTTTGGTCGGAAATGCAACGGACAATATTAATTTTGAGTCTTGTAAGTATTCTGCATCAATGGATTCCACCTTATATTCGTGGAGTACTGGTGTGACTTGCTGGGGAGGTCTTGTGGCATGTAGCTCAGGCAATATTGTTGCCATCGGATGCGAAACTGTGCAAAGCAAGGTTAGTTATCTTCGCGCGTCATCTAAATATGCAGGTGGTATTGTTGGATGGTGTACAGGGAGTCCAACCATTAATCTTACAAATACAAACATTAGTGGCAGCGTTGATATCTACGGTGGTAATTCAAATACCTCATATGGCGCTGTCGCTGGTAATGGAACTCCGGCTAGTGTCATAGGGCCGGCCTCAAGCACCATAACATTTACAGTACATTAATCTTCTAAAAACAAAAAGCAGATATGAATATGGAAAAGAAACTTTATAATGCACCGCAGATTACGGTTGTCACCTTCCGTGCCGAGCGCGGCTACGCTGAAAGCGGCAGCATCGCTGATATTATGAATCCTGAGGTTGCGAATGATATCGCCCTCGGCCTCGCCAACGATATGCTCAACCAGGATGTCGCCGGCAACCCCATGGAGGAATATACAGTCCGCCAGAATTGGTATAATCCCGATGAAGGAACAAACCATTTCTTCTAGGCCGCCAGTCCTCAACCAAAAAGAGAGAGCCGCCCATCGGGCGGCTCTCTCTCTTTCTGCCTTTATCCCAGCGCTTCTATCTGCGCTTTCAGGGCGGCTATCTTTGTCTCTGCGTCGCGCTGTTTGTTGCGCTCCTTCTCGATGACCGCCGCGGGGGCGCCGTTCACGAACTTCTCGTTCGAAAGTTTCGCCATTACGCTCCGCAGGAACCCTTCGGCATATTTCAGGTCGTCCTGCAGCTTCTTCAACTCCTCGCCGCGGTTCACGTTCTCGGGCATCGGCACGAAGCACTCCATGGTGCCCACCATGAAGCTCAAAGCACCGGCGGGCTTCTCCTTCACCTCATGGATGGCGCTGACGTTGGCCAACTTGCTCACCACCCCCTCGAACTTTCCGAAGCGGTAGCGGTCGTCGACCGCCAGGAAGGAGAGTTCCAGCGCCTCCTTGGGCGAGAGGTTGCGGGTGTTGCGGATGTTGCGCACCCCGGCAATCACCTCACGCGCCGCATCGAACTCGTCGAGCATCCGCTGGTCGTAGAAGACGCTCATAGGCATGTGCTGGTTCATTATAGACAACGAGTCTACGAGTCTGCGAGTCTGCGAGTCGTCGGCTTGTTGGCTTGTTGACTTGTTGACTTGCAGACTCATAAGAACGTGCCATATCTCCTCGGTGACGAAGGGCATGAAGGGGTGTAGCATGAGCATCAGGCGGCTGAAGATGGAGATGGTGGCGTCGTAGGTCTCGCGGTCGATGGGGGTGCCGTAAACGGGCTTCACCATCTCGAGGTACCAAGAGCAGAAGTCATCCCATGCCAGTTTGTAGCTGGCCATAAGCGCCTCACTGAGGCGGTACTGGTCGAAGTCCTTCTCAATCTCCTCCAGCACCTGTGCCATACGCTGCTCCATCCACTGGACGGCCACTTCGTTAGTGGTCGTCGAGACTTGTAGACTTGTAGACTCGTTGACTTGTAGACTTGTAGTCTCCACCTGCCAGCCGCTGACCAGGCGGAGGGCGTTCCACAGCTTGTTGCTGAAGTTACGGCCCTGTTCACAGATGGCCTCGTC
This sequence comes from uncultured Bacteroidales bacterium, assembly GCA_905233895.1. Classification (GTDB taxonomy): domain Bacteria; phylum Bacteroidota; class Bacteroidia; order Bacteroidales; family P3; genus Colimorpha. The sequence goes on along the minus strand of CAJOFL010000042.1, from coordinate 21,613 downwards.
GAAGGGCAGGTCGTTGCCCGCGGGGGCGGTGAGCAGCATGCCCATACGCACGCCGTCGGCGCCGTATTTCTCGATAAGCTCGATGGGGTCGGGACTGTTGCCGAGCGACTTGCTCATCTTGCGACCCAGCTTGTCGCGCACTATGCCGGTGAAGTAGACATTCTTGAAGGGTACTTCTTTCATGTATTCCTCGCCTGCCATAATCATTCGGGCCACCCAGAAGAAGATGATGTCGGGGGCGGTGATAAGGTCGGCAGTGGGGTAGTAGTAGTTTATTTCAGGATTGCCGGGATTGCGGATACCGTCGAAGAGGGAGATGGGCCACAGCCACGAGCTGAACCAGGTATCCAGCACATCCTCGTCCTGACGCATGGCGCCAGTGTAATTGTACTTTTCGGCTGCAATCTTGTGAGCCTCCTCTTCGTTGACGGCCACTATGGTCTCGATGCGACCATCCTTCTCAAAATACCATGCCGGTATGCGCTGACCCCACCACAGCTGGCGGCTGATGCACCAGTCTTTGATGTTCTCGAGCCAGTGGCGGTAGGTATTCTTGAATTTGGCAGGGTGGAAGCGTATGGTGTCGTCCTCTACAACCTCGAGTGCTTTTTGGGCAAGGGCGGGCATCTTGAGGAACCACTGGGCCGAGAGCTTGGGCTCGATGACGGCGTCGGTGCGCTCCGAGTGGCCAACCTTGTTGGTGTAGTCCTCGGTCTTCTCGACGAGGCCGGCCTCCTCGAGGTCTTTCATGATGGCCTTACGGCAGGCGAAACGATCCATGCCGGCATATTTGCCGCCGTGTTCGTTGAGTGTGCCGTTGTCGTTGAAGATATCTATGCTCTCGAGGCCGTATTTCATGCCGAGGTTGTAGTCGTTGATATCGTGGGCCGGTGTGATCTTGAGCGCGCCGGTACCGAACTCGCGGTCGACATATTCGTCCATAATGATAGGTACCACGCGGCCCACACCGGGCACGATGACCTTCTTGCCCTTGAGCCACTGGTAGCGCTCGTCCTCGGGATGTACGCATACGGCTGTATCGCCCATGATGGTCTCGGGGCGGGTGGTGGCGACGGTAATATATTTGCTAGCAGCACTAGCATTGCTAGCCGTGCTAGGATCGTCCGCTACGTAGTAGCGCAAGTAGAACAGTTTGCCATGTGATTCTTTGTAGACTACCTCCTCGTCGCTGACGGCGGTAAGGGCCTGGGGATCCCAGTTGACCATACGCACACCGCGGTAGATGAGGCCTTTTTTGTAGAGGTCGACGAAGACCTGGATGACGCTCTCATAGCGCACCTCGTCCATGGTGAAGGCAGTACGATCCCAATCGCATGAGGCACCGAGTTTTCGGAGCTGCTTCAATATGATGCCACCGTGTTCTTCCTTCCACTCCCAAGCATATTTCATGAATTCGTCACGCGTGAGGGAACGTTTGTCGATGCCGCGGTCGGCGAGCATCTTCACCACCTTGGCTTCGGTGGCGATGGAGGCGTGGTCGGTGCCGGGCACCCAGCAGGCGTTCTTTCCCTGCATACGGGCGCGGCGGACGAGGACGTCCTGTATAGTGTTGTTGAGCATGTGGCCCATGTGCAATACGCCGGTGACGTTGGGCGGGGGGATAACTACTGTGTAGGGGATTCGATTGTCGGGTTCCGAATGGAAGAGTTTCTTGTCAAGCCAGAATTGGTACCATTTCTCCTCGATGGCGCGAGGATCGTATTTCGATGCTATTTCCATATATAGTGTGATGTTTTTCGCGGTGCAAAATTACACTTTTTTTCTTAATACTGAGAAGTTTTCTTTATCTCGGCCTCGAGTTGGGCGGCTCGGGCGGTGAGTTGGGCAATGCGCATCTGCAGGAAATCGTCGCTGTATTTGCGGTCGCAGAATCCGTTTCCACGTGCCACAAAGGCATCGTCGTCATCCTGCTCCACGGCCAGTTCCTGATAGGAAGCCAGCAGTCGTAGAGTCTCCTCGAGTTCTTCTTGGTGGTTCATATTATCTTGTTTATTGCTTTCTCAATACCTTCCTCGTCGACGCTTGCGGTGACCATATCGGCTTCGGCTTTTACCTCGGCAGCGGCGTTACCCATAGCAATGCCTACACCAGCCCACTGCAGCATCTCGATGTCGTTGGCTCCATCGCCAAAGGCGATGGTCTCCTCCTGTGCGATGCCGAAATGGTGGCATATAGCCTCCATCCCGCGGGCCTTGCTGTTGCCGTTGGCCACAATGTCGGTGAAGGCGGGATGCCATCGAGGCAGACGGCAATGGGGGAGTAGAGTGGCTACCTCGGAATCCATTTGAGGCGGCATAAGGGCGATAATCTGGAATGCTTCAATGTCGCGCATGGCGCATATGTCGACCACTGGCGGCATCTCGAACTCCAGTTGATCGCGCAGGGCGAGTCCTACCTCGTTGGGTTGGGTCAGCATCATCCCGTCGGCCGAGAAAATCATGGTACAGAGATTGCGTTCGGCGGCCAAGTCGAGCCATCGGTGCTTGTCTTCCTCGGCAATGGGGTTTGAGAGGAGTACCTTCTCAGGTGTGAATACCAAGCCTCCATTCATTGTGATGTGAGCCTCAAAGGTGACGGGCATCGGCGGTATGAGCACCAATGGACGGCCGCTTGAGATAAACGTATGTACACCGGCATTATGAAGCCTGTCGAAAGCACGGACAGTGCCATCAGAAACACGGTGGGTCTTGAAACTGAGCAATGTGCCGTCTATGTCAAAGAATGCAGCTTTAATCATTTCTTAGTTCTTAGTTCTTAGTTCTCTTCGCCATCTGCCATGCGTTGAAGAGGTTCTGGTATACGCTATAGAAGGCGAGGAACACAGCTGAGAGAGGTTCGAGGAAGGTTCCAGCCATCCAGATGCCGAAGCCGGTATTCTTCTGCCCCAGCAGTTGTCCGCCGCCGATACGGTCACCATAACGCTTGCCTAGCCAGCGTCCGAAAGAGAACTGGATGGCACAGAAAAGGGCCGCAAGACCGCCGAGCCATGCAATATTGCCCCAGTTGCCGTTTCCGTGGCGGAAGATGAAGTCAATGGTGGTACCTAGTGTGAGCAGCAAGGCGCAGGCCCAGAGGTAGAAGCCGGCGATATTAACCTTCGCGACGGCAGCATTGGCTTTGGGCCACCAGAGTTGAAACGCCAGTGCGATAAAAAAGGGAAGGGCCAGAGTGGAGCCAATTTTGCCGAGCATCAACAGGAACCCTGTCCAGAGACCCATCTCGGGATGATGCCCCACAAGGGTGAATGCCACTGGCGCCACAAGTGCCACCATGAGGTTGCCAACGATAGTGTAGGTGGTCACCGTCTCGCGGTTGGCACCCAGTAGGCAACTTATAACCGCCACCGACGAGGCCACGGGGCATAGGACGCCGATAAGGACACCTTCGGCAACGATGCTGTTGTCGAAAAGCAGTTTGATGGCCAGGTAACCAACGGAACTGACAACCACCTGGAAAAGCATCAGCCAGAGGTCGAGTTTCGAAAGGCGCAGCCGGCGAAGGTCGACAGCACAGAAGGTGAGCAGCAGTATGGTGAAGATTATGAAAGGCACAAGAAAAGAGAGCGCGGCGCACCAACGGTGTATCAACAATCCAAGTATGATGGCTGCGGGGAGGACGTAAGGGCGATACTTCTGCATTGGTTAGGAGTTAGAAATGATTCTTTCGAAGAGGGTTGTCATACGGTCGGCGGCGGCATTGGCCTGGCGTACCACATCGTTGCCGTCGTTGACGGTACCATTGCCGAGGTCGGCAGCTTGGTTGGTAATGACACTCATGCCGGCGTGGCGGGCTACGATGACCTCCGGCACGGTGGACATGCCGCAGGCGTCGCCGCCGATGGTGCGGTACATACGGTATTCGGCCGGCGTCTCATAGGTGGGGCCGGTGCCGGCCACGTAGACACCATGACGCAAGGCGATACCGATGGCGGAAGCCTCACGGTCGGCAACGGCACGCAGACGAGGACTGTAGACCTCTGTCATATCTGGGAATCTGGGGCCGAAATCATTGGCGTTGGGGCCAACAAGTGGGTTGGGCATGAATGAGATATGATCGGTTATGACCATCAAATCGCCAACGCGGTACTCGGGATTGACGGCGCCGGCGGCATTGCTGACGATAAGGGTTTGGATTCCCATCTTGGCGAATACACGCACGGGGAATGTTACCTCCTGCATGGTGTAGCCTTCATAGTAGTGGAAACGGCCTTGCATGGCCATCACGGGCTTACCGCCGAGGGTTCCGCCGATGAGGTTGCCCTTATGCCCTACGGCAGTTGAGGTACGGAAATTGGGAATCTCGGAGTAGGGGAGTATGATTGGTTGTATGATACGGTCGGCCAGCTTGCCGAGACCGCTGCCAAGGATGACGGCAATCTTCGGTGTTTCGAGACCTGCGGCGGCAATATGGCCGAGGATATAGTCGGCTGATTCTTGATAATTCATTTGCGTAGTTGTTCGATTTGTTTTTGTATTTCGGCGGCACGTTCGTAGTCCTCGCGTTTTTCGCACTGGCGGAGTTCTTCTTCCAGCAACTCGAGGGTGCGTTCGTCGGTTAATGGCGCAGGGGCTGGAATCTCTTCAACGCCAGTCTCGTCCAGCACACGGTCGTCTACTAGGATTGGGGCATCGCAGAGCAGGGCGAGAACCACGGCGTCGGAAGGACGGCTGTCGATGGTGCTGAGGTTGAAACCGTCGCTGATATGGAGGGTGGAGTAGAAGATACCATCTTCCACCCGGTCGATGGTTACTTGGCGTAAAGTGAGACCATAGGTATCCATCACACCTTTCATCATCTCGTGTGTCATCGGGCGGCGGGTCTTGGCCGACTGTTGTGCCAGCATGATGCACTGTGCCTCGTGGGCACCGATGAAGAGCGGTATCTGGCGAGTGCCGTCTACTTCGCCGAGCATTAGGATGCAGTTTCCTGTCTGCGCCAGGCCGCTCTGGATGGTGAGGGGGATTACTTGTTTCATGCTTTGAGGTATTCGGCAAGGGCTTTCACGGCCAGGCCGCGGTGGCTGATGAGGTTCTTCACGTCGAGGGGCATCTCGGCGAAGCTGACGGCGAACCGGTCGGGCATAAATACAGGGTCGTAGCCAAATCCCTCGCCATGAGTGTGACGTTCGGTAAGAATCTGCCCGTCGACGCGACCTTCGAAATAGAGAGGCTCGTCGGTGGTAGGGTCGAGCAGGCAAATCACCGTACGGAAGCATGCACGTCGGTTCTCTTTGCCGTCGAGGGCGGCGAGGAGTTTGTCGATATTGTCGTCGAACGAGCAGTGTTCGCCGGCATAACGAGCCGAGTAGACACCCGGTGCCCCGTCGAGAGCCTCCACCTCAAGCCCCGTGTCGTCGGCGAACACTCCTAACCTCTCACTCCTTATTCCTAACTTCTCGACGACCCACTGGGCTTTCTGCAGGGCGTTGCCCTGGAGTGTGTCGGCCGTCTCGGGGATATCGCCCGCGAGACCCACCTCGGCGAGGCTAACCACCTCGACCGGTCCGTCGAGCGCGGCGCGCACCTCGCTGAGCTTGTGCTTGTTATTAGTGGCAAAAACTAATCGTTTCATCGTATTATTATCAATGTATCAATTTATAACGTAACGAACCGATTGATATTGCCCTTTTTAGGGTAAAAATTTTCTGCAAAAAAAGCCCCTGCCTTTCCGGACAGGGGCTTTCGTATAATCAATAATCTCTTTCTCAAAGAATTATGCCGAACATGATGGGGTAGAGTTTCTGGCTGTCGTCCTTGAGCAGGGGGAGCGTGGCGGCTTGCACGTAGAAGCCGAGGCTGCCGTACTGGACGGCGGCGCGCACGTCGAGGCGGTAGGGGTTGAAGTGGGTGTTGATGCTGTAGTCCTTGTCGGTGTGCTCGTCCATGGTGGCCGCTACCTCGTTGTAGTGGCGGCGCATGCCGGTGTTCTTGCCGGTCCAAGCGAATCCCGGCATGGCGGTGAGGCTGAAGTGCCAGCGGTGGCGGTTGCCGAACTCGAACTTGATGGGCAGCATGATGCTGCGAGCCTTGAGCGAGGAGGTGGCCACGGCGCTTCCCCAGGTGCCGGCGGCAAAGCCGTAGGGGTCGGTGCTCTGGTCGTAGAACACCTCGGGGGTGGCGAAGCGGAACTTGTCCCATTGCACGCCGACGCCTGCCTTGAGGGCGAAGCCGGTGGTGTTGATGAGCGGTACGTTGATGGCCAGCTGGAGGTTGCGGAAGTTGGTCACCGCCTCGGCGGTGCCTTCCAAGCCGCTGAATCCGTTGCCTATCTGGTCGCCCCAGTTGTGCCAGCCCCAGGCGAAGTCGAATTCGGTATTCCGGGTGCTTTTCTTGCTGTTGCGTTTGAGTTCGGTGGAGAGGTCGCGTGCAAAGTCAACGGCACGGTCGGTGGCGTCGACCTCGACGCGTGAGGTGATGTCGTCGTTTTCCGGGTAATCGGTCTTGAGCAGTATTCCGCCGGCGGACACGCGGCCGCGGTAGACCTTGCCTTTGTCGTTGATATGGGTGGAGAGGAGCAGCTCGCCCCAGTTGTTGGCCTCGGAACTTTCCATCAGGTCCATGCCGGCCAGCACGATGCGGGAGAAGTCGCTCGACGCCAGTTCGTAGTTGTAGTGCTTGAGAATCACGTTGCTGGTGATGCGGGAGAAGTCGTCGGCGCGCAGCACGATGTTGGCGGCGCGTACGGTGTCGGTGGTGTCGCCCGCGAAGGTGGCCCGGGCGTAGTCCTCGGTCTCGACGGTCAGGTTGTCGCGTATGGCGAAGCTGCCGTTGAACACCATTGTGGCATAGTCTTCGGCACGGAAAACCATGCTGCGCGAAGGAGCGAGGCGGATGGTTATGTCGTCAGCGTCGCTGCTGAACGTCATGCGGCCGTTGCGCACCCGGGCGATACCGCTTTTGTCGCTGTTGGTCTCGATGCGGTTCTCGTCGCCGGCGACGATGTGCAGGTTCTGATGACCCTCGATGCGGATTTCATTCACCTCGTCGGGGATGGATTGCACACGCTGGGCCTGTACGGTGGCAGGGGCGAGCATGGCGAGGGTTGTGATTGCATATAAGACAGTGTGTTTCATAATGATTATGTTTTTTATTTGTTTGCCTTGATGAATGTGCTGATAAAGTGTCCGATAGGGTTGATGTTGCTAGTTGATTGGGTGTAGGTTATGTCGGCATCTGCCAGAATGTCCCTTTCTGCTGGATCCTCTGATGTGTCATTCTCGAAGACTATGAGGTCGTCGACCACAATGTATGCCGGCTTAGCGATCTCCGGCCGGGCAGGTTCTTCCGTTTCGGGCAGGTTCTCTTCGCTTGACGCATCCGGGATTTGTTGAGCTTCAGACTGAATGTTTTCGGCCAGTAGGTGTGCATCTGACGATGACAGAGGCTCTTGATGGTCTGTTTTATCTATTTTTTCCAGAACGGCTGGATTGTTTAGAGACTCTAGATTGTCAATAATCTCCATGCTGTCTAGATTTGCCACCAGCGTCGGCTCCACTGGCGGGGCCACCACTTTGCGCATGGCTGGCATCATGAGCACCGCCACTACTGCGGCTGCTGCCGTCCAGCGCAGTAGGGCGGGCCAGAGGGGGATTGCCCGCTTCAGAGGTGCACCCTCATAGTGGACCTGCTCGTCGCGTTCGAGGTGCGGCGCATCGGCGTAGAGTGCCAGCTCCTTGGCGGCCTCGGGGTGGGTGGCGAGCCATTGCTCCACCTCGCCGCGCTCCTCGGATGTCAGCTCCTGCTCGGCATAGCGCAGCAGCCAGAGTTCGTAGTTGTTATCGTTTATATTCATCATATCCCAATTTTATCAGTTCTCGCCGCATCGCGGTGCGTGCCCGGAAGAGGTAGACCTGCACCTGGTCGTCGTTGAGGTCGAGTGTCTCGCCGATTTCCCGGTAGGAATATCCTTCGACGTCCCGCAGCTGGAGGATTGCCCGCTGCACCTCAGACAGGGTCTTCAGCGCACGGTCGAGGGCGTCGCGCAACTCGAAGGCCGTGTCGGGCTCCGTGCTCTGCTGTCGCTGGGTCTGGATGTACCGCTGGTCGGTGCGCCTGCGTCGGAAACCCATCATCAGGCGACGGTAGGCTACGCCCATAAGGTAACTTTTCCCGTTGGCTTCCGGCACCTGTTGACGATTCTCCCAAAGGGCTGCAAAGGCTTCCTGCACGGCATCTTCGCACTCGGTGCGGTCGGTGCACAATCGCACCGCGAATCGCATCACGTCGTCGGCCCATAGGCCAGTGCAGTCGTTGTATTCCTTGGCAGTCATTCGCTATATAATTGCACTCGGGGGGTGAAATCTTACAGCCAGATGAAAAAAAACAGGGAACCCATCCGCAGAAGGGTTCCCTGATGGTTAAAGTTCAGCGATTTGCATTATCTTTCAGGCATGGTGAATTTTGTCAGGGTGACATTCGTGCCGTCGCTGAGCTCAATCTGCATGACATCCTCGGCAACGCGGAAGGAGCCGGTCAGGGTGGCTTCTCCGCCCTCTTCTGGCGTCATATTGGTCAGTGAAACGGTACCGTGGCCGCCCTCGTAAGTGTAGCTGCCCATATAGGTGAGCTCGCCTTGATCAAGGACATTATAGTCATCGTCTTCGATATACCAGATGTCACTGTAGATTACGCCGTTGCTGCCGTTGAAGATCATTGTGTAGTCGTGTGACGTGGCAGTGTCTTCACCCATCCATGTGGTGTTCGCCATATCGTTGTCGGTCTGGCTGCCGCCGCCTTCCACCTTGTGGAGCATGAAGGTGATTTCGCCGTTCTCGTTCATGATGTTCATGGTGTTGCCGTTGACGGTGAAGGTGTAATTCATAACACCGGCGATGTTCATAGTGCCCGAGTTGGTGGCACCGTCGTAGGTATAGGTGCCGTCCGTGCCGTTGCCGCCGCTGCTCATGGTGACGGTGGTTTCGTCGGGGAACGAGAAGGTGATAAAGCCGGAGGCGTCCTGCCATGTGGTACCCACCAGAGTGGTGGTGCCGCCATTATTGCCACCACCGTTGCCGCCATTGTTGTCGCCATTACCTTCTCCCTTTTCTTTCTCGCAGGCGACCATGCCGACTGTCATCAATGCTGCAAAGCACAGCATAAAAATACGTTTCATTTTCATAGTTTTATTGTTTTAAGGTTAATACTAATTCAATCGGGATAACCGTCGGGGTTCAGTCGTTGCCAGTTCCAACTGTCGCGAACCATCTCCTCGATACCGAATTTGGCTTCCCAGCCCAGTTCGGCCTTTGCTTTGGCGGGATTGCAGTAGCAGGTGGCTATGTCGCCCTCACGGCGTGGCTTGATGGAGTAGGGCACTGCCACATTGTTCATCTTGACGAAGGCGTTGACCATGTCGAGAACGCTATAGCCATTGCCAGTACCAATATTGTAGATGCCTATGCCGCAGTGGCGCGCGATAGCCTGCAGAGCACAGACGTGGGCGTTGGCAAGGTCACAGACGTGGATATAGTCGCGCACACCGGTGCCGTCGGGGGTGGGGTAGTCGTTGCCGAATACACCTAATTCCTTGCGCTTGCCTACAGCCACCTGGGTGATGTAGGGCATCAGGTTGTTCGGTATGCCGTTGGGGTTCTCGCCGATGCGACCGCTGGGATGTGCGCCCACGGGATTGAAATAGCGTAGCAGCACCACGTTCCATTCTGGGTCGGCCTTCTGGATGTCCATAAGCACCTGCTCAAGCATGCTTTTGGTCCAGCCGTAGGGGTTGGTACACTGGCCTTTGGGGCAATTCTCCGTGATGGGGATCTCGGCGGGGTCTCCGTAGATGGTGGCGCTCGACGAGAAAATAATGTTCTTGCAGCCGTGGTGGCGCATCACATCCACCAGCACCAGTGTTCCACCGATATTGTTCTCATAGTATTCCCATGGCTTTTCCACGCTCTCGCCCACGGCTTTAAGACCGGCGAAATGGATGCAGGCGTCGAACTGATGCTCGGCGAACACACGCTCCAAATCATCACGGTCGCGGATGTCAATTTTGAAGAAAGGAATCTCAGGCACACCGATAATCTCTGCCACGCGGCGCAGAGACTCGGGTTTGCTGTTACTGAGGTTGTCCACTACTACGGCGGAGTGACCAGCTTTGTATAGTTCTATTAATGTGTGGGAGCCAATAAACCCGGCCCCGCCGGTAACCAGTATCTTCATTGTTTCAATAAAATATTTCAACCCAGCCACCCTTCGGGAAGGCGACCATCAAAAGAAAAAACAATCCGACAATCACGCAGCCGAGAGTGACAATGACACCAAACACCTTCAGGAATATTTTGAAGGTCTTGTTCTTGCCTTTGTTGGATAGGTATTCTTCTCGTTCTCTGGTCATATTATAAAGAAGTCCAACTAGTTGGACCAGAAATACTAGTGGAACTAGTTGGACTGAAACCTAACAATCTCTTACCAGGCGAAGAGCGGACGGTTCTGCATCATCTCGTTGACCTGGCCAGTGATCTTGGCGCGGACGGCCTCGTCGGTCGGGTTGCAGAGCACTGTGTCGATCATGTCCACAATCACTTTCATGTCGCCTTCCTTTAGGCCACGGGTTGTGATGGCGGGCGTTCCGACGCGTAGGCCGCTGGTCTTGAATGCGCTGCGGCTGTCGAAGGGAACCATGTTCTTGTTCACCGTGATGTCGGCGGCCACGAGGGCGTTCTCGGCTTCCTTACCGGTCAGCTCGGGGAACTTGGTGCGGAGGTCGATGAGCATCAGGTGGTTGTCGGTACCGCCGCTGATGACCTTGTAGCCTTTGTTGACGAAGGCTTCGCACATCACCTTGGCGTTCTTCATCACCTGCTGGATGTACTGGTCGTAGCTGTCGGTCAGAGCCTCGCCAAAAGCAACGGCCTTGGCGGCGATGACGTGCTCCAGAGGGCCGCCCTGTGTGCCGGGGAACACGGCACTGTCGAGCAGGGCGCTCATCTTCTTAATCTCACCCTTCGGAGTGATCTTGCCCCAAGGATTGTCGAAGTCCTCACCCATGAGGATCATACCGCCGCGCGGTCCGCGGAGGGTCTTGTGGGTGGTGGTGGTGACGATGTGGCAGTACTTGACGGCATTATTCAGGTAGCCCTTGGCAATCATGCCGCTGGGGTGGCTGATGTCGCCCATAAGGATGGCGCCGATACGGTCAGCAATCTCGCGCATGCGAGCCCAATCCCAGTCACGGCTGTAGGCCGAGCCGCCGCCGATGATGAGCTTCGGACGGAACTCGAGGGCTTTCTTCTCCATGTCCTCATAGTCAACGGTGCCGGTCTCTTCCTTCACCTGGTAGCCAACAACCTTGTAGTTGATACCGCTGAAGTTGACGGGGCTGCCATGCGAGAGGTGACCACCGTGATTGAGATCCATGCCCATGAAAGTGTCGCCGCTGTTGAGGCAGGCCAGGAACACGGCCATGTTGGCCTGTGCACCGCTGTGGGGCTGAACGTTGGCCCAGCAGGCACCGTAGAGCTTCTTGGCACGCTCGATGGCGATGGTCTCGCTCTGGTCGACCACCTGGCATCCGCCGTAGTAGCGCTTGCCGGGATAGCCTTCGGCATACTTGTTGGTCATGACGGAACCCATGGCTTCCATCACTTGGTCGCTGACAAAATTCTCTGAGGCAATCAGTTCGATGCCTTTGGTCTGACGCTCACGCTCTTTCTGAATGAGGTCGAAAATCTGTGTATCTCTCTGCATATCTGTTTGTTATTATGTTATTAATTCTGTGTTGTAGACTGCAAATATACGAAAAAAACTGATTATGTGAGAAAAAAAGTGTATTTTTGCACCTCGGAAACAACATTTACTGCGTTGCGCCGTTTGCTGTTCATACTCCCGTTGATGTTCCTTGGCCAATTGATTTGCGGCCAAGAAATAACCTTACATCGTGAAGCGGATGGGGGAGGTTTGGCTGTTGATCCCGACTATATATGGCGCTATAACCTCTACGAGCATTCCCGTTGGGGTTTAGGTTTGGCCTACAATTCCGACTGGAACAGCAGTTGGCGCGTAGTGGCAAACGCCGGATATGGTCTGCGTGACCAGCAACTGAAGTGGGGCGTTGGAGCCAGTTTCCTCCTTGATTCCATCCACGACGGTCGCCTTTATTTTATGGCAACCCGTGAGTATGCCACTGCTGGAAACCGTAGTTTCCGCTATCCCACCATCACTGACATCGGCGGTCTCGCTTCATTTATGAGTTTGAGAATGAGTGATCAGCATTCTGTGTTGGTGGGCTATAAATGGCGTACTAAAATAGTGGATTACAGAACCGATGTGCGTCTTTTCCGTGGAGGTCGTCTGTTCGACGGCTATGGTCCGTTATACCGCAAGGATGGCGACAGTATTGCGCCGGAGAACGGACTGGAGTTGAGTTTTAATTTTATTTCAAAATACTTCAGGGGAAATCTAGTAATGGGGCATACATGGCCGGCACAAAAGCCTATTGTCCAACTTGTAGGCGAGTATGACCGTACTTTCAGGATTGGATTGTTTGACTTTCGGTGCTACTCTCAGGTCGGTGCCACTCCCCCTAACACTCCGTATATCTATATGTTCGACCTTGGAGGCTCCTATGGCTCGCCGCTCTTTTTCCGTGAAACCCTCCTGACCGCCAGGCCGGTGGAATACACTGCAAACTGCTTTGTTTTCGGTTCGCTGCGGTTTTCGCTTCGGAAACCGCTGTATAATGTTTACAGCCACCTGTTTGCCGTGGGCAGTAACCCAAGGCCTTTCGCGGGTTTGAACGCCGTGTGGGGCGATATGTGGCGTGGGTGTGTGATGACAATGGCTGATGGAAGCCTGGTTTATGAAGGCCTCTTTTTACAGCCTCCCGACAGGGGTGTTATGGAGTTATTTGTTGGTATCGACGGACTTGTCCGTTGGGGTGTGGCTGACTACGGTGTGGCGTTTGCCTTGCGCCCCTGGCCATTGGAGGATGGAAAGCCACGTTGTGTACTACTTTTCACTGCAGAGCTGGTCAAATGATGGGTGTGTTGAAGACAACGCCGTATTAACGCCGGCCTTTCTTCGCCTCTTGTACGGCAAATAAAAATGTGCTGTCGGATGCAAAAATGATGTCGAGATGCAATATTGACACAATAATTGCGTTATATAAAGTCAAAAAGAATCGACGTAATGAAACGTATTGTATCTGTAACCTTGTTGCTTTTGGTTGGCCTAACGGCTGGCGCACAGAAGAATAGCGCATATAGCATTAACATCAAACTCGACGGTTGCACCGACTCGGTACTCTATATCGCCCGCCACTACCGTGATGCGCTGCAGTTGGTAGACTCGGCGCAACTGCGCAACGGCAGCTACACTTTTGTTGGTGGCAAGGCCTTGAAACGCGGTGTCTACGCCCTTGTGCATCAGGATGGGGAAAAGCAGATTGGTGACTTCGTTGTCGACGACAGCCAGCGTTTTTTTCTTACTGCCGACGACAAACTTACTGCATCTACAGTAAAGGTTAAAGGTAGCGATGCCAACCAGCAGATGTTCAACTATATTGCTAAATGGTCTGAGGCAAAAAATGAACGGAATGCAATCAATGAGCGCAAGAATGATCCTTCCGCCAAGGCCGACGAGAAGGCGTTGATAGAGAGGATGGAGGCATTCGACTCGATAGCACGTCATCCTAAGAAACCTCAGCTCTTTTTCGACCTGCTGAATCATTTCGATGGCCCCAATGTGCCTGACAGTGTGGAAAATAAGCCGTACTACTACCGTATGCACTATTGGGATGGCATATTTGGCAGTAGCAAGGCTGGCCTCACCAATGCCGAGCTAATCTACACGCCGAATCTCTACAACAGGCTTAATTACTTCTTCTACGGTGTTTTGTATAATGCCGACTGCGATACAATAATCAAGGACCTTGACCGGCTTATGTCTCTTGTAGGTCCTGATACCGCCATGCAACGCTATGTGTTGGAGCATGTTACCCCTCGCTACTTTCGCGACACTCGCCATATCGGCTGGGATGCTGTATGGTGCCATATTGCCGAGACCTATTACTTGGCCGGACGTTGTCCGTGGGCAACTGAAGGAACACTTCATAATATGAGGTATAACTACAATAGAATCAGACAGTCGCTTATTGGTGCACATGGTCAGGAACTCTGGATGAGCGATACAACCCAGAGTACCGATCCGGAACACTGGGTCTCAAGTCACCGCTTCCCTCAAAGATATGTCATCCTTTGGTTCTGGGATCCCGACTGTCATCATTGCCAAAAGTATACCGCCGAACTCAAGGTGCTATACGATTCGCTGAAGAATGCCCCCGACCGCCGTTTTGAGGTATATGCTGTTGGATATGAGAGCGATGTCGAAAAATGGAAGAATTATATCATTAAGCACAATTTGCCATTCGTCAACGTCGGCGGCCCCAATGTAAACATTGATTATCAGGAGGCTTACAACGTGCATGGAGCCCCAACAATGATAATCCTCAATGAGAAGCGTGACATAATAATGAACAAGGTAATCCCCATCAACTCGATACTCGCGTTCCTTGACGGCTATGAAAAACGTCAGGCAAAACGCTAACCACCATAAACACTGATTCATTGGATATTATCAATATACTACCCGATAGCGTTGCCAACCAGATAGCGGCTGGTGAGGTGGTTGATCGCCCTGCTGGAGCCGTCAAGGAACTGTTGGAAAATGCCATGGACGCCGGTGCCACTCAGATAGACCTTGTGGTCAAAGATGCTGGACGTACACTTATCCAGGTGATTGACAATGGCAGCGGCATGAGCGATAGCGATGCCCGACTTTGCTTCGAACGTCACGCTACCAGTAAGATACACCGTTCGGACGACCTTTTCGCCATCCATACTATGGGATTCCGCGGTGAGGCATTGGCCTCGATTGCCGCTATCGCCCAGGTAGAACTTCGTACTCGTCTGCACGATAGTGAGTTGGGCACTGAAGTGCGTATCGAAGGGTCTCACATCGTGAGCCAGCAGCCCACCGCCTGTCCGCCAGGCACGTCTCTATCAGTGAAGAACCTATTTTTCAATGTTCCCGCTCGTCGCAATTTCTTGAAAAAGGATGCTGTGGAGTTGAGTCATATTGAGGAAATGTTTAAGCGTATAGTGTTGATACATCCAAATATAGGTTTTTTGTTCTCAAGTAATGGTAAAATACTTTACGACCTGCACCCCGGTACCCTTTTGCAGCGTATTGCGGGGGTGTTCGGCAACAATTACAAGGAGCGCCTCTATGAGGTAGAGGAGAAAACGGATTTGGTGAGTATAAACGGTTTCGTTGGTAAGCCGGAGCATGCACGGCGGTCGCGCAGCGAGCAGTACCTCTTCGTCAACGGTCGATATATCAAGCATCCCGCACTCAGCGCAGCGGTGGAGAAAGCATACGACGAGATGCTGCCCGAAGGCAGTCATCCAAGCTACTTTATTGGTTTGCAGGTGGATCCGTCGCGTATCGATGTTAATATTCACCCTACCAAGACTGAGGTGAAGTTTGTTGACGACCATGCCTTGTTCTCAATCCTACGGTCGGCGGTGAAGAAATCGCTCGGCGTATTCACGCTCTCCAACCAATTGAGTTTCGACACACCCGACGAATTTAATTTTGGACCCGCACCTGAGGGTTATGTACCTCCCACTCCTACAGTTAGATATAACCCCAACTATAACCCTTTCCGTGCTACTGCGCCACAGCACCGTATGGATTTCGATAAGCCGGATGGTCAAATTGGTCAGAAAAATCAGGATATTCTGAATGCTCAAAACATCCATAATATCCAGGGTGATCTGGATTTGGATGTTCCCGAGATGTCGCTTGCGGCATCAGGCGGGTGCCTCCAGTTGCAGGGGCGCTATATCGCCACCGCCATCAGTTCGGGCCTGGCAATCATTGATATACGTCGCGCACACGAGCGTATCATCTTTGACCGGCTTGCTGCTTCAATCTCTGAAAATAGAACCCCGAACTCGCAGACGCTACTCTTCCCTGTCAACTGCACTTTCACGGCCGCCGATGCCGAACTCTTCACCGAGTTGCTGCCCGACCTCCGTGGCTATGGATTTGAAATTGAGGCCGCCGGACAGACCACCTTCGTGGTTACCGCCACGCCGCCAGATTTGGCCGACGGACAGTTGCAACCGCTTTTCGACCAGATACTTGTCGACTATAAGAGTTCTATGCTCCAGAAGTTCAGTAGCCGCAGCCAGACCCTCTGTGCCGCCCTCGCCCGCAAGATGGCTGTGCGTCCAGCCAGTGAGATGAGCCAGGAGGAGATGCAACAACTGGTGGCCGACCTTTTCGCATGCCCTTTGGCCGACACCAGTCCATCCGGCAAGAAGATAATCACCGTAGTGAACCCCTCGGAATTACTAAAACACTAAAGACTGAAAATGGCCCAATATCAACCACAAGGCTTCAGGCTCCTGCCTACCGCAGTAAAGCACCTTCTTATAATCAACGTGCTGGCCTATGCCGCTTACTATATCCTTGCCCGTCAGGGTATTTGCAACCTTAACGATATCCTAGGATTGTGGAGTGTCAACAGCGGTCATTTCCATATTTGGCAGCCTCTGACATACATGTTTATGCATGCCAGTATCGATCATATCTTCTTCAATATGTTCAGCTTATGGATGTTCGGCAACGTATTGGAGAACGTGTGGGGCACACGGCGTTTCCTTTTCTACTACCTCGCCTGCGGTATTGGCGCCGGATTGCTCCATCTTTTGATGCCCGGTATGCACCTCACTGTGGGTGCCTCGGCTGCAGTCTACGGTATCCTGCTCGCCTTCGGAATGCTCTTCCCCAACGAGCGTATATATGTTTATTTCCTGGTGCCTATCAAAACCAAGTATTTCATTATTGGTATGATAGTGCTTGAACTCTTCGAGGGTATCTTCCGCAGTTACGACGGTATTGCCCATTTCGCCCACCTAGGAGGTATGCTGATTGGATTCCTGCTGGTACTTTATTGGAGAAAACATCCATTTTCAAGATTTTGAATATGAAAATAAAAGCACTTTTGTTGATTGTTGCCGCCGGGTTGTTCGGAGTTTCCTGTACCCCCGACTATTCGGAGCATACCTTCCGTGGTATCCTTTATACCGACAGTACCAAGACGGCGGTGGTTCCTAATGCCTCGATGACCTTCCGTGAGAGTAGCGGCTCCAGTGGTAAGTTCACCACGGATGCCGCCGGACGATGGGGGTTCACCTACATCCGCAATCTCGACAATCCGAATCAAGCGAATACTAAGTTGAGTTATGTTGAATATGAGCTCGTAATCAAATGTGGTGACGATACGGTCTACTTTGACTACGATGTGCCGCGCGGCAATAGCACTAGCGACACGTTGGCCTCCTTCCCGGGTTATATGGACTGGCTGAGGAGTTTGTGGAATGATAATAACGATACGATTAATAATGATTCGATATGAAACGCTTAAGTATCATCATAGCCCTGCTGGCCGTCCTTATGGTGCAGGCACAGGACAAACCTGAACTGGCCGACCTTCCGCGCAATGCCGTGACCATAAGTCCAATTAGTTTCATTATGCGTACCCCTACGGTGAGCTACGAGCACAAGTTCTCGCCCCGTTGGGCACTGGAGACTCATTTGTCAGGCTATTTTCCCCGTGGTGAGAACAATCCCGACGGTGTGAGCCTGGCAGTGGATGCCCGCTGGTATTTCGGCTATGCCTATCCGGTGGCGTTCTTCCTCGAGGGTGGCGTCTATGGCGCCTACGCCTGGATGACTCGCGATGTGTTCACCGACAACGACGGCTTCGACATCCACACCCAACCCTATACCTATACTGGCCATCATATCCGTCCGTCGTTCATGGGCGGTTTTAGGTTTCAAAGCCAGATGGGGATATTTGTCGAATTGAGGGTAGGTGCAGTGTACGAAGCATTGGCAGCACCTGACCCAGTTGTGCGAGGGGTCGTCGCAAGGAGTTGGTTCTCCAACTATCTGGGATTGAAACTGGGCTACGCCTTCTAGAGTCTCCGGCCAAGTTTTTCCACCATGCCGGCTTTCCATTGGGAGTAGTCGCCGTCAATGATATGGCGGCGGGCTTCACCTACTAGCCACAGGTAGAACTTCAGGTTTACGATGGAGCATATCTGCAAGCCGAGAATCTCCTCGGCCTTGATAAGGTGATGCAGATAGGCGAGGGTATAGTCCTTATAGATAGGCTCGAAGCAGGTCTCCCATTTCTTGTTCTTTATGTTTATGGTGCCTTCGGCGGTGAAGAGCAGTCCGTTGCGGCCGTTGCGGGTGGGCATCACACAGTCGAACATGTCCACCCCGCGCTCGATGGCCTCAAGCAGGTTCTGCGTGGTGCCTACGCCCATGAGATAACGTGGACGGTCCTTCGGCAGGATAGCGTTGACCACCTCAATCATCTCGTACATCTTCTCCGTAGGCTCGCCCACGGCCAAGCCACCGATAGCACACCCTTCGGGGTCCTTGCTGGCGATATATTCGGCCGAGATACGTCGCAGGTCGGCATACTGGCAGCCCTGCACGATTGGGAATAGAGCCTGGTGATGGCCGTAGAGCGGGTCCGTTTCATTGAAGCGAGTGATGCAGCGGTCGAGCCAGCGGTGAGTCAGCTCCATGGCCTTCTTGGCGTAACGGTGGTCGCTCTCGCCGGGGCAGCACTCGTCGAAAGCCATCATGATGTCGGCACCGATAGTGCGCTGGATATCCATCACGTTCTCCGGAGTGAAGAGGTGCTTGCTGCCGTCGATATGGCTGCGGAAGGTGCAGCCCTCTTCCTTTATCTTGCGGTTTTCGGCAAGAGAGAATACCTGGAAGCCGCCGCTGTCGGTTAGCAGCGGACGGTTCCATGCGTTGAAGCGGTGCAGGCCTCCGGCCTGACGCAGGATGTCGCATCCCGGACGCAGGTAGAGGTGGTAGGTGTTGCCGAGGATTATCTGGGCTTTCACCTCCTCTTTCAGCTCCTGCTGGTGCACGGCCTTCACCGTGCCAGCAGTGCCTACTGGCATAAAGATAGGGGTCTGTATATCACCGTGGTCGGTATGTATCACACCTGCACGGGCGTCGCCACAGGTGGCGTTGAGGTCGAAGGTTAGGCGGTCAATCATTTTCCAATCAGTAGTAGTTCAGATATGCAGAGGTCGTCATATTTCAGACCTTTCTTAGTGGAGGTGATGATTATGTGCAACTCGGAGTAGTATTCATTCCACCAAGGGTTGCCAAATGGGAGGTCGTCGGCGTTGTCAATCAGAGGTTGCCAGCTGTATCCGGATGGTTCGCGGCCCGCTACCTCTTTAGATATAGGACGTTTCCCGCGGGGCTCCCAGCCAATTTCCAACATGTTATCGAATCTTGAGGTATCCATCTTGCCATCGTCAAACGGCCCAACCACTTCGTAGCCCGTCTTGTAGACTAGTAGGCTGTCGACGCGGGCGTTGTTGCGCCAGGTCTCGGCATTCTTGGTATATCCGTTGAGAAACATAATGCCGTCTAGGCAGGTTGGCTTTTTGAAACGGATGGTGATGTAGATGGAGTCGTTCTTGTCGGGACGCAGCACTGTGGCGGTGGAGGGATTAAGGTCGAAGAGGCTGGCGACAGGATATTTGCGGTCGACGCCACTCACCTCAATAGTGAACTGCGATGGATCTATACGGTGGTTAAGGATGTCGTCTATAGGTTGTTGCGGACGGTTCTTCAACCTGTAGTCAACGGTGAACGGCTTGGCGGCGGCAAGGTCGAAGTGTCGGGCCTCGTAGCGCCACAGGTCACCATCCTGTTTCATGGGCAGGCCGTCGATGCCTCTGCTCCAGTCCTCAGACGCACGGAGCCAATACTTTTCGTTAATTATATGCACGTTGGAGGCGTCGAGCATCACAGAGAAATAGTCGGCATGGCCGTCACCCCAGTAGGCGGCAGGGGTGAAGTCGTACATAAAGCGCAACTCCCAGTAGTAGTTGGGAGTATAATCGTAATAATGTTGGCGGCGGTCGTAGGCGCCCTCGCTGAGCGGGGTCTCTACGGTGTAGCGCACCTCGAGGGTAGCAAAACTATTGGCAGGCAGTGTGAGATAGGTGTAGTACCAGCGGCGCGACACAGCTTTGGTGTAGGCGTAGATATCTTCCCCATATATTGCGTATAGGCTGTCAATGAGGTGCTTTGAATAGTCGTCGCCGCTGTCGGGCAGCGCGTCCAACTCTAGGGTGAATAGGTATTTCTGCGGTGGGCGTATGACGCTGTCGCGCGAGTGCTGCCACTGCAACTGGCGGGCGCCAAGCATGAAGCTCACGTTGCGAATATAGCCGTCGCGCCACCCCACCTCCTGTTGCGACTCGGTGAAATCGTCCAGGTTTACCCACTCGGACTCCCCGCTGCCGTAGTAGTCAATAGGGAAGCCATAGGGCAGGCTGTCAAACGAGCGGTTGCTGTTGTTATGTAGCAGGTATCGCACCACAACCTCAGTGCAGAGTCCACGTGGAGTGAAGCTGACATGCTCGTCAACCAACTGCACCTCGGGTACGTGCACTGCCACGGGGGTGGGCGAGAGGGTCAATGCCGAACGCACCGCCACCGGGTCGCCATTTGCCCACACCGATATAGCTGACGCCAGCATCAACGCAAGCGTCAGGATTCGTCTGCCTGTCATCCGACCAAAGGGATTAGAGGGCTACACCTTCAATCTTGGCACGGGCCTCGAGGATGGCTTTGTAGTCCTCCATGGCGCGCATCTGCAGGTCGTAGATGCTGCGGGGGCAGTCGGGGGTGAAGTTCAGCTTGCCGCTATCCCACAGTTTCAGTACTGCCTCGAGGTTTTCCTTGCGGTTGAGCAGGTGGTAGTACTCGCCTTTCATACGGTCCTTGTAGTCGGACGAAAGCATCAGTGATGTGATGGTCTGTAAATCCATGTTGTTGTTTTTATAGGACTTATAAGTCTAAAAGGACCTATAGGTCAAAAGGTTAATAATTCTATGCAAGCATCTCCTTGGCGAGGGCGAGGGCCTTGTCGAGGCCGTCGGCGTTACGGCCGCCGGCGGTGGCGAAGTGGGCTTGACCGCCGCCGCCGCCTTGGATTTCCTTGCCGAGGGTGCGCACCATCTGGCCTGCGTTGAGGCCGGCGTCGACGCGTTGCTGGCCGAGGACGATAAGGAGTGCGGGCTTGCCGGCAGTGACGCTTCCGAGCACCACGGCCATGTCGGGCCGCTCGGCGCGGAGGGCCATGACGGCGTCCTTGAGGGCGTTGACATCGCTGTCCATGCGCTGGACGAGGACGGGCGAAGCCTGCAGTTTGTCGGCGATGCCTTTGGCCACCGAGGCGGCTTTCTCTTTCTGCATTTGCTCGACTGAGGCCTTGAGCGCGGCGTTCTCCTCTTGCAGCTTGGCTATCGAGGCGGTGAGGTCTTTGGTGCCTTTGAAGAGGTCGGCGAGGTCGGCCAGCTGGTCCTGCTGGCGGTCGGCAAAGTCGACGGCAGCCTGGGCGGTTACGGCCTCAATGCGGCGCATGCCGGCGGCGATGGCGCCCTCGCTGACGATGCGGAAGGTGCCTATCATACCGGTGTTGGCCACGTGGGTGCCGCCGCAGAACTCAACGCTGGGGCCGT
>CAJOFL010000041.1 GCA_905233895.1 uncultured Bacteroidales bacterium | reverse complement strand
CATCACGCTGACCTATGCGCTGCACGGCACTGCCGACCTGCTGAGCAACTACACGCTCGACCCCGTCACGGAGGTCTACACCACGTCCGCTGCAATCGTCGAGCCGATACTGCCAGCCGAGCAGAATGCCTTCGACGTGGAGGTCTACGGCTACTGTGTGGGTGAAGGTTTCATTGGATACCACCTCTCGTCGGGCAATCCCGACCAGTACAAACTCGACTTCGAGGACAGCCGCTTCACGGATGTCGACTGGACCGACGCCACCGGTGCCAACGGTACGCTCCTCATCACCGTGCCTGCCGGCCTGCCCACAGGCGACTACACGGTGACGGTGACCTTCCGCGAGGAGCGTTTCCCGTGGATTGAGAGCAACCCGCTGACGGTGACCTTCCATGTGGATCTGCCGTCGGGCTATGTGAAACCGCTCTTCAACAACGTCATCGCGCTGGTCGACACCTGCCAGTGCTTCACCGACATCCAGTGGTATCACCGCTCGGGCAGCAGCGAGGTGTGGCAGGCGATACCTGGCGCCACCGGCTACTATTACCGTGAGGCTACCGTCCTTTCGGGCGAATACTTCGTGAATGCCAAGATGTATGGCGTTCCGACCTACACCTGTCCGCAGAGCGATTTCGTGCATCTCGTGAGCGACGGCTCGAAGGAGGCGAAGGTCACCGTGTGGCCCAACCCCGCCAGCGGGGAGGTGACCGTGCTGGTGGAGGGCTTGGAGGAGGAGACCCATACGCTGCGAGTGCTGAACACCGTGGGCGTGGAACTGGAGAGCCGCACCTTTGAAGGGGCGACTACTACCGTGGATTTCAGCCTATGGCAGCGAGGAAGCTACGTGGTGAGCGTCGACGGAATGGTGGTGAGAGTGGTTAGGAATTAAGAATTAAAAATTAAGAATTAAGAGTTATGAGAAAGATTGCTTATATATCTGTCGTTTTATCATTTTTAATTTTTAATTTCTCGATTGCACAGGCTCAGTACAGATACGGTCGCGAGATTGACCGCCCCTACGCCTACATGGGATTGACTGTGGGAGGCGGACTGGGCATGATTCCCTGCACACTGGAGAACGGCAGCCAGTCGCCCGGCATGAACTTCGACCTGGGGGTACACTACACCCACTTCTTCTCTAGGCTCGGTGTAGGATTCGGTCTGCATATCAGCCGCGTGGGCGCTAACGCCACATATGGTTTTGAGGAGGTGACTCCCGGGCTTACCCATGCCGACAACACGCATGCCAGCTACAATCTCATCACCCGCTATGCCGACTGGAAGGAACACCAGTCGATTAAGGCGCTGGAGTTGCCGCTGGAACTCTTCTTCCGTGCCCCGATGGGCAGCGGCAAGATATTCGTCGTCGGCGTTGGGGTGCAGTTCGAGATGCCGTTGGGTGGAAAATACAGTGCCGGCGGCGGCAGCTTTACCACCAGCGGAGTCTTCCCCGCACTGGGTACCTACGAGGTGGGCGACATGCCGGAGCATGGGTTCGCCACCTATGAAGAAATCGACGAGACCCCGATTGGAGGTTTGAAGACTGGCATAGGTGTGGTGGCCGACCTCGGTGTGCGCCTGGCGCTGGGCAGCGGCGGTGGCCTCTATATCGGACTCTACGGCAACTATGGTCTCAACAATATGCTCGGCGACCGCGAAGGTGGCCCGCTGCTGACCCTCAACTCGCGCGATGCGACGCGGATAGACTACCATGGTACCTTCGCCTCAGACCCGGGTGCCGCCCTGCGTCTGCTGACCGTGGGCGTAAAGGTGGGATTGGATATCTGCTCTCCGATGGATATGTAGTTGGAGCTTCCGGGAGGGTGATGGGTAAATTTTTTGTCGAATTAAGGCAGGCGTTGATCAGGCGTTGATCAGGCGTTGATCAGGCGAGGGTGGGTCCAACCGTCTGGCGCTCTTGTAGTTACATAATTTTTAACATTGTATTATTCTGAAAATCAGCCAGATGAATGTTTTTGATTAACATTTCAAAAAGGCGGGGCGGCGGATATATTTTTTGTATGTAATTCAAATTTTTTTTGTATCTTTGTACTTTGCAACACTATGGTATGTGCTGCATAATATATTAGAATACAATAAAATATTATAAAGACTGATGGTCTCAGAGAACGAAAAAATCACTCGTGTTGATATAGAGCAGACGATGAAGTCGGCCTATATCGACTATGCTATGTCGGTTATCGTGGCGAGGGCCCTGCCGGATGTGCGCGACGGTTTCAAGCCGGTGCACCGCCGTATACTCTACTCGATGAACGAGAACGGCATCCTCTACAACACTCCTACGAAGAAGAGCGCCCGCATTGTGGGCGACGTGATGGGTAAGTACCACCCCCATGGTGACTCGAGTATCTATGGAGCCTTGGTCCGTCTGGCACAGGACTGGTCGATGCGCTACACGCTGGTTGACGGTCAAGGTAACTTCGGCTCTATCGACGGCGACTCGCCGGCAGCCATGCGTTACACCGAGGCTCGCCTGAAGCAGATTTCTAACGAGTTGGTGGCCGATATTGACAAGGACACTGTCGACATGGTGCCCACCTACGACAACGAAGGTGTGGAGCCGAGTGTGCTCCCCGCAAAATTGCCCAACCTGCTCATCAACGGCTCGAACGGCATCGCCGTGGGTATGGCTACCAATATGCCGACCCACAACCTCAGCGAGACGCTCGACGGCTGTATGGCCTATATTGACAATCCCGACATCACCATCGAGGGATTGATGGAATATGTTAAAGCCCCTGACTTCCCGCTGGGCGGTATCATCTACGGCTACAACGGTGTTCGCGAAGCCTATACCACCGGCCGCGGAAGCATCGTGCTGCGCGCCGATACGGTCATCGAGGAGGACGCCAAGGGGCACAACCTTATCGTTGCCACCACGATTCCCTACGGCGTGAACAAGAGCGAGATGATCAAGAAGACGGCCAACCTGGTGAAGGAGGGCAAGATTGAGGGTATCCTCGACATCCGCGACGAGAGCGATAAGGACGGTATCCGTGTGGTGTATGTGCTACGCAACGATGTGGTGCCGAACGTGATTCTGAACAAGTTGTTCCAGTTGACCGAGTTGCAGTCGAGTTTTGCGGTGAACAATATAGCACTGGTGCATGGCCGTCCGCAGTTGTTGAACCTCAAGGACCTTATCCGCTATTTCATTGAGCACCGTGAGGAGGTGGTCACCCGCCGCACTCAGTTCGAGATGAACGAGGCCGAGAAGCGCGCCCATATCCTTGCCGGTCTGCTTCGTGCAATTGATATTATCGACGAGATTGTAGCCCTTATCAAGGCCAGCAAGAGCCCCGACGACGCCCGTCAGGGGTTGATGGACCGCTACCAGTTCAGCGACCTGCAGAGCCGCGCCATTGTCGACATGCGTCTGGCTCAACTCACAGGCCTCAACCACCAGAAGTTACAAGACGAATACGACGAGAAGTTGCGCTTTATCGAGCGCTGCAAGGAGATACTTGGAGACCACTCGGTTCTGATGGCCGTCATCAAGCAGGAACTCCAGGAACTGCGCGACAAATATGGCGACGAGCGCCGCACCGCTATCCGTTATGATGCCGCCAACTTCCGCATCGAAGACACCATCCCCGATGAACAGGTGGTTATCACCATCAGCCACAAGGGTTATATCAAGCGCACACCGTTGGTGGAATATCGTACCCAGAGTCGCGGTGGAGTGGGCGCCAAGGGAAGTGCCGTCCGCAGCGAGGACTTTGTGGAGCATATCTTCACTTGCACCAACCACAACTACCTACTCCTCTTCACCGAGAAGGGCCGCTGCTACTGGATGCGCGCCTTCGAAGTGCCGGAAGGTGAGAAGAATACCAAGGGCCGTCCTATATTGAACTGCATCAATATTGAGCCCGACGATAAGGTGAAAGCCTACGTCAACGTGGAAACGCTGAGTGACGCAGAATATGTTGGTGGACACTATATTGTGATGTGTACCAAGAACGGTATTGTGAAGAAGACCACGCTAGAGGCCTATTCGCGTCCGCGAACCAACGGCATCATCGCCATCGGTATCCGTGAGGGCGACGAGTTGCTTACTGCCTGCCTCACCGACGGCGAAAGCTACATGCTAATTGCTTCGAAGAAGGGCAAGGTGATGATATGCCCTGAGAAGGAATTCCGTGCAATGGGCCGCGGAGCCTCGGGAGTGAAGGGTATGGAACTGGACGGCGACGACGATGCAGCCATAGAGATGCTTTGCCTGCCTAGCGAGGAGGAGAACCTCCTGGTAGTGACCGAACACGGATACGGAAAGAGATCCGAACTGAAGGACTACCGTGCTACGGTCCACCGTGGTGGCAAGGGTGTTAAGGCTATGCAGATTACCGAAAAGACTGGTCCGCTGGTGGCTGTCACCAACGTGACCGATGAGCACGACCTGATGATCATCAACCGCAGCGGTATCACCATCCGTATGAGAGTGGCTGACCTACGTGTTCTCGGACGCGCCACACAGGGTGTGAAACTTATTGACCTGCGTGGTAAGGACTACATTGCTTCCATTACCAAGGTGCCCACTGAGGAGGAGAATTCTGAGGTTGAAGAGCGGAGTCTGGAGGTGCCTGCAGAGGAAAATATGCAGCCCGAAAGCAATAATCCGATAGAAGAAAGTACTAATAACAGTGAAGAATAACCAATAAAAAGGATAAAAAAATGAAAAAGCTGATCATGATTGTGGCCCTCATCGCGCTGACATTTGGCGCAAGCGCACAGACCCTAAACGTGCAGAGTGCCATACAGGACCTTAAGAAAAACTACCTCAAGAAAGCAAAGGCCGAGATTGACCTTGCCACTGAGCACGAGTCGACCAAGGACGATGCAAAGACGTGGTGCTACCGTGGCCTTATCTACGCCCGTATCGGCGGTGAGGCCACCAACGAAAAGTCTAAATTCAAAGACCTAGCCCCCAACTGGGCTGAAGAGGCCTATGCAGCAGCCCTCGAATGCAAACGTCTTGATACCAAGAACGAGTATGCTAACGAGAACAACTCCGTGTTCCGCTTTGTCGGCAACGAGTACTATAGCCGCTCGACTGAGGCCTACAACAGCCAGCGTTACCAGGATGCCCTCAACTATGCCGAGAAGGCCATTGAGATGTACAATAACTCGGGTGACGCGAAGTTTGCCACCGAGAGCATGTACATCGCCGGTATCAGTGCGAAGGCCATGAAGGATAATGAAGGGGTGAAGAAGTACTTCAACCAACTTATCCGCAAGAAGACCGACAAAATGCAGGTCTACCGTACCCTGTTCGACCTCTATAAAGAGGAAGGAAACAAGGACGGCGCCATGAAGACCGCCAATAGCTACCAGAAGAACTGCAAGGATGACTACAACGCCTACCTTATGATGGCAGAAGGCTATCTTCTGAATGAGAATATTGAGAAGGGCAAGGAGATGATTAACTCTGCTCTCGATATGACGAAGAACGACTCCATCATCTATCCCCAGTTGCTCTGCCAAGCAGCCGCCATTCTTGAACTTACCCAGGACTATGCCGGTGCAGAGGCCAACTATATGGAGAGCCTGAAACTCTCCCCCAACCAGTTCGCAGCAAACTTTGGCATGGGTAAGATGATATACAACCGCGCTGTTGACAAGCACAACGCTGCCAACGAGGTGCCGGTTGACGACGAGTCAGGTCTGTACGATAAACTTCTTGGCGAAAGCAACGATCTCTTCCGCCAGTCGATACAGTACTTCACCTCGGCTGTGTCCTTCATAGACGCAATGCCTGCCGATGCAAAGAAGATGCAGCGCGCCAACCTTTTCAACTGCCTCAATGCCCTCAAGATTGTCTATACCCGCCTCGAAATGTATCCAGAGCAAAAGGCTGTTGACGCTCGCATGACCGAAATCCAGAACGCTCAATAAAAGAGCTTGAGACGAATAGTCTATAGTATACTGCTTGTCCTGTTGCCAATGATGGCAGCAGGACAAGTTGTTGTATTGGAGGGTGTGGTGAGCGACCGTGTTAGCGGTACCCGTTTAGAGTTTGCTTCAGTCGGTGTTCCAGGTACCCAGATAGGTACTGCCACTGATCCAGGTGGCCACTACAGGCTTCAACTGCCATTGGGCGACAGTGTCACAGTTCGCTTTTCGTTCACCGGCTATGAGCCGCAGGAATATCGTATGCGACTCACATCCAACCGCATGTTGGATGTCCGCCTACAACCCACGACGCGCGTCCTCGATGCAGTTGAAATTAGCGACGAGAAAACCCGCCACACTTCATTCACACATATTGGTACCGAGAAACTGGAATACACGGTCGGCCCTGCAGGTGGGGTCGAGAGTTTGTTGAAGACACTTCCCGATGTCAATTCCAATAACGAGTTGTCGAGCCAATACTCCGTGCGTGGAGGCTCGTTCGACGAGAACTTGGTCTATATCAACGGTATCGAGATATTCCGACCTATGCTTATCCGCAACGGTCAGCAGGAGGGGATGAGTATCATCAATGCCGACATGGTTGACTATATCCTTTTCTCTCCGGGAGGTTTCGATGCATCGTATGGCGACAAGATGTCATCAGTGCTGGATATAACCTATGCCCGTCCGGTTCAGTTCAGTGCAAAACTCAGTGCTAGCCTGCTGGGCGGATCGGCCACCGTGATGGACAGCCCGACGGAGAAGTTCAGCTATGCTGTCGGTTTCCGTAGTCATAGTAACAGCTATATACTTAGTTCGATGGATACGCGCGGTAGTTACTCCACACGTTACAACGACCTGCAGTTATCACTCGGCTACCGCCCAAGTGACAGAACCAATATCAATGTGTTGGGTATCTGGACAAATAACTGCTATAGTTTGGTACCGGAAAGCCAGGTGACTTCGTTCGGAAGCCTAGCGCAGTACATGCAGTTGGAGGTCTACTTTGACGGAAAGGAAATGGATCGGTATAATACATTGTTGGGCGCAGTAAGCATCGACCACCGTATCAATGACCTTTGGAAGATTCGTGCCAGCCTTTCAGCACAGAATATCATTGAAAGTGAGCGTTATGATGTACAGAGCCAGTATTTTCTCTATGAAGTTGGGGCGGGGGATGTGATAGGCGAGACTGAGAGGTTCGACCGAGGAGTCGGAACCTTTCTTGAACATGCCTCTAACCGGTTGTCCACTACGATACTTGCAGCAGATGTAAGGTTTACACGGTATGCTCGTCTTGGTCAATGGGACTTAGGTGTAAAGCTGCAGCATGATCGGGTGACCGACCATCTGCGTGAGTGGAGATGGGTTGATTCAGCAGGTTATTCGGTACCTTCTGCGGTTGGGATTCCAGGTGATACCGTATCTGGTCCGCTTCCGCCACAATTGCAGGGCTTTTCTGATGCTGATAACGAATTGATTACTTCACGCGCGATGTTATTTGCCCAGCGTGAGTTGAACTTCTTTATCCACCACAAAGCAGATATAAAAGTTCTTATCGGCGCCCGTGGTCAGATTTATACATCTCAACTCATAACTCCAAGTACCGAGATACTCTTCAGTCCTCGTCTGAGCGTGAGCTGTAAGCCTTATTGGCAGAAGGACATCCTTTTCCGCTTAGCGGCTGGTGTATATTCTCAACCGCCGTTCTACCGAGAATACCGTCGCAGTGACGGAGTCCTGGTCGGCGATGTGGCTCCACAAAAAAGTTACCAGACTACCGCCAGTGTAGACTGGAGCTTGCGTATCTGGAATAAGCCATTCAAATTCACCGCCGATATTTTTTATAAATATATTGATGATCTAATCCCATACACTGTTGATAATCTCCGTCTTCGTTATATGCCGGAAATGGATGCTGTTGGATATACGACAGGTTTGAGTCTGCGCCTCAATGGGGAAATTGTGAAGGGATTGGAGTCGTGGGCCAGCCTTTCTTTTATGCAATCTCGTCAGGATATTGAAGGTGACGGATTGGGTTGGCTTCGTCGTCCTACCGATCAGTTGGTATCGTTCAAGATGTTCCTTCAGGACAACGTGCCGCAGGTTCCGTGGTGGAAGATGAGTATGAGCCTTATCTATGGTTCTCCGCTGCCAATCGATGTTCCTGGTCAGGAATTCAAAGGGGGAAACCTTGAGATACCATCCTACTTCCGTGTTGATTGGGGCAACACTGTACAACTCTCCAAGTTCGATGCTGTGAGCCGTTGGCCTTTAATGCGGCATGTGAAGGATATTCAGTTCGGGGTCGAGGTGTTTAACCTGTTTAACATACGGAATGTAATTTCTTATCTTTGGGTAACCGACTACGAAGGACATCCTTTCCGAGTACCGAACTACCTGACTTCGCGACGCCTAAATGTAAAACTTTCAGTGTTGTTCTGAGTCTATGCTTTCATTTCCTGCAATAGATACTCTTCAACCGCGCTTTGTCGACGGATTGTATCTATTCAAGTCGGATAGTACACGATTGGTGAAACTGGACCTTCTTTTCGAAGCGGGTTCGGCGTATCAACATAAGAAACTCTGTGCATCTGCTGCAGTGAAACTATGCACTATGGCCACAACAACAATGGATTCTGCAGCGGTGGCTGAATTTATGGACTTTCGCGGGATATTGGTTGAGACTGATAGTCAGGTGCAACAGTCGCAGATTACATTTTATTTCCTTCGTGATTATGCCGAGGAATTGATGCCGATTGTGAGAGACATGATTACATGTCCGGCATTCTCTGCTGAAGATTTTGAGGTCTGGAGGAAGCATCGTCGGCAGGAAATACTTTCAGCTGAGCAGAAGACCTCCACTATCGCAAGGCGCAACTTCTATTTGAATCTTTTTGGCCCTGGTCATCCTCTTGGACGTTATGCTACGGTCTCAGATTTGGACCTCCTGACGATTGAGGATATCCGTGCTTTCCTTCAGGAACGCTATAAACCCGAAAATATGACGGTGGTTCTTGCAGGTGCAATTGATGACGCGCTGATACAGCTTGTCAATGATTGTATTCCGCGCAGCTCAATTAGTACCATACGCCCTTCGCTGGAAATACCCCCACAAGTTGATTCTCATTTCCATATTCTACATTCAGCCATTGATTCGGCCACTCAGACATCTGTCCGTGTTGGGCGAATATTGCCTATTCCTTGGTCTGGTTATGATTATGTTCGTTTTATGTTATTGACAACTGTATTGGGTGGGTATTTTGGTTCGCGATTGATGAGCAACCTTCGAGAGGACAAGGGCTATACTTATGGTATTTATTCCCGCACACAGATTTATCGAGGGGTAATAGTGTTCTTTATTGCAGCCGATGTGTCTGGAGGAAAGGCGGAAGAGGCTGTGAGGGAGGTTCGGTTCGAGCTGCAGCGTTTATCTGACGAGCTTGTTACGGATGAGGAACTGGATTTGGTGAAGATGGTCATGGCGGGTGATTTCTTACGCTCTGTGGATGGTATATTCGAGCGTTCTGCCAGGTTCTGTGATATGTATGCCACCTGTGTTACGGAAGGTCTTACAGAAAACCTTAAGGATGCTCTCCAAATGACAACCCCTTCTGAACTGCGCGATTTGGCGATGCGATACCTACAGCCTGATTCGATGCTGGTATGTACGGCCGGTTTATGATATGAAATAAGAGAGGGCCACCCATCGGGTGGCCCTCTCTTCATTTTATTCTCGTTTGCGTTTCTCTTCGCGAATGAATTTTATTGTGGCAATTGTCTCAAACACCCAACTTATCAGGAATCCTATCAGGAATGCTATTACGAATGTTTTTGCATGGGTAGGGTGGGTAAGGATGTAGGCGGCAATGACAACCAGGTGAACCGCTAGCACACCTACCGTAATTCCCAAGAATTGTTGGACGAAAATTCTGGGTGATTTGTACATTGCCCTTGTGACGATAAAGTGCTGCAGCCATGTGATGATTCCGAAATAGATGGCCATAAATGGCATAACAAGAAGCCACCGGTCAGGCATTGCATACATGACCACGAACGAAAGTATCACCAGCCCGAGGGTCATCGCGATGAGAGAAATGATATATCGGCGCATCGTTATTCGCTGAATTTCATGGTCTCCTTGGTGGTGAACTTTTCGCAGTAATGGCAGCGGAGCTTAAGGTTCTCCTTGTCTACTACATCGAACTTGGTAGGCACCACTTCAGCGTTGGTGATGCACTTGGGATTGGCGCAACGCACGAAGTTCTCGATATGGTCTGGAATTTCGGCCTTGAATTTGTCAACTACCTTGTAGTCTTCGATGTTGATAATTGATGCGAAGGGTGCTACTAAGGAGATCTTGCTGATTTCCTCCTTGGTGAAGTGTTTGTTCTTGATTTTAACGATACCTTTCTTGCCGAGCTTGTTGCTGTTGAGATAGTTTCCGATAAGCACTTCATCCTTGTATTTCTCGAGACCGAGAATTCGGATTACCTGATAGACTGATTCTGTTGGGATATGATCGATTACGGTGCCGTTTTCAATGGCAGACACCACCATTTCTTTCTTGGTTTCCATTTCTTTCTTTTTTTAAGGTTATCTTACTCCGAGAATTGCGGCCATAAGGGCTTGACGCACGTAGACACCGTTCTGGGCCTGCTGGAAGTAGTAGGCGTAGGGGGTGGTGTCGACGTCGGTGGTAATCTCGTTGACGCGGGGTAGGGGGTGCAGGATGCGCATGTTTTCCTTGCAACCCTTGAGCATGTCGGCCGAGAGAATGCAACTGTCCTTCACGCGTTCATACTCCATGGGGTCTGGGAAGCGCTCGCGCTGTACGCGGGTCATATAGATAATGTCGGCGGTGGGGATGATGTCCTTGATTTCAGTGTACTGGTAGTATTTGAGGCCTGCATCCTTGATGCTCATTTTGACACTACTGGGGAGTTTGAGTTCGATGGGGGAAACGAGGTGGAAGGTGGCGTTAAAATTGCACATGGCCTGTACGAGAGAGTGTACAGTACGGCCGTACTTGAGGTCGCCCACCATTGCAATCTGGAGGTTGTCGAGTTTGCCTTGTGTTTTGCGGATGCTGTAAAGGTCGAGCATACACTGGGTGGGGTGCTGGTTGGCACCGTCACCTGCGTTAATGACAGGCACCGAGGCCACTTCGGAGGCATAGCGCGATGAACCCTCCTTGGGGTTGCGCATGACGATAAGGTCAGAGTAAGAGGAGACCATCACGATGGTATCGTGTAGCGACTCACCTTTCTGGACGCTGGTACCACCCGGGTCGGAGAAGCCGATGATGCGGGCGCCGAGTTGGTTGGCGGCGCTTTCAAAACTCAGGCGTGTACGGGTGGATGGTTCGAAGAAAAGCGTTGCCACCACTTTGTCCGAGAGGATTTTCTGCTTGGGATTCTTTTCGAATTCCTCTGCAATGTCAAGTACCTCGATATACTCCTCCTTCGAGAAGTCGGTAATCGAGATTAGGTTGCGTCCTTTTAGTGTACTCATATCGTTGGATTTTTATTTATTTTGATTTCATAAGAGAGTCGGCCAAATGGCGGTTAATACGCGAGGCTTCGTGCTGCGGATTTGCTTCGATTGCCTTGTCGAAGTATTCGATGGCCCGTTCAAAGTCGCCGTATACGGTCATCTCGAGATAACCCAGGTTGTGCCATGAGTCTGCGCTGGCAGGATTGATGTCGAGCATTTGGTGGTAGCATTTCTCCGCCTCGTCGTATTGCTGTAGGTCTTGGTAGTACATGGCCAAGGCATAGAGCACGTTGGTGTTCGAAGGCTGGAGGCGCATGGCGGTAGAGAGGTATTCGAGGGCCATGGGATTCTGGCGCGAGGCGTAGAGTACGCCGAGTTCCTCAAAGGCGGGCTCGTAGTTCGGGTCGATGTCGCATACGCGGCGCAGCAGCGTGACAGCCTCGGCAGTGTCGCCTTTCTCTTTATAAATAAAGCCTTTCATAAAGAGGGCAGTGCGGTTGTCGGGCTCTTGTTCGGTCACTTTTGTCAGATGTTGTAGGGCACGGTCGTAATCGCGGTTGTAGTAGGTGATTTCTCCCATTTTGAGTTGTACTTCCTTGCTCTTAGGGGCCAGTTGCTCGGCCTCGCCCAATGCACGGTAGCTGTTCTTTACGTCGCCGTTGGCGAAGTAAATGTCGGCCTCAAGCAGGCGGTAGTCCACCTTGTCGGGGTCAATGTTTACGGCTTTGCCGATGTCGAACAATGCTTCTTTGGGGCGGTTGAGGTTGAGGAGAACACGGGCTCGATTGGCCAGCAGATCGGCATCCTTGGGTGAACGTTCTATCTTGAGGTCGAGTAATTCAAGTTTCTCGGCATCAGTCAGTTCCTCTTCTGCTTTGTTTGAGTGGCAACCGACTGCTCCTATCGCCAATAGGGCTGCGATGGTGAGTATCAGTGTGTGTTTCATCAGTCTGTATAACGTTGTTTTTTTTGTTTTATTGCAGGAAATCGAAAATCTTTTTTCTTACGGCAGGATAGTCTTGTTCATGAAGCACTTCGCGTGCTCGTAATTCGCTTATCGGTAGCGATTTCCATACCAGACACCAGTATTCCTTGGTCTTTCGGATTCGGCTCTGCTCGGTTGGCAACTGTCGGTCGATTTCCTCCATCAGCCTTCTGACAAAGTGCGAATTGTCTTGTTGACATGTTGACTCGTCGACTTGCTGGCTCTTTATCTCCAATGGGAGGGTGGGGCGGTATAGCACTCCGCGGCCTATCATGATGTCGGTTATTTGCGGGAACCGTTCGCTTATTTTGCGGGCGTCGGCAGGGGTGCAGATGTCGCCGTTATAGATGACCGGATGCTTTATCAATGGCAACACCTCACCGAAGGTGTCGAGGTCAGGTACTCCGGTATACTGCTGGTGTCCCAGACGGGGGTGTATGGTGACCGAGGCCAGTGGGTGGCTGTTGATGATGGGTGTCAAGGCGAAGATTTCCTCCTTGTTGCGAAGGCCAAGGCGCATTTTGACGCTCAGCCGGGGCTTCAGTCGTGGGATTATCTCGTCAAGTATCGACTCCACAAGGTCTGGGTGGGGCAGAATGCCGCTTCCGCGCTGTTTGCCGGTCACCTTGCGCATTGGGCACCCCATGTTCCAGTTAATCTCCGAGTAGCCCAAGTCGTAGAGACGGTTGCCGAGTTCTACGAACTCCTGCGGCTCCTTGCCAAGTATCTGAGGTATGACGGGCATGCTTCCCTCGTTTTCGGCGGGCAGCACATCGTCGATTTTCTTCAATGCCTCGGCCAGATTTCCGTGGGTGAGCGACAGGAATGGCGACACGGCATAGGAGAACGCCCCGGGGAAGCACTCCTCGTACACACGGCGGAAAAGCAGTTCCGTCAAGCCTTGCATTGGGGCAAGTATCATTTGACAACCTCCTGCCACTCGTCCTTGTGTTCTTCAATATATTGGCGCAACGAGGCGGTAAGGCGGCTGCCGGTGGTGCTCACGGGTTTGTAGAGTACGCTTGATTCCTTCATCTTGGGTGTGACAATCTTCTCGTGGCGGTCGAGTGTGACGATGTTGCCCAGCAGCACGGCCAGGATGCAGAGGGCTTTCACAAGACCCAGCGCGGCGCCGGCAATGTGATTGAAAATGCTTATCTTGGCGGCCTTCATCAGTCGTTCCACCCCGCGGCCTAGCAGGTAGGCAAGTACCAGAGCGCCGACGAAGGTTATGAAAAAGGCAATGATTACCGAGTTTTCACCATGCAGGCCAATCAGTTGGCTCACCCATTTTGACAGGTGCACGGCAGCCCAGATGCCTGCAAGCACTCCGACGAGTGTGGCCACTTCGCGTATAAGTCCTTTGCGCCATCCGCGCACCATGAGCCATACCATCGGTACGGCAAGAATTATGTCGAGCACATTCATTGTTTTCCAGTTATGAAAAAAGCGTTCCACTGGAGATGGAACGCTCGAATAACACATTTTCTTTCTTCTATCTCTGCGATAGAATTAAGCAAGCACGTCATATATAACGCAGGGCGCATCATTTTGTTTCACTATTCTGCAATTTTTTTTCAAAAAAGCTGATGCCGGCCCATACGACCACTCCGACCGCTATGCCGAAGAGGGTGCCGCAAAGGAGGTCGCCAGGGTAGTGCTTGCCCAGGTAGGCACGGCTGTAGCATGTGGCCAGTGCCCAGATTATCAATAAGGAATGAGAAATGAGGAACGAAGAATTAAATCCTTTTTGAGAGGTGTTTTTTCTACGGTATCGCAGCAGAAGGAATGTCACGAGAGCAAAGGCGTTTGCGGCGTGTGAGGAGACGAATCCGTACTTTCCGCCGCAGCTGGTGCGGAACATGTGCACGTTGTCGAGTGCGTGGCATGGGCGCAGGCGGCATACGGTCTCCTTGAAGATGTGTACCGACCCCTGGTCGGCCAGCAGGAAGCAGGCGGCCAATCCCAACAGCACCAGCCACCAGCGGCGGGGTTCGAGGCGAAGGGTCAAAAGTCCATAGGCTAGCAACAGCACCGCCAGCCAGCACCAGTGCTGGCTCAGGGTCCACATCGTCCAGTCGAGCGCCGTGCAATGGTGTCCGTTAATCCATCGGAAAAGGTCGGTGTCGAGTTGTAGTAATGCTTCAAGCATCGGCGGTTAACTTTTGGTAGATAAGGTTTTTGAGTTGGTTGATATTCTGTCCGCTGACGGCACTGATAAAAACTGTGTCAATACCTTTTGGCAGTCGGCGTTTAAGCTGCTTCTGCATGGTTTCGTCGAGCATGTCGCACTTGGTTACTGCCAGTATGCGCTGCTTGTCGAGCAGTTCGGGGTTGTACTTTTTCAGCTCGTCGAGCAGCACATGGTATTCCTTGGCGATTTCCAATTGTTCGCAGCTTACCATGAAAAGCAGTATCGAGTTGCGTTCGATATGACGCAGGAAGCGCAGTCCAAGGCCCTTGCCCTCGGCCGCTCCTTCGATGATGCCGGGGATGTCGGCGATGCAGAACGAGCGGTCGTCGCGGTACTTCACTATGCCGAGGTTGGGTACAAGGGTGGTGAAAGGATAGTCGGCTATTTCGGGCCGTGCGGCGCTTACTGTGCTGAGCAGGGTGCTTTTGCCTGCGTTGGGGAATCCCACGAGGCCGACGTCGGCCAGCACCTTGAGTTCGATAATCACCCAGCGTTCAACGCCCGGCTCGCCGGGTTGAGCGTAGCGGGGGGTCTGGTTGGTGGCGCTCTTGAAGTGGTCGTTACCCAATCCGCCACGGCCGCCACGGGCGATGATGAGTTCCTGGCCCTCTTCGGTTACCTCGCCCAACATCTCGCCGGTCTCGGCATCGCGGCATACGCATCCCAGCGGCACTTCGAGTATCTGGTCGCGGCCGGTGCGGCCGGTGCAGAGGTTCTCGCCGCCATGCTCGCCGTCCTCGGCAAAGACATGCTTGGTGTACTTCAGGTGCAGGAGGGTCCAGCGCTGGGTGGTGCCGCGCAGTATGACGTGGCCGCCGCGGCCGCCGTCGCCGCCGTCAGGGCCGGCTTTGGCGTTGTATTTCACTCGCAGCAGGTGCGCACTACCTGCACCGCCCTTGCCTGAGCGTACCAGTATCTTGACGTAGTCTACAAAGTTCGAGGTCATTGCTTGCCTATGTTGGATTAGTTTTCGACTGCAAAGATACGAATAATTTTTTTATTTACACCTATTATATTATTTATAGTCGTCGACATCTTTGACGAGGCGGACGGAGTTGGCAAAGCAGCGGCTGTAGTTGTACATGGACACTTCGTTGGAGTAGAAGTTGAGGTACCACGCTTGGGTTGTGCCGTCGGGCGTGGACGACCAATAGAAGCCGTAGGTTCCCACATAGTCGATGCACCCGTTGCAGTCGCGGCTGCCCAAAGCGGGCATTAGGATGTATTTCCCGCTGGGTCCGAACACCTTATAGCATCCTACGCCCATCCATAGCCAACGGCAGGACCGTCTGAGTTCCTCGAACTGCTCCTTGGTGGGCAGCTTGTTGCCAAAGGCGGCCATCGCTTCGTCGTAGGTGAAGAAGTCGTGCTCGGCGTCATTCCCGTTCACTTCGTTGGTGGCTTTCCACAGGGTCATGCTCCGGAGACCCAGGTCGACATATCCGTCGTCGTCGACGGTGTCGGTGTGGACACCGGAACTGTCGCTGACGGAGCCGTCGTTTTCAACGCCGCATCGGGTCGCGACCATTGCCGCAAGGCCCAGGAGGCATAATAGGAGCAGTCGTTTCATTCGACTGCAAAGATACGGACTTTTTTCGAAGTGGCAAAAAAAACTTTGCCGCCGCAGGGTGACCTTGCAGCGGCAAAGGGTTGGTGTTCTGTGTTAAAAAGACTGTCAGCCGATGGCCTGGCGGATACGGGCGGCGATGTCGTCGATGGAGCCGAGTCCGTCGATGAGGCGCTGCTTGCCCTGGGCGGCGTAGTAGGAGGCCACGGGGAGGGTCTTGTTGTTGTATTCGTCGAGGCGGTTGGCGATGGTCTGCTCGTTGTCGTCGGCGCGGCCCTGGATTTTGGCGCGTTCGAGGAGGCGGCGAATAAGTTCTTCGCGCGGCACTTCGAGCTGAACCATGCAGGTCAGTTCGCGGCCGTGCTTGGCGAGCAGGCGGTCGAGGGTTTCGGCCTGGCTGACGGTGCGGGGGAAGCCGTCGAAGAGCATGCCTTTGGTGTCGGCGGCGATGGCGCGGTCCATCATCTCGACGACGATGTCGTCGCTGACGAGGCGGCCCTCGTCCATGATGGCCTTGATGCGGAGGCCGAGTTCGGTACGGTCGGCGATTTCCTTGCGGAGGAGGTCGCCGGTGGAGACATGGGTGAGACCGTAGGTCTCGACTATGAAGTCGCTTTGGGTGCCTTTGCCGGCACCGGGGGCTCCGAAGATGACGATGTTCTTCATCAGTGTTCAGTGTTTAGTGTTCAGTTATTTTACGCTGACAATTTCGAGGTCGAACACGAGTGGTGAGAAGGGGGGTGGCCGGCGCCTTCAGAGCCGTAGGCCATGGCTGAGGGGATGACGAGCTGGAGGATGGTGCCGGCGGGCTGGCCCATGATGCCCTCTTCCCAGCCGCGGATGAGGCCCATCTGGCCGACGACATATTTCAGGGGCTCGTAGGGTTCGCGACGGGGGTTGTAGATGCCACCCTGGCGGGCGTCGCCCTCGACGCTCGAGTCGAACATAGTGCCGTCGAGCAGGCGGCCGGTATAGTTGATGGCCACTTCCTTGCCGATGGCGACCTTGGCGCCAGTGCCTTTTTTCTTGACGATTATGTAGAGACCGTCGGCAGTGGGCTTGACTTTGATATTGTTGTCGGCTATGTACTTGGCGATTTCGTCGGGTTCAGTCTGCTGACGTTCTTGCATTTCCTGCATGAAGTTGCTCTGCTCCTGCATGATTTCCTCGTTGGTGACGATGTCCTGAAGGTTGATTTCGTAGTAGATTTTCTGACCTGTGCCGGGCTTGTAGTAGGGGGGCATCTGGTTGAGCTGGAAGAACTTGGCCAGGGTGTCGGCGTTGACGGCGAAGGTGGCCTTGTCGCCGATGTGCATCATGACGAGGCCTTCAAAGAGGTCGCCGTCGAAGGTGCGCGTGGCACGGAGGATACGGTCGGCGTGACCGACGTTGCTGAAGACCTTGATGGTGTCGAAGGTCATGGTCATCTCGCCAACGAGGACATCGCCCTCCTGCACCTGCTGGGCGCTCTTGTCCATCTTCTCGAATTTGTATTGGAGACCGCCCGGGGTGGTCTTGAATTTGTCGCCGCCATTGCAGCTGGCCAGCAACACTACTCCGGCCACGATGAGTGTGGCCAATGTGAGTCTCTTTTTCATGGGTTGTGTTATTTTTTGTTTATACGTTTATTTGACTTTCAGTTTGTAGACGAGTATCATGCGGGTGGTGACCCGGTCGCCGTCGCCGACAACGCCGTAGGCTTGTCCGGAGGGTACGATGACCACGGCCTGGCTTCCGCGGCTGAGGGTGCGGAGGGCGGCGTCGAGGCCGCGGGTGGGTTCGAGGCGACCGGCCACGACGGTGTCGGTCACACCGCGGTAGACGGTCTGGCCGCCGATAGTCTCGAGGTCGTATTCCACCACCACGGTGTCCTCGTAGTCTATCTTACGGCTGCCGGTGGCGGTTTCCATCACGCGGGTGCCGCCGTTGAGGCGCTGCATCTGCCATCCGCGCCGCTCGACATAGGCCTGGATCTGGGTCTCCTCACTCTGGGCAAGGTAGCGGTTGGCGGTGGCGTTATGCTCGGCGAGGGTGTCGCCGGCGGAGTTTTCCACCTCGACCACGGGCACCTGGCGGCAGGCGGCGAAGGCCAGCATCAGCAGTATGGGGGCGAGGCGTTTCATTTCACATTGAATTTTTGTTTCACACGGGCTACGGTCTCCTGGAGCGAGAGGTGGCTGGTGGCGCCGGCGGCGCGTTCGTGGCCGCCTCCGTCGAAGAGCTCACGGGCCAGTAGGTTGACGTCGACATGCACCTTGGAGCGCATGGAGAGACGCACCGAGTCGGCTTCCTCGCGGACAAGGATGGCGCAATCCACGTCGCGCAGGCGCATCACCTCGTTGACCAGTCCGGTGAGTTCGGCGCTGGTCATGCCATAGGCCTTCATATCGTCGCGGCTTATCACCATAAGAGCCAGCGACTTGTCGTCGTAGACGGTCATCAGTCGGCTCATGGCGTGGCCGAAGAACTGGAGCCGGGCGGTGGTGAAGACATTCTTGATATTGAGATTG
This sequence comes from uncultured Bacteroidales bacterium, assembly GCA_905233895.1. GTDB lineage: Bacteria > Bacteroidota > Bacteroidia > Bacteroidales > P3 > Colimorpha. The sequence goes on along the minus strand of CAJOFL010000041.1, from coordinate 12,711 downwards.
ATAGCCTTTGGGTCGATGCCGCGGGTAAGAAGTTCGGCGGCGGCGAGGTAGAGGCTCTGGCGGTCGTTGCTGTAGCTGAAGGTGCCGGTGTCGGTGCAGATGCCGGAGTAGAGGCTTGTGGCGGCATCGGTGCCCCAATAGGCCAGTTCGCAGGCGCTGGAGATGCCGTCGTCGGAGATGACGATGTCGAACTCATCGCGGTGCGGCCCTACATGGTGGTCGATGAGCACCTTGCGGGCCTTGGAGGCGAGGAAAGCGTCGGACATGCGGCCGGTGCGGTCGAGCCCGTTGAGGTCGGTGGCCACGATAAGGTCCGCCTCGGCCACGAGATGCCGGGCACGCTCAGGCTCGCGGCTGCAGTCGACGATGCGGTCCGTGTTGGGCAGCCAGTCGAGGTCGTCGGGGCAGCCGTCGGGGAGGATAGGAGTGACGTCGGCGGGGGTCATGTCGCGCAGGACGGCATAGAGGCCGGTGAGCGAGCCGACAGCATCGCCATCGGCGTTCTGGTGGGCCACCACGACCGTCCGCCGCGCACCGCAAAGCAGCGCACGAAGCCCCTCCGGCGTCCATCCGCCGGCCACGGGCACACGGTATGTGCATTCAATCTCCATGTCTTTCAGTTGGTTGCGGCCTTTCGGCCCCAACCGTTCAAACTGCAAAGATACACATTTTCCATTATCCAAAGTACATTTATTAAAAATAAAGTTATCAACCGCCTGATGAGGGGGTGGGTGAGGGTAGGAGGAAGGCAGGCGTTGATCAGGCGTTGATCAGGCGTTGATCAGGCGAAGGTGGGTCTAAACGTCTGGAGTTCTTGTTGTTATATGATTTTTAACATTATATCATCCTGAAAATTAGGCAATTGAATATTTTCTTTTAACATTTGTTATTTCCACCCCAATGGCGGGGCGGCGGATATTTTATAAATGTACATTGTGTCACGGAATTGTACGGCCGTGATAAAAAAAATTTGGCCATATCGCGTTTTATTTGTATCTTTGCTCGTTTGATTATAGTGTCAAATACAAATAAACAAATTAATAATCAATAAAATAAACTAACATTATGCAGAAAAAAGGCAACAAGTACGGTACCCACCGCGTCATCGAGCCGAAGGGTGTTCTCCCTCAGCCCGCCAACAAGCTTGACAACAACATGGACGAAATCTGGGACAATGAGATTCTCATCGACGTCCAGACCCTGAACATCGACTCCGCTTCGTTCACCGACATCCACAACTATGCCAAGCAGCAGGCCGGCGAAGGCGCCTCGCAGGAGAAGATTATGGAAGAGGTGAAGAAGGAGATGCTCCTCAATGTTGAGCTCCAGGGCAAGCACCGCAACCGTCGTACCGGTTCGGGCGGTATGCTCCTTGGCAAGGTTGAGAAGATTGGCGACGCCCTGAAGGGTAAGATTGACCTCAAGGAAGGCGACCGTATCGCCACCCTCGTCAGCCTCTCGCTCACCCCGCTCCGTATCGACGAGATTCTCGAAATCCGTCCTGATGTCGACCAGGTGGATATCAAGGGTAAAGCCATCCTCTTCGAGAGCGGCATCTATGCCAAGATCCCGACCGACATGCCTGAGAAGCTTGCCCTGAGCGCCCTCGACGTGGCCGGTGCCCCCGCCCAGACCGCCAAGCTGTGCCAGTACGGCCAGACCGTCGTGATCCTCGGTGCCGGTGGCAAGAGCGGTATGCTCTGCGCCTACGAGGCCAAGAAGCGCGTCGGTGTCACCGGTAAGGTTATCGGTATCGCCAACAGCCCCAAGAGCACCCAGCGTATCAAGGATCTTGGCTTCTGCGACATCGTTGAGAGTGCTGCCGGCATGACTCCTGTCCAGATTTACGAGATGGTTGAGCGCCTCACCAATGGCAAGATGGCCGACGTCACCATTAACTGCGTCAATGTTCCCGACCAGGAGATGACCGCTGTGCTCTGCACCAAGGACGACGGTATCGTCTACTTCTTCTCGATGGCCACCAGCTTCACCAAGGCCAGCCTCGGTGCCGAAGGTATCGGAGCCGACGTGAACATGATTATGGGTAACGGCTACACCAAAGGCCATGCCGAGTTCACTCTCCAGGAACTCCGCGAGTGCCCGAAACTTCGCAAGATCTTCGAGGAACTCTACGCCTAAACAGGCAATGCCTGGAGATGATTCAGGCTGCCGCAAACATCAATCTGCGGAGAGGGGTGACCCTCCCGCAGGTTCCAAAGACTGAAACAATAAAATACAAATATGAAAGTCAACCGCAGAAAAGAACTGTTCCCGAACGTCAGCGACGAGCAGTGGAACGACTGGAAATGGCAGGTTAAGAACCGCATCGAGACCTATGAGGAACTGAGCAAGTACTTCACCTTCTCGCCCGAAGAGGCCGAGGGTATCAAGAAGGCTCTGGCCAAGTTCCGTATGGCTATCACTCCGTACTACCTGAGTCTTATTGACCCCAACGACCCGTACGACCCCATCCGCCGTCAGGCCATTCCCGCCGGCGAGGAGTGCAATATCGCCCCGGCCGACCTCAACGACCCTCTGCATGAGGACGAGGATTCGCCCGCTCCCGGCCTGACCCATCGCTATCCGGATCGTGTGCTCTTCCTTATCACCGATATGTGCTCTATGTACTGCCGCCACTGCACCCGCCGTCGTTTCGCCGGACAGAAGGACGACGAGAGTCCCAGCGAGCGTATCGAGAAGTGCCTGGCTTATATTGAGAAGACTCCGCAGGTACGCGACGTGCTTCTCTCGGGCGGCGACTGCCTGATGGTTTCCGACCAGAAACTGGAATATATCATCCAGCGCCTGCGCAAGATTCCGCATGTGGAGATTGTCCGTCTCGGCAGCCGTACCCCAGTGGTCTGCCCGCAGCGTATTACCCCCGAGTTGTGCGAGATGCTGAAGAAATATCATCCCATCTGGCTCAACACCCATTTCAACCATCCCAACGAGTTCACCCCCGAGGCCGAGCAGGCTCTTGCCCGTTTGGCCAACGCCGGTATCCCCCTGGGCAACCAGACCGTGCTGCTGCGCGGCGTGAACGACTGCGTTCATGTGATGAAGAAACTGATGCACGAACTGGTGCGCAACCGTGTGCGTCCGTACTATATCTATCAGTGCGACCTCTCGATGGGTCTGGAGCATTTCCGCACACCTGTATCGAAGGGTATCGAGATTATCGAGAACCTGCGTGGACATACCTCCGGTTACGCTGTGCCCACCTTCGTGGTCGACGCCCCTGGCGGTGGCGGCAAGACCCCGGTTATGCCCCAGTATGTCATCTCGCAGAGCCCCGACAAGGTCATCCTGCGCAACTTCGAGGGTGTGATTACCACCTACACCGAGCCGCGCGAATACCACGAGGAGTGCCACTGCGAGGCCTGCCAGGCCAAGCGTCGTGTGGACGAGGGTGTTGCCTCTCTGCTTGAGACCGACCGTATGGCCCTCGAGCCCAGCCACCTCATGCGCCACGAGAGAAACAAGAAGAACTAAAGTTGAAATCTGAATGTGGAAAGTGGAAAGTGTTGGTGCTGATATGCGTCAGCATCGCTTTCCACTTTCCGCTTTTTTCTTTCCATACGGTTCATGCCCAGGTGGCAGGCCTCAACACCCTCGCGGTGCTTGACATGAGCAACGCGGGGCGTACCGCCGGTCTCGGCTTGGACTACCTTCCGCTTTACGACCTCGACATCTCGGTTGGCATCGACAATCCGTCGCTTATTCGCAGCGGTATGGCCGGCACGGGAATGCTCAGTTATGTTAGCCAGTTCGGCACGGGTGGGCGCGGTCTGCTTTCGTACGGTTACGGGAGCAAACATCTGGGTACCTTCGTGTTCAGTTTCCATTTCAACAACTACGGCCGCTTCACCGAGTACGACGAAGAGGAGAACGAGATTGGCCGCTTCACGGCGTCGGACTATGCGTTAAGTGTAGGGTGGGGGATATGGCTCGACTCCAGCTTCAGTGTGGGAGTCAACTTCAAGCCGATCCTTTCGCAGTATGCCGACTACACTGCCCTGGCGACAGCCTTCGACGTGGCTGGCAGTTATACCAACCCCAGCCGCCGCTTCACCGCCACCCTTATGGCCCGCAATGTCGGTGCACAGATTCTGACTTTCGACGGCACCGCCGAAAGCCTCCCGTTTGAACTCTCGGCCGCGTTGAGTTATAAGTTGGTCGGTGCGCCGTTCCGCTTCTTCTTTGCCGCCACCGAGTTGCAGCGGTGGGATCTACGCTACGACGACCCGTTCAACCCCACCACCACGGTAGACCCGTTCACTGGTGAGACTACCACCGAGGGCTGGCTCGAAGGCACACTCGACAATCTGCTGCGTCATACACTGGTGGGCGTGGAGCTGAATCTCGGTAAGGCTCTCTTTGCCCGCGTGGGCTACAGCTACCGCCAAAATGCCGAGATGCGTGGTGTGGACGCCTTCAATCTTAGCGGTTTCTCGTTCGGCGTGGGCCTGCGCACCAAGCGTTTCGAGTTTAGTTTCGCCCATCGCGACTACCACCTCTCGCAGGCACCCAATTACCTGACTTTGAGTTATAAGTTTTAAGCCTTAGTTTTAAGTGGTTACTCAGTTTATCGTTTCCAACCAGACGAACCCATATTGGAACATAGCCGTGGAGAACTATCTCGTAGAGCAGTCGCGGGATGTCATCACGCTTTACCTTTGGCGTAACCGCCGCACGGTGGTTATTGGTCAGAATCAGAACCCTTTCGCCGAGGTGAACCTTGAAGCCCTCGAGGCCGACGGCGGCTACCTTATGCGCCGCCGCACCGGCGGCGGCGCCGTCTACCACGACGACGGCAACCTCAACTTCTCTTTCGTCGTGCCGAAGGCCCTCTATGACCTTCAGCGCCAGTTTTCCGTCATTCAGCGTGCAGTGGCTGCTTTCGGCTTGGAAGCGGAGGTGTCTGGCAGAAACGATTTGCTATGCGATGGCCGCAAGTTCAGTGGCAACGCCTTCAGCAAGGGTGAGTACAACGACCTGCATCACGGCACCATACTCATCCGCGGCAATATGTCCGACCTGGCGCGTTATCTCAAGCCCAAGCTTGCCAAGCTCCAGAAGCACGGAGTCAGTTCGGTGCGCAGCCGTGTGGTGAACCTGGCCGAACTGAATCCCGATATCACCGCCGAGAGCCTGATGCCCAGGCTTCGTGCTGCTTTCAATTCGGAATATTCCGAAATTTCCGAAAATACCAAATTTTCAGAAATTATCAAACTCCCTGATGTCCGCCGTCTCTATGAGCAGTTCGCTTCCGATGAGTGGCTTTACTCCCGTTGGCGCAACTTTACCGCCCAGCGGTCGGGCCAGTTCGATTGGGGCGGGGTGGAAGTGGCTGTCACCGTGAAGGATAACACAGTGGCAGATATCCAGTTGGCCTCCGATGCGCTCGATCTGGATGCCCTTGAGACCGCCCGCAAGTTGGCAATCGGTACACCCCTAGATAGGAAGGTGGCACCCACCGGCAACCGGGTGGTTGACGATATCCTGTCGCTCGTGTTCTGACTTTTTTCGATTACGGACGTGTGATTCGATATTTTTTCGTATTTTTGCAAATTAATTAATAAAGTTAAGACCTCATAAATGTATATTACCGACCATCTTACACAAGCCGTCGCCGCCGCGTTGACCGAACTTTACGGTATCAGCGTCGATGCTGCGACCATCACTCTCCAGGAGACTCGCCGTGAGTTCGCCGGCGACTACACCCTCGTGGTATTCCCCTATGTCAAGCAGGCCCGCAAGTCGCCTGAGACCGTGGCCCAGGAAATTGGTGCCCATGTGGCCGCCCATCTGGCCGAAGTGTCGGGCTTCAATGTCGTCAAGGGTTTTCTGAACTTCGAGATTGCCGACAGCTATTGGGTGCGTTTCCTTGCCGACACCGCCGCTGACGAGCGCTTCGGCTTGGTGGTTCCTGCCGTCGACGACGCTCCAGTAGTGGTTGAATATTCGTCGCCTAATACCAACAAACCTTTGCATTTAGGTCATGTAAGAAATAACCTTCTTGGCTGGTCGTTAAGCCGTCTGCTCGAGGCCGCTGGCGCCAATGTGAAGAAGGTGAACCTGGTCAACGACCGCGGTATCCATATCTGCAAGAGCATGCTTGCCTGGATGCGTTATGGCAATGGCGAGACACCCGAAAGTACAGGTATTAAAGGTGACCATCTGGTTGGAAAATACTATGTTGAGTTCGACAAACACTACAAAGATGAAGTCAAGGCACTGATGGAGAAGGGCATGGATGAGGAGCAGGCAAAGCGCGAAGCACCCCTGATGGTTGAGGCTCAGCAGATGCTAAAACGTTGGGAAGAAGGCGATAAGGAGGTTCGTGCCCTGTGGGAGAAGATGAATGGGTGGGTCTATGCCGGCTTCGACGAGACTTACCACCGTTTGGGCGTGGGATTCGACAAAGTATACTACGAATCAAATACATACCTTCTCGGTAAGGAACTTGTACAGAAGGGTCTAGACCTCGGTGTCCTCTTCCGCAAGGAGGACGGCTCCGTGTGGTGCGACCTTACCGCCGACGGACTCGATCAGAAACTCCTGCTGCGTCGCGACGGCACATCGGTATATATGACCCAGGACCTCGGTACCGCGCTTCTGCGCCACAACGATTTTGGTGCCGAACGCCTGATATATGTGGTCGGAAACGAGCAGGATTATCACTTTAAGGTACTGAAACTAATTCTCGGTAAACTAGGGTTTTCGTGGGCTGATAAAGTGTATCACCTGAGTTATGGTATGGTTGAGCTTCCCAACGGTAAGATGAAGAGTCGCGAGGGTACGGTAGTTGATGCCGACGACCTTATTGATGAGATGGAAAAGACCGCCGAGGAGATGAGCCGCGAGCATGGAAAGAACGACGAACTCACCGACGAGGAGCGCAAACACCTTTATCATATACTTGCACTCGGAGCACTTAAGTATTTCATCCTTAAGTTGGACCCGACCAAGAAAATGCTCTTTAATCCTGCTGAAAGCATTGACTTCAACGGCAATACCGGCCCCTTCATTCAGTATACGCATGCTCGTATCCGCAGTATTGTGCGTAGGGCAGGGGAGAGTGGTGGTTTGAAAAATGAAGAGGGTAGTCATGCTATTGAATTGAATGACAAGGAGCGACAGGTTATCAAGATATTGCATTCCCTTCCGACCACTGTTCGTCAAGCCGCTGCAGCCTATAGTCCGGCTCTCGTTGCCAACTATGCCTATGATTTAGCTAAGGCGTTCAATAGCTTCTATCAGGATACACCCATACTGCGTGAGGTTGAACCAGCACTTAAAGCACTACGTGTAAATATCTGTATAAGTGTTGCAAATGCCTTGCGAAATACTATGGATATTCTTGGAATCGAGGTGCCTGAAAGAATGTAGTTTATGGTGTATTCGTTAGATCAAATAGTTCCGTCATATCTATGTGACCGTTTTGACCGCCTTCATCCGTGGGCAGCAGTCCGTCTTTGTCAGGAGGTTACTGAATATCATGGGAATAGCGTTGGAGGAGGATTCGATAAACTTGTTGAGCAAAACCGTGCTTGGGTCATTGTTAGGTCATATTATGAGTTCCGCCGCAGGCCGGCCGCTTTCGAAAAGATTATGTTAAATACGTGGCCTCGAGGCAACGACGGTCTGTTCGCGTTCCGTGACTATCGTGTTCTTGATGAAGCCGGTGAGGCTGTTTTGACAGGTACATCATATTGGACTTTAATTGATTATGCACAGCGTCGTGCCGTCCGTTTGCGCGATTATATTAATGTATATGATGTTACTGCGGATTTGGCCACCGGCCGTGAACGTCTGGACCGTATTACCATGCCGCCGATGGATGAGCCGGATTATTCATTTGAACTTCAGGCTCGCCATTCGATGATTGATCATACGGGCCATGTGAATAACTCGGAATATATCAAGTGGATATTCGACGCGTTATCCGAATGTGGATTTAATACATACCAACCGTTCAGTCTCGAATTGAATTTCCAGCATGAAACCAAACCTGGCGACAACGCGAAAATTTCCGTCCGTCAGGTCAATGGTGATTATTTTGCCATTGTTACCAATTCCATTGGCACAAGCGTTACGGCGCATATTATGGCAATATAATTTCTAACATCGAGTAATCGATTAATTATCAGTTTGTTTAACTTCATTGTTTGTCAGCTCATATTACCCCAATACCGCGGTTATGTTAAATAGGGTGTATTGAGAAGGAAGATATGGCTGAATGCATGATGCCCTATCGTGTGGTTATTTTTTTTTCGAGACAAGCATGGATGATAGCGGCGGTGTCAATGGCGCAGTCGGCCTTGAGTTGGGCAACGCTGCCGTGAGTGATGAATTTGTCGGGAATGGCGAGGATTTGGATTTTGCCAGCAGTTTGTGGGTGGTTTTCGGAAAGATATTCCTCTACAGCCTCACCGAATCCTCCAATACGTACTCCATCCTCGACGGTAACTATGCGGCGGAATCCTGCCGTTGCAACCTCGTCGAGTAAGTGTATGTCAAGTGGTTTGAGGTATCGCATGTCGTATACGGCAGCTGAGATGCCCTGTTTTTCAAGTTCTTCAGCGGCTTTAAGGGCGTCGTTGCCCGGGTGTCCAAGGCTGAGGATTGCCACATCGCTCCCCTTTTTCAGGCAGCGCCCCTCTCCTATCTTGAGTTCGCAGAATGCTGATTTCCAATCAGTATGAATGGAATAGCCACGTGGATAACGTATGGTTGTGGGGAGTTGACCCGGCAATTGTGCTGTGTACATCATGTTGCGCAGTTCGTGGTCGTCCATTGGTGCGCATACATTGAGGTTTGGTATCGGTCGCAGAGCGGCGAGGTCGAACATTCCGTGGTGGGTTGGGCCGTCGTCGCCAACGAGGCCTGCACGGTCGAGGCAGAAGACCACCTGCAGGCGTTGTAGTGCCACGTCATGTATAATCTGGTCGTAGGCGCGTTGTGCGAACGAACTGTAAATGTTGCAGAAAGGTATCATCCCCTGGGCGGCAAGGCCGGCGGCGAAAGTGACGGCATGCTGTTCGGCGATGCCGACATCGAATACACGTTCGGGCATGCGTTCCTTCATCATGCAGAGAGAACTTCCGGTGAGCATGGCGGGTGTGATGCCTACGATTGCCGGATTCATCTCTGCGAGTTCTATGATGGTATGGCCGAAAACGTCCTGGTAGCGAAGAGGCTGGTTGTTGACGGTGCCGGAAATTTGGCGACCAGTGCTGGCATCGTATTTCCCGGGGGCGTGATAGACGACCGGATTCTGCTCGGCGGTACGGAGCCCCTTCCCTTTCTTTGTTACGATATGCAGCAGTTTTGGACCGTCCAGTTTCTTTAGGCGCTGGAGCATTTCGACGAGTTGTGCTGTATCATGTCCATCGATTGGTCCGAAGTATCTGATGCCTAGCGATTCGAAGAGGTTGCTTCCACCCAGGAGGGCGGTCTTTGCGGTGAAGGTCATTCTCTGGAAAAAGCGGATGGAGTTGGCATGGCGGCGCTCGCCACGGTCAAGTCGGTTCCATACTTGCTCTTTCAACCGATTGTAGCCCGGCGAGGCTGTGAGCCGTGTGAGGTATAGATGGAGTCCGCCTACTGCACGGTCGATCGAGATACCGTTGTCGTTGAGGATGACTAATATGTTGGCCTTGGAGACGCCAACGTTGTTAAGTGCTTCGAATGCCTCGCCTCCGGTGAGCGAACCGTCGCCGATGACGGCGATATGGTTGCGTTCGTGGTTTCCCTGAAGCTCAGAGGCTGTAGCCATGCCTAGGGCGGCAGAGATGGAGGTGGAACTGTGGCCGGTACCGAAGGCGTCGTAGGGGCTTTCCTCCATTTTGGGGAAACCGCTGAGTCCGCCATAGGTGCGGATAGTTGGGAAGGCCTCTCCCCTGCCAGTCAGTATCTTGTGTGCATAGGCCTGATGGCCGACATCCCATATAAGTTTGTCGTCGGGGGTATTGAAGACATAGTGGAGCGCCACGGCCAGTTCGACGGTGCCAAGGCTAGAAGCGAGGTGGCCTGGATGGGTGGAAAGAGTGTCGATAATGTAGCGGCGCAGTTCGGAGGCCAGTTCGGGTAATTGGTTGAGGTCAAGCTGGCGCAGGTCGGATGGAGTGTTTATCTTTTCGAGTAGCATTAAATTCAAGTTCGGAGTTTTGAGTTTTGGGAGTGGCGTTTAGAATTTATAAGAGGGGGCCGTTTTTTCGATGGGTTCAAAGGGCTTGTTTAGTTTCTTGTCTTTCAGTCTCCCCTGGGCTCCGCTGCGGAGTTCCCACTTGCCGTCGACGAAGGCGTAGGCCAGTTCCAGACCCGAGGGAACGTAGTATTGAAAAAGGCCTTCCATGCCTGGTACTTGAGGTTCCACCTCGTCGAAGATTATGACGCGTTCCTTGTGCTCCTTCACCTTCTCGATGGTGCGGTAACGGTTGGTGCCTTTCACTTTCACGCGTTCGCGCTGCACCTCTTGGACGGTTTGCTGTTCGTATGCGAGGTTCACCATAGCGTCGTTCGTGTATTCCAACACGATACGGCGCAAGTTGCGTTCGCGGCGGAATGCAGCCGCGCCGAATTGCGGAATCCCGCCCTTGAGGATTACGGGCTCGATTATTTTGCGTTCGGTGAGGTTGTCCACCCCGTTCCACCCAAGTAGCGTGTAGAGGGGGCGTTCTCCCATCTGGGTTTGGATGATTTCCTGGTATACGGCACCGAACCAGCGGTCGGCCGAGAGGAGCGACTCCTCGCGGTTGAGTATCTCCTCGCTCTTGTCGTGAAGTATGAGGTACTGGAATTCCTCTTCTTTGTCGTTGTAGAATTGCACGGCGCCGAAGCATTCGAACTCGCCGTTGTCGCGTACCACGGCCCAAGTGAACAGGCGCAACTGCCCGTCGGGTGAGGTTAGCACCGAGGCGTAGCGCGGAAGCTGCCACTGCCAGCGTTCCGACTCCTCCTCCGCAAGTGCGGTGGCCAGCACTCCCACGGCCTCCTCCGAGGCCAGGTAGCGCTCATTGTCGGTCGGAGCTGTCGCCACGCGCTCAATCAATGCCGCCAGCCGTTGCTGGTGGGCATGCATGCGACCTTTGTCCTGCGCAGATACGCCCAGTACAATGGTTGCCAACAATAGAGTTGTTATGATTCTTTTTATAATCATACTCACTTTTTAACGGCATTTTCTTGAAATTATTGTATAAAAGTTATCAACACTTTGGCCAAAAGCGCTGAATATGCGTTTTTTTTCGTAATTTTGCAGCCGTTTTATGGAAGACCTTGAAACATACTACGTTGATGTGCTTTTGCCGCTGCATTTGCCTGACACCTATACATATAGGGTGCCGCGAGAACTTGCGTCGGCGGTATGTCCTGGTCTTCGTGTGGCAGTCCAGTTTGGCCAGCGGAAGATTTACTCCGCCCTCGTTCGGCGAGTCCACCACACGGTGCCGCGATGGAAGTCCAAGTATATCATGGGCCTGGTCGACGACGAACCGCTTGTCACCGAACGCCAGATGGAGTTCTGGGAGTGGATGGCGCGCTACTATATGTGCTACCCCGGCGACGTGATGGCGATGGCTCTTCCTGCCGGCCTCAAGCTCGAGAGCGAGAGTATGGTGATGATGCACCCCGACTTCGACGGCGACCTGTCCTCTTTGTCAAAGTATGAGTTGCAGATAGTCAATCTTCTTGGCGAACACCCGTCGATGCGGGTTATGGATATTGGACGTGCCGTGGGTGTGCAGAAAATCATGCCGTTGCTGCGCGGTATGATGGAGCGTGGCATAGTGATGCTCGAAGAGGAACTTCACGAGAGGTTTATCCCTCGCAAAGTGCAGTATATCAACATCTCCCCTACCCTTCGCAATCCCGACGGTACATTGGACGAGGCACTTTTGAAGGAGGCTCTCGACGACCTCGAGAAGAAGCGTCGGACCGCCCAGGTGGCCTTGATGCTTAAAGTGTTGCAGCAGACTTCGTTCGGCCATAAGGCAGTGGCCAAGCGCAACCTTCCACAGGGGTCGCCGCTGCAGACCCTGTTGAAGAACGGTCTTTTGGCAATCGAGGAACGCTATGATGGTTCGGAGAGCGGTGTTGGAAGTTCGGAGTTGGTGGATGCCCGTACAATAGTTCTTAACGATGAGCAGCAGGCGGCGTTTGAATGCGTTAATGCGTCAATGCGTGAATGTGTAAATCAGGCTGCGCCAGCCACTGACGCGATAACGCATTCACACGTTAACACATTCCTTCTCCACGGAGTGACTTCCAGCGGCAAGACGGAGGTCTATATAAAGCTTATCGACGAGGTGGTCCGTTCCGGCAGGCAGGCGCTGTTCCTGCTGCCCGAGATAGCCCTCACCGCACAGATTATAAACAGGTTGCGACGTTATTTTGGTGACCTCGTGGGTGTGTATCATTCACGGTTCTCCACCTCGCAGCGCGCCGAGGTATGGAAACGTACCGCTTTGGCGCCCGGCGAGCAAGGGCGCCTGCAGGTGCTCCTTGGAGCGCGCAGTGCGTTGTTCCTGCCGTTCAACGACCTCGCCCTTGTGGTGGTCGACGAGGAACACGATGCCTCCTACAAGGAGCAGGAGCGCGCTCCACGCTACAACGCCCGTGATGCCGCCGTCTACCTGGCCCGTCTCTGGGGTGCGCGTACCGTTCTGGGCAGTGCCACGCCGAGCATAGAGACCTTTTGGAACGCCCGTA
>CAJOFL010000040.1 GCA_905233895.1 uncultured Bacteroidales bacterium | reverse complement strand
AGAGACGGTGTTCACCTCTTCCCATTCCGAACAGAGAAGTTAAGCCCGCCCTCGCTGATGATACTGCACTTGTTTGTGGAAAAGTAAGTCGCCGCCCATTTTTTATAAGAGCATTCCAATCGGGATGCTCTTTTTTTATGTCAATGCCCCCCGAGGTATTTTTTCCACAGGGGGGTGCATTGTTTTTTGGGGTAGTGTGATAATGCTTTGTGGGCTTTGCGCATTAAGGCGTTTTCTCGCATTATTATCCTTTAGCCTTCGTCTGGCCCTGGTGTCGGGTCGGGTGTTGGTGTCGGTGTGTCGACGCCTTCCTCGGTAGTTTTTTTCTCTGTTGCCGGCAGGTAAGTCCATGATAGGTCGTCGGCTACCAATGTGTTTTTACGTTTGCCCTTGCGGCCGGTGGAGGGTGTTTCCATCTCAGGACGGAACTGTACCTTAACGTTTGTGATTTGTTCTGCCGAGCATAATTCTTTTTTCTCTACGCCAGTTTTACTACATTGAACAGAGATGTAAAATGTACCAATGCCTTCTAGTTTCACCGTGTGCCCTTCGGCCAGATAACGTTGCATCACTGTTGGCAGCGATGTCAACACCGCCATGATGTCCGTGTAGCTCACCGTGCTCTCCTTCTCGATGTCCTTGGCCAGCCGCTTGTTGTTGTACTGGCTGATGCTTACTGAACTGACAGTCCAAAGCTTTGTAAGCTTTGAGAATCTTTCTCTAAAGAATGCCATAATTTTAAAATTTAAAGTTGTTGATTTGTTGTTAATTAACAGGAAATCTCCAATTGCTTAACTACGTGCCCACATGTAGTGCAACTACGTGTGCGTTTTTAGTCCGACTACGAGCCCACACGTAGTCAAGCTATTAGTACACATGTTGTCATACGTAGTTGTTAGGGAGTTTTCCAATTTGTATTATTTTAATGTAATATTTTTTGTCTTTGTTTGCCACCAACAATGGCTTCGCTAATATTTATTATATAGTCGGCAAGTTTCTCGTATTGGGCGTAGAGACTGCTGTAGGCGTTGCCCACTTCGTAGCCATATCGGCCGTGCTTGAGAGCTTCGAGGTGTTCGTTGCGCAGGCGGTCGCGGCAGAGGTTTATCTCGCGCTCGGCGGCGTTGGCGGCATCAAGGTCGGCACGGTCGTAGTCCACGAGGTTACCGTCCATTACCAGCAGTGCGTTCTCGACAAGGGCACTCATTTCGGCAAGGTTGGCGTTTTGGCTGTCGCTGAAATGCACCGCGTCGGAGTATTTGTTTTTGCGTGTCAATGCAATTTGTAGGATGCTGTCGCCGATGCTTTCCAAATTGTCGCTGACACGCATCATGGTACTGATGCGCTCGGAGCCGTGGGCACTGACACCGCCGCTGCCGACTGCGGTAAGGAATTTGGTTATCTCCATATCCATGCGGTCTGTTAGTTGTTCATATCGCTCTATGTGTCCTACCACGGCATCCATCTCTTTCATATTGCGCACCGTCCGCAAATCAGGCAGCAGTGCATACATTCTCAGCACTTGTTTCGAGAAAAGTTGCAGCTCCTTTTTGGCACTCTGCAAGTTGAGTTCGGCTGTGCCGACGGGACCGCGACTGATATATGTAAGGCGGTAATCGTTGTTCTCGGTTTCCACCTTCTTCTCTGGCACCATACGTGTAACAATCCACACAATCTGAGGAATGAACCACGACTGCACGCCGACGTTCATCACGTTAAACATTGTGTGGAAGAGCGAAAGTGCCATTGGTGCATCGTCAGGAAAGACCATCTGCACCACAGAGAGGATGGGACGGAACAGGATGAGCGTAAGAGTGACACCTATAACATTAAACACAAGGTGCGCCCTTGCTGCACGTTTGCCGTTGATGCCTGCCACCATTGCGGCGATATTTGCCGTGACGGTGGTTCCGATGTTCTCGCCCATCACTAGCGCAATGGCTACGTCAAGACCAATCCAGCCGTTGTGAAGCATCAGCAGGGTGATGGCCATCGTCGCAGCCGAAGCCTGCACCACGCAGGTCAGCACTGCGCCAATGGCTACAAAGAGAATCACTGACCAAAACCCATAACCACTCAATGATGCGAGACCGTGCAGCATCGACGGATAATTGCCGAGGTCGGGCATCGCGTTTTGCAGGCAGCGCATACCAACCAGCAGCAACGCGAGGCCGATGATGGTTTGTCCGATGGAATGCATCTTGTCGCGCTTCATGAAAAAGAAAGCAAGGCTGGCTGCTGCAATGCATAGAGGCAAGTCAAAATAGCCAGATCCACCACCGAGACCCAGCAAGGTGATAATCCAAGCCGTCACCGTGGTGCCGATATTGGCTCCCATAATGACTGCTACCGCACCACTGAGCGAAAGCAGTCCCGCGTTGACGAAACTCACCACCATCACCGTGGTGGCGCTCGACGATTGGATGGCCGCCGTTACTGCTGTTCCAGTCATAATGCCGCTCAGAGGCTTTCCAGTCATCTTGCCAAGCACGGCACGCATCCTGCTTCCCGCTACCTTTTGCAAACCCTCGCTCATCATCTTCATGGCGAAAAGAAACACCGCAATAGAACCAGTAAAATTAATGATAATCAGTAGAATTGTCGTAATGTTCATGTCTGTCTGTATTATTGATTTGATGCCGCAAAAGTACAACTAAATTGTTTCAAAAATGTTACGAAAAGGTTAAGTTTTTGTTACGAAATTGTTAAGTTTTCAAATAGTTAGAGAAAACCGTGCACAGAGTGCAAAGGCAAAAGGGAGCTTGACTGTGAGGCTGACAAGCCGAGCAGGTGGGAAACCAGGACTTAGTGATAGGGCCGTCGCTCAAAGGATAAAAGGTACTCCGGGGATAACAGGCTGATCACCCCCAAGAGCTCACATCGACGGGGTGGTTTGGCACCTCGATGTCGGCTTTGTTCACCGCTACGCTATCGAAAGCCAAATCGTTGGCTTTCTTCTCATCCTGGGGCTGGAGAAGGTCCCAAGGGTTCGGCTGTTCGCCGATTAAAGTGGCACGCGAGCTGGGTTCAGTGCCGAAGGCTGCGAACACCGCTGAAAAAGAAACATTGCAGTAAGCAACGTCGCGAGACAGTTGTCGGCCGAGCCGACGCCATAGCACGGTCCCTATCTGTTGTGGGCGTTTGAAGTTTGAGGGGCTCTGACTCTAGTACGAGAGGACCGAGTTGGACAGACCTTCCTTCGGACGGTTCACTCCCTTACGGTCGTGCTCCGGTGTACCGGTTGTAACGCCAGTGGGCGAGGCCGACCGTAGTGGAGGCAACGCTTCAAAAACCGCTGGGTAGCTATGTCTGGAACGGATAAGCGCTGAAAGCATCTAAGTGCGAAGCCGGCCCCAATCGTCACAGGGTGGTCGAAGACTACGACCTTGATAGGCCGCAGGTGTAAAGGCAGCGATGTCAAAGCCGAGCGGTACTAATTACCCGAAGACTTTCCGTCGGGAAGCCGACCTTCACGGGAGGCAACCCGTGTACCCTTGAGGTACACAGTTTTCCCTTATATGTCTTGAGCCAATGTGCCAAAACCATTATTTTTGGTGGGAGTGAGTGTTCACCTCTTCCCATTCCGAACAGAGAAGTTAAGCCTCACATCGCCGATGATACTGCACTTGTTTGTGGAAAAGTAGGTCGCCGCCAATTTTTATAAGGGAATCACGTAAGTGGTTCCCTTTTTTGTTTTGGTAACAATCAGCCGGAGCTCTCTAGATACATCCGCTCAAAAAAACGGTTGCAATGCTAGTTACCGGTTACCAGTTACCGGTGAGTTTACGGGATATCGGGAAACTGGAGGCTGACAACCGGCAGGTAGCATAGGGGCAGGTAAGGGGTGACATAGGGTCGGGTAGCATTCCGGTGCTCGTTTACCCGGGGTTAACACGGACCTATCACGGAGTCATCACGGAGTCATCCCTAAAAAAACGACTTTTTTTGAGGCAGGAAGTGATAAAAAAAGGTCTGGCGGTGGGCGAAGATGGCTTTCACAAATCGTTATATATGAATGTTTGGATGAGGAAGTTGCATTTTTATGGCTGGCGTAATGCGCTGTCAATGTAGTGTGTATGTATTTTTGTTTGGGTTTGAGGTGGATTTTTTTTTGTTAGTTGTATGTTTTTGTGTATCTTTGCACAAAGTTTTAAAACATCAACAATTATGAAAAAAGTTATCTTTTCACTGTTCGCGGTGTTGGCACTTTCGTTCAGCGCAATGGCTGAAGGTGTAGATGCCTACACTATCGACGACAATGCCATTGAGCAGGTGTTCGCCGAAGCCGCCGACGTCAATGCCGGTGATGTCGAGCTGTTTGGCTCGATGATGATGAACCCCGAGATGCCTGTGGCCAGCATGCAGACTGTTTCGAGCGCCAATCCGTGGGGTGCTTGGGCCATCTGCTGGTTCCTTGGCGAGTTCGGTATCCACCGTCATTACATGGGTACCAGCAAGCCCATGTGGCTGTACTACACGCTGACATGCGGTGGTATCTTCGGCGTGGTTGTCCTTGTGGACTGGGTTGTGCTTCTGATTGGTGCTATCCAGAACGACATCAGCGCATACTGCAACAATGACAGCTTCTTTATGTGGTTGTAAACCGCATTGCGGCAGAATAATGGGAATAGCCCGATATGGGCTACTCCCATTATTTTTTGTATGTATCTGCGGCTTCGCAACAGCGCAGAACCGCCTTTCGGCCGATGTCACTGTGCGACAGGTTCATAAAGGCAAGTCTTTGAGGGTTGAAAAGCAGGTGTTTTACAGCTCGAACGGCAACCTGGTTGTCCATTTCACCTACCCTCAGGAGTATTATATGATTACCAACAGGTTGGGCGAGACATCGGTCTACCAGCCCAAGGTGAACGAGGTGATGCAGATGAACGACCAGTCGATGTCGACCGAGACGGAGTTGCTTACCGTGTTCATGTCGCCCAGTTATGCCGACCTTGGCCTTACGAAACTGGGCTTTGTGCTAGGCAAGGTGGAGAAGGATGGCACCGACCAAGTGAAGACCTACACACCCACCCACGTGGACGACAAGGCCATCGGCAAGGTGGTGGTGGTCTGTCGCGACGGTAACCCCATCTACTGCGCTTTCTACGACCAGAGCGGCAATATCATGAAGAAGACCTACTACAGCCATTATGTTGAGCTTCCAGTGATGACTTTTCCCACGCTGGTGACGCAGATAGCTTACAACCATGCGGGCGACTCGGTCATCAAGCGTGAGGAATACCGCAATATCCGCACCAAGGACTTTCCGCAGGACGCGTTGTTCGACTATCGGGTGCCGTCCAATGCCAAACGTGTTACCCCTTTCGGTAAATGAAGATTATAAGGATAGGTCTAATAAACCTGATATGCCTGATTGGCGTATCGGGCATTGTGCAGGCGCAGCAGTTGGACAGTGTGGATTATCAACTTCTCCGTACTGCACAGCATGTCGACCATTCCTATGATGCGCGGCAGGTGACCTACGGCTTCACTCCAGGCAAACGCACCTGGAATCCGGTGTATCACGTGCTTTCGTCGAGCATGTATGTTTACCAGAGTGTTGTGTCGCCGCTGATATCAAGGCGCTGTTCGTTTTCGCCCACATGTTCGGCCTACAGCAAAGCATTAATCCATGAATACGGGCTGCTGAAGGGCACATTCCTCACTGCCGACCGGCTGATGCGGTGCAACCGCATATCGTTATCGGATGAAAACGATAAATATCTGCTTATCAACGGGCACGGCAGAATATTCGAGACTGTCGACAGGTACCGTCTATGAAGCGCTTTCTCATATTGATATTACTGTTTTGTAGTTTGCCCACGATGGCCCAAAGTCGTCCGACGGTAGGTGGGGAGTTTGACTTTGTGATGTATCTGGTGGGCAGGGGCATGAAGGAGGACGCGGTGACTGCGGTGAAACACACCACATTGATTGGCGACAGCATCGATTTCCTTAAGGGTTACACATTCTATAGTGCGCGTCTGCTTGATTCTGCCGCTGCGAATTTCAGCAAGGTTGGCGAGGAATCGCCATTCTTCGACGAGGCTATGCTTTTCGCCGCACTCAGCAACGCCCACCAAGGGCTTTACCAGCGGTCGGAGGAGAGTTTGCTCAGAGTGTCGGACGGCAATGCACAGGTGCTTAATCTAAGGCGTTTCGAGCAGGCTGGTATACTGCTGCTCGAACGCGACATGGGAGGCTTCGACAGTTGTTTTGCACTGCTTGACACCACCGATTTCCGTTTGGCTACCGAAGCAGCCGACTTGCTAAGGGTGCGAGAGGAAATGGCTGAAAGAGGCCGTCGCAGTCCGTGGGTGGCAGGTACGCTTTCAGCTCTGGTGCCTGGTTTGGGCAAGGTCTATGCCGGCAACCTCGGCGAGGGAATAGCGGCGTTCCTGGTCACTGGCTCGCTGATAGCTGTGACGGCTGAGAACTGGGTTAAGGAAGGGCCGACCAACTGGAAGACCATTGCAGCGGGGCTGCTCTCGACGGTGTTCTATGTGGGCAATATCTATGGTTCGGTGGCCACTGTAAAAGTGAACCTCCGGGATTACAACAATCGCAACGATGTCCAGATTCTGTACGATATTCATATTCCTTTGCGGGCTGCTTACCGCCACTAACGCTCAGTCGTTTGCGGTGGCCGACAGCCTTTTCGCGGTGGCTGACTACGAGTTGGCGGCCGTCGAGTATGAGCGTTGTGTGTATCTGTCGGAGTCGAGAGAAACCACGCACTTGGCACTGGAGCGCAAGGCTGAGTGCTTCAAGCGGATGGGGAACTACGGACGTGCCGCCGATGTCATGGAGCGCTATGCCGCCAGCTATGCCGAGTTGCAGCAAATAGCACTCTGCCGCTATCTCGACGGCTATTTCAGGGATGCTGCTTTCGCAGTGGACCGTTGTGAGATGCTTCACGACACGCTAGGCGAGGATATGCTGCTACTCAAGTTGCTGGCACTCAATGAGCAGGCTCTCTATGATTCGGCTCGTGCAGTGGGTCGACAGTTGGCAGCCCGTCATGCTAAAGCCACTGGCGAGGACATCTCCCCGTTGCTGGATTCCATATACGGAAAAAAGCCTCGCCTGAAGAGCGAGACGCTGGGCTGGTACCTGTCGTTGGTGCCGGGATTGGGGCATGCCTATGCTGGAGAGTACGGTCTTGGGGCTGCTGCATTCGCCATGAACGCGGCTTGTCTGGCCTTCGGGGTTTGGCAGGTGTTCGAGGGGTGCTATATCACTGCCTATATGGGCGGTGCGGGTCTGCTAAGCGTCACTTATCCTGGAGCCATGCGTAGCGCCACCCACTATATCAAGAAGGCCAACTATGAACGCACCGCGGCATTCAATGCTGGATGCAAGGCGGCCGTGATGGATGCCCTGAAAGGGCAATAATGTCTTTGATTACAGGCGGTGTGCACCGTCGCCGATGACTACCGAGATGGGGCGGCAGTCGATGCCGAAACGTTCGCGGTAGGTGTGCTGCACTTCGTCTAGGAAGGTGTCGCAGCGGTCGTCCTTGACCAGATTTATGGTGCATCCGCCAAAGCCGCCGCCCATCATGCGGGCACCGCTGACGCCAAGCCGACGGGCCTCGTCGACGAGGAAGTCCAGTTCGGGGCAGCTCACTTCATAGTCGTGGCTCAGCCCCTCATGGGTTAGGTACATCTGACGGCCTACCTCCTCATAGTCGCCGCGCTCGAGGGCGTCACTGACGGCCATCACGCGATCCACCTCGCCGAGCACATATCTTGCACGGTTGTGGTCTTGGGTTGAGAGTTTAGAATTGAGAGTGGAAAGTTGTTCCCACGTGCAGTCGCGGAGGGTCTCTACACCGGCGAGGGCGGCCACGCGCTCGCACGATGCGCGACGCTCGTTATAGGGCGAGCCGACCAACTCGTGCTTCACGCAGGTGTTGACCAGCACCAGGCGGTAGCCCTCGGGATTCCACGGGAAATATTGGAATTCGCCGCTGCGACAGTCAAGCCGCATAAGGGCTCCTGCACGGCCGTGCAGGGAGGCGAACTGGTCCATGATGCCGCATTTGACGCCCACATACTTGTGCTCTGTGGCTTGGCCTATGCGGGCAAGGGCCATCTTGTCCAAACTTCCATCGAACAAATCATTCAAGGCGAAGGAGAAGCAGCATTCCAACGCAGCGCTGGAACTCATTCCCGCGCCCAGCGGCACATCGCCGCCATAGACGGCGTCAAACCCTTCGACAGGCACTCCGGCGACCATCATCTCGCGTACTACCCCATATACATAGCGGAAATTCATGTCCGACGGTCCTTTCTCGTCCATGATATTGAATCGGCACGAGCGTTCGAGGTCGGCGGCATAAATGCTGACCGACGAACTGTTGTTGGGGCGAATGACGGCAGTGATGCCGCAGTCGACGGCACCGGGAAAAACGAAGCCGCCGTTGTAGTCGGTATGCTCGCCGATGAGGTTGATGCGTCCGGGGGCGAAAAAGGCGGTGCCTTCGCCGCCGAAGAGGGTGCGGAACTGCTGCTGCAGGGTGTGGAGGTCTTTCATTTGTGGCTGAATTTGAATATTGTAGTGCTGTTGAACGGCTGGCCGGGCAGGAGGCGTCCGGTGGACTCGGGCCAGTGGCGGTTTGGCGAGTCGGGATATTGCTGCGTTTCAAGGCATACGGCGCTGCGCACGGGGTAGGCCACGCCGCCCTTGCCGCGGATGCCGTCGAGGAAGTTGCCGGTATAGAGCTGAAGGCCCGGGGCAGTGGTGAACACCTCCATGCGGATGCCGCTCATGGGGCTTTCGAGTACGGCGGCGGGCTGCTCCAACCCCGGATGGTTGAGTACGAAGTTATGGTCGTAGCCGCGCCCTATTTTCAGTTGTGGGTGGTCGACGGCGATGTCACGGCCAATGGGCTTGGCGGTGCGGAAGTCAAACGGGGAGCCGTCGACGGGTTCGTGGCTTTCGAGGGGAATGGCGGTGGAGTCGGTGGGGGTGTAGAGGTAGGCGTCGATACGGAGCAGGTGGGAGTGGACAGTGTTTGGTTTGTTGCAGCCGTCGAGGTTGAAGTAGCTGTGGTTGGTGAGGTTGATGACCGTGGGGCGGTCGGTCTCGGCGCGGTAGTCAATTCGGAGGGCACCGTCGGCAAGGGTGTAGGTCACTTGTGCGTTAACAGTACCAGGGAATCCGTTGTCGCCGTCAGGACTTACAAGCATCAGCGTCAGGCTGTTGGATGAGTCTTCGGCTACTTTGAATAGAGAGTACTGCCAGCCGCGTGGCCCACCGTGGAGGCAGTTGGGGCCGTTGTTCTGCGGCAACTGATAGGTGCGGCCATCCACCTCGATGCGGCCGCCGGCCAGCCGGTTGGCATAGCGTCCTATGAGGGCGCCGAAGTCGGAGAGATGGTTTTCAGGCAGATAGTCCTCGGGTTGGTCGAAACCCAGGACCACGTCGATACCGTCGACTTCGAGTCTCATTATCCTGGCACCCAGGTTGGTAACCTCGGCTTGCAGGCCGTTTCCGTCGCTGATGCGGAAGGCGGTTGGCATGTTCGGTTGGTGGTTCATGTTCGTATAGTCATTTTTGCGATGCAAAGGTACACAAATTAATTCGAAGTGCAAAAAAAAATTTGTAGAACAAGGCAGGCGTTGATCAGGCGTTGATCAGGCGTTGATCAGGCGAAGGTGGGTTCAACCTGCTGGCGTTCAGGGTGTTATGTGTATTTTAACATTTTATTATGCTGTAATTCAACATAATACATATTTTCTTTTAACAATAGTCAAAACCCCTGCACAATAAAAAAACGACTTTGCCGTTATTGAAGAAAAATCTTTAAGACACATCAATATGAAGATACTCGTCCTTAATTGCGGTAGTTCGTCATTGAAATACCAACTTATCGATGTCGATACTAAAACAGTGTTAACCAAGGGTTTATTGGAACGTATCGGTCTTCCGATGGGCATTTTTTCTTACACATCACGTGGCGAAAAACACACCACCGAGTGCCCGATTCCGAACCATACCGAAGGCCTTCGTATGGTGATGGATGCCCTTGTCGACCAGAAAACTGGCGTTATCTCCAGCATAAAGGAGGTGGGTGCCGTCGGCCACCGTTTCGCCCATGGTGGCGAGTACTTCAGCCAGAGTGTGCAAATCACTCGCGATGTGATAAATAAGGAGGAGTCGCTTATCGACCTCGCACCACTGCACATCCCCGGAAACATCATGGGGGCTGAGGCTATCAACAATGTGATGCCCGATGTGCCGCAGGTGGCTGTGTTCGACACCTCGTTCAACCTCTCGATTGAGCCCAAGAATTACCTCTACGGTATCCCGTATGAATACTACGAGCAGTACGGTATCCGCCGCTATGGCTTCCATGGTACCAGTCACCGGTTTGTGGCCAAGCGAGGAGCGAAGATGATTGACAAGTATTGGAAAGATCTGAAAATCATTACTTGCCACCTCGGTAGTGGTGCCAGTATCTGTGCTATTGACCACGGAAAGAGCGTGAACAACTCGATGGGAATGACCTCGCTCGAAGGTCTCACTATGGGATCGAGGTGTGGCGATATCGACGTTGGAGCTTTGCTCTACCTGATGGATAAGGCTAATCTCAGTCCGCAGGAAATCAATGACATACTATACAAGAAGAGCGGCCTGGTGGGATTGACCGGAGCGTCGCCCGACATGCGTGACATTTGGGCCGGAGTGCAGCGTGGCGATAAGCGTAACACCTTGGCATTTGAGGTGTTCGCTCAGCGTTGCAAGAAGTATATCGGTGCCTATATGGCTCAGATGAATGGTTGCGATCTGCTTATCTTCACTGGCGGCATCGGCGAGAACGCTTGGTTTATGCGTCACGAGATTTTGAAGGATATGGATTGGCTCGGCGTAGATATCGACTTCGATCTCAACGACCGTACCGCCGGCGTCGATGCCGTTATCTCGAAGCCTGGCTCGCGCGTCACCACCGCCGTTGTCCAGACCGATGAGGAACTGGCTATCGCCGTTGACACCTATAAGATCGTCAGCGCCATCAACTCATAGCTTATTTACCAATAATACAGCGTTATGAAAAAGATAATCAAAGCTTTCGCAGTTTTTTTATGCACTGTTATTGTGCTTAATATTGTTGCGTGCACCAAGGATGCAGAAGACTTGATTGTAGGGAAATGGAATGTTGAAAGTGTGACCTTTACGGATGTCTATACCAATCACCCAGACCCGTCGATAAATGGTACCCATACCGAAACCGAAAATGTGCCGGAAGGTTATAGTATGACGTTTACTTTCAAAAAGGACAAAACGGTGGAAATAGTGCAGGGAAGAGGCGATGAATCCTTAACAATGAGTGGTACGTACACCGTTGATGGCATGAAACTTACGATAACTGCAACCGAGTCATATACGGATGATAACGGCCAAATACACAACTACACAAATACCGAAATGTTTGAGATAGCGAGTATCGACAAGGAAAAAATGACGTTAAGAATAACAGAACGAGACTCTGATGATGTTTATGATGGTACTACTTACCATTACCTAGCCTACTCGGATTATAATATGAAGAGAATCTAAACCTTTTAAACAATAAGATTATGGCACACAAAATTATTGACATTGAAGGTATAGGCAAAGTCTATGCCGAGAAATTGAAAGCCGCTGGCGTGAAAACTACCGAGGAACTACTCGAGCGTTGCAAGACCAAGACCGGCCGCCGCAAGATGGCAGAAGCCACTGGCATCGCCGAGAAGCTTATCCTAAAATGGACCAACCATGCCGACCTGTTCCGCATCAAAGGCGTCGCCGGCCAGTTCTCCGAACTGCTCGAGGCCGCCGGTGTCGACACCATCAAGGAGTTCCGCCATCGCGTTCCCGCCAATCTCCGCGCTAAGATGGAGGTCGTTAACGCCGAAAAGAATCTGGTGAACCGTATCCCCTCGGTGGGCGAAATCGAAAAAATGATAGCCCAAGCCAAAGAAATGGAACCTATGGTAAAGTATTGAATTTTAATTACTAATTGTAATAATACCGTAATATGGCGGTGTCGTTTCAGCGGCACCGCCATATTTTTTTTTACTTTTTTTTCGTCAGGCATACAATATAAGTTTAGATTGTCCGTTACTTAACTAGAAAAATAATTATAAAACATATATTATAGTTATGGAAACGATGGAAATAAAAGAGTTAACCAAGGCCGAGGAGCAGGTGATGCAGGCGGTGTGGAAAGTCGGACAAGGTTTTGCAAATGAAATCGTTGCCGCCGTTGGCGGTGGGGTTGCCTACAACACGGTGCTCACGGTGGTGCGGGTGCTGGAGCAGAAGGGGTTCGTGGGTCACGAAACCTTCAACCGTGCCAACCGATACTACCCTCTAATAAGCCGCGAGGAGTACGCCCAAAGGATTCTCGGCCGCCTGACCAGCAGCTATTTTGGCTCATCGCCCAGGGCGCTGGTGAGTTTCCTGGTCGACCGCAAAGAGGTGTCGCTAAAGGATTTGGAATCACTTATAAAGGAGATTGAGCAATGATACGCTGGATGATTCTCTCTACGTTGGCCACGGGGCTTCTGTATGCCCTTTATGCCATGCTGCTGCGTCGTGACCGCTGGCTGCAGCTGAGCCGTTGGTATCTGATGGTTACGTTGGCGTTCAGTCTTGTCTTCCCGCTGGTGCAGTTGCCCGCGGCGTTGGTGCCTTCGTCGCCGACGGGCGAGCCGGCCGTGCTGTTGACGCTTACGCTTGATGGTGCGGAAGTTGCGGCTGGAGGGCAATCGTTGGGCTTCCGCCTCAATGATGCCGTTCCGGCGGTTTATCTTTTCGGCCTTGTGTTGACGCTGGCGTTGCTGCTGTTCCAGCTGGCCGTCCAGGCGGTTGCGGTATTGCGCCTCTGGAGGAAGCACACGGTATATACGGCCGCCGACGGATACCTTGTTCCGAAAGACGCGTCGTTGGTGCTGCTGCCCGACGATACGGCCCCCTATTCGTTCTTCAACCATATAGTTGTGGGCACTCGCGACCTGAGCGACGACGAACTGCGCTGCATTCTGGAACATGAGTCGCTCCACGTCCGCAGTCGGCACACCCTCGACCTCGTCGCCGTGCGGGCGCTTTGCTGCGCAGTGTGGTTCAATCCCTTCGCATGGCTCGTTGCCAACGAGTTACGGGCTGTGCACGAGTATCAGGCCGACGGGGCGGTGCTTGCCACCCACGGCCGCGAGGGTTACCTCGGCCTCCTCTACCGCGAGGCCACCGGTGTCGGATATGGCCATATCACAAATAATTTTCAATCAATTAACCTTAAAAACCGTATTGCTATGATGAACAGAAAGAAAACGCGCTTCGGCGCATGGAAAGCAGTGGCGGCGCTGCCTGTGGTAGCGGTGCTGCTGATGGTGGGCTGCAAGCCTTCCGGCGAAAAGTCCGTTGACCAAGAGGAAATCCCATTTGAATCCTCAAATGTCGACGAATCGGCATCACAGGATGTCAACACAGAAGAGGTGGTTAGCATCGCTGAGGTGGACCCTGAGTTTCCCGGTGGCATAGAGGCTCTCTACAAATATATGCAAGACAATGTCAAATACCCAGAGAAGGCCAAGGCTGGCAAGATTGAAGGCCGGGTGATTGTTGCCTTCGTTATTGAGAAAGACGGCAGTGTTACCAATGCCAAAGTGGTGCGTGGCGTCAGCGATGAGATTGACGCTGAAGCATTGCGTGTGGTAAGCGCTATGCCTAAATGGAAGCCTGGTACGCAGCAAGGCACTCCTGTGCGCGTGCAGTACAACCTGCCTATCACCTTCAAGCTGCAGTAATCCTCGGGATTTGGTACAAAAAAAGGCGTCCGTTTGTGGACGCCTTTTTTGTTTAGTCTTTAAAAAGGTTATTTCTTCTTGAAGACAATCTTGATAGAGTAGCTGTAGGGCTCTTCTCCGAAGGTCATCGACTCGCTTGCCGAAATGGTCATGTTCTTATTGTCGATGTTGTCGATGTTGTAGACCTCGGTATAGGTTTCGGTCTCACCGCCGAAGTCAATGGTGCTGGTGAAGGATAGCTTGTCGCCGGATATGCTGTAGGTACCATGCTCCTCGCTATCCCCGACGTTGGAATGGTAGATGGTGGTGTAGGTGAGGTCTTTGTTGAAAGTCATTTCGACGGTTTCGCCTTCCTCGAGCATTGAGCTGGTCGTGATTTCGCCATTGTCGTTTTCGGTGTAGGTGGCTTCGGTTTCAATCCAGGTGCCGATAATCAGGTCTTCAGGGTCTTTGCTGCAGCCGGTGAGGCTCAGGGTCAGAGCGGCAAATGCGATGGCCGCGATGGTTTTAATGCTTTTCATTGTTTTGCTTTTTTATGTTAGAAATTAATTTGCAGGGGATTCTTCGGGCAGCTTGATTTCCTTGAAGCGGCTCTGGCGTTTCTGCCAGCGTTCACGGGCGTACTGCTGCATGTCGGTCACCTCGTCCAACTCGTCGATGATTTCAAGTCCGAAAATGGTCTCGATGATGTCCTCGAGTGTGATGATACCCTGGAACGAGCCGTACTCGTCAATGATGCCGGCTATCTGTTCCTTATGGCGCAGAAGGCTGTCCCAGATGTCGGACACCGACATCTCCTCGTTGTAGAGCGGTATCTCGCGCTTTATGTCGCCGAGGGTCTTGCTGAAGTGGTCTTCGGCCAGTTCCTCGAGGGCTTCGCTACGCAGCACGTAGCCGGTGATGAAGTCCTCCTTTTCGGCGTAGACGGGTATGCGTGAGAAGTGTCCGTATTCGTCAGAGCGGTAGAACTGCTTGAGGGTCATGCTCTCTGGTGCCGTTGCTGCCACCACTCGCGGGGTCATCACGTCGTAGGCCTTGATGTCGCCAAGCTTGATGACGTTCTGGATAATCTTGTTCTCGTCCTCGTCGATTACGCCCTCGTCCTCACCCATATCGGCCATTGCGGCCACCTCTTCGCGGCTTACGGCGGTCTCTTCCTCGTCCTTCTTGGCGATGAGTTTGGTGAGACCCTGCACCAGCATGACGATGGGGTAGAGGATGAATATAAGTGCGCGGATTGTGTAGGCGGTGAAGCCCATAAGGCGGCGCCACTGGTTGGTGCCGATGGTCTTGGGGATGATCTCGCTGAAGACAAGGATGAGGATGGTGGTGACGGCCGATACGAGACCGAACCAATGGTTCCCGAAGGCGGCCTCCACCTGATGACCCACTCCGGCGGCACCCACGGTGTTGGCTATCGTGTTCAGACTCAGGATGGCTGCTATCGCTCGCGCGTTGTCGGTTTTATACTTCTTGAAAAGCGGTGCAGCCTTGTAGCCTTCTTCCTCTTTCATCGAGATAAACGACAGCGGAGTGGACATCAATACCGATTCCAGTATCGAGCAGAGGAACGATATCGACATCGCACCAAGCAGAAAGACAATGAGTAACGTCATTTTCTATTCACAAATCGAAAATGCAAAGATACAAATATTATCTTATATAACAGGTAAAAAAAAGCCCCTGTCGGTCGACAGGGGCTTAACTGGATTATTTGTCCGCTGGATTATAGAAGACGAACTGGTTGTCGATGACGTCGATGATAATGGTCTCATTGCTGTGGATCTTGCCTTCTAGCAGCTGGCGGCTCATCTCGTTCAAGATCTCACGCTGTATGACGCGCTTCACCGGGCGGGCACCCATAGCGGGATCGTAGCCAACTTCTGCCAGGTGGTTCACAGCCTCGTCGGTAGCCGAGATGGTGATCTCGTTCTGTTCGAGCATCTTGGCCACAGTCTTGAGTTGGATGCGGACGATGTCGCGTATCTGGTTCTGCGAGAGCGGCTGGAACATGATAATCTCGTCGATACGGTTCAGGAACTCGGGGCGTATCCTTTGTTTCAGCAGATCCATCACGGCGTTCTTGGTCTCGTCCAGCTCGTATTGGGTGGGCATCGTGCTGCCTTCCAGCTTCTCGCGGATGATGTCGCTGCCCATGTTCGAGGTCATGATGATGATGGTGTTCTTGAAGTCGCAGGTGCGGCCCTTGTTGTCGGTGAGTCGGCCGTCTTCGAGCACCTGCAGCAGGATGTTGAACACATCGGGGTGAGCCTTCTCAATCTCATCGAACAGCACAATCGAGTAGGGTTTGCGGCGCACGGCCTCGGTCAGCTGGCCGCTCTCGTCGTAGCCCACATACCCTGGGGGCGCTCCGATAAGCCGCGAGACACTGTGGCGTTCTTGGTACTCGCTCATATCGATACGCACCATCATATTCTCGTCGTCGAACAACACTTCGGCGAGAGCTTTCGCCAACTCGGTCTTACCGACACCGGTGGTACCGAGGAAGATGAAGCTTCCGATAGGACGTTTGCCATCGGAAAGACCTGCACGCGAGCGGCGCACAGCATTGGCAATGACGCTGATAGCTTCGTCCTGACCCACCACACGCTTATGCAACTCGTCCTCGAGGTGCAGCAGACGCTCGCGTTCGCTCTGCAGCATACGGGTCACCGGTATACCGGTCCACTTCGACACCACTTCTGCAATCTGCTCCGAGTCGACCTCCTCGTTTATCATAGCGTTGTCGGCCTGCATCTCTTTGAGTCTGGATTTCAGGTCTTCGACCTTCTTCTCGGCCTCGCGGATGCGCCCGTAGCGTAACTCGGCTACTTTGGCGTAATCGCCGGCACGTTCGGCCTGCTCGGCTTCGAATTTGTAGCTTTCGATATTCTTCACCTCGGCCTGGATCTCCTCGACGATGCTCTTTTCGTTCTGCCAGCGGGCCTTCATCTGGTCGCGCTGTTCGCGAAGGGATCCGAGTTCCTTGTCGATTTGTGCAATCTTCTCCTGGTCGTTCTCGCGCTTAATGGCTTCGCGCTCGATTTCCAACTGGCGAATACGACGCTCGATTTCATCCAACTCTTCAGGAACCGAATCTATCTCCAGACGCAGCTTGGCGGCAGCCTCGTCGATAAGGTCGATGGCCTTGTCGGGCAGGAAACGGTCGGAGATGTAGCGGTGCGAGAGTTCGGCGGCGGCGATGATGGCCTCGTCCTTGATACGCACACGGTGGTGCACCTCATAACGCTCCTTCAGGCCACGCAGGATGGAGATGGTGTCGGGTACCGACGGCTCGTCGATGAGTACGCTCTGGAAACGGCGCTCGAGAGCCTTGTCTTTCTCGAAGTATTTCTGGTACTCGGCAAGGGTGGTTGCGCCGATAGCGCGCAGTTCGCCACGGGCCAATGCGGGCTTGAGGATGTTGGCGGCATCCATAGCCCCTTCGCCGCCACCCGCACCCACGAGGGTGTGGATTTCGTCGATAAAGAGGATAATCTCGCCGTCGGCTTCGTTAATTTCGCGAATGACCGATTTGAGTCGCTCCTCGAACTCGCCCTTGTATTTGGCGCCTGCAATCAGGGCGCCCATATCGAGCGAGTAGATGGTCTTGCTCTTGAGGTTCTCGGCCACATCGCCGCTCACGATACGCTGCGCAAGTCCTTCGGCGATAGCGGTCTTACCCACGCCGGGCTCGCCGATGAGAATGGGGTTGTTCTTCGTGCGGCGGCTGAGAATTTGCAGTACGCGGCGTATCTCCTCGTCACGTCCGATGACCGGGTCGAGCTTTCCGGCTTGCGCCAGTTGATTGAGGTTTTTGGCGTACTTCCCGAGGGCGTTCATCGTCTGCTCTTGATTGGGGCTGGTAACTTTCGAGCCCTTACGCAGGTCGGCGATAGCGGCTAGAAGGGCTTTTTCGCTGACACCGGCGTCCTTCAGCAGTTGCGACACGCGGTCGCGACCGGCGACGAGACCAAGCAGCATATGCTCCACGCTGACGAACTCGTCGTTCATCTTGGTGGCTCGCTGGCTGGCAGCCACGAGGGCTTGATTGGCGTCGCTGCTGAGGTACACTTGTCCGCCGCTGACATGCGGCATCGAGTTGAGGATTTCATCCACCTGCTGCGTCAGGCGGGGGATGTTGACCTCCATCTTCTTGAGGAGGTAGGGCGTCACATTCTCGTCTTCCGAGAGGAGCCCTTTCAGCAGGTGGGCCGTCTCGATGGCGGGGTGCTGCCCTCCGAGGGCAATCTCCTGTGCCTTCTGTACGGCTTCCTGCGCTTTAATTGTGAACTTGTCTAAAGTCATAGTTATTTGGTTTTTAATTATTCGTTTTTATTTCCTCATTCTTAAAGCAATAACCGTACCAAACAGAAAGGACTGCCAATTTGGCAGTCCTTGTGTCAGTGTGATATGGTCAAGAGGTTATTTGATTTCGATACCGCCGAATGTGCAGTGGCCCTTGATGTAGATGGTCTTTGCCCCTTCGGGGATGTTTAGGTGCTCCCTGCATTCCACCCCGGCGAACGACGACTCGACGGCTTGCTTGACTATCACGTCGTCGCCGACCTGTATCTCCATCCCTCCGAAGCTGCAGTCGACGTTGATTACAGCACCGTCGAGGATATCGGCTCCGCGCAGGTCGATGCCGACAAATCCGAAGCTGGTTTGCACCCTTGCACCCTCGAAACGCTGGCCTGCAAACACGTAGTTGTGCTTGCCGAAGGTGGCGTTGATTTCGCGAATCGAGCGGCCATCCTGACTAATCAGTTTCAGCTCGTCGACTGCCTGCTTCTCCGTCGAGGAACAGCCTTTCATGCATCCGCGGCTGAAGATGAGCACCAGGCCCCATACGATGAGTGCGATGCAGATGAAATACTTCCATACATCGTTCCACAGTATGACATCCTGTTCGGCCAGCAGCATCAGCACACCTATGCCTATACCGATAAGCGGCCAGGCTTTGTTCCTATTGTTGAAGAGAGCAACAAGGCAGGGAACGATGATGAACACCGTCCACCAGCCGGCGAAGTTGAAGTTGATTACGTGGGTGACCTCCAGCATCAGGCCGACACCCAGAAGGAGCAGCAGTACGCCGCCGATGATTTTCCCTTTGTTGTTCATAGTTGCATTTTTTTTACCACACAGAAACGCGCCGTGTGAGTTTTTATTGTCTCTATTGACGGAAAAAGTCGAAGAAGAAGTAGAGTGCGGCGACTTGCATTGATACCCCGCGGGCGGTGCCGAGGGTGTGGTTGTTGCGGTCGCGGACGGTTCCGTCGCTCTCTACCTTTCCGAGCACGGAGTTGCTGGGGTTGCGTACAGTACCGTTGCTCTCCACCTTGCCGAGATACGAGTTGTTGCGGTCGCGCATGGTTCCGTCGTTTTCGATCTTGCCTAGAAAGCGGTTGCTGTTGTCGCGGATGGTGCCGTTCTGCTCGATTCGTGCAATTACCGAGTTGCCAGTAGTGCGTACATACCCTCGGTCGTCGATAGTTATCAGCGCGGAATTCCCGGTGTTCCTAATCGTCTGCGCCAGCCCCATCTGCGCGAAACACAGCACCAGAGCCAGGATAAGCAACGGTTTCTTCATAATAGATATATTGGCAAGTATCCCATAAAAACACGGTGCAAAAGTACGAAATATTTTTCATACGTTAAAATACTCTTCCCTTACTCGACTAAAGGAGGAGTAGGAGATGAGTAGGAGTTGAGTAAGACTTGAGTAGGAGTTGGTATTGATTTATAGTTAGTTAGATGTTTGTTTGAATGGTAAGTGGTTTGGAATCAGTGGGTAAAACACATTTTTATGCTTGTAACTTATTGATTTCCATTGCGGGCTAAAACGGTTGTGAGCGGGCGGCGAAATGTTAAAATGTCCGTCCGGCGGGGTCGTCGGGAGGGGTTGAAGGGGGCGGATGGAGGTCGCAAGTAGGTATGTCGCCGGTTGGCCGTCAGGGGAACTCGGAAATGGAATGTTCTAATGGTCGCAGGGGCCACAGAATCAGCCGCTAGAAAAAATATTTTGCAGGTCGGATTTTTTTGTGTATCTTTGCACCGGTTTTAGTGTAAATAATTAATAACAAAAATACAGCAATTATGTCAAAACTCCTTTTACTGGGCGACGAGGCTATAGCACAGGCCTTTATCGACGCTGGCGGTAGTGCCATCAACAGCTATCCCGGCACCCCGTCGACCCAGATCACCGAATACGTGATGAAGAGCAAACAGGCCAAGGAACAGGGCGTGGTGGCCAACTGGTGCGCCAACGAGAAGACCGCCCTCGAGGCCTCGATTGGCGTGGCCTACAGCGGCAAACGCGCAATGACCTGCATGAAGCATGTGGGCCTCAACGTCTGCGGCGACCCGTTCATGAACGCTTCCATCATCGGCACCAAGGGCGTCATCATCGTGGTGGCCGACGACCCCTCGATGTTCTCCTCGCAGGACGAGCAGGACAGCCGCTACTATGGCCACTGGGCAATGATCCCGATGCTCGAGCCGAGCAACCAGCAGGAGGCTTACGATATGGTCTTCGCCGGTTATGACCTCAGCGAGCAGCTGGGCACTCCCGTCCTGATGCGCATCCCCACCCGTCTGGCCCACAGCCGCGCCGGCGTCGAGCGCAAGCCCGTCCGCGCACAGAATCCCCTCAGCAGCCCCAGCGACCCCAAGAGCTAGCTCCCGGTGAACGCCAAGCGACTCTATCGCGACCTTATCGACAAGCAGGCCGCCTTCACCAAAGCTTCGGAGGAGAACGGCTTCAACCAGTATATCCCCGGCGAGGATAAGAGCCGCGGTATCATCACCACCGGCATCGCCTTCAACTACCTGCAGGAGAACTTCCCCGGCGGCCGTTGCCCCTATCCCGTGGTGAAGATTACGCAGTACCCCCTGCCTTTCAACATGCTGAACAAGCTGTACGACGAGGTTGACGAGATTCTCGTGCTCGAGGATGGCCAGCCTTTCGTCGAGGAGCATATCAAGGGCTTCCTTGGCAAGGGCAAGCCCGTGCACGGCCGTCTGGATGAGACTATCCGTCGCGACGGCGAGCTCAACGCCGAGAAGGTGGCTATCGCCCTCGGTAAGCCTATGCCCAAGGGTCCGGAAGTGCCCGAAGTGGTTACCAACCGTCCTCCCGCCCTCTGCGTAGGTTGCCCGCATATCGATAGCTACCAGGCTGTTGTCGACGTGATGAAGAAGTATCCCAACGGCCGCGTGTTCGGCGATATCGGGTGCTACACCCTCGGCTTCAACATGGGTGCTATCGACACCACCGTCTGCATGGGTGCCTCGATTACGATGGCCAAGGGTGCCGCCGAGATGGGTATCTTCCCCGCCATCGGTGTCATCGGCGACGGTACGTTCGGCCACAGCGGAATGACCGGTCTGCTCGACTGCGTCAACGAGAAGGCCAACGTCATCATCATGATTCTCGACAACGACATCACCGCAATGACCGGTGGCCAGCCCTCGAGCGCCAACCAGAAGCTCTTCAACATCTGCAAGGGCCTCGGCGTCGATCCCGACCACATCCGCACCATTGTGCCGCTGCCTAAGAACCACGATGAGTTTATGAAGATTCTCGAAGAGGAGATCGCCTACAACGGAGTCTCGGTCATCATCCCGCAGCGCGTCTGCATCGTCGAGAACAAGAAGAGAATTGCAGCGAATAAATAATAGTAGCTATAGAAACTATAGTGACTATAGGCTCTATAGCCACTATTAAAAGAAAGGAAACAACAATGAAGAAAGACATCATACTTTGCGGCGTGGGTGGCGACGGTATCGTCTCCGTGGCCAAGATCATCAGCGACGCCGCCCTCAACCTGGGCCTCAACGTCAAGCAGAGCGAGATTCACGGTATGAGCCAGCGCGGCGGCTCGGTGTTCAGCCACCTCCGTGTGAGCAGCGACCCCATCTTCGCCGACGTCATCCCCGAAGGCAAGGCCGACATCATCCTCAGCTCCGAGCCGATGGAAGCCCTGCGCTACCTCCCATTCCTCGCCCCCGACGGCGTGGTTATCACCAACAGCGACCCCTTCATCAATATCAAGAACTATCCCGATATCGAGAAGGTGAACGCCGAGCTGAAGAAACTGCCCAAGTGCGTCAGCTTCAACGCCAACGAGATCGCCAAGAGCCTCGGTGCACGCGGCAACATGGTGCTGCTCGGAGCCGCCGCCCCCTACCTGGAGATTGCCTTCGACGAGCTTGAGAAAGCCATCCGCAGCATCTTCGGCCGCAAGGGCGACGCTGTAGTCGAGACCAACATCAAAGCCATCCGTGCCGGTCGCGACGCCAAGTAAAAAACGGCATTTGTAAACATTCATACAAGGCTTGCCGCCGTTTGACTACGGCTGTGAGCCTTGTTCTATTTCGGTTGATTGTCAGGAGATTATTGTTTGCAATGAAAAAATATTTTGCTAGTTCGGAAAAAGTTAGTACTTTTGCACCCGATTTCGCTCAGAAACTCTTGCGTAGTTTCTTAGCAAAATCGCTCAGATGGTGGGCGTAGTTCAGCTGGTTAGAGCGCCAGATTGTGGATCTGGAGGTCGTGGGTTCGAGCCCCACCTCCCACCCTCGAAAGGCTTGCAACGGATGGAGTTGCAAGCTTTTTTTATTCATGTCGCTTTTTTTGTGTATTTTTGCATCATGATTGAAGTGGAGATTTGTTGCAACTCGCGCGCATCGGCAGTTGCCGCCCGTGATGGTGGCGCACGGCGAATTGAGCTTTGCCGCGATTTGGAATGCGGCGGGCTTACACCCATGGATTCCGATATTGAATATTGCACTCGCGTCCTCGAGCTGCGTACGCATGTGCTTGTCCGCCCGAGGGAAGGAGATTTCGTATATACACCTTCTGAAATAGAAGAAATCCTGTCTTCTATCCGTCGTTGCCGCCGATTGGGCGCCGCTGCTGTGGTGGTGGGTTTTCTCACGGTAGACGGCCGGGTTGATGTTGAACTCACTCGACGTGCTGTTGAATCCGCCCAAGGGATGGAGGTGACTTTCCACCGAGCTTTCGATGAGGCCCTGCAGGAGCCGCTCGAAGCCCTGCGGGCAATAGCCGCTTGCGGATGTCACCGGTTGCTCACATCTGGCCAGATGCCTACCGCCCTCGAAGGAACTGATGTAATACGTAGGTTGGTGGGTGCCACCAATGTGAAGATATTGGCTGGAAGCGGTGTGACTCCCGCAAATGTACGACGGTTGATAGAGACAACCGGGGTGGGGGAGGTGCATGGAAGTTGTAAAACCACCCTGCCCGACGGCACCAGGCAGACCGATGTTGCACAGGTGCGCCAACTGATTGAAAATATTAGCGATTTATGAAAAGGATACTTCTGATTGCTGTTGGGTTGCTGTTGCTGGCCTCGTGTCACCGCGACCCGCATTTCATCACCGACAAGGACTACCGTAACGAGGTCCACGCCGATTTCGAGGCCCGTATGTCCGAATTTCCGATGCTGGAGGTTCAGCTCGACACGCTGTTGCGTTCCGAGCGCGAGGCGATGGAATTCCTCTATGCCTATATGCCGCTGAGCGACCTGGCCGACTACGAGCCGGAGTTCTTCCTGCAGCAGGTGCGTTATGCTTTTAAGGCCCGCAAGGAAATGCCGTGGGGCAAGGAGATTCCGGAGGATGTCTTCCGCCATTTTGTACTCGTGTATCGTGTTAATAATGAAAACCTCGACACCGCCCGTATGGTGTTTTACCGCGAGTTGAAGGAGCGGGTCGCCGGTATGACCATCGAAGAAGCTTCGCTAGAGGTGAACCATTGGTGCCACGAGCATGTGGCTTACCGCGCCAGTGACAGCCGCACCTCGGCCCCCCTTGCTACTATGCGTACCTCGCTGGGTCGCTGCGGTGAGGAGAGTACCTTCGCCGTTACCGCCCTCCGTGCCGTCGGTATCCCCGCCCGCCAATGCTACACGCCGCGCTGGGCGCACTGTGACGATAACCACGCTTGGGTGGAGGTCTATGTCAATGGAGAATGGAAGTTCCTCGGTGCCTGCGAACCAGACCCGCGGCTGAATATGGGATGGTTCTCAGTGCCGAGCACCCGCTGCATGATGGTTCACACCAAAGCCTTCGGTAAGTACAAGGGCGACGAGGAGGTGGTGAAGCGCACGGGTCTTTATAGCGAGTTGAACCTTCTTTCTCATTACGCCCCAACGCGTCGCGTTATTGTTACTGTGCAGGACGATAATGGTTTCC
Organism: uncultured Bacteroidales bacterium; assembly: GCA_905233895.1. Classification (GTDB taxonomy): domain Bacteria; phylum Bacteroidota; class Bacteroidia; order Bacteroidales; family P3; genus Colimorpha. Next base: position 4,452 of record CAJOFL010000040.1, on the reverse strand, counting down.
CCATCAAAGCGCAGGTGAAGTTCAAGCTCTACAACTACGCCGAGTATTACACCCTTGCCGACGTTGCCACCGACGTCAACGGCAAGGCCTCGCTGACCACCGGCTTGGGCGATTTGCTAATCTGGGCGACTGACGGCGATCGTTATGCCTTCGAGAAGATAGATGTGCGGCAGGACAGTACGCTGACTATTACATTTAATACTGAACACTTAGCACTGAACACATTCGAGATGGTGCCGCCCGTTGCCGGCGAGCCCAAGGTTGTTGCTACCGAGGAGGAGACCGCCTTCAACGCTCGTCGGCTAGCCTACGAGGACTCGCTGCGGAATGCCTATGCTGCTACGTTTCCGACAAAGGAGAACTATAAAAGCCTCCTTCCCGCTGACTGGTTCTGGTGCCCAAGATGCTTTAGTGATGACCAAGTGTGGGAAATCATTCAGAAGTCTGAAGGTAACTACGCCGAGATATACAAGTTCTTTGAGTCATGGAGTGCTCAGTACAGAAGCGGTGAGCATATCTACGACTACCTTAAGTCCTATTCCGACAAAGACCTGCGCGACATCACTGCTGATGTATTGAAATCGCACGTCACAGGGTTCGACTGGCTGGATCGCGACAAAGGTACTTGCACCAACCAGCCCTATACCTACGAGGTATACAAGAAGGGCATCCTCCCGGCCCGCATCAGCAACGAGATGGTACGACCCTACCGCGAGGAGCTGGCTGAGTTCAAGGAGATGAAGTATGCCGATTATATCTTCGAGTGGGTCTCTGGACATATCGTTGTCGACGACAGTAGCAATTACTTTGGCTGCCCCATCTCGCCCGTGGGCGTCTACAAGCTGCGCCGCGCCGACCGTCACAGCCGCGACATCTTCTTCGTCGCCGCCTGCCGCGCTGCCGGCATACCGGCATATCTGGACAACGCCACAAACACCATCTATGCAGCCGATGGGTCGAAGACGACGTTCCGCAAGATGGACTTCAACGACGATAACCATCCCGTCGATGTCAATGCCAAAAGGGCAAAGCTAACCCTCACTTATAATGGTAAGGAGCCCGATAAGCCTATCTACTGGCCCCACTTTACCCTGGCCAAGCTTGGGAAAGGCGACCTGCGCACTTTCGACTTCGAGGACGATTCACGTATGGCCAACTTCCCGGCTACCATAGAGCTGGAGCCTGGTATCTATTGCCTCTCAACGGGTAACCGCTATCCCGACGGGGCTGTGCGTTCGCGTATGGAGTTCTTCGAGGTGAAGTCTGGCGAGAAAGTGACCAAGGAGATTGTTATTTTGCCGCTGTTGGCGCGTACCGACGAATTGGGTATACTCGACAAGAATCTCGAACTCTTCGACGGTATCGAGCTTTGGGATTATGCCGGCGATGCAGGTATGCTCTATGTAAATCTTGGTGACTATAGCGAGCCTTCCAAACACCTCATTGTCGAACTGAAGCAGTTGCAGAAAGAGATGAAGCAGTGGGGCGGTATGACCTTCATGGTTGGTCCAACCAACATTGGCATGACTTCATGGGGTCTTGTTAATACTGATTTCGCTTACCAGAAGGGATTATTGGAGCAGAAAATATTGGAAGCAACTAAGGACGGCTCCAATGTGCAGTATCCGCTAGTTGCTCTTATAGATAAAGACGGACATATCCGATACCATAGTATGGGGTATAAGATAGGTGTGATAGAGCAGGTGTTGAAAGCCGTAAAATAAAATAAGCCCGCCATTCGGCGGGCTTATTTGTTTTATTCAACCGTAACCGATTTCGCCAGATTTCGTGGCTGGTCCACATTGCGCCCCTTGGCGGTGGCGATATAGTAGGCCAGTAGCTGGAGCGGGATGACCGACAGCAACGGCACGAAGCAGTCGCGTGTGTCGGGGATGGTAAAGACGTAGTCGCTCATATTCCTCACCGTGGTGTCGCCTTCGGTGACTACGCTGATAATCTTACCCTTGCGGCTCTTTATTTCCTGAATATTGCTGACAATTTTGTCGTACATACCGCGTTTGGGGGCAATGAAGACAACGGGCATCTCCTCATCGACCAAGGCTATGGGTCCGTGCTTCATCTCGGCGGCAGGATAGCCTTCTGCGTGGAGATAACTGATTTCTTTCAATTTTAGGGCTCCTTCAAGGGCAACGGGATAGTTGTAGCCACGTCCGAGGAAGATGAAGTTGCGGCAGTAGGTGAACATCTGGGCAAACTGGTCGATGTTCTTGTTGTTCTCCAGTGTCCACTGCATCTTGTCGGGAATCATATAGAGTTCGTCGACCAGCATGTGGTACATATCATCGCTGAGAGTGTGCTTTTCTTTGGCGATGGCCAGACCGAGTAGGCAAAGTGTGATTACCTGGCCAGTGAAGGCCTTGGTGGAGGCTACGCCTATTTCTGGTCCCACGTGGAGGTAGGTGCCGCTATGTGTGGCGCGGGCTATGCTGGAACCGATAACGTTGCAGATGCCGTAGAGGAAAGCGCCTTTCTGCTCGGCCAGTTGGATAGCGGCCAAGGTGTCGGCCGTTTCGCCGCTCTGGCTCACTGCTATGACAACATCGTCGGGATATATGACGGGATTTCTATAACGGAACTCCGAAGCGTACTCTACCTCGACTGGTATCTGGGCCGCCTCTTCGATGAAATACTTTCCTATTAGGGCCGAGTGCCATGAGGTACCGCAGGCGCAGATGATGATGCGGCGAGCGTTGACGAACTTCTCCTTGTGGTCAATTATACCGCTGAGGGTGACATCATGGCGCTTTGGGTGCAGGCGTCCTTTGATGCAGGTGCGCAGGGCGTTGGGCTGTTCCCAGATTTCCTTGAGCATGAAGTGGGGGAAGCCGCCTTTCTCCAGTTCGTCGAGGCTGAGGCTGAGGGTGTGCATCTCCGGGGTCTGGTGTACGTTGCTGAGGTTGACGATATCAATCTTGCCGCTACGGTCCATATATGCAATCTCTTCATCCTTGAGGTAGACCACCTGTTTGGTGTATTCCACTATGGGGGTGGCGTCGCTTCCAAGGTAGAACTCCTTATTGCCACGGGCGTCGTTACCCACGCCGATAACCAGTGGACTTCCCTTACGGGCGCATACCAGCTGGTCGGGATGTTCTTTCTGGAGGATGGCGATGGCGTAGGCTCCCACCACGTTCTTCAGGGCTCGCTGGACAGCGGTGAAGAGGTCGCATTTCCCCTTCTTTTGTGTGTATTCGATGAGCTGTACCAATACCTCGGTGTCGGTCTCGGAGCAGAAGTTGTAGCCCTCCTTCTCGAGCATAGCACGGAGAGTCTTGTAGTTCTCGATAATGCCGTTGTGGACGAGCGAGAGGTTGCCGCTTTGGCTCAGGTGGGGATGGGCGTTCACCGTGTTGGGCTCGCCGTGGGTGGCCCAACGTGTGTGTGCGATGCCAATGTTGCCCGTGGTGTCTTCGCTGGCGCATTTCTCTTCCAGCGACGCCACCTTTCCGGTTGCCTTGTAGACATTCAGGTTACCCTTGCGGTTAATCATACTTACGCCGGCCGAGTCGTAGCCGCGATATTCCAGTCGATGAAGACCCTTTATCAGGATGGGGTAAGCCTCTTGCTCACCAATGTATCCAACTATTCCACACATAGTTTGTTTGTATTAAAATGATTTGCAAAAGTACATTTTTTTCTGGAAACAGCAAAAAAATGTTTTCAGAAACCCATGCCGAAGCGCTGCCAGTAACTCTCCTCCAGTCGTCGCCATTGGCCGGCGGCATCGCCGTATACACGTTGGGTGTAGTTGTTGAGCAGTTTGGCGGCATATTGTTTTTTCTTGCTGTGTTTCACCTTGTTCTCAAGGTTCTCAAGCCCCTCGAAGGCTTCGCGTTCCAGCCGCAGAACCTCGTTCATGTGCTGCTTGCGGGTGGTCTGCCATTGGATGGTGGCCAGCTTGTTGGCTTTGCGGAACTGCCAGAGGAAGGTGTTCTCGTTGTAGCGTTTCTGGCCGCACACCTCGAAGGCGTCGGGCAGCTCGGTGTTGCCGCAGAAGATGGGGATTCGAGGACTTTGACCGGGGTTGTCGACCGCCATCCAGCAGACGCCGCCCACCGCGTCGGGCAGCCAGTCGCGCAACTGCGCCACAAACGAGTAGGAGCACCATGCTACGCTCACCGTGCGCTTGAAGTCCACCGTGCCGGGGGCAATAGTGTTCAGTGTCTGTTGCATGGCACCGGTCAGCCACGGGTTGGCCACCGGACTGATGATGGTGTCCACGCTGCCGTCCTTGTTCTTGCGGGTGCTGAGTATGTTGCGGGTCATATCCATATCGGTGCCCTCATAGGTGGAGCGCAGCAGCTCCATCACCTGACGCACGTCGACCTTCTCGTCGGGCTTGATGGAGAATGGCAACTCGGGCATGTCGTAGGTGAAGTGGCGTGAAGGTGCGAGGGCGTTGAAGATGAAGAACTCGCGCTCGCGGAAGTT
>CAJOFL010000039.1:1369-19386 GCA_905233895.1 uncultured Bacteroidales bacterium | reverse complement strand
CGCCGAGGCCGGGGGTCTCGCCCTTGTGGTCGAAGACGGCACCTACGACGGTGCTGGTGCTGTCAAGTGCCAGGTAGCCCCAGATGGGTCCCCAAAGGCCGGTGCCTTTGAGCGGCAGGACGATACCGCCGTCGAAGCGGTAGTAGCCGTCGGCCTCGGTGATATGCTTGGCGTAGAGCTCCGCGGCGTTGTCGCGGGTGGCGTCGATGCCGATAGTCTTCAGTATCATCTGCTTGGTCTCAGCCTGCTGGTTCTTGGTCTGCAGGGGCTTGAGGCTCACGCTAACTACAGTGAGGATGAGTGCCGCCACCACCACTAGCACGGCGGAGTAGATGAAGATATAGCGGTTGCTGAACGATTTAGCCATTGCTCACCTCCTTTCCCAGTGTGGCGACGCGTTTTCCGCGTCGCTTGATATTCCTCGCCACCACGCAGTGGTCAATCAGCGGTGCCATGCAGTTCATGAAGAGTATGCTGAGCATCATGCCCTCGGGGTAGGCGGGGTTGCATACGCGCAGCAGCACGGCGAAGGCACCAATGAGCAGACCATAAATCCACTTGCCGGTGTTGGTCTGCGCGGCGGTGACGGGGTCGGTGGCCATGAAGACCGCGCCGAAGGCGAAGCCGCCCATCAGGAAGTGGTAGTAGAAAGGCAGCTGCATATAGTCGTTATAGCCAATGACGTTGAAGAGCAGTCCCATGGCGCCGCCGCCGAGGAAGACGCTCAGCATGATGCGCCAGCTGGCGATGCCGGTCATCAACAGCAGTATAGCACCCAGGGCGATGGCGATAACACTCGTTTCGCAGGTTGATCCAGGTATCGTTCCGAGCAGCATATCCAATGCCGAAGCGGATGGATGTGCTCCGGCGGCAAGTTCGCCCATGGGCGTGGCGCCGGCAATGGCGTCGCTGCCCCAGAGATCGTCGGCAATCCACACCTTGTCGCCACTCATGTGCGTGGGGTAGCTGAAGAAGAGGAAGGCGCGCGCCACCAGAGCGGGGTTGAGGAAGTTCATGCCGCTGCCGCCAAAGACCTCCTTGCCGATAATCACGGCAAAGGCAACGGCTAACGCGAGTTGCCATAGTGGCGTGGTTACAGGCACAATCATCGGTATCAGCAGACCTGTGGCAAGGAAACCCTCGTTCACCTCATGATGGCGCACTTGTGCGAAGGCGAACTCGATGAAGAGGCCCACGGCATAGCTCACCACAATCATGGGCAGCATCCGCAGGAACCCGAACCACCAACAATTGAACCAAGCCCAGGACAAACCTGTGGCCACTTTGGTCTGGTAGCCGATATTCCACATGCCGAAGAGCAGAGCGGGAATCAGGGCAATGACTACCACGATGATGGAACGCTTCATGTCCACCGCGTCGCGGATATGCGAGCCGCTCTTGGTGACGGTTTTGGGCGTAAAGGCGAAGGTGTGGAAGGCATCGTAGGTGCTATACAGCCAACTCCACTTGCCATTAGGTTCAATCTTTTCGAACCATTTCTCTAGCCATTTCATATTCATGCCATAGCCTCCTTTCTGAGGACTTCCAGAGCCTCGCGAATGATGGTCTGTATCTCGGTCTTCGAGGGGTCGATGAACTCGCACAAGGCGAAGTCCTCGGGCTCCACCTCGTAGATGCCGAGTTTCTCCTGCAACTCCACGTCGCCTACGATGCAGGCTTTGATGAGTTGCTGCGGGTAGATGTCGAAGGGGAACACGCGCTCGAACTGACCAGTGAAAAGGAATGGGCGCACCGAGCCGTGGGTGTTGGTGTTGAACTCAGTGGGTAGTGGGTAGTGGGCAATGGGTAGCAGTCGGGCAAAGCCGCTGAGGAATGTCTTGTGGAAACTGAATTTCTTCAGGCCGGGCATGAGCCAGCCCATGAATTCGTAGTGGTCGCCTTCGGGCATCAGGAGCACCTGCTGGTCGTACATCCCCAGGAATCCGTCGGGGGCCACCTGTGTGCCAGAAAGGACACTCCCGGAGATAATTCTAGTGGAGCTAGCCATGCTAGTAGGGCTAGCCAGGTTAGGATAATCAGGGTCTATCAGTTGGGCGTCGGTAATCTGCTTGAGGCAGGCACCGCAAATCACACGATAATGTTTTGGAGTCTTCGCCGCAGGACCTCCGACGGCGATGATCCGCTCTGGACGGTACTCGCTGGTGATGCACCAGCGGCCTATGTTGGCCACGTCCTGTGCGTTTACGCTCCATATATACTCGCCTTTGTTGATGGGATCGAGTGCTGCTATAATAGTGCCGATGTTGCCGGCAGGGTGGGGGCCTTCGGCTCTCACGCAATGCACTTCGGCAAAGGTACCTAGTGCTTTCAAGCCGGCTTCGAACTCATGCTCGCGGCCACGCAGGGCATACTCGAGATCCGGGGCCAGCGGATTGGTGTCGCGCAGGCTGATGAAGATGCCTTTGGGCTTGTGGTCTGGGTTGGCGATAGAGCCGAATGGGCGCTCCTTGATCATCCACCAGACGGGGGAGTCGGGGGAAAGACCAGCCTTACTAGCCAGGCTAGCCTTACTAGCCTGGCTAGTAATAACTATTTCCAGCAACTTGCGCTTCTCGCCACGGACGATGGCTTCAACCACCCCGCTGACGGGCGAGGGGAGGGTCAGGCGAGGGTCGTTCTTGTCGGCCACTACGGGCTGGCCGGCCACGACGCTGTCGCCCTCGGCCACCAGCAGGCGCGGCACGAAGCCCACCACGTCGGGCGGCTTTACGGCATAGCGGCCGATGCTGCGTGCGTCGAGGGTCTCACGTGCGGCAGCTCCGCCGAGTGGTATGTCGAGGCCTTTCTTTATCTTGATTGTGTGATTCATTTCTTAACGGTAAGGTCGACGGGCTGAAGCATATTCTCGGGCTTCAGTATCTCGTCGAGTTCCTCTTGTGTGAGCAGGCCGTGTTCGAGCACCAGCTCGTAGACGCCGCGTCCGGTTTCGGCGGCCTCTTTGGCAATTTTGGTACTCTGCTTGTAGCCTATAATGGGGTTGAGCATGGTGACGATGCCTATCGACTGCTCCACCAGCTGGCGGCAGCGCTCCTCGTTGGCGCGGATGCCGTCGATGCAGAGTTTTCTTAAGGTGTCCAGCCCGTTCTCGAGCAGGTGTATGCTCTCGAAGAGGGTGTAGGCGATGACAGGCTCCATGACGTTAAGTTCTAGCTGTCCGTTGTCGGAGGCGAAAGTGATGGTCATGTCGTTGCCGATCACCTTGTAGCACACCTGGTTCATCACCTCGGGGATGACGGGGTTCACCTTGCCGGGCATAATCGATGAGCCGGGCTGACGTTCGGGCAGGTGGATCTCGTTCAGGCCGCAGCGTGGGCCGGAGGCGAGCAGGCGCAGGTCGTTGCACATCTTGTTCACCTTGATGGCCAACCGTTTGAGGGCACTGGAATACTGTATCATGCAGCTGGTGGCCGAGGTGGCCTCGATGAGGTTGTCGGCCAGGCGGATGTTCCATCCGGTCACCTTGCGCAGGGCTGTGATGCAGGCCTCGCTGTAGCCGGGCTTGGAGCAGATGCCGGTGCCGATGGCTGTGGCGCCCATGTTGACGGTGAGGAACTCACGGGCCGCGAGGTTGAGGTTGTTCACCTCGCCGCGCAGCGATGCGGCGAATCCGCCGAACGTCTGGCCGAGGGTCATCGGGACGGCGTCCTGCAACTGGGTGCGCCCCATCTTGATGACGTGGGCGAACTCCTTCGACTTGAAGTTGAGGGCCATGATCATCTGCTCCAGGTGGGGCAGGAAAGCCTCGTGTTCGAGGAACATGGCCAGGTGGATGGCGCAGGGATAGGCGTCGTTGGTGCTCTGGCTGGCGTTTACCACGTCGTTGGGCGAGCAGTATTCGTACTGCCCGCGCTCGTAGCCCATGTGCTCGAGGGCGAGGTTGGCAATCACCTCGTTGGCGGCCATGTTGGTCGAGGTGCCGGCACCGCCCTGTATCATGTCGATGGGGAACTGGTCGTGGTACTTGCCGGCGATAAGTTGGTCGCAGGCCCATATAACGGCCTCGCCCTGACGCTCGCCGATCATACCCACCTTCATGTTGGCAATGGCGGCGGCCTTTTTGGTCATCGCCATGCCAACAATGAATTTGGGATAGTCGCACAGCAGCCGTCCACTAATGTGGAAGTTGTCGATAGCCCGCAGGGTCTGCACCCCGTAGAGTGCGTCGGCGGGCACCTGCATCTTACCCAGCAGGTCGGTCTCGGTGCGGAATTTGTTAGTGTTCATTTACCAAAGTTTGACACGTTTCTCAGGAGTGACCCACATGCCGTCGCCTTCCTTGATACCGAAGGCCTCGACAAACTCGGTCACCTGCGGCAGTGCAATGTTGACGCGGTTGCGGCCCAGCGAGTGGACATCCATCTGGGTGAGCTGGAGTGCGGCCTGCGGACGGATGTTCGAAGCCCACACAGCGGCGTAGGCCAGGAAGAAGCGCTGCTCGGGAGTGAAGCCGTCCATCTCCTTCTTGTTCACCTGCTTCTTGGCGATGGCGTTCTGCATGGCGAGGTAGCTCACGTGGAGACCGCCGTTGTCGGCGATGTTCTCGCCGAGGGTCAGTTCGCCGTTGCCGTGGATGAGACCACCGTACTCGGGGTCGTCGAGGGCGACGCAGTTGTTGAAGGCGTCGATAAGGACCTGCTTGTTGGCGTCGAAGTTGGCGGCATCCTCTTCGGTCCACCAGTCGTTGAGGTTACCGTCCTTGTCGTACTGGCGGCCCTGGTCGTCGAAGCCGTGGGTCAGCTCGTGGCCGATGACCACGCCGATGGCACCGTAGTTGGCGGCCTCGTCAGCCTTCATGTTGAAGAACGGGGGCTGCAGGATGGCGGCGGGGAAGCAGATTTCGTTGGTGGTGGGGTTGTAGTAGGCGTTGACAGTCTGCGGGGTCATGAGCCACTCGTCGCGGTCGACGGGTTTGTTAATCTTGCTCAGCATATAGGCCATGTCAAACTCGTTGCTGCGGATGACGTTGGCGAAGTAGCTGTCGTCCTTGATTTCAAGGCCGCTGTAGTCGCGCCATTTGTTGGGGTAGCCAATCTTGATGAGAAGGGTGGAGAGTTTGGCGTGGGCGTTGGCCTTGGTGCTGTCGGTCATCCATTCAGCCATGTCGATACGTTGGCCGAGGGCGGTGATGAGGTTCTGCACGAGGATTTCCATACGGGCTTTGGCTTCAGCGGGGAAGTAACGCTCGACATAGAGTTTGCCGAGAGCTTCGCCCATAGCGCCCTCAACGGTGGAGGTAACGCGTTTCCAGCGAGGACGGTTCTCTTCGCGGCCGCTCATCAGCTTGCCGTAGAAGTCGAAGTTGGCGTTCACAAAGTCGTCGCTGAGGTAGCTGGCGGCACCGCCGATGGCATGCCAGGCGAAGTAGGCCTTCAGGGTCTCGATGTCAGCATCGGCCATCACCTTGTTGACTTCGGCGATGTATTTGGGCTGTGCGATGTTGAAGCTCTGCATGCCGTCCATGATGTTCATGGCGGTGAAGTAGCCTTTCCAGTCGATGTTGGGGTAGGCGGCAGTGGCTTCTTCAACAGTGTAGCGGTTGAAGGTAGCCTGCGGGTCGCGGTTCTGGAGCTTGTCGTTCTGGGCTTTGGCAAGGCGGGTCTCGAAGGTCATTACCATTTGGGCAAGTTTGTCGGCCTTCTTGCCGCTGAGCTTGTCGTAGCCAGCCATGGCGAATTCCTTGGTCATCAACTCGACATAGCCCTTGCGGATGTTCTTGTTGTTGCCCTCGTCGAGGAGGTAATAGTCGCGGTCACCCAGACCGAGGCCGCTCTGGTAGGCCCAAGCTATGCACATGTTGGCGTCGTCCTTGTCGGCCTCGCCGAACACTCCGAAGAGCACGTGGTTGCCTTGGCGGTGCAGCTTGAGCAGCTCGGCCCAGACGTCGTCACGGGTCTTGAGGGCGTTAATCTCCTCAAGGTAGGGCATCAGCGGGGCGACACCCTGCTCCTGCAGGCGGACACTGTCCATGCCTATGTTGTAGAGCATGGCAATCTTGTCGGCAATCGAGCCGGCTTCGTTCTCGTTCTTGCTCACCGAATCGATGATGCCGTTGATGTTTTCGAGGGCATTTTCGGCCAGCACGTCGAAGGCGCCGTAGCGCGAGTGCTCGGCATCGAGGGGGTTCTTGGCCATCCAGCCGCCGCAGGCATACTGGTAGAAGTCATCCTCCAGACGGGCGGTGGTGTCGAAATTCTCGGGATCGATACCCGATGTGAGTTGTGCTTTGTGTTGACAACCGGTAGCGATAATAGCCATAGTTGCGATTGATAAGATGGTTTTCTTCATTTTGTTTTTTTGTTATTTTTGTTAATTCTTTGTTTTTCTGACGTAATACAACAACCTGAACCGTAGGTTGTAAGCCTGGTCGGTTCCTAGTAGTGCCAAATTGCAAATGTACGAAAAAAAACAATATAATATTAAAAAATATCCGCCGCCCATCCAAAATGAAATGTTAATGAAAAATATTTATCTGGTTGATTTTCAAAATAATATAATGTTAAAATTCGTATAACTTGCAGATTATCAGTGGCTAATATACACCTTCGCCTGATCAACGCCTGATCAACGCCTGATCAACGCCTCCGCACGGGCGTGTACGCGTATTATATTTATTGGCTTTTGCTAGATTTGAAACTGTGGTTTTTCTGCTGCCGATTCGGAAAAAAGATGTACTTTTGCACCAGTTTCTTTAGCCGACGATAAACGCATGAATATTGAATTATCAGGACATTACACTTGCGGGAGGATTCTGCGCTCGGTGCTTCCAAGCATCGGGATGGTCCTGGTTACATCGGTTTATTCGATTGTCGACGGCTTTTTTGTCGCCAATTTCGCCGGCAAGACTGGCTTTGCGGCCATCAACCTCACCTTTCCGGTCATTATGATGATTGGTTCGCTGGGCCTGATGATTGGCTCGGGCGGGGCGGCGCTGGTAGCGAAAATCAAGGGCGAGGGTTATCCCCACAAGGCCAACCGTGTTTTCACCATGCTGGTGCAGTTCGGCCTTCTGTTGGGTCTGGTGCTGGGCGGAGCGCTTGCGGTGGCGGCGCCGGCAGTGTCGCGCTGGCTTGGAGCCGACGCACCGATGATGGACGAGTGCATCCTTTATATCCGCCTTAATATGATTGGAATGCCGGGCTTTGTGCTGCAGTGCGCCTTCCAGTCGTTCTACATGGCTGCCGAACGGCCCCAGATGGGCACCAAGATGTCGGTAGTGGCGGGCGTAATCAATATTGTGCTCGACGCCATACTTGTGTTGGGGCTGGGCATGGGTGTGGCCGGAGCGGCCTTGGCCACGGCCGCGGGCTGCACTGTCGGAGGCCTCTACCCTGTGTTCTACTTTGCCTCGCGGCGCAACCGCGGCTCGCTGAAAATCACCCCTTCGCGTTTCCTCTGGCCTTATATCGGCAAGGCCTGTACCAACGGCCTGTCGGAATATGTCAGCAGCATTGCGATGAATATCGTCACCATCTGCTACAATATGCAACTGATGCGCTATTTGGGCGAGGACGGCGTGTCGGCCTATGGTGTGATGATGTATGTGGCGTTCATTTTCGCCGCTGTATTTATTGGCTACAATATCGGCATCACCCCCATTATCGGCTACCACTACGGTGCCGGCGACGTCGGCGAACAGCGTTCGCTTATGCTCAAGTCGGCTACACTCATCGGCTTCGCCGGGGCGGTCATGATCCTAACGGCTGAACTTTTTGCCGAGCCGCTGGCCCGAGTCTTCGTGGGCTACGACGAGGCTCTTACCGCCCTCACCGTCAGGGGTATGCACATCTATATGCTAGCCTTTCTCATCAGTGGGCTGAATATGTTCGTCTCGGCACTCTTCACTGGGCTGAACAACGGCGTGGTCAGTGCCGTGGCATCCTTTATGAGGACGCTGGTGTTCGAGTTGGCATGCGTATGGCTGTTGCCGTCGCTGCTGGGAATCAACGGTATATGGATGTCGTGGCCAATTGCCGAAGTGCTTGCGCTTCTGCTTTCGGCCTTCCTTGTGGTGCGGTTTGCACCCCAACTTGTAAATCGGAAATGAAACTTATACCTTGCTGCGCTTGAGCAGGAAGGGGAGTATCACGGGGTGGAATCCCTGCGCGATGTCGACGGGGATGTAGTCCACGCGGTATTGCATGGCCCGCTGCTGCAGCTCGTGGAATGTGGCCTCCATGCGTTTGCGGTATGCTTCGGCCACTTCGGTCGGTGTCAACCGCAGTTCGCGGCCGCTTTCGAGGTCGATGAACCGGTGGGGGCGCGCGTCGAAGTCGAGTTCAACCTCACGGGCGCGGTCGTAGGTATGGAAGAGGATGACCTCGTGTTTGTTATGGCGCAGGTGGCGCAAGGCGTCAAGCACGTCTTCGCGCTCTTCGGGGCGCACCAGCGCATCGGTAAAGATGACCACCAGCGAGCGGCGGTGCAGCTGCTCGGCGGTCAGGTGGAGAGATTCGGCCACCGTAGTGGTGCGCATCGGCCGCCGCTCGGCATCCACCGGCTGCAGCAGGCTGTCAAGCAGCGTAAGCAGGTAGCGGTGGTGCGCGCTGTTGCTGCGGCAGGGAGTCTGCCGGTCAATATGGTCGCTGAAAAGCGTGAGCCCGAAGGCGTCGCGCTGGCGGTGTAGCAGTTCGAAAAGCACCGCCGCACCGTAAGCCGCGAAAGTGAGTTTGTTGGGATGTTCAGTGTCTCCCTGCCCTTCAAGGGGGTAGTACATCGAGGTGCTTTGGTCGATAAGCACCTGGCAGCGCAGGTTGGTCTCTTCCTCAAACTGCTTGACGAAGAGCTTGTCGGTGCGCCCGTAGAGGTGCCAGTCGATGTTGCGCGTACTCTCGCCGGTGTTGTACTGCCGATAGTCGGAGAACTCAACCGAGAAACCGTGAAAAGGACTTTTATGCCTTCCGGTGATGAAGCCTTCCACCACCTGACGGGCGAAAAAGTCCAACGTCTTGTAGCGAGAGACCAGGCTTTGGTCCATCAAAGCAGCGCGTCGAGTTTTTCGGTGAGGGTTTCTTTAGCCACGAGGCCCACACTTTTGTCCACCGGCATGTCACCGCCTTTGAAGAAGAGGACGGTGGGCACGTTGCGGATGCGGAACTTGGCGGCGAGGTCGCTGCACTCGTCCACGTCGGCGGTACCTATCACGGCGCGTCCTTCGTACTCTTTCTCAATCTCCTCGATGCGGGGAGCCAGGGCCTTGCAGGGGCCGCACCAGGTGGCGCCGAAGTCAATCATGACGGGCTTGCCCATCGACATAATCTCATTGAAGTTTTCTTCTGTAACTTTCATATTGTTTGTGTTTTAATTATTTTGCACGGAAATAGATGGTCATCGGCACCCCGTGGAAATCCCACAACTCGCGCATGCGGTTCTCCACGAAACGTTTGTACGGGTCGCGGATGTACTGCGGCAGGTTGCAGAAGAATACGAACTGCGGATAGGGTGTCGGCAGCTGGGTGATATATTTTATCTTTATCCACTTGCCTTTGACTGATGGCGGCGGGTTCTGCTCCTTGACGATAGGCAGCAGTGTGTCGTTCAGCTCGGCAGTGGAGATGCGGCGGCTGCGGGCCTCGTAGACGGCGCGGGCGGCCTCCAACACTTTGAAGATGCGTTGCTTGTTGATTACCGAGGTGAAGATGATGGGCACGTCGTCGAAGGGGGCGATTCGTTCCTTGATGAGGCGCTCGAAATCGCGGTGGGTGTTGGTTTCTTTCTCCACCAAATCCCATTTGTTGACTACGATGACGATGCCTTTGTGGTTGCGCTGGGCAAGGGAGAAGATGTTGAGGTCCTGCTGCTCCAGCCCCTGGCTGGCGTCGAGCATAAGGATGCAGACGTCAGCGGCCTCGATGGCGCGGACCGACCGCATGACGGAGTAGAACTCGAGGTCTTCGCTCACCTTCGACTTGCGGCGCAGGCCGGCGGTGTCGACAAAGTTGAAGTCGAAACCGAAAAGGTTGTAGCGGGTGTAGACCGAGTCGCGGGTGGTGCCGGCTATGGGGGTCACCACCGAGCGTTCCTGGCCGGTAATCATATTGATGAACGAACTCTTGCCCACGTTAGGGCGCCCCACTACGGCTATGCGCGGCAGGCCGTCGGTGGTCTCGTCGTCCGAACTGTCGGAGAAGTCCTTGACGATGGCGTCGAGCAGGTCGCCGGTGCCGCTTCCGGTGATGCCGGCGATGGGGTAGGGATCGCCAAGCCCGAGGGCGTAGAACTCGCCCAGGGCGTCCATCTGTGCGGCGTTGTCCACCTTGTTCACTCCCAGCACCACGGGTTTGGGCTGCTTGCGCAACATCTCGGCCACGTCCTCGTCCATCGGCGTCAGACCCTCGCGGGCGTCGACCAGGAAGAGGATGGTGTCGGCCTCGTCTATTGCGAGGGCCACCTGCTTGCGGATTTCTGTCTCGAACTCGTCGTCGCCCCCCATGACGTAGCCGCCTGTGTCAATGACGGAGAAGCGCTTGCCGTTCCAGTCGGCGTGGCCGTACTGCCGGTCACGGGTGACGCCGCTCGTGCTGTCCACGATTGCGTCGCGGCTTTCGGTGAGCCTGTTGAAGAGGGTGGATTTGCCGACATTGGGCCGGCCTACTATTGCCAGTATATTCAAGTGTTCAGTGTTTAGCGTTCAGTGTTCAGGATTCAGTTGGCAACTATCGAGGTGGCACCGCCGCGACCGAAGAGCAGATTCATGCCGAACTTGACGTTGAAGGCTTTTGCCTCGACAAGATATATACTGCTGACATAGTCGGCCATTACGTACATCTGCATGGCGGTGGCCGGGGTGAAGACAAAGCCCACTCCGGGATTGAACGGGTTGAGCTTGCTGCCGTCGTAGACAACCGACGAGCCGACAATCAACTCGGCCCAGTTGAAGAGGTTCACTCCGAAGGTGAGGGTGGTGTTGAAACGGAAGGTGTTCTTGATATCGTCGGTCAGGTCAAGCTCATAGTTGTTCTTGCGTGAGAGCAGGCCGCGATCCCATTGGCCGTGCAGCAAAAGGCCGGCGCGCAGTATCTTGGCGAAGCTGTAGCTCGCGCCCAGGTTGAGTTTGGTGGGGATGCTGTACCAGTAGTCGGCACCGGTTGAGGTGTCAGGCGTAAGGCCTTCAACGAAACTCTGCAGGTGGGCGGTGACCGAGTCGGTGTTCATCGCGCCCTGGTCGAGGATGGTGCGCACGTTCTCACCGTCGAAAGTGAAGGTGGCGTGGCCGTCGGCCGGGGTTACGGTGTAGGTGTTCTTCTTCCAGTGGATACCGGCCGAAAGGTCGTTGAGCGAGGCCGAGAAACTGAAGGGGCCGAAGTCGTACTTGGCGCCCAGGTCGAAGGCAACACCGGTGTTCGAACCGAAGGCACGGATGACATCGTCAACTCCGAGGTGGCTGAGGGTGAAGGTCTCGAGGCTGTCGACAGGCATGCAGAGTGCACCCTGCAACTGGTAGTAGGCATCGATGGTGACATCGTTGAGGTCGTCGCTGGTATTGAGCGTGATGCGCGAGTTGTCGGTCTGCAGGTTAAGCACACCGCTGAGCAGTTTTGCGCGGGCGCCGACGGTGAGGCCAAGCATTGCGAACTTGTGGCCCACTCCAAGTGATGTCTCTAGGTAGGAGGTGAAGTTCAGCAGGTCGCCGTCGAGCAGGCGCACCTCGTTGATGACATTGCCGTTGTCGTCCACGTTACCGTTGCACAGGGCGTTGATAATGTCAATGGGGATTCCCATGCTGAAATCGTTCACCCAACGTGCGCCAACGGTGACAAAGGTGTTGCCTACGTGCAGGCCGAAACCGATAATATCCATGTCGATACCGAGACGGAATCGATTGTCGGTATTGAGTTTCGAGAAAATGCTGTCAATGCTGATTACGGTATTGCCCGAGGTTCCGTCGTAGTAGACGAAATCGCTAATCGAAATCGGAGCGCCGAAACGCATGCCGAGGCTGGGCAGGGTGAGGTACACGGTATTCTTGTTGGGGAAGAATGCCGGGTTGAGTTGGTTCGATTGCGGGGTGCGGAACGAGTGGTAGAACAGGTTGTTCGTCTCGTTGTACTGGGCACTGGCCCAGCTCATGCCGAACAGGACGGCGGCAATGATGGCAAGTATGCGTTGTTTCATGGTCGTGTCCTCCTGTTTAGTTGAATATTGGTCTGTCGGTAATCGGTATGTCAACCGAGGCTTCGGGATGCACCTGTATCGACGCTTTTATCTTCAGGCTGTTCGACCGCTGTACGGCCACCTTGCCGGGCCCCGATGTGATTGCCAGGCCGATGTTCATCTTGCGGGCGTCTTTGAGTTTGCGAAGCTTCTCCTGGTTGAGCAATGCGCGTACCACCGTCCGGGTAGTACCGGTGGCCTCGAGGGTGGTCGGGTCCTCTGCCAACGGGGCCGTCGGGGCCGAGGAGATGGTGTCGAGGTTGACCACCTCGAAGAGGTAGTTCGAGTCGGCATCAAGCATCGAGGCGCTCATCATGAAGTCGAACGGGATTCCGTTGTCGAAGGCGAGGTTGATATACGAGTCCTTGAGTTCGGCATCGACATTGTCGCCAATCGAGTTGAGTATGGAGTCGATATTGACAGTCGCAAGGCCTTCGCCGAGGTCGATGGTGAAGTCGTAGGGTAGCATGCCGATATGCACCTCGAAGGGGAAAGCAACCGAAACGGCGGCGTCATATTCGAGGTAGGTCATGCTGATATCGTTCATCATCTGGGCGAACGACGGGTTGGTGGCATTGTTCACCACCCAGGCATCGTCGACGCTGAACTTGAACCGGAACGAGGCGGTGATTCGGCGAGGCATGCTGTTGATGAGCGGAGCCAGGTCGATGCTGTCGAAACTCAGCGTCTGGCGGTTAAGCACGTCGCTGATGTTGATGGGTTCGATGGGCGGCAGGCCGGTGAAGACGTGTGTCTGGAAATCATGTCCAACATATTTGATAACCAGGCTATCGGCCACTGCTCGCACATAGCGTTGAACGGTATCTTCCAAACCGGCTACGCAATGACCCTGATATACGGCGTCGAGGTTGAACCACAGGTGGTTGATGGACAGGTTGCCGGCCGTGATGCTCGAAATGCGCGCATCGTCGAAGAGGGTGATGTCAACCGAGTACTCTTTCACGGTGTCGATAAAGTCCACAAACCCCTTCGAACCGCCTTTCGCGGTGTAAGGAGCCGGACCGGACTTGGTTCCCGTGGCGTGTATGACATCGGAAACCGTGGTGTCGAACACCAGCGTGACGATGTTCTCGTTGGGGTCGAGCCATCCGGTGTAGTTGGCGTTTAGCATCTCGTAGATGTCGTTCAAGGTCAATTCGCCGTAGGCAATCGGAACACCGAAGTAGGGGTCCACCTCGCCCTGCACGTGGATTGGATGTCGTAGCAGGTCGAGGTCCTCCGAACGGACACACGAACTGAAAAACAGCACCAGCAGTGCTGCCAGAAGTAATGCGTATCGCTTCATGGTATTGTTATTTTTTTGATTGTTAATCACTTTGATTATAATATGGGTATATTATTAAAATGCAAATATACGGAAAGATCTTGACACTGCCAAATTTAAATTCGTCCATGTGCAATTTACTATAAAATATATCCGCCTCCCCGCCATTGGAGAGAATGTTAAAATTAACACTTCTTAACACTTTTTCGTTAACAAATCTTAACGAGTTTTTAAAAATGGCGTTTTAACATCCTAATTCACAACACGTTTACCCCACCTTCGCCTGATCAACGCCTGACCAACGCCTGATCAACGCCTAGTTAACGCCTAAAAAAATGTCTTAGGTGAACGCGACCGAAGAGGAGCGAACGCTCACCTCCAAGGATAGGTGAACGCGACCGAAGAGGAGCGAACGCTCACCTCCAAGGATAGGTGAACGCGACCGGACTATATGTAGTCCTCGGGCTTTAGCGGGTTATTTGCTGATTTTGACGCGGCGGAGGTCGAGGTTGTTCATTGCGTTGGAACTCAGGCCGCTGACGTTCTTATGGGTGAAATGGAGTATCTGGTCGTAATAGAGCACCATGACTGGGGCTTCATCCATTACCCTACGGTCGATCTCACGGTAGATGCGGAGCCGTTTGTCGGGGTCGGTGCAGCGGCGCGCCTCCTGGTAGAGGCGGTCTACGACGCTGTTTTTGAAGCGGGTGTAGTTGGGGCCGGCGGGGGCTCTGTTGGGGCTGTAGAAGAGCGAGAGGTAGTTCTCGGCGTCGGGATAGTCGGCCACCCACGAGCCGCGGAACCACTCAACCTTGCCTTGGGCCATCTGCTCGCGCAGGGCGGCCGGCGGGTTGACGTCGACCTGCACGTCGATGCCCAGCAGGCCAAGCTGTTGCTGGATGTACTTGCAGAGGTCGAGGTAGTTGCTTGTGGTGCCCAGTTTGAGGCGCCCCAAGCCTTTTCCGCCCGGATAGCCGGCCTCGGCCAGTAGCACCTTGGCCCGTTCGGGGTCGTATTCATATATTGGCTCTTCGGCGGCACCGGGAAGTCCTCGCGGGATGAATCCGTAGACGCCTGGCTCGCCGACATTGTTCCTCAGGTAGCGCATCATCTTTCTCCGGTCGAAACCGTAGTTTATCGCCTGCCGCAGACGCTTGTCGCGTAGCGGACTCTCTCCGTTCTCCATGTTGAAGCCCAGGTATTCGGTGTTGAGGTAGGGGGTGCTTACCATGTCGATGCGGTCGGCATATTTGGCCTTGAGCGAGCCGTCGGGGTTGAGTATTTCGTCCTTGTAGCTGGCGTCGAGTGAGTTCATGAAGTCGAGGCTCCCCTTGACGAACTCCAGGAACACCGTCTGGCGGTCGACGATGAAGGTCACCGCCACCGCGTCGAGGTAGGGCAGGGGAGCCCCCTCAGCGTCGCGCTCGAAGTAGTCGTCGTTCTTCCTGAGCACCAGTTTCACACCTTCTTTCCAGTACTGGAAACGAAAAGGACCTGTGCCGCAGGGGTGCGAGCGGAAGTCCTTGCCCCAGCGCTCCACCTCCTCGCGCGGCACCACAGAGCAGTAGACCATGCCCAGCTGGCTCAGGAAGGGGGCGAACGGACTCTTGAGGCGTATGGCGAAAGTGCTGTCGTTCTCGGCGCGGAAGTTCTCCACATCGGCGAATATCCATGCTCCCGGCGAGGCCACGTCGGGGTCGATGATGCGGCTGAAGCTGTAGACAAAGTCCTCGGCCGTCACCTGGCGGCCATTGTGGAAGCGCACGTCGTCGCGCAGCGTGAAGCGATAGGTTAGGCCGTCGGGCGATATCTCCCACCGCTTGGCTATCGACGGTTTCACTTCGAGATTCGAGTCCAACTCTATCAATCCGTTATATAGCTGACGGCAGGGCCAGATGATGCTCTGATCCTTCGAGAAGGCGGGGTCGAGGGTGGCGATGCCGGCGCTCTCGTTATATCGGAAAATCTGCTTGTCGCTGTGATTGTGGTGGTTGCAGCCTGTAAAAAGCAAAAGGGAAAAAGCGAATAGAAGGACTATATTTCTCATTTTTTATTTCTCATTGTTTCAATTAACTAACGCTCCGCTAGCGGTTTTATTGTATGTGTTTTTGTCCGTTTGGGAAAAAAGTTGTATTTTTGCACCCCGAAAACCGGTACGTAGGTATCCCTGCCTGCGGCAAAATAACAACTATAAAAACCGATGCCCCGATGGTATATAACAGTGGGTGAAAACTAGAATGAAAAAGTGTCTTATTGCCTTTTCTGCACTGCTTATGACCGCTTTCTGCGGCTGCTCGAAGATGGATGGCGACCCCATTACCAAGGAGTTCAGCATTAGCGGCACCTATACCGAACTGGTGGTCGAGGATCCCTTCGACGTCACTGTCAGCGATGCTGTGACCCAGGTCACCGTCACCGCAGGCGACAATATCATGCCGAAAGTCATAGTTGAAAAGGACGGCAATACGCTGAAAATCTATCTTAAAGGATGGACCGTCAGCCATAGCAACATGACGGTGCTCCTGCCCGCCAACCCCGCACTTAAGAGCCTTGACCTCTCCGGAGCTTCCGCCTTCCATGGCGACCTTGTGGCCGACGAGGTGGAGATGGAACTCTCGGGTGCTTCCAACTTCACTGGCAATGTTATGGCCACCAAGTTGGATGTCGAACTCAGCGGCTCGTCCGACGCCACTATCGACGGCGTGGTCGACAAACTCAATGTCGACATCTCGGGCTCCAGTTCAATTGCTGAAAAGGTTGTCGCTAACCGCTATTCCCTCGTTTGCAACACCTGCGAAGGCTCCATCTCCGGCTCCAGCGACGTCTATATCCACTGCGACGGCACCATCAAGGTCAGCCTCTCAGGCAGCAGTGATCTCCATTTCACAGGCAATGCCTTCACTGCCGACTGCAGCACTTCGGGCGGCTCGAATGTCGTACATGACGTTTTATAAAATATGAAAAAGATATTGTTTCTTTGCTCGGCGCTGATGCTTGTCTTCAGTGCCTGTCGCACCGCCTCAACGCCTGAACCGACCGTCGAGGGGCACTACACCTATGAGCATGCCTTCAACTACGATATGGAAGGCAACCACTTCGACGTGAGCGAGACCGGCACCATGGACTTCTCTGTCGACGGCACGGCCCTCGACTCGGCCCGTCAGGTGTATACTGTCACCCTGCCCGACAGTAGCATGGTGACTTGGGTGTACAACTATATCAGCCCCAGCGTCTGGCGCCTCGAGGGAGATACCCTCTTTTTTGCCGGTATCAAAGAGGGCTTCCGTATGGAAGTGATCGAGGGCGAATGCGAACTCGAGCTGGCGCAGAAGATTTCTGGCATGTATGCCGGCAGCATTGACTACGAGTACAAGTTCCACCTCGACACGCTGGCCGCCGACCTCCTGCAGTGGAGCTTCACCTACCGCGACGGCCACAGCGACACATGGAAGTTCTATCGGGTATTTTAATTTTGCGTATTTTTGCCGCGCTAATCTAAATCAATAATATCTTGTATGAAAATTCCGCTAAAGTTACCAAAGGTTACGAACAGTAGCTCATCCAATATGCAACAGTTCCTATTGATGCTTCTCGCTACAACAATTTCCATCGTGCTTACATTCGGCACCTCCGCGTTCTTAGACAAACGAAAAAAAGAGGCGGAAAAAAAGGAAATGGTCATGATGATCATCTATGACTTTGACAAGACCATTGAGCAAGTGCAATATGCCGATTCAGTATTTCGGCAAGCATTCAAAGCACAGCAGGATGCCATCCTTCATCCGGAGCATTTCAATAGTTACTATTCCACATTTATGACATCTGTTCAACTTACCTATACTGAGTTTTCCGAAACGACTGAAATGGTTTTCTCTTCCAATATAGAGACTTTCAACACCCTCGGCAATGTCAATTTTATTCATGAGGTTTCTGCTTTTTACAATTTGCGCCGTTTTTACCAAGAAAATGTAATGGATGAATTCAAGAACGAGGTTTATGGATCGGGAATCGCCCAGTCTCTAGAAAACCTCATAAAAGTTAGTTTTCCAGATCATTATATCAATAACTGGAATTGTCTGATTACTTTGAAGAAGATACGCAACCGTTGTGTGCAAATGATGAATGTCAGCGAGGAAGACATAAAGGAATTCAGCCGTCTGCGCTCTGTGGTAGAGGACGAGGTTAGCGAAGAAGATGAAAGAATTCATGAGCAGACGGTTCAGGAATTCATTGAGGCAGAGAAAGTTCTCCTTGAGGCCAGAGAGAAGTATGGGCAGAACCAATAAACACCCAAAGATGACTATTAGATTAGAACAACCCAAAGATTATCGAGAGGTAGAGAACCTCACGCGCGAGGCGTTTTGGAACGTCTATCGCCCAGGATGCTTAGAGCATTATGTACTCAACCAATACAGAACCAACCCTGACTTTATTCCCGAACTTGACTTTGTGATGGAGGAAGATGGCAAGCTCATAGGTCACATTATGTTTTCAAAAGCCGAGCTTGTATTGGATTACGGCACCAAGAAGCCCTCGTGGACCTTCGGCCCCATCAGCATCC
>CAJOFL010000039.1:0-1355 GCA_905233895.1 uncultured Bacteroidales bacterium | reverse complement strand
ATGCATTGGATAAAGCGCGTGAAATGGGTGTCGGTTTCCTCTGCATGGAGGGCAATATCGACTTTTACAAGCACGCAGGTTTCGACCTTGCCAGCAAATTCAAGATCCATTATCACGACGAACCGCGCGATGCCGAAGTGCCTTATTTCCTTGCCCAGGAACTCATTCCCGGTTGGCTTCAGAAAGCAGGCATTACCGAGGCTACTTACTGCCCACCAAAGGGCTATTTCGTAGCGGACGAGAATCCAGAAGCGTTTGAGGTCTATGAGGCGACTTTCCCAAAAAAGGAGAAACTACGTCTGCCTGGACAATTGGGATACGAAGGATAAACATGAACTTGTTCCATAAATACAAATTCGGTTTTGATGTCTCGGGCTTGATTCTCTTCCTGTTGGTCATGCTCCCGAACTTCATTTGGTTTGCCGTTCCCGCGCCGTACGATGTATTGAGGGCCGAGTCAGTCACGCCTGTGGTGGATATAGTGGCTTCGGTTTGTCAAGTTCTGACTGTTGTTTGCCTGTGTTTTGTCATCCACAAGGAAAGGGGCAAACTGCGCTTTTCGCCGTTGGTGATTGCTACGATGGTTTGTGTGATAGTTTATTACATTGGATGGTTGTTGTACTATACTGGAATCGTTAATGTTTGGGTCATACTTCTATTGACCATCCTGCCTTGCTTGGCATTCATCTTGTTTGCTGCAGACAGAAAAAACCTTCCAGCAGTGGTTTTTGCAACGGCGTTCGCTGTGTGTCATTTGATTTTTGCTGTTGTGAATTATATACCCTAAAAAGAGTAAATATAGTATGATAAAACTTGAGAAAATCCTACCCCTTTTCATCGGCATTGGTGCATCCTTATGCTTTGGATTGTTCTCGAATGGTGGGTGTGGGGCTTCAACGCCATGAGCAATGCCTTTTTTGTATTAGGATTGGTTGAGGCTGGGGCTGCTAGGGTTGTTTTATTTCAGACAAAAATTGGATAAACTCAATTAAAATAGTTTCATTTTAAACTTTTATTCGTATTTTTGCATTATTAAAGTTTAATACTGAACTGTTATGAATGACATCTATATGCTTTCGGACACGATGATTTTTGAAAAGATTGGAGATCGGCTTCGACAAGTAAGGCTGAAGCAGAACATCACCCAGCAAAGTCTTGCCGATGCATCGGGAGTTTCGTTGTCATCAGTGAAGAAGATAGAGAAGGGTGAGATTGGTTCCTTCGACTCCCTGTTGCGGTTGTTACGCACTTTGGGATTGCTCGACACGCTTCAACCTTTGGTTGAGGAGGAACAATTAAGCCCTAATGAATACTATGAGTTGGTCCACGCGTCAAAGAACAAAACCAGAAAACGG
>CAJOFL010000038.1 GCA_905233895.1 uncultured Bacteroidales bacterium | reverse complement strand
CAACGGCAACAAAACCGGTAGTTGATGAAAGCGAAGCAACATGAAAGCCTGCATATCTAATCGCCGTCAAAATGTCCATTTCCATTTCAACGAACAAGTCCAAACTTATAATTAAAGTTGCAATACCAATAATCCAAAGATAAAATTTAAATTCCGTATTCCTAAAAATAATATGAGCACCACGCCGAAAAGCGACGACGGCATAGTGAATTTCGGTGTGCCGGTGTCCAACGAAAGTGCCGATATCGGCATCATAGGTGTCTACTACACCTTGGAGGACGGCACGACGCACAACTACATCACCCGCAGGCCGGTGACTGTGACACGCGGCAAAGTGCTCGCCATCAACGTGCCCGCCCCGCAGCCTGATCTGGCCGGAGAGAAACGGGCCTACGAGAAACCCACCGTAAAAGTCCTCGAGGGCGAAGAGGCAGAAACCATCAAAAACCAGCTGTCATGAAAAAGATACTTCCTTTCCTGGCAGCCCTACTCTTTATGGCTGCCTGCACACCGGATCCGGAATTCCCGTCCGACAGTCTCTCTCCCTACGTGGTCCAGGAGGGATCCTCCAGCCTCTACCCCAACATCTGCGGCCCCTGGCACTGCGACAGCGCCTTCCGTCCGATGTTCTTCGGCGACAGCGTCACCGGCGAATGGGAACGCATCGAGCTGTGGGAATCTGACAATATCCGCCTTAACCCCGACTTCACCGCCTATCATAACGGCTACGCGGGCGTATGGGTGATCTTCGACAGCTTCCTGACCATTCATACTCCGGAATGCGATCTCTGGGAAAACGACTACGGGTACGACTTCGACGTGGTGGAATTCTCTATCACCAAGATGGTGATGCGACGGCGCAACGAAGCCGGATATATCACCTACTGGTCCCGTCCTAAATAGGCGGTTCCAACCAAACATTAACCAATTAAACATAAAAAAACAATGACAAAAATCAAAGTCAAACAAATCGACGGCCTCGACACCTACGTCAATGACCTGATCACCACCGCAATCGCCGGGGAACACATCGAGAAGATCGGCTACCAGGGCGTACTGCCCAACGCCTCGCCTGAAGGCGGCATCAAAAGCGGCATGGAATTCGCCGTGGGCACCGCCCTCTCCGGCACGAATCTCTCGGCCCAGGTGGGCGACTACCTCATAGCCAAGGAAGACTTCTCTTACGCCGCCCTGCCCAGCACGGCGTCCGACATCGACACCTTCCTCGCCAAGTTCGTCATCGTCGAGGGCAACATCAAGAACGTGAGCAACGGCAGCGTCGAGAGCGGCAAGTATGTCTGCGGCCTCTCTTTCTCCAACGGAGTTTTCTCGGTGTCGAAGGACTCCCTGCCCGTTACCGGTGTGACCACCACCCCCACCGCTGGCAGCGGCAAGACCACCAAGGCCGTCGTCGGCATCATCCTCTCCGGCGGCAATGTCGTCGCCACCGAGAAGGATATCGACCTCAAGGCCTACCCGCAGGCCGTCGAGACTCTGACTCCGTCCACGGCCAACGACACCACCACGGCCTCCCTCTCGCATACGCCCAGCGGCGACGTGCAGATCCTTCTGAACGGCGTGACCCAGACGCCCACCACCGACTATACCGTGTCCGGCACCACGGTCACCATCAACGCGGCCATGGGCTACGCGTCGGGCGACGTGCTGACCGCCGTGTACAACTATGCCAACTAGCGTAGTTCTGCACCAGCGCAGCTGAAGGGGAGACCCTCTCCTGCGCTCCAAGGAAAAAAAACATACCGCCATGATGCACAAACTCTATTCCATCATCTCCGCCGCGCTCGTAGTGGCCGGCTTCGTGGTTCCGCCGCTGGGTCATATCGACCCCTCCGTGTTCACCGCCGTCGGGCTGCTGCTCGGCTTCAAAGTCCTCGACACAGTGCCGGAACTCGCCAAGCGCGGCACCGACGTTACCCTCCAGCACGGCAACACCTCCGTATCGGTCAACAACCCCGACCCACAATGAGAAAATCACTGATTCTGACCTTCCTGGCAGCCGCGCTGCTGCTCCCGGGCTGCTCCTGCGAACGCCGCATGCAGCGCCTCGAGCGGCTCTGCCCGGACTGCTTCGCCAAAGACACGCTGCACCTCACCGACACCGTCGTTCCGCCGCCCGTCCTCATCTTCGAGCACCTCCCCTGGGACAGCCTCAACCATAGCGGCCAGTTTGTCCTGGACCGCCCCGACTACACCTTCAACGTCACCGTTAGCGACGGCGGCATTGATATCGAGGGCGAGGTGCGACCCGACACTCTCGTCCTCACGCGCGACGTGCCGGTCATGGTCCCCTGCCTGGAAGAGAAAAAAGATATCCATTGGCTCTCTGTCGCCGCCATAGCCATATTCCTCATATTGATTATTATCGACACCTTCAAACGTCGCAAACCATGACCTCGAGACAGATATCCATCCTGGCCGGCATAGCCATCGGCATAGCTGCTGCAGTGATAGCACTGCTGAAGTGCCGCCGAAAAAAAACAGAGGATCCTGTACAACCAGTCGAAGGGCGTATCTCACAGGGCTTCAGCAGTTCACATCGGGGCGTGGATATAGCTGTGCCCTCCGGCACAGAAATCCGCGCTCCATGGAGCGGCACTGTCAGCCGCGTGTGGTACGACAATATCTATGGTGGCGGCCGATCTATGCTTGTCAGGCACGACAACGGCCTCACCACCGGCTATGCCCACCTCGAGGGCTACCACGTCGGCAGCGACGACCGGGTGCTGCAGGGGCAGCCGATAGCCCTTTCCGGCAACACCGGCAGCCATACCACCGGCCCGCACCTGCATTTCACCCTCCGCGACATCTCTGGAGAGAAAATCGACCCCACGAAATATTTCACCTTCAAAGCATAAAACCATGACCCGCAACGAAATACTCACACTCATCTGCCTGGTGCTGCTCCTGGCCACCGACACGGCACTCATCGCCGCCGCACTCTATATGCGCAACCAGGTGCAGAACATCAAGGACACCCTCCGGCGGTTGCCGGTGGTCGGCAGTCTTATATAATATATAATGTATATGAAAAACAAAACCCTCATCATAATCCTGGCAGCCGCCGTGCTGGCCGTCGCGGCCGTCTGCATCACCGTCGTGTCCGTCAACCGTAAGAAGGCCGAAGAGGAAAGCCGTCGCGCCGCCGACGACAAGGCCATCAGCCTGGGCCTCAACCTCGGCATCAGCAACAAGGCCATCGGCCCCCTCGCCAAGCTCGCCGCTCTGTTCATCTAAAACACCAACATTATGGTAAAACTGGAAACTGAACGCGCCAACGAACTCGGCGAACTCTATTTCTGCGCCATGTACCATGTGGATAGCTACTGGGAGCCGGGGCGTATCACATCGAAAGCAATAAACAAAGTCCGTGCCGCACTTGGATATGACCTGACGGGTTACAGAGTCAGATTATATACAAACGACCTCAAACACCTGCTTAACAGGCACTACACCGAAGACAATGCCGATCTGCTTCCCGTCAGAATGAGAGACATTGAAAACCTGATGAGCTTAGTCAACGAGTGCCACATGGTGAAGAAAGGGAACAGTCCAAAACAGAGGATTCGCTTTATAAAGGAAATCCCCGCCGGAACCGCTCATTTTGTGGCCGAAATACGCCCAAAAGAGAAAGTTCTGGCGGGGATTACCCTGTGGATCCAGCGTAGTTAGGTGATAACTCAACCCCACCTTGTACGTCCGAAACGCGCTACGACTTATGATATCCCCGGATATCTTAAAGCCACTGGCCTTTACCCGTTTTCGACTGCAAAGATACAAACATTTTTCAAACTGGCAAAATATTTTTCAAAAAGCCTCGCAAACAGCAGCGGCCGGCACCTCTCCCGAGGGCCGGCCGCTTGCGTTGACGGTTGTCCCGGTTCCGGGCGCTACTGTTCCCCCGTGGCCTCCTGATGGGCGGCCGCCTTGCCCTCGATCTCCTCGATGAGCATCTGGCGCAGCTCGGCCACCAGGTTGCCCAGACGCTCGGCGAACTCCTCATGGTCGCCCACCGGCAACGCGCGGTCGACGCGGTAGTCCTTCAGGTTGAGGCGGACCTCGATCTGCGTCAGGCCGACATGGTCGAGCGTGCGCGTGAAAATGCTGTACTCGTGGTGGCTGGTCGTCAGCTTGCCCACTCCGTTTTGGATGCTGAAACTCTGTTTCATAATTGTATTGATTTTTTGACTTTTGGGAGCATTTAGGGCTGCTCCCTTCACCTTGTTTTCTGTGCAAAAAAGCGGCTGCACACTTCCCGCTGTCAAAAGTCATCAATACGTGCTTTGGAAGGGCCATTACAGCCGGTCCACGGGGTTTTGCAGCCGCTATGTTGTGCCGCGCCAGGGCATGAAAAAAGCCCCTCGGCGACGACGGGCAACCACTCTTGGCTGCACGTATTGTTTTTACTTTTGACGGTGCAAAGGTACGAACATTTTTGAAACCGGCAAAAAAAATTTTGCCAAATTGGAATTTAGTTGTAATTTTGCACTCGGAAACAAACTGATATTATGGAATACGCAATCATCGTCGAGAAAAACAAAAACGGCTGGTATACAGGGCAGTGTGAGCAAGTGCCAGAGGCCATCTCGCAGGGTGCCACCATCGAGGAGCTGAAGGAGAACATGGCCGACGCAATTAAATTGGTGTTGAAGTATAATCACGCCGCATGACATTCGATGTTACATACTTGGAAGAGGCGAGGAATTTTATAAAGAACCTTCCAGAAAAAGACCAGGACAAAGTACTTTACAATATCGACATGGTGAAGTCTGGCAACCGCGACGACAGACTATTCAAAAAACTAAACGACACCATCTACGAGTTCCGCACAGACTACAACGGCAACGCCTACCGACTTCTATCATTCTGGGACACCAAAAGAAAGTCTATGGTAGTGGCAACACATGGATTCAGTAAGAAGACCCAGAAAACCCCACTCAAAGAAATTACTAAAGCAGAGAAAATCAGAGAAAGATACCTTAAAAACTGAAAAACATGAAAACATACACCCACGAGCAAATGCTCGACGAAATCGTAGGCAAAAAAGGCACTGCACGCCGTGATCGCTACGACTCGGAGGTGCGCCAAGGCATCAAGGCTTTCCGCATAGGCGAAGTGCTCAAGGCAGAGCGCCAGAGGCAGAACCTCACCCAGAAGCAGCTCGGAGAGTTAGCCATGATTGATGAGAGTACTGTGTCAAAAGTAGAAAACGGACACTCGGCATCATATTTTGCCATCGACGGTCTACTGCGTGCCCTTGGCATAACGGCCACTTTCGACCTTGGGCGCCTCGGTCGAGTTGTTCTATAATGATAGCCCATGGGCTACCGCCCTTCCCTACCGCCACCCATCGCCGGGTGGCTTTTTTCTTTTTCAGAACTTCGGTGCCATAGTGTAGATCCTCTCATTCAGTCCTGGATCGAAATGGTCGGTGTATATCTGCTGTATGGCCAGGCTCGAGTGGTCGGCGTGATGCTGCACCGTCAGCTGGTCGACGCCGGCATGCAGCAGGTCAGGTCGGTGATGCCGGTGTCGCGCAGACTGTAGAGCTGCATCTCCTGCGGCATCTG
This sequence comes from uncultured Bacteroidales bacterium, assembly GCA_905233895.1. Lineage (GTDB taxonomy): Bacteria > Bacteroidota > Bacteroidia > Bacteroidales > P3 > Colimorpha. The sequence continues at coordinate 38,531 of CAJOFL010000038.1, read as the reverse complement.
CAGCACCTCCCTCAGCCGGTCCCATTTCTTGCGGAAGTTCGACAGTGCCACCCGCTTCTCTCCAGGTCTTATCTGCTGGTTGGATCCGAACAGGTAGTAGTGTCCCGGCAAGCCTGCAAACGGCTCGAGCCTGGCCACTAGTGCCGGTGTCAGCGAGGCGCAGCGGCTCTTCTTATTCTTGGCCACCTCGTCGCGCACCACAATGCAGCGCCTCTGCAGGTCGATATCGCGTATTTGGATGTTAGCAATCTCCTTGGGCCTCATGGCCGACGAATACACCAGCATGCACACTGTGAGCATCTGCGGGCATACCACCTCCAGATATTCGGCCATCTTCGCCCTGGTCTGCGGGTCGATCAGGATCCTGCGTTTCTTCTCCTTGGGCAGAGGCTTCAATCCTGCAAAGGGGTTCTCCCTGCAGTAGCAATGCTCCAGGGCCCATGTCCAGAACACCTTGAGTGTCTTGAGCGTGTTGTCGTATGACCGGTTACTGTTGCCCTTATCGACGATGCTGTCCATATAGCATACCGCGTCGACGCGCAGGAACGTGCCGGAAGTCTTCTTGTGTCGGCCGGTGTCTTCGCACCAGCGCACGAAAAGGTTTGTAATGGAAGAGTAGCTCTGCATGGTGGCCGGGCGCACCCCCTCGACCTGCTTGCGCTTCAGGAACACTTCGCGCAGATCCGACAGCCGGGTGTACAACCGGGCGTCCTCGGTCTCCATCAGCGGCGTCCATCCACCGCTGAGCTTCGCGTTCAGTTCCTCGACGAAGCGCTGCGCCGCCAGCTGGCGCTGCCGGCCGGCCGGGAAGCGCTTCAGCAGGTTCGTCAGCCTGGTACGCTTGCGCACCATCTCGCCGCTGAGGGCATCCATCACATAATAGTCGGCATACACCCCCAGTGACTTCGATTTGCGAATCACTGCCGGAACATAAGAGAGTATTTTTGCAGCTTCGGGCATTTTTTTTCTTTGGCGAACCCGGCCGGGCCCTCCAAAGAAAAGCGATATCCTTAAATGGAGCGATTTCGGCACGGTTTTTCGTGCCGAAATCGCTCTAACTTGTTGATTTTAAGTAATTGTCGGGGTGAAAAGACTCGAACTTTCGACCCCTTGCACCCCATGCAAGTGCGCTAGCCAACTGCGCCACACCCCGAACAATCTGGTGTTTTCGTTTCTCTGAAAACGGGTGCAAAAGTACACACTTTTCCCGATATGGCCAAATTTTTTTTCAAAAAAGGGAACATAACGCCTACTCAACATTGCAAATCAATATGTTGTAATGGCATTATTTTTATCAACAACTCTGCAGTACTGGTATCAAAAACGGGAAATAACGACCGTCAAACGCGACATTCCAGTACCTCCGTCGCAACCCGTAGGACAGCCGTTGGAGAAGGAGAACTCGACCGACGAGGGCACCATCCGATAGAATAGGTTCTGCAGGGTCAGTAGACGTTGGTCTGTCAGCAGACGGTTGAAGGAGGCATCCTCCAGCAGGTCACACTGTAAGGTCATGTCAACGCTCAGATGCGGATTGTCAAGCAGGAAACGGAGAAGCGGTTCTATCTGTTCCATGCCGTAGTCGCTCAATTCCACATCGGCGTCGGGACCGAAGAGGTCACTGAAATAGAGTCGCTGGTCGAGAGGCAATTTATCCATCGTCACATCGCGACGGGCATCTCCAATAAGGTATTCCGAGTCGTCCTTAGCGGTGTTCACCTGCTCATATTCCACGAAAAAGTCGTCCTTCTGGAACGAAAGTTCATAGTATTGGTTAGCCAAAAGGTAGAGATAATACATGCCGTCATCGTCGGTGGTGGTGTTGCATATCTGTTCGCCACCCTGCAGTGCAGCCACTCGCACACCCGACAGGCGGTTGTCCAGATTGTCCATCACCTGCCCCCAAAGCTGCACACCGTCAAGACTTCCGCTTGCAGAATAGAAGAGGGAGATCGTATCGCCCGAGCCGCGCTCGGATATCCAATAGGCGCATCCTACGGCGGTGTCGACCACCATGTCATAGTCGTCGGCATCGGGGCTGTTTAGTTCCTCGGGGAGTATCTGCACCCGGCAGCGCCCTATTTGAAGCACATTAGACGTATCGCCCATACGGCGGTCACTAACGAGGCGTGTGGAGAAAAGGGTTCGATAGCCGTCGGACTCAGACTGTCCGTTGGATGTAAAGAGGAGGCAGTCACGGTAGATTGAAGGGCATGTCTCATCGAAATCGGTGTTCACGCGGTTGCCGAGGTTTACCGGGCGGCTCCACTTGCCTTCCTCGAACATCGAGAACCAGAGGTCGTAGCCGCCATGTCCGCCACGTCGCTCAAGCGAGGAGAATATCATCATACGGCCATCAACGGTGAAAACTGGATGTTCCACCTCAAGTCCGCCCATTTTCTCCTTTTTGACCTTGCCACGCCCTTTTTCGTCAACATGGTATCGCACCAAGCGCGAGCGCCCTTTCTTGTCGAGGTAGGTGAGATAGATATCGCCCGTGGAGGGGTGGCGTACCACGTAGTTCACGCCATCGGCAAGGCGGACAAAGGTGGTGTCTGGCCAGAAACCAAGCATCTGCTCGCCAATACGGTGGCTTTTGAGGAGTACTCCAGAGGCGTAGCAATAGAGGTCACCATCGACCAGGGAGAGGTTGCCCACCTCGTCGGGCAGCACTGCCATGCGCTGATTTGTGGCTGGGAAGGCCGATACCTGGGCAGCCACAGTATTGGAAAACGAAAAAAGAAAAATGATAAACAGGCTGACGCAGAACGTCAACTTGGACATGACTTGTATGTATTCCCTGCTTCTCATTTTTTCTTCTTGGTTTTAACTTTCTCAAGAGCCAGTTTGAGAGCTTCGTCCATGCGGCCTATATAGTGGAATTTCAATCCTTCGAGGTAGCGTGGCTCGATGTCCTCAACATCGCGACGGTTGTCGTGACAGAGGATAAGGTCGGTAATGCCGGCACGCTTGGCGGCAAGTAATTTCTCTTTAACGCCGCCGATGGGAGTAACGTCGCCACGAAGGGTGATTTCCCCAGTCATGGCCACGTTGGGCAAAACACAGCGATGAGTGAACACCGACACCATTGCCACAAACATGGTAATACCGGCCGAAGGACCGTCCTTGGGTGTAGCGCCCTCAGGAACATGGATGTGGAGATTGCTCTTGTCAATAGTATCAGGCTCGATACCAAACGTGGTGCAGTTGGCCTTGAGGTATTCGAATGCCAGTGTGGCCGATTCCTTCATCACATCGCCCAGGTTGCCTGTCATGGTGATGGTGCCTTTGCCGTGGGAGAGAGATGCCTCGATAAAGAGGATTTCACCTCCGACAGGCGTCCAGGCCAGACCAGTAACCACACCTTCGCGGGGCTGACGCTGCAAGCGTTCACTGTTGTGGATGGGCAATCCGAGCACGTGGCGCACTTCGTTTTCAGTAACGGTGGCGGTCATGTGTTCACCCAGTTCCTGCTGCACCACACGGTGGCGCACAAGTTTCGAGAGCTGTTTTTCAAGTTGTCGCACTCCGCCCTCACGGGTGTAGTTTTCAATGATGGAGGCAATGATTTCATTGCTGAAGCGCGTTCTGCGCCCGTCGAGCACATTCTCCTTCATGATGCGAGGGATAAGGTGCCTGCGAGCGATTTCCACCTTCTCTTCCATGACGTAGCCCGAAAAGTCGATAATTTCCATACGGTCGCGCAAGGCAGGCTGTATGTCGGCCACGCTGTTGGCAGTGGCTATAAAAAGCACCCGCGAGAGATCGTAGTCCATCCCGAGGAAGTTGTCGTGGAAGTGGCGGTTTTGCTCAGGGTCGAGCACCTCAAGGAGGGCCGACGAAGGGTCGCCATGAAAGGTATTGGTCTGCACCTTGTCGATTTCGTCCAGGACGAAGACGGGGTTCGAGGCACCAGCCTTGATGATTTCCTGCAGTATGCGGCCGGGCATGGCGCCGACGTATGTACGGCGATGGCCACGGATTTCAGCCTCGTCGTGCAGCCCACCCAGGGCCATACGGCGGTAAGGGCGGCCGAGCGAAGCAGCCACCGAGCGGCAGACGGAGGTCTTGCCGGTTCCCGGAGGGCCAACAAGGCAGAGCACCTGTGCCTTGGCGTCGACACTCTTCTGGCGTTGGCGCTGCATGACAGCCAGGTATTCCACCACACGCTCTTTGACCTTCTCGATGCCGTAGTGGTCTTCGTCGAGTTTCTGACGGGTATGGCCCAGCGAGTAAGTCTCAATCACCTCGTGGTTCCACGGCAGGTCGAGCATCGTCTCGAGATAGTTGAGCTGCACCGTATAGTCCGACGACTGTGGGTGAATTCTGCCAAGCTTGGCGAGTTCCTTGTCGAAAGTCTCCTTGGCCTGCTGTGGCCATTGCATCTTCTCAGCGCGCTGGCGCAAGTCGTCCATCTCGGGATTGTTCCAGGTATTCGGGCCACCGGAACCGTTCAGTTCCTCCTGAATGACGTCGAGCTGGTTGCGGAGGTAGTATTCACGCTGCTGGCGTTCCACCACATCGCGCGTCTTCTCGTCGATTTCGCGACGCAGGTCATCCAATCCGCGCAGGGCACCCAGCTGCTCAAGCATAAGGTCGGCCCGCTTGCGGTAGTCGTCGGCTGCAAGCATCTGGTATTTATCGTCAACCCCGATGTCGATATTGGTGGCGGCAAAGTTGATGAAAATCTTGTCGCTACCAATATTGGCGAGCATCTGGGCGATGTCCTCGTCCTGCGAATGCGAACGCATGGTCTCGACATACTGCTGGCGGAGGAGTTTCACTTTCTTCTTGAAAGCCTGCGTCTGCATGCCAATGGCACTCTCGGGTGCGTGGACAACGCTACCCACCATGTAGGGGTCATAGGATTTAATCTGAAGCGAGTGGCACCTGACAATACCCTGCAGGATAGCGACCGACGTGTCCTGGCGGAAGTTGAACACCTTGAACACACGTGCCACGACACCGACCGGATAGAGGTCGGCCTCGGTGGGATCCTCGGCATCGGTCTTCTGGGCAAAAACAAGCAAATGGCGTCCGGAACGGCTGACGTCCTCCAGCAACTGGCGCGAACGGGGGCGGCGGGCGGCGATTGGGGTGAGCACCCCAGGGAAGAGCACCTGATCCATCACCGGTAGCACGGGCATCTGCTGCTCGATACCGTCGTCGCTCAAGAGCATATCCTCGTCGTCCTCACCAATCACCGGCACTATGTCGGCCCTTATATTCATTCCTCGGGCAAGCATCTCGCCCAATTCTTCAAAACTGTCTTTTTTCATCACAATATACAATAACGCACCAACTGCAAAAATGTTTCATGCCGTGTCAATTTTTCATCGAACCTAGGGTAGGTGTTGGGTAGGCGTTGATACGGCGTTGATAAGTAGAAAACGTCATAATCCACTGGTGCTCTTGTAGTTATATGGTTTTTAACATTATATCTCACTGATTTGTAACAAAATATCGTTTTGTCACACAATAATTCCTACCGGTCGGCGTTAATGTAAAAAAAATATTGACAACCAACTAAGAAAACACAACTATGAAAGGGAGAAACGTTCCGTTCAGAAAGAACATGATTCAGGGCGGCGCCATCATACTGGCAGCTGCAGTACTCGGTATCTTTATGGTTTTCACCGTGAAGACGCTGAAATCCTACGACGACACCGTCAAGGTTCGCGGCCTCTGCGAGAAGGAAGTGCCCGCCGACCGCGTGGTGTGGCGTATCAACTACAACGAGAAGAGCAACGACCTGTCCGACGTGCGCAATACCATAAACCGCAACAACAACATTATTGTCAAGATGCTACGCGACGCCGGATTCTCCGAGGACGAAATCAAGGTGAGCACCGCCAGCTATGACGACCGCTACACATGGAGCAACAACGTGTCGCAGATCACGTTCCGTTATGCCGTCCACCAGACAGTGACCGTCTTCACCAAGAACCTTGACCTGGTGCGCAAGCTGCAGCAGACGTTGGAGACCGACCTCGTGAACCAGAACATCCTGGTCAGCAGTTATGCCGATTACCAGTACTTGGGCCTCAACGACATCAAGCCGTCTATGATTGCCGAGAGCCTTGAGAACGCCCGTGTGGCCGCCGACGAGTTTGCCAAGAACAGCCACAGCAAGATAGGCAAGATGCGTACCGCCTCGCAGGGCTACTTCGAGGTAGAGGACCTCGACGAGAACACACCGCAAGTGAAGAAGGTCCGCGTGGTTACCACCGTTGAGTATTACCTGAGATAAAATCCGTCACACTATGCGACGCCTCGCATTACTCGGTTCACTGCTAGCCGTATTGATTATCGTCACCTCTTGTGGCCGCCATGCCACGGTCTCCGAAATCGCCGTGGTTCCAGAGCCTGTATTTGTCCTGCAAAAAGAGGGTTCATTCACCATCAAGGACAATCCCCGCATCAGCCTCGTGGGATTAGGGCAGAATTCGCCCACGGCCCGATATGTCATGTCATCGCTCCGCCACGGACATCTGCATCCCTCTATGGTTGCATCGGGCAAGAATAGTGACATAGAAATGGTGATACTCGATACGGCAAATCCTGAGTTGGGCGAGGAAGGCTACTTGCTCGAGGTACGTTCTAGTGGCGTACGAATGAGCGCCAATACCGAACGTGGGCTTTTCTATGCCTACCAGACTCTCATACAGATGCTTCCTCCCGATGCGCGACGTATCCACTACCGTGCCATCACCCTACCAGAGTGCACCATACTGGACTATCCGCGTTTCGAGTGGCGCGGGGCGCACCTCGACGTTTGCCGGCACTATTTCCCGCCGAAATTCATCAAGAAATACATCGATGTGATGGCGTTGTACAAGCTCAACCGGTTCCATTGGCATCTAACCGACGACCACGGATGGCGCTTGCCCAGCGAAAGGCACCCGAAGCTGAACACGATAGGCTCGTGGCGAGTATACCGCGACGATCAGCCTTGGGGCGAAGCCGAGCCACCTCGTGAAGGGGAAAGGGCCACTTACGGCGGTTTCTACAACAAGGAGGACATAGCCGACATAGTGCAATACGCCGCAGAACGTGGAATCGAGGTTATCCCCGAAGTAGAAATGCCTGGACACGTGTGCGCCTTGCTGGCTGCCTATCCGCAGATGGCCTGCGACTATCGCGGGAACAAAAACGAGGTTAATCCATACCAAGTCCAGATAGGCCCCTACTGGCCTCCCAAGGCCATTCTCTGTGCCGGCAAGGACTCTACCCTCATCATTCTCGGTGATATTCTCGACGAAGTGCTTGACCTCTTCCCTTCCTCCCGTTATATCCACCTCGGTGGCGACGAGGCTTTCAAGGACAACTGGGAGCAGTGCCTCAAATGCCAACGCCGAATCCGTGTGGAACGTCTGCGCGACGAAGAGGAACTGCAGACATGGTTCATGGCCCACATGGCTGCTCAGGCTACCGCCCGCGGCAAGCAGGTCATCGGATGGGATGAGGTGGTTAGTGAAACTTTACGTAACAATGGCGACGAGTTGGCCGATACTCTGGAAGGCATAATCACGCCTCCTCACTCCTCACTCTTAACAACCAACTTTATTGCGATGGCCTGGCGCGGACAGCAACTAGGTGTCGAAGCAGCAAAAAGCGGCCACAAGGTTATCATGTGCCCCACGGATTACTGCTACCTCGACTACTACCAGGCTAACCCGCTGTTCCAGCCCAAATCAATCGGTGGCATGGTGACACTGGAAAAGGCCTATTCATTCGAACCGGTACCTGTTGGCACCGACTCGGCCGCCATACAGAATATCCTTGGCGGACAGTGCAACCTCTGGACAGAATATATCAACACCCCCTCGCATGCCGAATACATGTTCCTGCCTCGCATGTTGGCCATAAGCGAAAGCCTATGGAGTCCAGCCGACCGGAAAGACTGGAACCGTTTCCGTCGCAAGATAGAGGAGCAGAAAGAACGCCTGTCAGCGCGCGGCTACAACTACTGCGAGGGCTCGTTCGAGCCGCAATTTACCGCCCGACGCGTCGACGACCATACTATGAATATCAGCATTTCCACCGAAGTTCCGAATACCTACATCTTCTACACCACCGACACCTCCACTCCGACACGCAAGAGCAATATATACTTGGGGCCCATCAATCTCGAGCGCGGCACCCACATCAAGATACTGCCGGTATACAAGGACCAGGAGCGCGACACTGTCTACGAATATGTTATCAAGTGACATCGACCATTTGCTGACCACATCTGATCCGACTGCAATAGATGAATTGTATGCCGAAGCCTGTCGCCTACGTGACGCAGCCTACGGCCGGCAGGTGTTTGTACGAGGTCTGATTGAGATAACCAACCACTGCGGCAACGACTGCCTCTATTGTGGTATACGCCGTTCAAACACTTGTCGCCGCTACCGTCTCACGAAAGAGCAGATTCTCGACTGCTGCCGTCAGGGGCATGAACTCGGTATCCGTACGTTCGTCCTTCAGGGGGGCGAGGATGCCTGGATGACCGACGAGCGGGTGGCCGACATTGTAAAATCCATCCGCAGCCAGTATCCCGACTGCGCCATCACCCTCTCGCTCGGCGAGCGTGGTTACGACAGTTTCTGTCGCCTTCGCGAAGCCGGTGCCGACCGCTACCTGCTGCGCCACGAGACAGCCGACCGCGACCACTACGCCCGCCTGCATCCCACCGAAATGAGCTTCGACCATCGCATGCAGTGCCTACGCGACCTGCGCGAGCTGGGCTACCAAGTGGGGTGCGGATTCATGGTAGGTTCGCCGTTCCAGACCATTGAAACAATAAAGAAAGACCTGGCTTTTATTGCCGACTTCAAGCCTGAGATGGTGGGTATAGGTCCATTCATACCAGCCGAAGGAACCCCTTTCGCCGACCGTAAGGCTGGGAGCATCGAGATGACGTTACGGCTGCTGGCCATCATACGTCTGCTGCTGCCCAAGGTGCTGCTCCCCGCCACCACGGCCCTCGGAACGCTACATCCCAAAGGACGCGAACTGGCCATCGCCGCAGGCGCCAACGTAGTGATGCCAAATCTCAGTCCGCAGGACACCCGCGCACTATACTCCATCTACAACAATAAACTCTCCACCGGCAGTGAGGCTGCAGAGAGTATCGCCGACATAAGGGCGCGACTGAAGGCTATAGGGATGGACACTCCGGTGTCACGAGGCGATTTCAAGGCCTAGTTCCTTACCCATTTCCAGCATCATCTGCCAGGCCGCGTCGCGGTCGTTGGGTATTTTACCGTCGAGGATGGCGTCCTTGATGGCGTCCTTGATGGTGCCTATCTCACGGCAGGGGCCTATACCGAAGGTGCGCATAATATCATCGCCCGATACAGGAGGCTGGAAGTTGCGTATTCGGTCGCGTTCCTCAAGCTCAACCAGTTTCTGTTTCACCAGTTCGAAGTTGGCACGGTGGCGCCGCTGCTTGTCGGGATTCTTGGTGGTGATGTCGGCGTTGCAGAGAAGCATCAGGTCGTCGATATCGTCGCCTGCCTCAAAGAGAAGGCGGCGGACGGCAGAGTCGGTCACCTCGTCCTCGGCAAGCACGATGGGGCGCATGTGGAGCGACACCATCTTCTCTACATATTTCATTTCCGGTCCCAGAGGCAGTTTTAGCCGACGGAATATCTTGGGAACCATACGTGCACCGCGGGCCTCGTGGCCGTGGAATGTCCAGCCTTGGTGAGCATCGTAGCGCTTGACTCCGGGCTTGCCCACGTCGTGGAGCAAGGCCGCCCAGCGGAGCCAAAGAGGTGAACTTTCAGCTTCCGCGACGTTGTCCAGCACTTGCATCGTGTGGTAGAAGATGTCCTTGTGACCACGCCCATCGACTGTTTCCACACCGGTGAGGGCGGCCACCTCAGGCAGCACCAGTTGCATCAGGCCTCCCTTGAGCATAAGCTTCAAGCCTACCGACGGACGTTCGGAGAGCATTATCTTGTTCAACTCCACCATCACACGTTCGTCGCTCACTATCTTGAGGCGATGTGCATTGCGAGGTATAGCCTCGAAAGTGGCATCGTCTATGCGGAATCCCAGCTGCGAGGCGAAGCGGACGGCCCTCATCATACGGAGGGGGTCGTCGCTGAAGGTAATGTCGGGGTCGAGGGGTGTGCGAAGGATACCTTGGTCGAGGTCGCGGATACCGCCGAAGGGGTCGATCAGTTCGCCATAGCGGTCGGCATTGAGGCAGATGGCCAGGGCATTGACGGTGAAGTCACGCCGCCGCTGGTCGTCCTCAAGGGTGCCGTTTTCCACCACCGGCTTGCGGCTTTCGCGGTTGTAGCTCTCGCGGCGGGCACCCACAAACTCGAGTTGGAGGTCGCCCGACACGAACGAGGCGGTGCCGAAGTTCTTGAAAATCGACACATGAGTGCCGCCGACGGCTTCGGAGACAGCCTTAGCCAACTCAATGCCGATATGCACCTCACCACCTTCGAGATGGCCACTGCATACAATGTCAATATCGGTGCAGGGGCGACCGAGGAAGTGGTCACGGACAACACCGCCCACGGCGTAGGCTTCGAGACCCAGCCGGTCGGCACACTGGCCAATGGTGCGGTAGATATCCAGTCCGAGGTCGATCATCAGTATTCTTTCTTTTCCACGAGGTTGCCTTCGGCGTCGTAGACTTCCCAAGTGCCGGTGCGCACACCGTGGCTGTAGCGGCCTATATAGTAGGGGGCTCCATTATCGCGATAGACACGGTAGTCGCCATCCTCACGGCCGTCGACATAGGTGGCTTCGGTCTGGATATTGCCGTTATCGTAGAAATACTGCCAGAGTCCGTCACGCTGACCGTTGACGATATCGCCGCGACAGCGGAGCCGCATGGCGGAGTAGAACTGCAGCACCGTCTGGCGACCGTTCTTGTAGTAGAAAACGGTGGTGGGATGACCATCCTCCCCAACCTCGGCGACCCGCATCGAGTCGCAGTCGGGCACCAGTTCGCGCCCGTCGGGGCCAGTGATGCTCCATTTCTCGCCTTTCAGCACAGCCTGCACCGAACCGTCGGCAGACTTGTATTCCTCCTTCTTGGTCTGGCAGCCAGTGGCAAACAGCGCCACAACGGCAATGAATATCAATATCTTGCGCATAAATATCATTTTATTTTTCTGATTGCAAAGTTACTCAATTACTGCGATGTGGCAAAATGTTTTTTTTAACATATACAATATTCGATGGAACAATACGTTAATGTAAAAATAATTCAAAGAGCTATGAAACGGTTATTTGTAGTCTTTCTGCTTTTGGCCTCGCTACTGCCCCTGAGGGCACAGATGCAGGCTGTGTTCGGATATTCCACGTTCTACGATGCTGCGGGCGACCGTCCGTATATGGAGACCTACCTGCAGTTCGATGCGTGGACGCTGCAGTTCCAGCAGCTTTCACCGGGAGTCTACGGCGCCACCGTGGAGATTACCCTGGTGGTAAGACAGGGCGACTCGGTATGCCACCTCAAGAAGTACGACCTTCAGAGCCCGACAGTGGTCACGCTCGACGAGCTGGACTTCAGTTTCCTCGACGTGCAGCGGTTCGGACTTGGCAACGGCATCTACGACCTCGAACTCACCCTGCGCGACAAGGGTTCGGAGGCCGAGCCAGCGGTGGTACGCGAGAAGCTGGTGGTCTACTACGACCGTACCCACGCCGCCCTTTCGAGTGTGCAGCTGATGTCGGAGGCCACTCCCACCGTCACTGAGAATATCCTCTCGCGCAACGGCTACGACATGGAGCCCTACGTGAGCGATTTCTATCCCGAGCAAATAGGCAAAATAAACTACTATTACGAGGTGTACAATCTCGACCAAGAGCTGGGCGGCAAGCCGTTCATGGCGCTGGCCTATGTCGAGGAGCGGCAGACAGCGAAGCGCTACGACACACAGCAGACCGTGGCTCGCAAGAACAGCGCCCGCACGGTGCCCATCTATGGCTCGCTCGACATTTCCACCCTGCCATCGGGCAGTTACAACCTGGTGGTGGAGTTGCGCAACCGCGACGGCGAGAGCCTCCTTATCAGCCGTGTACCTTTCTACCGTTCGAACCCCGGTGTCAAGGGTCGCGAGATAAACGACTACGCCCTCACCTTCGTCGGCCGCATTACCGACGAGCAGTTGATGAACACCTACCTTGACGCGCTCTATCCAGTGGCCAGTGAGGAGGAGAAAGAGATTGCACAGGAGATGATACGCTACTCGACCCTAGTGGAGAAGCAGGCTTTCCTCTACCGTTTCTGGACCCGCCGCAATGCGCTGAATCCCGAGGGGGAGTGGCTGAAATACAAGGAGCGCATCGACTATGTGCAGGAGCATTTCACATATCCCCGCACCCCCGGTATTCACACCGACCGCGGCCGTGTGTACCTGCAGTACGGCCCGCCGGACTTTGTGCGCGACGAGAAGAACTACGTCTCGGCCAACCGCTTGGGCAACAACAACGAGCAGCCTTACAACACGATGAACCTGGGCAACAACAACTACACCAACCGTTCGGATGGCTTTACCGGCACGTCGCAGGGCCACGTCTACTACCTCCCCTACCAGCTTTGGCGCTACAACAAGCTTGAGACCGACGACCCCAACCGTGTGTTCCTCTTCTGGGACGAGCACCGTTCGGGCTACTACACGCTGCTCAACAGCAACGCCCGCGGCGAGGTGCAGGATCCGGGCTGGGAGCGCCGCCTCTGCCGCCAGCAGCTCAACGAGGACGTGGTGGGCGAAGTGGGTGAGCAGTTCAACCGCGGATACTAGGGAGTTCGGCGTTGTATTTTATTTCAGACATAATCTATTTTATTATCTACCACCTTGTGCATTACCGGCGCAAGGTGGTGAGGGAGAATCTTGCCGCCTGCTTCCCGGAGAAGGGGGAGCGTGAGCGGCGCAGGATTGAACGGCGCTACTACCGCCACCTGGCCGACCTGGCGGTGGAGTTCGTCTATGGTCTTTTCGCCACCCCGCCGGCCTTGAAGGCGCGCTACCGCTTTGTGAACCGCGAGGTGGTGGACCGCATCTACGAGCAGGGGCGTACGGTGGTGCTTATGTCGGCCCACATGGGCAATTGGGAGTATATGGTATGTTCGCTGGGGATGCAGGTGCGCCACCACGGCATCGGGGTTGGCAAGCCGCTCGACAGCCGTCTGGTGGGAGGCTTCGTGGCCCGGCGGCGGATACGCTACGGAACGCAGGTGGTATACTCTGACACGGTGCGCCAGGAGGTGGCCTACTACGACCGCCACCACGTGCCCTGCGCCCTGATGATGCTCAGCGACCAGTCGCCCACCAATCCCCACCGCAGCTACTGGACCACCTTCCTCAACCGCGACACGGCATTCCTCTACGGTGCCGAGAAGTTCGCCCGCGAGTATGACTACCCGGTGGTCTATTACAGCGTCGACAAGGTGCGGCGCGGCCGCTACACGGTCACCTTCAGCACCCTCTGCGAGCATCCTTCCGAAGTTCCGCAATATTCAATCGTGGAAAATTATGCCCGCAGGCTCGAAGCAGACATACGCCAACATCCAGAACTGTGGCTCTGGAGCCACCGCCGATGGAAACTGACGCGCAACGGGCGCATTCAAAAGAACGGGAAACTACACCTTATCCCTAATTCCTAACTTCTGGCTCTGCTGTATCTTCCGTGGAGCTGCGAGAAGCGGCGCCTGCCCAGGAAGTAGTATTCCAGCAGGAGCGGATTGCAGTAGACACCGCTGACCTCTTTGGGATGGATGGCGGCGCGCTTGGCCTCGAGCTGGGGCAGCCACTCGCGGTATTCGCGATGGGCCTGGCGCACGGCACGGTATTCTCCCACATGCCCCTCGATGAGGAACTTGACGGCGGCCACGCGGTCGAGGAGCATGCGCATGCGCAGCACCCGCTGCAGGCGGTCGTCGGGCAGGTTCTTGTAGAGCATCGAGAGGTTGTTGCGGAAGTTGAGCTGGGTCTTGAAGGGGTTGGACTTGGGAAGGGTGCCGCCGCCCACGTGATAGAGGACGGACTGGGGGCAGTACATAACGCGGTAGCCGGCATTTTTCACGCGCCAGCAGAAGTCTATCTCCTCCATGTGGGCGAAGAAGTCGCCGTCAAGGCCGCCCATCTTGCACCATACCGAGGCACGGACGAACATAGCGGCACCGGTGGCCCAGAAGACATCGCGCGTGTCGTCGTACTGACCGTGGTCTTTCTCCAGCGTGGAGAAGAGGCGCCCGCGGCAGAAGGGGTAGCCGTAGCTGTCGATAAAGCCGCCGGCTCCGCCAGCATATTCGAAGGTGTCCTTGCGGTCGTACATCAGCAGTTTGGGCTGCACCACGGCCACCTTGGGCTGATTCTCCATCAGTTCTATGACCGGCTCAACCCAATGGGGGGTACACTCCACGTCGCTGTTCAACAAAACATAATAGTCATACTCCTGCAGTTGGGCAATGGCGCGGTTGTAGCCATCGGCAAAGCCGTAGTTACGGTCGAGCAGCACGAGGCGCACCTGCGGGTAGCGCTCCTGGAGGAAAGCCACCGAATTGTCGGTCGAGCCGTTGTCGGCCACGATAACGTCGGCCTCGGTGTTCTGCACCACCGAGGGCATGAAGCGCTCGAGCATCCTGCGCCCGTTCCAGTTGAGTATGACTACCGCTGTATTCAAGTCAGTGTTCAGTGTTTAGTGTTCAGTGTTTAGTTAGAGTTTGTTGTAGTCGATATTGAAGGTGTTGCCGCCGGCCATATCGCCGGTGGTGAGGCCCTTGTTGAGCCAGCGCTGGCGCTGCTCGGAGGTGCCGTGGGTGAAGCTCTCGGCATCGATGGAGCCGCGGGCGCGCTTTTGGAGATAGTCGTCGCCAATCTTCTGGGCGGCGTTGATGGCCTCCTTGAAGTCGCCGGCCTCGATGGAGCCGAACATGCGGTTCTCGTGGTAGCCCCACACTCCGGCATAGTAGTCGGCCAGAAGCTCGATGCGGACGCTGGTGCGGTTCTTCTCCACCTCGTTCTGGCGGGCCATCTGGCTGTGGGCCTGGTCGAGGATGCCAAGCAGATGCTCAACATGGTGACCCACCTCGTGGGCAATGACGTAGGCCTGCGCGAAGTCGCCACTGGCACCGAGGCTCCTGGAGAGCTCGTTGAAGAAGTCGAGGTCGAGGTAGAGGCACTCGTCGGCCGAGCAATAGAAGGGGCCAACGGCCGAAGTGGCGCTGCCGCAACCGCTCTCAACCGCACCGCTGAAGATGATGAGCTTGGGGGCACGGTAGGTGCGGCCCATCTTCTTGAACTGGTCGGTCCACACGTCCTCGGTCGAAGCCAGTATCTGGAGGGCGAAGGTCTTGAACTCCTCCTCCTGCGCGGTGGGGGTGTACTCGCCGCTCTGCACCTCGGCGCTGCCCAGTTGCTGCAGCACCTCCGAGGGATTGCCGCCCAGGAACATGGCCAGCAGGGCGATGATGATGGCGCCCGCACCACCGAAACCAGCAATCTTCTTGCCGCTCATACCGCGGCGGTCTTCATAGTTCGAACTCTGTCGTCTTCCGTCAAGTTTCATGGTCAATATATATTTTGTGTAACCAAGAACGCGTTTTAACAATAATTATTGTGCGGCGGGTGAAAATTACTTAACCTGTCGGGCAGGCGCGGCCGGGGAGCGACGCTCACGTCGGCGGCTTCAATTTCATTGCCAGGCGCTTGTGTCAGGTGCAACGTATCGTCTGGGGCATTGTCAGGCTCCGGTTCGGCGGTATCGGGCGAAAGGCGGATAGTGTCAGACGTGCGCCCCTGACGGTCGCGTACAAAGGCGTAGTAGTACAGCTCCTCGTCGGCCCAACCGTCGGGAAGTGCAAGAGCCACCTGCCGGTCGCGCCGCAGTACGGGCGCCGCCAGCAGCCCGCATCCGCGGAGAGCGTTGTAGACGTAGAGGAAGACCTCGTCGTCGGAATCGGCGCGCTGGTGCAGCGGATTCCGCTCAAAACAGGCCGTCAGCACCTGATTGTCATCCACTTGCACATCGGTGAAACGTACCGGAGCCACCGGCCCCACACTCAGCAGGAGCTGCCCGAAGTCGACCCCGTCAGCGGTGAACTGCCCCTTATTGAGGCGGACGAAGAGGTTGCACTCAGTCATACCGCCGTCCAAAGCGACCTCGTGGAGACCGATGTTCACCGCCGCGCGCATGCGTCCGGCCAGCCTAACCATGTCGCGGAAAAGCATACGGTGCGCCTGTTGCGCCGCGGTGCGTGGGTTACGGACCCGCTGCGGTACCGACCGCAGGCACCAGCGACCGCGCCACCGGTAGCCGATAGCAGGCCCCAACTTGCCTATGAAGCCGCCCATATATCCTTCAACCATCAATGCCATAATGCTTTGAATTTTAATTGTTACCCTATCATAACGCCACCCTTCGCTTTTTATTGCCTTCCTGATGGACTTTTTGGAAATGACAAGATAAGGAGATGAGTAAGAGATGAAGTTGTGAGATGGTGGAAATGTGACGGTTATGGGGCGGCGAAACTGGGGCGAATTCACTCCTGTTGACAAAAAAATTTGCATTGTATGGAAATTATTTTTACCTTTGCGGTGGTGTAAACAAATGCATCATTAACGGCAAGTAATTAATCCTCAAAACAATACAATATGTACCGTATCACTAATCACCCCATTCTCGACATCCCCGACGCCGAAGTGGTAGAGTTCCTGTTCGAAGGAAACAAGGTTCAAGGCCGCAAAGGCTACACTATCGCAAAAGCACTGCACGAGGCGGGATACCCCGTCCACAGCCACAGTTTGCAAGGACGCAACCGCTCGCTGGAGTGCGGCATCGGCAAGTGCGGCGCCTGCGAGATGCTGGTCGACGGGCAGGTGCGCCGCATCTGCATCACTCCCGTGGACGGGGTGAAAGAGGTGAAAAGGATTGAAAATCAGACCAATCTAAACACTCCGAACAATCAGAAAACCCTGAATGACCTCAAGATATTCAAGACCACCGTGGCCATTGTCGGCGCCGGTCCTGCGGGATTGGCCTGCCGCGAGCAGCTGAAGGCTTTCGGTATCGACAACCTCGTGATTGACAATAACCAGCGCATCGGAGGCCAGTTCAACATGCAGACCCACCAGTTCTTCTTCTTCGAACGCGAGAAGAAGTACGGCGGCATGCGCGGATTCGACATCGCGAAGACCCTTGCCGGCGACGATCCGAGCGGTATCCTCCTCGGCTACACGGTGTGGGATATTCTCGAAGGTCCGCGTCTGGCCCTGAAAAACATCGTGACGGGCGAGATGGCCTACGTCGACGCGCAGCACCTGGTGGTGGCCACCGGCGCCGTTCCGTTCATGCCGGCCTTTGAAAACGACGATGTACCAGGCGTTTACACCGCCGCCGTGTTCCAGAAGATGATGAACCAGGAGCATACACTCCTCGGGAAGAGGGTGCTCACCGTGGGTGCAGGTAATATCGGTTACCTCACCTCCTACCAGGGAATGCAGGCCGGTGCGACAATCAAGGCCATCATCGAGGCGATGCCGCGTGAGGGCGGTTTCCCGGTGCAGGCCAACCGAGTGCGCCGTTTGGGCATCCCCATCATGACAGGTTACACCCTCGTACGCGCCATTCCCAACGGCGATCGTACGGGCGTTGTCGGCGCCGTTATCGCAAAATGCGAGAACTTCAAGCCCATCCCCGGTACCGAACAGGTTATCGACGACATAGACATTATCAATATCTGCACTGGATTGGTGCCTGACAGCCAGCTGCTTACCAAGGGTAAAGAGCTGTTCGGCCACCATGTGTACGGAGTCGGCGACGCCGTCCGTATCGGCGAGGGAACCAGCGCCGTGCTCCGCGGCCGTCAGGCGGCCTACGAGATTGCGCAGGAAATAGGCATGCGGTTCAACTACGACGAGTATCTCGACATCTCGCGCCAGTATATCGATTCGCAGCAGCACCCCGTGCGCCTGTTGGAGAAGCCCAACCTGCCCACCGCCGAGCGAATGGCCGCAAAACCGTTTGTGCAACTCGACTGCCTCTACGGTTTCGCCTGCAACCCCTGCACTTTCTCTTGCCCGCAGGGGGCCATCAGCAAGCCCACCACCAGCTCGACCCCGACGGTCGACTACAACAAGTGCATCGGCTGTATGGCCTGCGTGAACCATTGTCCGGGATTGGCCATCTTCGGTTACGACCTGGCAAAGAACTGGTGCTTCCTGCCTATCGAGTACGCGGTGGAGGACGGTGCCGAAGTCTACCTGGTCGACAACAACGGACAGAAGCTTGGAGAGGGCGTTGTAGAGAAGGTCCTCAAGAAAGACAACAAGACCAATGTGGCGCGCGTCAAAGTGGTCAAGGTCGACGGCCAGATGACCGACATCAAGGGCTTCATTGTAAAAGACAAATATCCGAATCCTCTGAATATTCAGAACACTCCGAATACTCAGAAAGATCCCACCTATATCTGCCACTGCGAGGATATCACCGACGAGCAGGTGCTTGCCGCTGTGGGCAACCGCAAATATATCTCGGTCGACGAATTGAAGCATATCACCCGTATGGGTATGGGCCCCTGCCGCGGAAAGCGCTGCATCGCTCGTGCCCGCGGCCTGCTCCGCGCCCACGGTATCGAGCTGACTGGCGACGCTACCCCCCGCGCACCGCTCTCGAACCAGGTAACCCTCGGCGACATCTACACCGAAGGTCGCAAGGAGGTCTACGTCTTCCCGAAGGGCAATGACGTCAGCCAGGAGGAGGTTCGCGTCTTCATCGCCGGCGGCGGTATCGCCGGTAGCGGTCTGTTCCGCTACTTCTCAGAGGCCGGCATGAATCCCGTGATGGTCAACTGGAGCCGCGGTGCCTCGTGGCGCAACATCGGTGGCGGCCGTCCGGCCTTCTCCAACCCCGATATCGCCGACATCGCACAGCACAGCCACGAGATATTCAAAGGCATTCAGAAGGTCCACAACATCAACTACAAACCCACCCACTACGTGAACCTCGTCCACGACGACGCCACCTATCGCGCCCTCGACGCCTCTCGCGCTTGGAGCGATGCCTATATGATTGACCGCAAGGACTTCAAGAAGGAAATCTCGCCATTGTGGGATGATTCGAAGACCACCTACAGTCACGCACTTATCACCCGCGACTGCTGGCAGGCGACACCTGGCCGCGTAATCGACTATATCCGCGGAATCGGCGTGCAGAACGGCGGCCGCTACTACGAGGACACTGAGCTGCTGCAGGTGTGGCGCAAGGGAGACAAGGTTGTTGCCCTCGTCCGCAACCACGAAGGAAAGTATACACCTGCGACCATTTCGTCAACGCAATGGGTTGGGGTGCCGAGAAGTTCACCGACATGCTCGGTATCGACACCGGCCTCTACCCGGTGAAGCACCAGGCCTTCATCACCCGCCGACTGCCCATGATGGGACCCAACGGCGGTGCATTGGACATGATTATCGACCGCCGTCACTACAAGGGATTCAGCGCCGTCTATGGACAGCAGTTCGAGCATACCGGCCAGATTATCGGCTGCGCCAGCCCCGATACCGACGCCTACGAGACGCGACAGAACATCAAGTACAACAGCCGTGAGTTCCTCGAGATTGTATGCGAGGTGTTCGCCGAGTGGATTCCCGACCTGAAGGATGTGAGCATTCTCGCCTGCTGGGCCGGCCGCTACACCGAGCCGCGCTATATCGTCGACCCGGAGGTGGGCCTCCTCACCGGTCTTCGCGGACACGGTTTCATGCTGGGCCAGTACCTCGCAAAACTCTACGTGGACAAGTACTTAGGCCGCGAGGTTCCCGGTTACATGAAGGAACTTGCCCTCAGTGGACACGGATTGAGCGAGAACGCGTTCAAATAAACTCAACCACTTTCTCCAGCCATCGACTGTCCACCTCATCAAAGGTGGACAGTTCGCGGCTGTCGATATCAAGTACGGCGATTACATAATCGCCTTTGAAGACTGGCACAACTATCTCACTACGGCTCTCGCTGGAACAGGCGATATGTCCGGGGAACTCCTCCACGTCGGGTACCACCACCGTGCGGCGTTCCTTCCACGCAGTACCGCACACTCCGCGCCCGTAGGCGATATGCACACAGGCAATCGGTCCTTGGAAGGGGCCCAATAGCAATTCGTTATTCTCAACTCTGTAGAATCCAGTCCACCAGAAGCCGAATTCGCGGTGCAATAAC
This sequence comes from uncultured Bacteroidales bacterium, assembly GCA_905233895.1. Taxonomy (GTDB): domain Bacteria; phylum Bacteroidota; class Bacteroidia; order Bacteroidales; family P3; genus Colimorpha. The sequence continues at coordinate 18,356 of CAJOFL010000038.1, read as the reverse complement.
GCACTAACGTTGGCCATCTTGGCAATAATGTCGTTCTCACCCTCGCAGAGCGATTTCACTTGCGGCAACAGAGCCGCGTATCTTTCTTCCTTTGTCATTTGCGGTTCTTACCTTTAAGTTCCTTCACGGTGGCGTATGGGGCTTCGTCGGTGAGGGTGATTGCATACTGGTGCTTGCCGTCTTTCGACTGGGTGTAACGTACGTTACCTTCGCAATAAGGATACAGAGGGCGGGTATCATAAATGGCGTATCCGTTTTTATCCAACCAACGTCCAATCTCCTCCATGCGCTTCAATGCTTCCGTGGGCAGGTTCCCGTCGGCATCGGGCCCCACGTTGAGCAGCAGGTTGCCCCCTTTGGCCACCACGTCGCAAAGCATGTGGATGAGGGTCTTGGTGGACTTGTAGTTATCGTTAGGCACATAACTCCAACTGTCGCCCATAGTCATGCAAGTCTCCCAAGGATAGGGCAGAAGTGTATCGGGCACCTGTTTTTCAGGGGTACGGTAGTTCTCGTAGCGACCACCCACCGAGCGGTCGACGATAATCATCTGTGGGTTCTTTTCACGGGCCATACGGGCGATACGCGGCATATCAACGTCCTGCACCTGACCGCTGCAGCCGAGCCACGGGCGGGTCTCGTCGTTCACGCTCCACTCGGGGCGCACCCATCCGCCGTCGAGCCAAAGGATATCAACGGTGCCGTAGTTGTGTGTCAACTCATATATCTGGTTATAGGTGAAGTCGCAATAGCGCTGCCAGCGGTCGGGATGGTCGGCGATGGAGTAGTTAACGTTGCGGTCGGGTGTAGCCCACTCGTGGGCCCAGTAGTCGTCGCAGTGCCAGTCAGGCTTACTGAAATAGAGGCCCGTCCAGAAGCCCGCGTTGCGAAAAGCATCAACCACGCCGCGCGTAAAGTCAGTCTTTGCCGGACAATCGGAGCCCATGCTGGTATAGTCGGTATAACGGCTGTCGAACATGCAGAAGCCGTCGTGGTGCTTGGTTGTAAAGACCACATACCTCATACCGGCACCTTTGGCGGCAGCAGCCCATCCCTCCGGGTCGAAATGCTGCGGATTGAACGTACGGTTCAGCGCCCAGTAGGAGCGCTTGTAGTCCTCGTAGTTGACACCATTACGGTTGATCCAAGGTTCATTGCAGATATTCCAACTTTCCACGATGCCCCACTGCGCGTAAACACCCCAGTGCATCATAAAGCCAAACTTCAGATCTTGCCACTCGTCGATACGCTGCAATATGGTTGGGTCGCTCTCCGGGATGCTGTCGTGCTGCGCCTGACATAGTGAAAAGTGAAAAGTGAAAAGTGAAAAGGCGGCAAAAGCCAAAAGTGTCTTTCTCATTTGCGGTTGTGATAAGTGAATGGGTAATCAAACAAATCGCGGTCGTCACTGGAGAAGCCGACCTGTATGGTAAACTCCGTGCCGTCCTTGGGTTCTTCCATTTGGCCGGTTTCGGGGTTGAACTGGCGGAACCAGAAGGGATCCAACTCTATCTTGAACGGCTTGCGAGTAGACTCGCCCTTGAGGAAGGTAACGGGGCAAAGGCCGACGAGTTGCTTCTCGGGGTCGTTCTGTACGTCGTTGTACTTCAGATAAACCTGCACCACAGTACTATGGACGGCGGCATCAGGCACGTCGGTATTGCACTGGCTTATTATACCCTCTACCGTAAAGTCGGCCTCACTAACCTGAGTCTCATAAAGCTGGTAGAAACTGTAGCTCAAACCGTAGCCAAAGGGGAAGAGCGGATCTGTAGCAGGATAGCGATAGGTTCGTCCCTGCATATTATAGTCGTCAAACGACGGCAATTGGTCGGTCGAGCGGTAGAATGTGACGGGCAGGTGGCCGAAGTCGTCACGCTCACCAAAAAGCAACTCTTTGACGGCTGTACCCATATCCTGACCGCCATACCATGCCACAAGTACAGCATCGCAGTCGTCAATGACGTTCTCAAGTGCAATAGCGCTACCTGTGCATAACACTAGCACAACGTGGTAACCTTGGGCTTTGAATGTTTTTATCTCGTCCACCTGTTCCTGCGGCAGCTCAATGCGGGTACGGTCTCCCTTACAAAAACCTTCCTTCTCCACTGGAAGTTCCTCGCCTTCAAGCTGGGGATTGAGGCCGCCAACATAGACAAGGGTCTTGCCGTCACCAGCACTAAGCACCTGATATCTCCCCAGAGCCTCGCCGATGGTAACTGTATGTTTAGGGGTACCATTGTAGTTGCCAAGCGGCATCAAGCTGTCATAGGCATTGGGGCCTTCGAGGCGGAGGAATTCATTCTTCTTGAGCGGCAGCACACCGTTGTTCTTCAGCAGCACCATACTGCTGGCAGCGACATCGGCTGGGATAGCCGTACTAGCAGGGATAGCCGTACTAGCAGAGCCAGTCACACCTATACGCACCTTCAGCAGGCGGCGCACATGCTCGTCGACCTTGCTCTCAGGCACCAGTCCTTGCTGCACCGCCTCGCGCAGAGCAGGCAGGCCGCTACCGCACTCGAGGTCCACCTCGCGGCCGAAAGCATCGCCATAGGCCGCAGCGGCGGTGGAGTGGGTACGGTGACGCGGAATGACGGTATCAGTCTCGTAGGCGTCGTTCAGCGCCCAGCAGTCGGTAACAAGGATACCGTCGTACCTCCATTCGTTACGCAAGATGTCGAAGAGGTGGCGGTTAGTGCAGCAGGGCTCCCCGTTGAGTCGATTATACCCGCACATCACTTGCGCCACATCGCTGTTCTTTATGATATATTCAAACGCTGGAAGATAGGTGGTACGCAAGTCGCGCTCCCCTACCCTGCTATCAAACTCATGTCGCACACCCTCAGGGCCGCTATGCACGGCGAAGTGCTTTAGGCATGCGGCAGTGTGGCCACCTTGCAGTCCTTCCACGCAAGCAAGGCCCATCATTGCAGTGAGATAAGGGTCTTCGCCGTAGGTCTCCATACCGCGCCCCCAGCGGGGGTCGCGGAAGATGTTGATATTGGGGGTGAAGAAGGTAAGTCCAGTGTAGTCGCCGTAGCCACCGGTGTCCTGCGCCTGCTGGTATTTGATTCGGGCTTCGAGGGCCACATTGTTGAACACGCTGCGAATCATTGACGGGTCGAAGGTAGCAGCCAACGCGATAGGCATAGGATATACTGTGGCAATACCCGCACGCCCCACGCCGTGCAACGCCTCGTTCCACCAGCTATAGGCCGGCAGGCCAACCCGTTCGATGGCTGGGTTCTGATGTACCATAAGACTCAACTTCTCGTCAAGTGTAAGGTTGTCAATAAGCCACTCAACCCTTTGGTCGAGACTCTTGGTGGTGTCCTGCCACGGGAAAGACTGTGCGCAGCAAAATGAAAAGTGAAAAGCGAAAAGTAAAACGGCAGTTACAGATAACAGTATCTTTTTCATACGGAGGGGATTTAGAATGAGTAGCAGTAGCCAACAGAGAGCCAGCCGACGAAGCCTTTTTCAAGAGTATAGGACTTGAGTTTTGTGCCTTCGGCATTGGCATCTACGACTTTATCTATCTTGTGGTCAGCCATTAGGCTTATATCAACAGAACTGTAGCGCGAAAGGCGGTACTCCACCCCCACGGTTCCACGCAGCCGATTGACATAGCAGCCGTTCCAGCCGTCGATGAACCATCCCGCCTCTCCCTTCTGGGTGAAGGTGCCGTCGGAATAGTATCCCCACGTGTCGGTGGCGGTATTATAGACAGCATCAATTACAGGGGCATTGAGAATGTTGCGCAGCTCGATATATGCATAAGGTTCAATACGGCGCAACCCTTTATATTGCAGCTTCAGACGGCTCCTGAGGGTGAGGGCGGTGCGCGGGTTCTGGTAGAGATTCATTTCACCGGTGCGGTATGTAGCCCGGAATCGTTCCTTGAGCGAAAGGCGCCAGTGGCCGAAACGGAAGCCGCCGGTGGCGTCGAGTATCAGGCGGTGGCGAATGTCCTTGAAGGCATGGTTTGCGGCACTGTATGGGTTAATCATAGCATAGGCAACGCCGAGTTTCAGGTAGTCATTTACCTTATAGTTGAGGCCCAAGGTGGTATAGAACCTGTCAAATGTTCCAAAGTTGTTGTCAATACTGATTTCCTCCTCGAGGCGGAGATGCAGGCCTTTGGCAAGTTTTTTATCCACTGCAAGCGAGAAGCAACCGCCCATTTCCGAATCCAGGTTGGATTCGGTCTGGGCAATTGCCGGCATACAGGCCAGCAAAGTCACCACAAGTATTATTACGCTCTTCTTCATACCACTAAACACTAAACACTACCACCAGCCTCCACCACTGGAGTAGTTGGAGAGGTTTACATTGTCGCCGCCGCTTACTTCAGGCTGCAGGTTGAACATTCCGTTGAGTATCTCGGTGCCGCCGCTGACAGTCACACCTTTCTTGAGCGACGGCTGTTGGGGGCCGGTGACAACCATCTTGGTGCCGCCGGAAGCAGGAGTTTTGAAGGCATAGACCTGGTCGCCCACGGTCATGGAATACCACACGTTCTTACTCCACGAGGAGGCCTGGTAGCAGGTCTGCGAGAGTTGTGAACCGCGCTCTATGTCGCCCAGGGCGATAACGGTGGCACCCTCCTGAATGTAGAGTTTGTAGCCACCCTCTGTGTTGGCGTCGATGGCCACTTCGGGCGAGGACTTGCCGATGGCGTAGACCACACCGCCGCTAATATAGCAGTTGCCGTTGGCGTCGAGACCGTCGTTTCCAGTGGAGTAGGCGCAGATGTAGCCGCCGGTGATTGTCATAGTGGAGGAGGAGTTGATAGCATCGTCGGACGACTGGGCATAAATCCGGCCTCCGGTGACGGTGAGGGTACCCTTGGTTTCAATACCTTCATGGTTGGAGGCCACAACAGTGATGACGCCACCTGATATTTCGATGTTGCCGTCACACTTGATACCTTTGGCACCGACGCTATTGTCGTTGCCACCCCAGCCACCACCGCCAGGGCCGGGCCATCCGCCACCAGAGGATGAGCCGAAGTTCTGGCCAGTGACAGTAATTTTGATTTCACCACCGCGGAAATAGGCCGGACCGTCGCAGCTGATGCCCTTGCCGCCCTTGCCGCTGTTGGTGACGGTAAGTGTGCCGTTGTTCATCTCGAAGAGCTGGTCGGCCTTGATACCGGCTGTACCGCTGGTGTCGCCGCTCTCAACCACCGTACTGCCGGTGACAGCGATGGTGGTCTGGCCGCCGTCGAAGCGGACGAGGCTGTCGCTGCTGATGCCCTTCTTGCCGTCGGCCGAGACGCTGATATCCAGCATGCCGCCGCTGACGAGGACATAGTCCTTGCCACGGATGCCGTGGCCGGCCGATGAGGTGACATTGACGCTGCAGCCTTGGAGGAACGCCACATAGTCGTCGCTACTGATGCCGGCCTTGCCTGTGGCGGTTACAGTGAGGGTACCGCTGCCGCTTACGACAATCTGGCCTTCGCTGAAGACCACACCCTTCTCATCCTCAGTGGCGGGGGTGAGACTGTAGTTCGACCCATCGGCCAAAGTGCTGCTTCCGTTGAGCACGAGGTCGAGGCGTTTGCCCTTGTTGGGAGTGGTCTCGTAGCCCTGCACGTTGATGGCGGCTCCGCGGCTGTTCTTGAGGCTCACGCTGTTGAGCGCTATGGTCTGCTTGCGTCCGCTATAGATTTTCAGAAAACCGTCGGTAGTGGAGCCGGAGAGGCGGTATAGCACCTTCTCGGTTCCGAGGTTGCGGATGGTGACGTCATTACCGCTGAGAGTGACATCCAGGCTGTCGCCCACCCCGCTGACGGTGGCGTTGCCCGAGGTGGAAAAGACAATGGCCACAGTACGGTCATAATTGGTGTCGATGTCGTCCACATCGTCGATGTTGACACCTCCACCGCCGGTGGCATCATCGACCACCGTTATCTCATCCCGATTGCATCCCACGGCCAGCATCATGGCCACGGCCAATACGAAGTAAGGCACGTATTTCATTTCTGTTTGAATTTGGTAATCATGTCAATTTCGTTCTGCTCGTCATCCTCGGGAATGTAAGTCACCTTTAGGAAGGCGGTGTCCTTGAGGAAGTTGATGCTTCCCACCTGCACCTTGGTGATATTTAGGCCAGTACGTTCACGGAGGTCGGCCAGCAGTTCCTCGCGGCGGTCGGGCCGGATGAGGTCGATTTTCTCGTAGTTGATAATCTTATTGGCCTGCCGATGGCTGAATCCGAGGCTTTCGAGAAGCCATACAAGCAAGATGACCAGCAGGTTGGTCACCAGAAAAGCGGTGTAACTTGAAGTCATGCCGGCGCCATTGATGATGCTGATGCCGATGAGCACAAAAAGATAGGTCATCTCACGGATGGGAAGTTGCTCGGTGCGATAACGAATCATGCTGAAGATACCGAAGAGTCCGAGGGCGATGCCAACTTCAACCGTCATGTTCTGCAGGTTGTAAAGTATGAGGAATATGGCGGTGGAGAAGAGCATATAGGTGAAATAGTAATCGCGGCGGTGGCTTTTCCGATAATAGAGGAAATGCGTTATCACCCAGCATACCAGCAGGTTGAAAGCGAAGCGTATGAGGAACGTCCAAAGGCTGGGGCCGTCGAAAAGGGGTACCCCCAGGAGGTCGATCGACTGGTCGCCCAACTGCTCGCCGAACTCGCTGGCGATGCCGGCGTCGAATGTCTCTTGCAAGAGTTTCATAATGATTGTATTTTGTTGATGTATAACAATTTCTCCTTAAAGCGGTTGCTTTTGACCGAGGGGTCGGTCAGGGCTGTGCCGATGCAGTACTTGCTCATGCGTCGCGGGAGGATGTGCATCTCGTGCAACGCCCGTTCCATGTCGCTCATGGGGGCACCCACCTCATGCTTCACCTCAATGACCAGCAATTTTGAAATATCGGCGTCAATTCCAGTTGCCCTGTTGTGGAAACGGATGCCACTGTCGATAGTGATACGTTCGCTCATTGCCTTGTCCACCAGCGTGATGCGCTCGAAACGGTTCTCAAGACATTCATGGAGCGAGTCACTCGGATACGGCGTGTTACCATTCACAAACTGCTCAACCTCAGGTACTCGCAGCGCGCTATCGAACATCGACACATCTATCGGGATTCGTACCTTGCGGGTCTTCTTTTTGTTATCTTTGTTCTTGATTTCGAAGAAGGTAGTGTCGGTCGAGCGGTAGGTGCGGACGCGCAGTTTCTGACGGTTGAGCTTCTGGTTGTGGTGCATGGTGTACATGCGCAGGTTGGCGGTGTCGAAGTAGAGTGTACGGTACGGAGCTACCGGATTGTGCTCAATATGTTGCACATAGTAGCCCTCAGCCACCCGCGAGAGCAGTTCCTCCAGCTGCGAGGCGGACGCCATATACTTCCGGTCCATGCGGTTCATCAGCCGCACAGCCTTCATATCGTCCAGCCCTATGGAGGGCATCTGCTCCAAGATGCTCATTTATAACTATATTCAAACGTTTTAGTACTCTCCAGCTTGCCGTTGGGCTTATAGTTGTATTGAACCTTTTTGGTGCCGTCGTCATTGTATTCGAACTTCTTGATGCGGACGGCGTGGTTCTTGTCGTCGTACTCCACCTGACGGGTACAACGGGTCGACTCGCCCTCATACTCATAGGTGATACGCTTCTTCTGGCCATAGGAGGCATACTCAATCTCCTCAATCTTGCGGCCCAACTCGTCGTAGGTAACGACATTGTCGAGATAGGGCGTCTTGGTGCCGCTCTTGGTGTTCCACTCCTTGACCACCAGATTCTTCTTGCGCTCGCGTTTGCTAGGCTTGTCCTGTGCCCACACAATACCGCCTAACAGACAGAGTGCCAGCGTGATTACAATTCCTTTTCTCATCAGATGTTCGATATGTATATTTTGTGCAAAGGTACAAACTTTTTTACATACGCACAAAAAATTTATTTATGCACTATCAAATGGCAGAACAAGGCAGGCGTTGATCAGGCGTTGATCAGGCGTTGATCAGGCGAAGGTGGGTCTAACCAACTGGCGTTCTTGCGGTTATACAATTTTTAACATTTTATATCGCTGATTATCCGACAGTTGAATGTTTTTTGAAAAATATTTTTAAGCATTCCGAAAAAAGTCGTAACTTTGCAAATCGGAATTGCGGAAAATATTCACCCCAAACTCAAAATATATGCGCGTAATCATTACAAAAGACTATGACGAAATGTCAGTCTGGGCTGCAAACTATGTGGCCAAACGAATCATTGACTTCAATCCCACTGAGGAGCACCCGTTTGTACTCGGATGCCCCACCGGAAGTTCGCCCCTGGGCCTCTACCAACATCTGGTAGAACTCAATAAACGGGGCATCGTAAGCTTCCGCAATGTGGTGACTTTCAACATGGACGAGTATGTCGGCCTCGACGTGAAACACCCCGAGAGCTACCACTCATTCATGTGGACCAACTTCTTCGGACATATCGACATCAAGCCGGAGAACGTACACATCCTCGACGGCAACGCGCCCGACCTGATGGCTGAATGTGAGCATTATGAACAGATGATCGCCGAGGCCGGCGGTGTGGACCTCTTCATGGGAGGCGTTGGCCCTGACGGACACATCGCATTCAACGAACCCGGCTCTTCGCTCAGCAGCCGTACACGTATCAAAACACTCACCACCAATACTATACAAGCCAATTGCCGTTTCTTCGACAACGACGTGAACCTCGTTCCAAAACAGGCTCTCACCGTCGGCGTTGGCACTGTGATGGATGCTCGCGAGGTGCTAATCCTCTGCAACGGCCCGAAGAAAGCCCGTGCCATGCACCACATGATCGAGACCGGTGTGAACCACATGTGGACCAGCAGCATGCTGCAGATGCATCGTCGGGCTCTGGTAGTGTGCGACGAAGAGGCCTGCGACGAACTGAAAATCAGCACTTACCAGTATTTCAAAGACAAGCAGCGCATCGAGGGCAGCATCGAGGAATACATCAACCTCTACAAATAAGCCTATGCCAAGCATCTACCGCAAACTGACCGCCACGGAGATTGAACTGCTCGAACGCCAAGGGAACTGGGCCGAAAACTGGGCCAACGTACTGGTTGCCGAGCCGTTCTGCCCCGCTTGCCTGCGCGGAAACTCCTTCGCCGGACCGGTTCGGCTGGGGCCGATGGATGCCACAGTTCACCGCGAAGGCGACCTGCAACTCCGCGAAGGCATCTACAATTCGACGCTTTCCGACGTCACCGTCGGCGACAACCCAGTGATACACAACGTCCGTATGCTCAGCGGCTACACGCTGGGCAACGGCGTTCTCCTGTTCAATATCGACGAGATGACTTGCACATCCGACCCTCACTCGGTGGCTTGGCTCGAACCGATGAACGAGAACGGCGGCCGACGCCTGCTGCCATTCGGCGGCATGACTATCGGCGACGCATATATGTGGGCTCGCTTCCGTGGACACAAGACGTTCATTACCAAACTGGAACAATTCACTTTCGACCTGCTTTCTACCGACAATGGCCGCTATGGCCGCGTGGGTGACTGTTGCATAGTGAAGAATACCAAGTCGGTACACAACGTCATTATCCTCTCCTCCAACGACGACCGCACGGTGGTTGACGGCTGCATCGCCCTCGGCGATGGTGTCATTGGCTACGGCTGCAAGTTGGAATATGGTGTCATTGCCATGCGGTTCCTGCTAGGCGAGCATGTGCATCTCGAGTTCGGCCTGCGCCTTAACGACACGGTAGTGGGAGACAATTCAACCCTTGCCCGATGCGAGGTGGGCAACAGCATCATATTCCCTGCCCACGAGCAGCACCACAACAACTCGTTCCTCATAGCCGGCCTCATCATGGGTCAGAGCAACATTGCCGCTGGAGGAACTATCGGCTCGAACCATAACTCGCGTACCGCCGACGGAGAGATTGCCGCAGGGCGCGGCTTCTGGCCTGGCCTCTGCTGTTCGTTCAAGCATTCCTCCCGATTCTCCTCCTACTGTCTGCTGGCGAAAGCCGACTACCCCGCCGAGCTTGACATCACGCTGCCATTCGCATTGGTGAACAACAATGCCGCCAAGGACCAGTTGGAGGTGATGCCCGCCTACTGGTGGATGTACAACATGTACGCCATCGACCGCAACAGCAAAAAGTTCGCCAAGCGAGACAAACGGGTTTTCAAGGCACAGCATATCGAGTTCGATAACCTTGCACCAGATACCGCTGAGGAAATTCTCCGCGGCATGGACCTGCTGCGCACGTGGATGGCAGATGCCAAGGACGGTGTTGTCTATGCAAACGGTATGGAAAAAAGCAAGCGCCCCACTGTGGTACTCAAAGCAAAGGAGGGTTTGGCTGCCTATCGCCAGATGCTGTTGTTCTACGCCATGAAGCGTCTCACTGCCGCCTATGGAGAAACTTTGCCGCCTGAACAGCCCAAGGCCGTAACCGAATGGGTCAACATCGGCGGACAACTTGTGTCTAAACCCGACATGGAGCAGTTAATCGCCGACGTGGAAAGCGGTGCAGTCAGTAGTTGGAAACAACTTCACGACCGTATGGATACCCTCTGGCAGGCCTACCCCGCCCTCGTGTGCGCCCACGCCGCCCATGTGCTCTGTACTCTCAACGGTACTACACGGCTCGACGAAAACCTCTGGAAGCAGTCGTTGCTTGAGTATTCTGCCATACAAGCTCATATCGAGCAAGAGAAGGCCTCAAGCCGACATAAGGACGACATAAACCCCTTCCGTAGAATGACCTACTGGAACGATACCGAGCGCGACGCCGTCATGGCATAAAAAAGAAAGGGCTGCAATCGCAGCCCTTTTTCCTTTATATCGCGGCAAGCGCACAGTCTCGTCGTCGAATATAACGTCTTCTTTATAACGGTTTATTCTGTTTCGACAGGAGTTTCATTATTGCCTTCGCCTTTGGGGTTAGGACCGTACTGGTTAGGGCCATATTGAGAATCGGTGAACAACCAGACCAGACCAAGTATTGTTGTTGCAATACAAACAAGAGCCAGTACCACGTATAACCCATAACTTATCGTTTGAAACAAACTGGCGAATGAACCCAGAATGGAGCCTCCAACAAGCAAAAATACCCATAATCCCGATTTCCCGGTATCGTGCAGACGGCGCACCATCACGGCAATGCTAGGAATTAGCACTGCAAGATAGTATACAAGATACAGATACATGAATGGATTCTTCATCATTGTAGATAATACTTCCATCGGGTTGAAGTCTTCACTACCTGTAGAAGCAGCGACAAAAGCCATTTTGAAGAAAGGCACCATCCATCCGATGAGTAATATCATCGAGATGATGAAGTTGATAAGTATAAACCACCAGTACTCTTTACGGCGAGCGCGACCTTCAAAGTCAGCATACTGCTTTAGACATTTGATAAACCATTTCATAATGTTATGCTTTTAAGAGGAAGTTAATATTGCTGCGGAGGCCGTATTCTTTGGTGTTGGCCATGTTGGTCTTAAAGACCTTCATTTTGTTAGGCTTGCCAATAAGTTTCAACTTGCCATCTTCGAGCACCAGGGCGGTGGCTTCGCGGATAGCAGCGACGGTTGCCTTGGGGTTGACCATAATGTACTCCTTCAGACGGTCGTCACGGGTCTCGCCTCCATGCTTCGGGTCAAAGAAGTCGGTGTAGTGCGGATTTATTTGGAATGGCACCAGGCCCATGCAGTCGAACGAAGCGGGCATGACAATAGGCATGTCGTTTGTGGTACAGAGCGTGGGGCCAGCCACGTTGCTGCCTGCGCTCCATCCCATGTAGGGCATGCCGTCGAAGGCGCGCTGACGGATAGCCTGCATAAGACCTGTGCGCTGCAACTCGCGGACAAGGTGGAAGGTGTTGCCACCGCCCACTGCCACACAGTCGGTGTCATACACAGCGTTGATGGGCAATGCCTTGTGATGAACGGAAGTGAGTTTCACGCCGAACTCTTTATAGACGGCAGCAACTTTCTTTTCATAGGCGTCGTAACTCTTGGTGAGTCCACCCTCTGCCAGCGAAACGCCAGCGTATGGTACAAAGAGTACCTTTTTCACATTGTGTCGACGGCAGAAGTCGGCAATCATGTCCTTGCACCAGCCGAGGTAAGCCTCGCCACGCATGGTGCTGTTGCTGATAAGGAGTAGGTTTCTTTTATCCATGGTAATACGTTTTTTATGCATCGATGGTGGCATATGTGGCGTTGGCCTCAATGAAAGCGCGGCGGGGCGGCACGTCGTCGCCCATAAGGAGGGAGAAGATTCGGTCGGCACTGGCGGCGTTGTCAATAGTCACCTGACGCAGCTGACGACCTTCGGGATCCATAGTAGTGTCGCGCAACTGGTCACTATTCATCTCACCCAAACCTTTATATCGCTGTACGTGGATACCCTTGTCGCCGAATTCCATGAGGGCTCGTTCACGATCTTCTTCCGTCCAACAGTAGACTTGCTTGTTGCCTTTCTTGACAAGATAGAGCGGCGGGGTGGCGAGGTAGACGTATCCGTTCTCGATGAGTTCTGGCATATAACGGAAGAAGAAGGTCAGCATAAGGGTGTCAATATGTGCGCCATCGACATCGGCATCGGTCATGATAATGACTTTATGGTAGCGCAGTTTGCTGAGGTTAAGTGCCTGCGGGTCCTCGGGGGTGCCCACGGTAACGCCAAGAGCTGTGTATATATCGCGGATAGCCTCACTCTCGAACGCACGATGGCGCATCACCTTCTCCACATTAAGGATTTTACCGCGGAGCGGTAGAATGGCCTGGAAGCGTCGGTCACGGCCCTGCTTGGCTGAGCCACCTGCCGAGTCACCCTCTACGAAGAATATCTCGCACTCGGCGGGGTCGTTGCTCTGGCAGTCGGCCAGTTTGCCGGGCATGCCGGCCGAACTGAAGACGTTGCTGCGCTGCACCATCTCGCGGGCCTTGCGGGCTGCCTGGCGGGCACGGGCAGCAAGGATAACCTTGTCAACGATAGTGTGAGCCTCATTGGGGTGTTCCTCGAGGTAGTTCTCCAGCATTTCGCTCACAGCCTCGTCTACGGCGCCACGCACTTCGGCATTGCCAAGTTTGGTCTTGGTCTGACCCTCGAACTGAGGTTCGGCAACCTTAACGGATATGATGGCAGTAAGGCCTTCGCGGAAGTCGTCGCCGGTAATCTCCACCTTGGCTTTCTGCAACAGGCCGCTGCGGTCGGCATAGTTCTTCAGCGTGCGGGTCAATCCGCTGCGGAAGCCGGCCAGGTGCGTGCCACCCTCGTGGGTATTGATGTTATTGACGTAGGAGTGCAGGTTCTCGCTGTAGCCGGTGTTGTACTGCATGGCGATCTCAATGGGGATGCCTTTGCGCTCGCCTTCGATATAGATGGCGTCGGGCATCAGCTTCTCACGGTTCTCGTCGAGGTAGCCGATGAAGTCGCGCAGGCCCTTCTCGCTGAAGAAGTGGTTGGCGCGCATGGGCGTACCGTCCTCCTTCATCTCGCGGAGGTCGGTGATGTTGATCTCGATGCGCTTGTTGAGGTAGGCCAGCTCACGCATACGCTCCAGCAGGATGTCGTACTTGTATTCGGTGACGGTGAAGATGCTTCCGTCGGGGTGGAAGGTAATCTTGGTACCGCGCTTGTCGGTCGTGCCCACCTCACGCACGGCGTAGAGAGGCTTGCCCTTACTGTATTCCTGCTCATAGACCTTGCCGTCGCGGTAGACGTTGACAATCATGTGGTCGCTCAAGGCGTTGACGCACGAGACGCCCACGCCGTGCAGACCGCCGGAGACCTTATAGCTGTTCTTGTTGAACTTGCCGCCGGCGTGCAGCACCGTCATGACGACCTCAAGGGCCGAGCGGTGCTCCTTCTCGTGCATGTCCACGGGGATACCGCGGCCGTTGTCCTCCACGGTGACGCTATTGTCGGGGTTGATAAAGACGTCGATCTTGTTGCAGAAGCCTGCAAGTGCCTCATCGATAGAGTTGTCCACCACCTCGTAGACCAGATGGTGCAGACCACGCTCGTTGACGTCGCCGATATACATAGCCGGACGCACACGCACTGCTTCAAGTCCTTCAAGTACGGTAATGTTACTCGCACTATAGTCAATGTTCTGATTCTCGCTCATATAGTTATCTTGTTATTTCTTGATTAAAGTGCAAAAATACAAAAAAAATCCGACATGTATATATTTATTATATATATTTATGAACAATTATTCAACACGAAGAACCGCCGTCTGTTCTCCGAGCAAGGAACAGACGGCGGTATGGGGTGTTTGGGAGAAAAATTTTTATTTGAGCAGTTCGCGCACCTTCTCAATCATTTCCTCTTCGCCACCATCCTGGTAGCTTGTGTGCTGCCACACGATTTCACCTTCGCCGTTGATGAGGAAAGTATGCGGAACATTCACCACGTTCATGGCACGGGCGAAGTCCTTGTTCTGGTCGATATAGACCTCATAGGGCCAGTCTTTTCCGTCAACCCACGGTTTGACACGGGCGGCCGAGCGGGCGTCGTCGATGGAGATGGCAACAAGCTTTACTCCGGTCTCGTCCTGCCACTCATCATAAACCTCCTTGATGGCGTCCAGCTCACGGTTGCATGGCTTGCACCATGTGGCCCAGAAACTAATAATCATGGGCTTGCCATTGTTGTTTATGACTGAAGTCTGTACGCTTTGGCCGTCGAGAGCCTTGATGGTGATGTTCTCGGGCATCTTGGCGCCCTGGGCCATAAGGCCGCCGGCCATTACGAGGCCACAGATGAAAAGGATAAGTTTCTTCATTGTTATGTTGTTTTTAGATTTGTATCGGAAGTTTGTGTTTTATTGCATCGAGGGTCGCTTTTTCAGCATTGATAAGTTCGTCGGTCCATGGCGTTGTCTCGCCGTCGGCCCGGTCGTCGCGCAGTTGGAAGAGGCGACCGTAATGCAGGCCGAAATCTTCATACTCCGGGTTCCCAAGGGCACAAGCGGTGGCAAAGAGCCGTGCGGTCTTGCCGTCGATAATGTCCATATAACGCCCGCTGTCAAGCGGCAGTTCCTCAAGGGCCATCAGTTCGGCCTCGGTCATAGCGGTAACGGTGCGGTTTATCATGCGCGATGCCTCGGGGTCATCCATCTCGTCAAGCAATTGCATAAGCTGCGCCAGATGGTAGTCGCCCACAAGTACAGCTACGCGGTTGCCCCAACGGGCGTTGACACTTGGCTGTCCACGACGCTCGCTGTCGCCATCTATCACATCATCGTGGAGCAGCGATGTATTGTGCAGCATCTCAACAGCAGTGGCAGCGAGAAGTGTTCGGCGAGAGTTGAGCACCTCGGGGCCGAGTGTGGCGGCAGCAAGAAGTGTAAGCTGTGGGCGCAGCATCTTTCCGCAACGCGAGGAAGCATAATCCTCGACCTGGCGCAGCAAGGTACCCTGGCCACCTGTCATGCGGCGCAGATACTCGGCACGAACGGCTTCGAGGTCAACCGTTGAACTCATTGTAGAGGGTCGAGAGCTTGTTGGTCAGCTGCTTGCTGGCTTTCACCAACGGGAGTCGCAGCACATTGTTAATCAACCCCTGGATTTCCATCAGGGCCTTGATACCTGTGGGGTTGCCTTCGTCGAAGATGGCGTTCATCAGAGGTAGCATACGGTAGTGGAGCGGCAGGGCCTTCTTGAGCTCGCCTTTAAGGGCGAATTTAACCATCTGGCCCATCTCCTTGGGCAGAGCGTTGGCCATAACGCTAATGACGCCATCGGCACCCATGGCAAGCATGGGTAGGGTCAGTGAGTCGTCGCCACTGATGACGCTGAAGCCGTCGGGGCGCTGACGGAGAATTTCCATGACCTGGGCCATATTGCCAGAAGCCTCTTTTATACCTAAAATATTGGGGCATTCCTTGGCCAGGGTGAGCGTAGTTTCAGCACTGATATTCACCCCAGTGCGGCCCGGCACGTTATAGATAACCACTGGCACGGGCGACGCTTCGGCCACCGAACGGTAGTGCTGCAGGAGGCCTCGCTGGTTGGGCTTGTTGTAGTAGGGCGCCACTGACAGGATACCACTGATGCCGTCGAAGTTGGTGGCGGCGAGGGTGTCAGTAAGGCTGAGGGTATTGTTTCCACCGAGACCGAGCATAATGGGCAGGCGTCCGCCTACGGTCTCAACGATAAATTCCTGCACCGCCGAGCGTTCGCTCTCGGTCATGGTGGCAGCCTCGCTAGTGGTGCCAAGGGCAACGATATAGTCCACGCCCGAGGCGATAATGGTCTCTATGAGATGCTCCAACTTGGTGAAGTCGACATTCTCCTGCTGCTTGCGGAAAGGTGTGACTAGGGCCACGCCTGTGCCGCTGAAGGGTCTTGCTTTCATGAACGGTGATTTATTTATGAATCATTCCAAGATATTCAATGACATTGTTGAAGAAGTATTTGAGGTCCACGGCGCCGTCGCCACGGATAATGAGGTCGAACACCTCGGAGGGATCCTCGGCCGGGGTGGCATAGACCACCTTGAGGCTGGCGTCGGTGCTGAGTGCCATATACTGTGCGAAGAAGTTTTCCTCGCCTATGGTGTCAATCAGGAGGTCGTAGTGGCGTCCGACAAAGGGGCGTATTGCCTCGTCGCTGGGCAGGCCCCAGAAATTGAAGTCGGTCTTACCGCGGCAGATGTAGGTGTTCTGGTGGGTGATAACGAAGCCAAGCTCTTGGTCCTTGGGGAGGAGGGCGATGATATGAACATGCTTGCCCTGGTTTTCCATCACCTTGGCGAAATGGTTCAGGATGTTCCAGTGCTGTTCGTTGTCGAGGCGGCAGATGACGCCGATGGTTTTCACCTCCTGGATATTGTCGATTTTTTTGTCGCGGGGGGTGTTCATCAGGTCGCGGATGACCTTCTTGCGGTGGATTTCCTTGATGAAATTAGCCATATTATTTGTTCTTTTTATTCGAAGAGAGTATGTTGACGGTAGAGGGTGAACGAGCGTCGATGATGGGGAGTTATGCCGAGGCGCTCGATGGCATCGTAGTGTTCGACAGTGGGATAGCCTTTGTTGCGCTCCCAGCCGTAGCCCGGAAACGCTTCGGCGAGGCGTGTCATGGCGTCGTCGCGGTAGGTCTTGGCCAGGATGCTGGCGGCGGCAATGGCCATGTATTTGGCGTCGCCGCCCACGACGGTGATGTAGGGCAGCGATGTCTCGTTGTAGAATTTGTTGCCGTCTACAAGGAGGAATTCCGGCCTGGCTTTGCCTAGACGACGGCCACCGGCCGTGACACCCTCGGCTTTCTCGCCCAGGAGAGCCTTGACGGCAAGGCACATGGCATGGGTGGCTGCATGTAGTATGTTGAGTCGGTCGATTTCTTCTGGCGACACGGTAGCGACGGCCCAGGCGTCGGCCTCAGCCTCGATTACCGGGCGCAATGCTTCGCGCTGGCGTTCGGAGAGTTTCTTCGAGTCGTTTAGCGCGGGGTTGGAATAGCCCTCGGGCAGCAGAACGGCGGCGGCAGTCACAGGGCCGGCCAGCGGGCCGCGGCCCGCCTCGTCGCATCCCGCCTCACGGCGGCCGGGTGTCAGGCAGGGGGCTAGCATATCAGGGCGGCAACTATAATGAGGATAAGCGATGCGGTGAAAGTCCATTCGCGCCGTTTGCGACGCACAATAGTGCGGGAAGGAGGCGTCAGCAGGCAGGTGACGCAGAAAGTGAATGCCGGGGCAAAGAGCTGCATGTCGGCGGTGAAAAGGCAGGTAACGAAGAGCATGGCGACGGCTCCGACAATATAAGCCAGGAGGGAGGTGGCGTTTTTCTGCCATACAACGGTATGTTCGCCATAGAGGGTCCATACGGCGGCCACTCCGCCCAGCATCACTGCCAACAACACGGCATTGCCAAGCGCCTGCCAGAGGGTGAAGTCGCCCACCGTGGTGCGCATGGAGCCAACGCTTTCGGCCACACCCTGCCACCATTCGGCAAGCCCTTCGGTGTACATCAGCACAATGACCAGCGTCACATACGGGGCAAGGAAACCGAGGAAAAGCACGGCCCAGTCCTTCCAACTGTAGAGGCGGTAGTTGATGGCGGCCAACATGTAGCCGACAATCATCAAGGCGGCCGGCAGGTAGAAAAGGGTTGCGAGGCCGATAAAGGCCGTAGCCGCACAGGCACGGCCGGTGGAGATGGTGAGGAGCGTACCCTTCAAGAGGAGCTGGCGGACACAGCCTATGAGCGCCAGATTGGCCAGCACCATAGGGGTGAGAGTGGTGGCCGGGGCACTCATGCATACGATATAAAGCAGTGTGGGCAGGAGGCTGTTCTGCGGAGTGAGTGCATGGTCGACCAGGAGCAGGTTGAGCCATACCCCTTCGATGACGATGA
>CAJOFL010000037.1 GCA_905233895.1 uncultured Bacteroidales bacterium | reverse complement strand
CGGCGGTACCAACACCGAGCGCGCCACCTTCACCCAGAGCGGCGTCTACACCACCGACACCAACGGCGTCGAACTCTATAGCCGCCACTTCCAGACCTTCTGCGTCACCCACCACGTCATCAAGGTCAACATCACCGTGCCCGATGTGCGCTACGCCAGGGATACCATCAGAGTCAACACCTGCGACAAGTACACCTTCAAGATGAACATCCGCGACGCCGACTCTGCCACCTTCACCGCCGACACCCAGTACACCCGCATCAAACAATACCGTAGCAGCGTCGACCAGTGCTACGACACCATCATCCCCCTCAACATCACCATCCGCCACAGCTCCTTCATCGACGACACCGTAAGAGCTTGTGACAGCTACACCTGGGAAGTCGACGGCAAGACCTACACCCACTCCATCATTGTCAACGACACCATCAGCGACACCACCAACGCCGTGGGCTGCGACTCCATCGGCCGCCTCCGCCTCACCATCCAGAAGTCGCCCGAAGTCAGCATTGAAGGCAACTGGATTCTCGAGCCCGGCCAGACCGCCGTCCTCAACGCCGTCTGCACCATGCCTGGTGTCACCTACAACTGGTACAAGAACGAAGTGCTCCAGAACGACAACCACACCGCCACCCTCACCGTCGAGCCTAACGGTATGGAGAACGTCGACGTGCGTCTTGAGACCACAAAGGCCTACAGCCAGCTCAACTGCACGACCAACAACTGGATAACCGTCACCACCAACCTCGGCATCGACGACGTAGAGAACATCCACGTCAACATCTACCCCAACCCCACCAGCCGCATCCTCAACCTCGAGAGCGCTGACGGTATTGCCGAAGTGGTCGTCTACAACATGCTCGGCCAGCAGGTGATGCGCCAGCAGGGCAACGGTGAGCACATCCAGCTCGACCTCGGTACCCTTGCCGCCGGCAACTACACCCTCGCCATCACCGCCGCCAACGGCGAGCAGGCCACACGCAAAATCAACGTCATCAAATAATGCACTTCCGACGTGAACACCAAAGCGTTCGGCACCTCGGTGCCGGACGCTTTTTGATAATAGCCGCCCTCGCCACGGTCCTCGCCGCCTGCTCCAACCACCAGGCTCCGCTCAACATCGCCGGCACCGCACAGGGCACCTACTACTCCATCTCCTACTTCGACCCCCAGCAGCGCAACCTCCAGCCACTTGTCGACTCCATCCTCGACGCCTTCGACCAAAGCGCCTCCCTCTGGGTCGACTCCTCGCTCCTCCGCCGCATCAATGCAGGCCTAACCGACAGCCTCGACCCCATACTCTACAACCTCCTATCGCACTCAACAGAAATCTCCAACTATACCAACGGAGCCTTCAACTGCCTCGTCGGCCGTATCGTCCAGGAATGGGGATTCAGCTTCCGTGAGCGGACCGAGCCCGACAGCGTACGCCTCCAACGGCTGCTACAAGCCGCTCACGCACCTACTTATATTGAAAATAACCGTGTCCTCCGCACTGATTCCCTCACCGAGCTGGACTTCAACGCCATTGCCCAGGGCTACTCCGTCGACCTCCTGGCCGCCGCCTTCGACAGCCTTGGCATCGAGAGCTACCTCATCGATGTGGGCGGCGAAGTGATAGCCCGTGGCGCCAAGCCCGGCGGCCAGCCCTGGCGCGTCGGCATCGAACGCCCCTCGAAGGACAGCATCTCTGCACCCGAGGTGATGACCGCCATCGCCCTGCGCGACGCCTCAGTGGTTACCTCGGGCAGTTACCGCAAATACTACGAGCGCGACGGCATGCGCTACTCCCATACCATCGACCCCGCTACCGGCCGCCCCGTGCAGCACTCGCTGCTCAGCGCCTCGGTGGTAGTTGACGGGGCCTGCTGGCTGGCCGACGCCATGGCCACCGCCTATATGGTCATGGGCCTCGACAGCGCTCTGGCCTTCATCGCCTCGCACCCGGACGAGCCTGCCACCAAGGCCGTCATGTTCATCTACGACGACCATGGCACCCTCCGTACCTACGAGACACCCGAATTCAAAAAACTCACAATATGAAATCAATGACCGGCTACGCCAAAGTGCAATGCACCGTAGGCGAAAAGAAAGTGAATATCGAAATCAAGACCCTCAACAGCAAACAGCTCGACCTCATCGTCAAGCTGCCCGCCGCCTACCGCTCGCGCGAGCTCGACATCCGCGCCATGCTTGCCGCCCTGGAGCGTGGCAAGGTGGAACTCCTCGTCACCGAGGAGAGCACCGTGGCCGACACCGCCTTCAACGGCGACCTCCTCGCCGCCCGCTACGGCCTGCTGACCGGCGTGGCCGACCGCACCGGTGCCGACCGCACCGGCCTCCTCGCCTCGCTGGCCTCCATGCCCGACATCTGGAACAGCACCGCCGCTGACGAACTCGGCGACGACCAATGGGCCGCCTTCGCCGAAGGACTCCAGCGCGCCATCGACCTCACCGACAGTTTCCGCGCCCACGAAGGGGCCGTTCTCGAGAAAGACTTCCATATCCATGTCGACCTCATCGAGCAGATGCTCCGCCAGATTCCCGCCTTCGAGGCAGAACGCATCGAGACCGCCAAGGAGCGCATCCGCTCCCTCATGGCTGATGCCGCCATCAAGGAGGTGGACCAGAACCGCTTCGAGCAGGAACTTATCTACTACCTCGAGAAACTGGACATCACCGAGGAGAAAGTGCGCCTGCAGAAGCATATCGACTACTTCCGCCAAACTATGGCCACTGAACCCACCTGCGGCAAGAAACTAGGTTTTGTGGCGCAGGAGATGGGTCGCGAAATCAACACCACCGGCTCGAAAGCAAACCACGTCGAGATACAACGCCTGGTGGTAGTGATGAAAGACGAACTGGAAAAGATAAAGGAGCAACTGGGCAACGTACTATAATAAGAAGAATAATATAAAAAGGAGAGGCTCCGCGATTGCGGAGCCTCTCCTTTTTATTATTGTCCAACTAAAGTTTAGCGAACAATGAGTTTCTCAACCTTGCTGAAGGTGTCGTTGGTGATGCGTACGAAGTAGGCACCGGCGGGCACGTTCTGGAGGTCGATGGTGTTGACATTCTCGGCATTGATCTGGCGGTTGTAGACGGTACGGCCGCTCATGTCGATAATGCTGCAGTTGACCATTCCGGTGACACCCTTGATGTTGAGGGCGACCTGCGAAGTGGCGGGGTTGGGCGAGAGGTGCATCTTGACCTCGGGAGCAACGGGATCGATACCGCTGGTGATCCACTCACCTTCGTGCGTGGTGGCCCAGATGGTGTGGGTACCGTGGATGTCACGGAAGGTGTACTGCCAGTATTCGCGGCTGACGTTGGTCCAGACAGAGTCGTGGCCCCACCAGTCGATGGTGTCATAGATGCTGTAGTCGTAGGCGATGAGGTCTTCGTCACCGTCGTTGTCGAGAGTGGCGGGCAGGTGAGGAACGCTGTCAATCCAGAGGGTGTCGAGGATACGGAGGTCACCACCGGGGTAGATGTAGAAGGTGGGGCCGGAGGTCTCGGTCACAGCGACAGTGTTGCCGCAGTACACCTGGTTGCCATATTCAATATAGTTATCGTTCTCATCTTCGCAAAGCACATTGACATAGGCAGAGTCGAGCTGACGGCGCGGTCCGACGATGGCGCGGATCAGAGGATAGGAATCGTGGTAGCAGCTGGCAACCAACAGGCCATCGTAGGTGCTGCCGGGATCGTCAACGAGGACATCGAGGGCATTGGGCCAGAACTGGTGACGCCAGGGGGCGCTCACCTCATTGCTGTCATAGCTCTCGTAACGGGCTTGCTGCTCACCGTCATTGTCAGTATAGTAATCGTAGGCGTAGCTGGCGCGGGTGGTAGCGGCAGCGAAGGTGCAGGCCGAGGAAAGTCTGTAACCAATACGGTAGGAGGTGTTGGGCCAGAGTTCGGGCTGGGCGGGGTACTCGATGTTGACAGACCTGTAGTTGGCTCCGACGGCTTCAGCGACATCGTAGAGCATGGAGTTGCTGATAAGGCTACCGTTCTCAAAACGGAAGGAGACGTTGTTGACACCGTTGTCGAGACCGGCGAAGTAGAAGGTCTCCTCAGAGGGCTCATAGACATCGACATAGGTGACGGGGTTCATGGTGGTACCGCTCAACTGGGTGGCAGTGAGTTCGGGCGAGGTGACGATTTCCATACCACGGAGCACCCAAGGATCGCCATTGTCGTCGACGGGGATTTCATTACCGGTGGTGTAGCGCACAAAGACGCCGTAGCCGTTCTGGTCCCAGTTGCCTTCAGGGGTGATGTGCTGGCCATCTTCAGCGTAACCATACTGATAGGAGTCGCCAGCGGGGATGATGCCGTTATCGTGGCTCCAGCGGTAACCCTCGACATCCTGCTCTTCGGTGGTGGTGTTATCGACAACGCGGTAGGCGATGGTGTCCCAATGGAGGGTGAGGTCGGCATTGGCGGCGGCGGAAACAGCCACGCGGTTACGGCCGAGGGTGGAGGTGCTCATGTAGCGGTACTGGAGGCTAGGATCATTGACGGAATCCATGTAGTGGCCGCCGCTGTAGGCACCGGGGGCATAATAGAAGTAGTAGAAGTCGGTCTTCAGGGAGTCAACATAGAGGAGACCCTGCTCGTTGAAGTAGTAGGCGGTAGCGGCAGAGGGATTGCCAGCGGTCAGATTGGGCATGTTGGCAGTGGCGAAATCGGTAGTGGTGCCGTCAGGAGCGATATGGGAGGCGGTCAGGGAAGCACCGGTAACGGTGTTGTAACCGGCATTGTAGACAGGAGCCCACCACGACAGGGGGAGCTTCATGTTCTGGGGAACCATACCATAGGCGCCACCGGCAAAGTCCTGATCGTCGGCTGTCCAACGGTCGTTGCCACCAACGATGATGGTGACGTTGTCAACGCCCCAGGCGTAGCCGTAGGCATCGGAACGGGTGCCGCCGAGGTAACGGAAGCGGACGGTGATGTTGCTCTGGGTGCCAAGCTCAAGAGGCATGACGTAACGGACATGGAGTGCCGAGTAGGAGTTGACGTCGGCATCGACACCGGTCACGTTGATTTCGCGGGCCTTCCAGTTGTTGCCAATCTTATAGTCGATGAAGCAACGGTCGTAGAACTTACGATAGATCTGGGTGAAGGCGATATCGATAACCCTGTTCTCGGTGAGGTCGGGGTTGGCGATGTCGGGGAGCTGGAAGTAAGCGTGGGGGAGCTCCATGACACGCTGCTGGCCCTGGGGAACGGGCAGCAGGTCGATGAGAGACATCAGCATGAAGCCACCGTCATCGCTGAGATAGTACTTCATGTTCTCAGCAATGCCGCTGAAACGGCCAGCAAGCTGGGGATAGGTCTGCGAGAAACTGGAACCGTTCATCTGGTTGGTGTCCTGAATCCACTGCCAGCGGGCACCGGCGTTGGTGTTACCGTTAGCGGTCAGGGCGACGCCGTCAACCATGTCGCCATTCTGCACAAGGCCGTTGGCGGCATAGAGAATGCCATCATTGGTGGGGTTGGACACAAAGTTGAACTGGGCGAGGGTGTCGCCGGCTTGTTTGGTGAAGATACTGGCCTTGTAGTCAGCTTTCTGCAATGCAAGCTCCTTCAGGTTGATCGAGGGCAGTTCATTGTTTGTCCTGGCCTTCTGGGGCTTTGCATAGTTGTTGGTCTGGGCAAAGGCAATGCTGGTGCACATGGCCAAACCGATAAACAATAATGCTTTTTTCATTGTGTTGGGTTTTTGATGATTAATAAATTGTTGTCCTTTTTAAGGCCTACGGCGCTCATTTGCATACTATTACAGCAACAAAGGGGCGTTTTCGGCGGTTTGTTTTCAAGTGCAAATATAGTCATTTTTTTCAACATGGCAACTTTTTTTAGAATTTTTATGATTATAAAATTTGCGGCAACACCCCGCGAGGCACCCTGCCGGCCAACAAAAAAACGCCATATTGGCAAAACACTCAATCCACTGAGTACCAGCGTTATATAATGTTAAAATTCACATAACCACAAGAACGCCAGCAGTTTAGACCCACCTTCGCCTGATCAACGCCTGATCAACGCCTGACCAACGCCTGCCCTCTTCCACCCTCTTCCACCCCCACCTCCCGCAACAAAAGAAACCACCCGCACAATAAAAGCGCACTTTGTCAGTTATTAGGGGTGAAAGTATGCACATTGCGGAGAGAATGAAAAGGTACAAATATACATTTTATATTATTATAGGGCTGCTGGCCGCCGCCTGCGGAAGCGGGCGCGAAGCGGCCACCGCCGACAGCCGCTACCGCCGCGCCCCCATCCGCGAGGTGGACGAAGCGGCGTTGAAGGTCGACGGGCGGCTCATCGACGCCCTGTCGCTCCTCCAGAGCGGCCGCTCGGACGAAGCCCTGAAGGCCTACTCGCGCCTGGCCGACGACGAACCCACGTGCGCCGATGCCTGGTACGAGATGAGCCGCCTCCTGATGCAGCGCGGCTGGGCCGACAGCGCAGAAGCCTGCGCCAACCGCGCCGTCAACCTCAATCCCAAGAACAAATGGTACCTCCTCCACCTGGCCGAGGTGCAGCGCCGCCGTGGTGAGAACGCCCAAGCCGCCGCCACGTGGGAGCGCATTGTGGCCGTCGAACCCACGGTGCTCGAGCACTACTACCACCTCTCCGATGCCTATATCGACGCCAACAACGCCGAAGGGGCGGTGAACGCGCTGAACCGTGTGGAGAAGATGGTGGGGGTCACCGAGCCGGTGTCGCTCCAGAAGCAGCGCATCTGGACCGCCGTGGGCAAGCCCGACCGCGCCGCCCGCGAACTCGAGACCCTGGCCGACGCGATGCCTCACGAGAAACGCTACCAGGCCATACTGGCCGAGATGTACATGAGCCAGAAGAAATACCCGAAGGCCAAGGAGCGCTACGACCGTGTGCTGGCCGCCGACCCCGACGACGAGTATATCCATATCCAGCTGGCCGAATACTACAAGCAAACCGGCCGCCCCGCCGATGCCGACAGCGAGATGGTGCGCGCATTCGCCAACCCGCGCCTCGCCGCCGAAACCAAGCTCCAGCTTCTCGGCTCGTTCTACACCGAGGAGGAGTTCTACGGAAGCCACAGTCAGACTGCCTTCCGCCTGCTCGACATGGCTATGTCGCAGAGCGAGAACCCCGCCCAGTACGCCGCCTTCTACGGCCACGTGCTCCTGCGGCAGAACAAGACCGCCGAGGCAGCCCGCCAGTTCGAGACCGCCCTCAAGGCCGACAGCAGCCGCTACGAACTCTGGGAGCTCCTTCTGGTGAGCCTCACCGAGGTTCCCCAGCGACAAGCCGACCTGGCCAACTATGCCGCTCGCGCCGAGCGCCTCTTCCCCATGCAGACTCTCCCGAAATACCTCACCGCCGTGAGCCTCGCCCGCGAGGAACGCTGGGCCGAAGCCCTCGAGAAAGTGGAGGCTGCCGCCAAGTGGGGCTTCAACAAAGGCTACCTCGAGGCCGAATGCACCGGCCTGATGGCCGAATGCGCCTACCGCAGCGGCCAGCACGAGAAAGCCTGGCGCGCCTACGACCGCTACCTCGAGATGCACCCCGACGACTGGAACGTGCTCAACAACTACGCCTACGAGTTGGCCCTCGAAGGGCTGCGCCTCGAAGAGGCCCTCGAGATGAGCCGCCGCACTATCGAGGCACAGCCTCAGAACCCGAACAACCTCGACACCTACGGCTGGATTCTCCACCTCCTCGGACGCGACGACGAAGCCCTCCCCTACCTCGAGCGCGCCCTGCGCCTCAATCCCGACGACAGCACCCTTCGCGAACACTACAACGCCATCAAACGATGAATCTCAGCCACATACGCACCAAGCGCCTGGCCGCCCTCCTCGCCATTGCCACCCTGACGACCGCTCTGGCGGCCTGCCACTCGCTCCGCAACGTGGCCACCGACCAGGAACCGGCCCCCGCTCCCACCCCGACCGACGAGCACCCCGCCGCGGTGGTCTCCACCCCCGAAAAGCCGCGCGAACTGACAGTGCTGAACTTCAGCGCCGTGGTCGAAGGGGCGTCGGTCAACGGGCAGCTCCGCATGGCCAGCGACAGCCTGATATGGCTCAGCGTCACCAAAATCCTCGAACTGGGCCGCGCTATGGCCACACCCGACTCGGTATGGGTCAGCGTTCCGCTGGCAAGCAAATACTTTGCCGGAAACTACACCGACCTCCAGCGCTACACCAAACGGCCGGTCAGCTTCGACGACCTGCAGCGGATAGCCGCCTCCGACAATGCCGAAGCCCAAATCGAACAGCTAGCCCGCCAGATGGGCTTCGACGCCAAGGTGCGCATCACCCGCCGCCAGAAGGTGCAGCGCCTCACCTTCCCCTTCACGAAACAATAAAAACCAAACCAATATGAAACGACTCCTCCTGGCCCTCCTGGCCTTCCTCCCGCTGGCCGCCGCCGCACAAAGCGACAGCACAGCCATACGCATCGTCGACCGCTACCTGAACATCATGAACGTCCAGGCTCTGCCGGCCGACAGCATGCTGGTGGTCAACACCCAGATTGTCTACCCCACCACCGGCGACACGCTCACCATGCGGCGTCTCTTTGTTCCGCCACAAATGTTCCGCATCGAGGTGCGCGACAGCCGCGGCCGCCTCCAGACGGGCCTCTGCGGCAACGGGAAAGACCGCTTCCGCGCCTTCTCCGCCCACGGCGGACAATGGCGCGACATCACCGTGGAGAGCTACTACAACCGCCTCGGAGGCTTCGACATCCGCGGCCCACTCTACAACTGGCGCAACGACAACGCCTACCTCACCTACCGCGGAAGCACCGAATACAAAGGCCAGCAACTCGAGGTGGTCCACTACTCCGCTCCCGGATTCTTCAAGCGGACCTACATGTTCGAGCCCTCGGGCCTCCTGAGCGTCATCATCGAGGAAGACACCGTCGACGAAGGCTACAACGCCCTCCACGACGCCCATGTAGATTGGAAATGCTTCCACGAGTACTCACACATAGGCCCCGCCCTGCTGCCCTCGGTGGAAAGTTTCATGCGCGAGAAACTCCTCACCATCATGCGCTCCGAGATGCACTTCGAGAAACGCGACGACCTGAAATTCAACCAAGACTGATGGGAATCCTGCAAGACCCCGACGCCTACTTCATGGAGCAGGCCCTCGCCGAAGCCCGCCGCGCCTTCGACGAGGAAGAGATACCCGTGGGTGCCGTCATCGTCAGCGACGGAAGCATCATAGCCCGCGCCCACAACCTCACCGAACGCCTGGCCGACGTCACCGCCCACGCCGAAATGCAGGCCTTCACCGCCGCCGCCGAATACCTGGGCGGGAAATACCTCACCGACTGCACCCTCTACGTCACCCTCGAGCCCTGCGCCATGTGCGCCGGCGCCGCCGGATGGACCCAGATTGGGCGCATCGTCTACGGCGCCTCCGACCCCAAGCGCGGCTTCGAACGCCTCGGCCGCTCCATGCTCCACCCTCGCACCGAGGTGACCGCCGGCATCATGGCCGCCGAATGCGAGGCACTGCTCAAGGCATTCTTCAAAAAGCGAAGATAAAAAAAATTTTGCCAGTTCGGAAAAAGTGCGTATCTTTGCACCGGAATGAGAGAGGTCGAGAACCTCTCTTTTTATTAGTATGTTAGAGAAAATCAAGATATTAGAACTCGTGAACGGCGCCTTGGAAGGCACCGACAAGTTCCTCGTGAACCTGAAAATCACGCCGGACAACCGCATTTTCGTCGACATCGACGGCGACAACGGCGTCACCATCGACGACTGCATCGCGCTCAGCCGCGCCGTGGAAAGCCAGCTTGACCGCGACGAGGAGGACTTCGAACTCAACGTGGGCTCGGCCGGAGCCGACATGCCGCTGAAACTCCCTCGCCAGTACCGCCGCCACATAGGCCGCGAACTGGAGGTGGTCACCTTCGACGGCGAGCATGTCACAGCCGAACTTACCGCCACCGACGACGAGGGCATCACCCTCCTCACCCGCGGCAACAAAAAGACCGCGCCCGTGGAGCACCGATTCGCCTTCCGCGACATCAAGAGCGCCAAAATCGTAATCAAATTCTAAAGCAAACAAAGAAAACATCAACAGATATGAAATCCCTAGACTTGAGTAGTTCCTTTCAGGAATTCAAGGAATTTAAGAACATCGACCGCGAAACGCTGATGCGCATCCTCGAAGAGGTGTTCCGCGCCGCCCTGGCCAAACGCTACGGCTCGGACGACAACTTCGACATCATCGTCAACATCGACAAGGGAGACCTCGAAATCTTCCGCAACCGCACGATTGTCGAGGACGGTGCCGTCACCGACCCCAACCGCGAGATAGCCCTCAGCGACGCAGTGAAAATCGAGGCCGACTTCGAGGTCGGCGAAGAGCTCTCGGAGCCCATCCTCATGACCGACTTCGGCCGCCGCGAGATCCTCTCCATCCGCCAGAACCTCGTAGGCAAAATCCAGGACTATGAGAAATCGCTCATCTTCCAGAAATACCGCGACAAAGTGGGCGAAATCATCGTCGGCGAAGTCTACCAGCCCTGGAACAAGGAAGTGCTCATCCTCGACGACGAGAAAATCGAGCTCATCCTGCCCAAGAGCGAGCAAATACCGGCCGACCGCTTCCGCAAGGGCGACACCGTCCGCGCCGTGGTGCTCAAGGTGGAGATGCGCAACAACAACCCCATCATCATCCTCAGCCGTACCACCCCCATCTTCCTCGAACGCCTCCTCGAAGCCGAAGTGCCCGAAATCTACGACGGCCTCATCACCATCCGCAACATCGTCCGCCAGCCCGGCGAACGCGCCAAGGTGGCAGTGGAGAGCTACGACGACCGCATCGACCCCGTCGGAAGCTGCGTCGGCGTCAAGGGCGGCCGCATCCACGGCATCGTCCGCGAACTGCGCAACGAGAACATCGACGTGCTCAACTACACCCCGCGCGTCGACCTCATGATCCAGCGCGCCCTCTCGCCCGCCAAGGTCAGCAGCATAAAGATTAACGAAGAGGAGAAGAAAGCCGAAGTGTTCATGCAGCCCGACCAGGTGAGCCTCGCCATCGGCAAGGGCGGCTACAACATCAAACTGGCCTCCAAACTCGTGGGCTACGAAATCGAAGTCTACCGCGATACCGACGAGGACTACGACGATGTGGCACTGCAGGAATTCAACGACGAAATCGAGCAGTGGGTCATCGACGAACTCATCAAGATTGGCTGCGACACCGCCAAGAGCGTCCTCGCACTGCCCAAGGAAGAACTTATCACCCGTACCGACCTCGAAGAGGAGACCATCGACCACGTGCTCGAAGTGCTCCGCTCCGAATTTGAATAATTAACTCATTTGTCTAAACTTCTTAACCCCTTAACTCCTAACAAAGAATAATATGGCAAGTTTCAGACTGAACAAAGTGGCCAAGGACTTCAACGTCGGCATCCAGACCATCGTTGACTACCTTGCCAAAAAAGGACATCAGGTTGAGCAGAACCCCAACACCAAAATCAGCGAGGAGCAGTACGAGCTCCTGGCCGACGCATTCCAAGGGGAGCGCAAGGTCAAGGAAGAAGCAGACAAAATCGAGTTGACCGCCGGTGGCGCCAACCAGGTGGTCGAAGCCAGCGCCAAGGAGACCAACGAGGCTGAAAACGAAGAGGTCATCATCAAGGGCTATACCACCGCCAAGCCCGCCCCTTCGCGTCAGGCAAAACATGCCGCGAAGCCTGTGGCCGAGCCTGAAGCCGAAGCCGTGACCGAGCCCGTGCCGGAAGCCCCCAAACCCGCGGCCGAGACCCCAGTGGCCAAAGCCGAGCCCGAGGCAAGCCCTGCCGAGCAGGCCGACGAACCTGCCGACCAGCCGGCATCGGACAGCCCCTTCAACGTGGTGGGCAAAATCGACCTCAGCGCCCTCAACCAGCGCACCCGCCCCGACAAGAAGAAAAAGCCCAAGAAAGGCGAGAAGAAAGAGGCTGCCAAGCCCGCTCCCGCCCCCAAGGCCGAGCCTAAGCCCGCTCCTGAGCCCACACCGGAACCTGCACCTGCAGAAGAGCCCATCGAAGAACCCCAACCCGTCGAGCCAGCCAAGCCGGAGCCCGAATTCATCGAGACCCAATACCAGAAGCTCGAAGGCCCCAAGGTCCTGGACAAAATCGACCTCAGCCAGTTCCGCAAAGACGGTGCC
The DNA here is from genome assembly GCA_905233895.1 of uncultured Bacteroidales bacterium. Lineage (GTDB taxonomy): Bacteria > Bacteroidota > Bacteroidia > Bacteroidales > P3 > Colimorpha. The sequence continues at coordinate 8,529 of CAJOFL010000037.1, read as the reverse complement.
GACACCCCTGGCAGCAAGCGCAAACGCAAGCACACCAAGAAGGATGCCGTCAGCGCCCAGGAGGTGAAGAAGATCGGCGCCGAGGTGGCCAAGAAGGAAAGCAAGGAGAAGGAAAAAGCCAAGAAGGAAAGCCAGAAGAACGCTGCCAAGCAGCAAGACGGCGGTGGCAAGAAGAAGAAAAAGAAAGAGGAGAAGAAGCCCATCGAAATCGACGACAACGAAATCGAGAAGCAGATTCGCGACACCCTCGCCCGCCTCTCGCCCCTTGGCAAGTCGAAGACCTCGAAGCACAACCGCGAGAAGCGCCAGAAGGTCCACGCCCAGATGGAGGAGGAGATGCTGCACGAGATGGAGAACCAGAAGGTGCTGCAGGTGACCGAGTTCGTCACCGCCAACGAGCTGGCCACCATGATGAACGTGCCGGTGACCAAGATTATCGCCACCTGCATGAGCGTCGGCATCTTCGTCAGTATCAACCAGCGCCTCGACGCCGAGACCATCAAGCTCATCACCGACGAGTTCGGCTTCCAGGTCAACTTCGCCGACGAGGATGTGGTGAACACCATCCACAAGATTGAAGAAGAAGACCGCCCCGAGGACCTCGTGCCGCGTAACCCCATCATCACCGTCATGGGTCACGTCGACCACGGTAAGACCTCGCTGCTCGACTATATCCGCAAGACTAACGTCATCGCCGGCGAGGCTGGCGGCATCACCCAGCACATCGGTGCCTACGAGGTGCAGACCGCCGACGGCCGCAAGATTACCTTCCTTGACACCCCCGGCCACGAGGCCTTCACCGCCATGCGCGCCCGCGGTGCCAAGATGACCGATATCGCCATTATCGTCATCGCCGCCGACGACAAAATCATGCCGCAGACGGTCGAGGCTATCAACCATGCCCAGTCGGCCGGTGTGCCTATCGTCTTCGCCATCAACAAAATCGACAAACCCGGTGCCGACCCCGACCGCATCAAGACCGAGCTGGCCAACATGAACCTCCTCGTCGAAGAATGGGGCGGTAAGTACCAGAGCCAGGATATCAGCGCCAAGAAGGGTATCGGCGTCGAGGAACTGCTCGAGAAAGTCATCCTCCAGGCCGACATCATGGAGCTGAAGGGCAACCCCAACAAGCGCGCCAAGGGCGTCGTCATCGAGAGCGCCCTCGACAAAGGTCGCGGCTATGTGGCCAAACTGCTCGTGCAGGAAGGCACCATGCGCAAAGGCGACCCCATCGTAGCCGGTGCCATTGCCGGACGTGTACGCGCCATGTACAACGAGCGTAACCAGGAGGTCACCTCCGCCGGCCCCTCGCAGCCTGTGCTGCTCCTCGGCCTCACCGGTGCCTGCCAGGCTGGCGACACCTTCAACATCATGGAGAACGAGAAGGAAGCCAAGGACATCGCCGCCAAGCGCACCCAGCTGCAGCGCGAGCAGGGCATCCGCACCCAGACCCACCTCACCCTCGAGGAGATTGGCCGCCGCCGCGCCCTCGGAAACTTCAAGGAGCTTAACATCATCGTCAAGGGCGATGTGGACGGCTCCGTGGAAGCCCTCAGCGACTCGCTGCTCAAGCTCAGCAACGAAGAGGTGCAGGTCAACGTCATCCACAAGGGCGTGGGCCAGATTTCAGAGAACGACGTCACGCTGGCTATGGCCTCCGATGCCATCATCATCGGTTTCCAGGTGCGTCCCAGCGTGGGTGCCCGCAAGATGGCCGAGACCGAGCATATCGACATCCGCCTCTACAGCATCATCTACGACGCCATCAACGAGCTTAAGGACGCCATCGAGGGCATGCTTGCCCCCGAGACCCAGGAGAAGATTGTCGCCAACCTCGAGATCCGCGAGACCTTCAAGATCTCGAAAGTCGGCACCATCGCTGGCTGTATGTGCCTCGACGGCAAGATCAACCGTCAGAGCAACATCCGCATCATCCGCGACGGTATCGTTGTCTACACTGGCAAGCTCGCCTCCCTCAAGCGCTTCAAGGATGATGTCAAAGAGGTTGTCAGCGGCCAGGACTGCGGCTTGAACATCGAGAATTACAACGACATCAAGGTCGGCGACATTGTTGAAGCCTACGAAGTCATCGAAATCAAACGCAAATTGTGAATGTGTTAATTCGTGAATGTGGGAATTTGTGAATCAATAGGATGTGTTAATGTGGGAATTTGTAAATTTGTGAATCAAAGAGTGACTAACGAATTAACAAGTTAACGAATTCATACATTCAAAAAGCGACTAACGAGTTAACAAGTTAACGAATTCACACATTCAAAACCAGCTCCTGTAGTTCAATGGATAGAATAGAGGTTTCCTAAACCTTTGATCAGAGTTCGATTCTCTGCGGGAGTACAAACAACGACAACCATCCACCGAGCACCGCCACCGCGGTGCTTTTTTTGTGACCACTTGCCTGCAATGTTTTCCGCTACTTGGTTGGTTAGAAAAAGTTTTGTATATTTGCAGATGTAAATAAAGAAGAATAAAAAACGTATAGATAAGAAATACAGGGAAATATTAATAAAGGGTACTTGTAAATGTAGTAATACAGTTTTGGACAAATGACACTATTGTAATTGAGACCTAAAAACTGTCAATTTTTAGATTATGGAATCACGAATAACACGCATAATTGAGAATGCAATTGAAATTGCTGATGGAAACCTCCCTAAATTGCAAGAACATTTTGAGCGTATTATGAGTAGAGAGAGTATCATCGAGAATTATATTGTCCCATGGGCAGAAGAAGCAGAGAAACTATGGGAAGAACTACAAAAAGACGGCAAAGAACACGACTACTACAATTTCATTGACTTGCTTGTAGAACAAAAAATAAAGGTATTATAATGGAAAGAAGACTTTGGACAAGGGAAGAATTGATATTGACGTTGAGCGTTTATTTTCAACTGCCATTTGGAAGACTCAATCGTACTACACCCGAGGTACAGGAGTTGGCGAGAATTATCAATCGTAATGATAACTCTGCTGCACTACGTCTTGTGAATTACGCTGCATGTGACCCATACATTATCAATTCAGGCCGAAAAGGTATGACATCTGGCATTTCTGTATGCAAACCAATATGGGATGAGTTTGTTGATGACCGTGAACGTTTATTTGGTGAAGCACAGCGAATAAAAGCCGAAATGCTCAATAAGCCCATAGAAGAAACTTTACACCTCACTACCAGTGATTTAGAAGGCAAAGAACGTACTGCGGTTATCCGTCAGCGAGTCAATCAATCCGTATTTCGCTCGATGATACTGTCTAATTATGAATGCAAATGTGCAATAACTGGAATTAATATTCCGGAACTGCTTGTCGCTGGACACATAATTCCGTGGGCCGATAGTACTCCCCAACAGAAACTAAGTCCAGAAAATGGTATTTGCCTATCTGCCCTATACGACAAGGCTTTTGATAAAGGATATATTACCATATCTCCAGATAACTATACAATACAGATTTCATCAGCTCTTCGAGAATATGAAACTCAAGAGTATTACGATAAACATTTTGGCTCTCTCTTAGGACGAACTATTGTATTGCCTATAGAGCATAAACCAGATAGAAATTACCTTGCGTATCACCGAGATTATGTGTTTTTAGGGCCATGATGTTACGCTTTCAAGAAAAAAAAGAAAAAGATAATGAGAAAAAAGAAGACAATAGATGTGGCGCTGGTATATGATTTCGACGGGACACTGTCGCCGGGGAACATGCAGGAGTTTGGATTCGTGCAGGCCATTGGCAAGGATTCTAAGGAGTTTTGGAGGAAGAACCGCGCATTGGCCGAGCAAAACGACGCCAATGAGATTCTGTGCTATATGTATCTAATGCTGCAAGAGGCTAAGGCCAACAACATCTCCTTGAAACGGAAATCATTCAAAAAGTTTGGCGCTCAGATAGAGCTATTCAAAGGCGTCGAGGAATGGTTTGCGCTGATTAACGAGTATGGCAAATCAAAAGGGCTGAACATCAAACACTATATCAACTCCTCAGGATTAAGGGAGATGATTGAGGGGACAAAGATTGCCAAAAGGTTCGAGAATATCTACGCCTGCTCGTTCCTTTACGACGTGGACGGTATAGCCTACTGGCCTGCCGTCGCTGTCGACTATACCACCAAGACCCAGTTCCTTTTCAAAATAAACAAGGGCATCAAAGAAATACGAGACAACAAGAAAATCAACGAATACCTGGCCAATGAGGAACGCCCAATCCCATTTGAGAGAATGATATATTTCGGCGATGGCGAGACGGATATCCCCTGCATGAAGGTGGTGAAAGAACACGGAGGTCACTCCATCGCCGTCTACGGAAACCCACGCAAGAAAGCAACGGCAATGAAACTCATCCACGAAGACCGTGTGAATTTCGTATGCAAGGCTGACTATGCTGAAGGGAAAGAGATACATATCACTGTTCAAAGAATCCTTGACAAAATACGCACCGACTACGAATTCCAGCAACTGCTTGACTCTCATAAACGGGCAGCAAAACAATAAGTGACACATGACTGAAACAATGACTCACAAGTTGCGACACGAGTATGGAAAAATATGATAGTTAATACATCTGATTAAATATCTATACTGAAATCAATTTTGAAATGACTAACGAAATACAATTCATCTTATATAATCTTCCTGATAACGAGGGGAGTGTGCAGGGAGTAGTGCGAGATGAGACTATCTGGTTGACGCAGAAAGCCATGGCACAGCTTTTTGGAGTGAATGTCCCTGCCATCAGTAAGCACCTACAGAGCATCTACGAGAGCGAAGAACTGTCAAAAGAGGCAACTATTTCCAAAATGGAAATAGTTCAACAGGAAGGCACCAGAAACATCAACCGTGCTATTGATTTCTACAACCTCGACGCTATCATATCTGTCGGATACCGTGTTAACTCCGCCAAAGCCACGCACTTCCGACAATGGGCAACGAAGGTATTGAATGAATATATACGAAAGGGGTTTGTCCTAGACGACAACCGGCTGAAACAGGGTGAGGCGGTGTTTGGGAAGGACTACTTCCGTGAATTGCTAGAACGTATTCGTTCCATCCGCGCCAGTGAACGACGCATCTGGCAGCAAATCACTGATATCTTCGCTGAATGCAGCATCGACTACGACAAATCGTCGCCCATAACACAGGACTTTTACGCCATGATGCAAAATAAGTTCCACTACGCTATTACCGGCAAGACGGCAGCAGAAATCATCTACACATCAGCCGACCATACCAAGGAACACATGGGCCTGACGACTTGGAAGAACTCGCCCGACGGTCGCATCCTAAAATCGGATGTCACAATTGCAAAAAACTACCTCGACGAACAACAGATACGCCGTCTGGAGCGTACCGTAACAGGTTTCTTTGACTACATAGAAGATCTGGTGGAAACCGAGAATACCTTCACCATGGAGCAGTTCGCCGCCAGCGTCAATGAGTTCCTGAATTTCCGTCGTTTCAAAATACTCCCCAACAAAGGAACTATTTCTAGAACCATGGCTGAAGAAAAAGCCTCATCCGAGTACGATATTTTCAACCGTACCCAAAAAATAGATTCCGACTTCGACAAAGCCGTGCGTAAGCGACTCGGAAACAATGAATAGTCTTATGACCGACCGAATGACACCGGAGCAGCGGCACCGCTGCATGTCGCACATTCACTCGAAGGGGACGAAGCCGGAGATGAAGGTGCGGCGGTGGCTGTGGAGTCATGGGTATCGGTATCGGCTAAATGTCAAGAGTGTGCCAGGAAGGCCGGATATTGTGTTGAGGCCCTATAGGACAGCAATTTTCGTCAACGGGTGTTTCTGGCATGGACACAATGTGGAAATGCGTGAATGCGTTAATGTGTTAATGTGTGAGTCTCTGGATAGTCCGTGTTGTAAGATTCCAACAAGCAACAGGGAGTTCTGGGTCGCCAAAATCAAGCGGAACCAGGAGCGCGACCAACAGAATTACAACATACTTTACGAGAACGGCTGGAGGGTCATCATCATCTGGGAGTGCCAACTGACGACATCAAAAATCGAACACACGATGCGAGAGGTGGAGGTGCTACTAAACGAGAATCTCCTCGCACTCTACCGCAAGCACACGCCCTCCCCCTATACGTTCGACGAAGAGACTTTCCCCATGGCCGCCGAAGAGGGTCTCTAGTGGCGCACCAGCCGCTCCGTCAGTTCCCCGCAGCGGAGGAGATAGACGCCTGCAGGGAGAGCGCCGAGCGAAATGCAGGTGAGGCCGCGAGCCTCGCGGCTCAGCAACACACGACCTTCCATATCACAGATTTCCACCATTCCGTCGGCCTCAACGTTGACCATATCGGCAGCCGGATTGGGGTATACCCGCAGCAAACGCTGCCCTACAGGAGTGATGCCGACGGCGGGAGCGCCAGTGGTGAGCGTGACCGTATAATGGCGCATGGTGGTATTGTCCTCCGCAACGACGTCGATGGTAACGAACACCGTGGTGTCGTCGACCTGTTCACGACCAATAGCCATTGCGGCGTCTGACACCTCAGTCAGTCCATTCACCTCCACCTCGAGGTTGTCCACACGCACAACATAGTCCATAATGGCCTTGTCGAAGCCTGGAATAGCGTTACCGTCGACGGTAATTCCAGTGAGCCAAGCACTATAGATAAACTCGATATCGTCGATGGAAAGAGAGTCGTTTGCATCGCCGCCACCGGGGTTTGCATTGGAAGTGAGGTTGATAAGCATATAGTTGGCCGACGAATTGCCGTCGTAAACGAACGGTATCTTCAGCTGCTGCCACTGCATCGAGGAGGCCGACGAGGTGGTACGGTTGAAGCGAGCGATAGCCGTACCGCAGTACTTCGAATGGTCGCCCTCATCATTCGGGGTACGGAAGTCGTTGTCACCGTGGAGATAAGCCGATACCTGCGCCTGCGAGCTAGCCGAACCGGCATAGTAGCTCACCCAGACGTACATAGAATCGGGAGTACCAGTAAACGGCTGGCAATGTGCGCTGTTCGAACGTTGTGTATAGTTATAGTTCTCACTGCTTGTGGCCGAGAGCGCACCAGCGTGGATACGGCCGGTGGTCATGTTGCCATTGGCCTTGATACCGAGGATAGACTTAGTATAAATCGTCAAGTAGTTGGAGCCCGCCGAACCCGGACGGCCGCCCGAACGGCGGTAGTGATGCGGCGAAGAAGCCATCGAGGCATAACTGCCGTCGGCAGTGGCGAACGAGTTCCAGTTGACCGGTTCGGCGGTGGCCGACGAGCCATCCCACTGCTCAAAACCCGGGTTGGGCAACTGATACTGGGCAGCAACCACCGCAGCGGCGGCCATTACCAGTGCGAGAGATACAAGTTTCTTCATAAGCACAGATTTGTTACAGCCACTATAACGCACCGCCCGAAGAATTATTGCCCTTTGCCCACAAAGGAGGCAATAAATCCGCGCAAAAGCCGTTATCTATAAATCAAAAAGAACCAAAGATGAAAAGAATACTGATGATACTTGCGCTTGTGCTGCCGATGATGGCCGGCGCGCAGGTGAACCTGAAGGAGAGCTGCACCTCGATTATGGTGGGCAAGAAGGCTACGACGGATGGGAGCGTCATCACGTCGCACACCTGCGACGGTCGTTACCGCACATGGATGAGCATCGAGCCGGCCCACGACTACCGCAAGAGCAAGGCGGTTCACACCGTCTATAAAGGCACGATGCACACCTCGTTCCGCGGTGATACCACTGGCGTGCGCGAAGCGGGCTTTATCTATCAGGCCCCGCAGACCTACGCCTACCTCAACACGGCCTATCCCTGCCTTAACGAGCACCAGCTGGCAATCGGCGAGAGTACCTTCGGTGGACCGGACACGCTTGTGAACCCCACTGCGATGTTCCTCATCGAGGAGCTTGAACGCCTGGCCCTGATGCGTTGCACCACGGCCCGCGACGCCATACGCCTCATCGGCGACCTCGTAGCCCGCTACGGATATGCCGACGGGGGCGAGTGTATCACCATCGCCGACCGCAACGAGGTGTGGCAGATGGAAATCGTCGGCTGTGGCAAGGACCAGGTGGGTGGCGTGTGGGTCGCCCAGCGTGTGCCCGACGACCATGTTGCCGTGAGCTGCAACATACCGCGCATCGGCCGCCTGCAACGAAACAACCCCAATTACTTTATGTGCTCGGACAATGTCGAGGATGTAGCCAAGCGGTATGGCCTGTGGGATGGCGAAGGCGAGTTTGTTTTCTGGAAGGCCTACAATTCGGACTACGGCGCCGGCAAGAACTTCAACGACCGGGAGTACTTCCTCCTGAACTACTTTGCTCCTTCCCTGAAGCTCACCTACGACATGGACGAGCTTCCCTTCTCCGTGAAGCCCGAAAAGCCCGTGGATATCCGCGAGGTAATGGCCCTGTTCCGGGAAACCTACGAGGGAACGGACTTCGACATGACCAAGGGCGTGAAGATGGCGCGTGCCGCCAACAGCATGCATCCGGCCGATACCGTGGTGAGCCCCGTTGCCAAT
>CAJOFL010000036.1 GCA_905233895.1 uncultured Bacteroidales bacterium | reverse complement strand
GAGGGTGTCGGGGGTCTTGTAGTCGAGGCGTATCGGGAGCTGCATATCGCCGGTCAGCCGCGGCACCGATGCCAGTTCGGTCGGCACTTCGCCACTGGCGCATGCCAGCATCCGGCCGGCAGATTGGCATTTGGCCGCCAACCCCTCGCTCCCCACTCCTGTCTCCACGAGGGTGGAGCCTTCGAAGAGCGCCCATTTCACTGCCGTATTCCCTATGTCTATCGCCAAATTCATAACTCCTGATTCTTAACTTCTAACTCCGAACTCCCATGCGCATTCCCTTTCTTGTTGTAGAGGTTCATCGTACGGTCGATACCCTGTGTAACGAAGCAGCGCACCGCGCTGCAGGCCTCTCCGACGGCGGCCTCCATGGCCGGCAAATCTTCGGCGGGGAACTGGCCCAGCACGTAGTCGACCTGCTGTCCGCGGCCGAAAGCTTGGCCCACCCCCACACGCAGCCGGTTGTAGCCTTGGGTACCCAAGCAAGCCTCGATGTCGGACAGTCCGTTGTGGCCACCTGCGGCCCCCTGCTTCTTGATACGAATTATGCCGGGGTCGAGGGCTATGTCGTCCACCACCACCATCAGGCTCTGGAGGTCGATCTTTTCGGCTTGCAGCCAGTATTTTACCGCCTTGCCGCTGAGGTTCATGTAGGTGGTGGGCTTGATGAGCACCAGGATGCGGCCTTTGTGGCGCACCTCCGTGCGGTAGGCGTGGCGCTCGAGGCTCCAGCGGACACCGGCTTCCTTGGCCAGCGCGTCGACCACCATAAAGCCCGCGTTATGGCGGGTGCCCTCGTATTCCGAGCCCACATTACCAAGTCCCACTATGAGAAATTTACTCATCGGTTCAGCGTCGATAGGTTTGTATTCCTTTCGTTTACAGATGGTTATAATCTTTTCAAACAGTCCCATCACTCAAAAATCAAAGTGCAAAGATACGATTTTTTTATAAACTTAATTATTAAAATCAGTTAAAAGCCTATTTCCCATATCCAATGGTCGGAAAATTTGGTAGTAGAGGGCAGGCGTTCGCACCACTTCGGTCGCGTTCACCTACCTTCCTCCTGTCGGAGAAAGGCAGGCGTTGGTCAGGCGTTGGTCAGGCGTTGATCAGGCGAAGGTGGGTTTAATAATCTGGTATTCTTGTGGTTATGCGTATTTTAATATTTTATTTTGCTGAATATCAGCGATATGGTTGTTTTGTTTCTAAGTTAACAAATGTTAAATTTGAAAATAATTTTGCCGGTATAGAAAAAGTTTGTATCTTTGCACCGCAAAGTACTTAAAAATCATGGACAATCACGACGCAATTAAAGACCTTCGGGATATACGCTCAATGATGGAGCGCTCGTCACGTTTCCAGGCAGTTAGCGGTGGTGGCGTTCTTGCTGCCGGTATTATGGCACTGGTGGCCGCCTGGGTGGCAAATACATTGTTTAATGGCAGTGGTTCAATACTTTATGGCGATACGAGCTATCTTTGGGCCCACAAGACTCAAATTGCTGTTCTTGGATCATTGGTGCTGGTCGTGGTATGCGGTCTCACGATTTTCCTCTCTTCAATCTGGATGGCCCGTCGAAAAAATATACCGTTCGTCTTCGATGCCACCATGAGGCGTCTGCTCGTTGCCTTTTGCGTTCCCCTCTTCGCGGGCGGAATTCTCTGCCTGGCCCTTGTCCTTCAGGGGCATTATGGCCTGACTTCCTCCATGATGCTCGTCTTCTACGGTCTTGCGCTTATCGCCTGCCATCATTTCACTCACCCCGCACTCGGCCTTTTGGGCTACGCCGAACTGGTGCTTGGTCTTGCTGACTGCTTCACCGCCACCCATGCGCTACTTTTCTGGGCCGTCGGGTTCGGTGTTCTGCATGTGCTTTTTGGTTTCTACCTTATTATTAAATCGCACCGCTCATGAAGGTGTCGCTCATTGGATTGAACAAGGCTTTCGAGAGCCGTGCTCGCCTCGGTATCATGTCGGTGCTGATGGTCAATGACACGGTCGATTTCAGTACCCTCAAGCAGTGGCTCGAGTTGACCGACGGCAATCTTGCCTCACATGCCCGTGCCCTCGAGGAACTGGGCTATATTGCATGCGAGAAACGCTTTGTTGGCCGCAAGCCCAACACCACCTACCGTGCCACCCTCAAGGGTCGTGATGCCTTTAAGGAGCATCTTGCGGCCCTCGAACAGTTTGTGAATGAGCAGAAATGATATATTTTTTATTCGTATACTCTGAAATACAAAGTACTTTAATATAATTAAAAACATTAAAACAATGGAAGCAAACATTCAAGAAAACAACGGTCTTGGTACCGAATCCCGTCGTGAACGTACGGGCATCAAACTACTGGTAATCGCCATGCTCTGCATTCTTCTCTTGATACCGTGGTTCTTCATCCGCTCGCTAATCGACGAGCGTAGTTCGACGGAATCCTCGGCCGAGGAAGAGGTCTGCGAGAAATGGGGCTCCGCCCAGACGGTCCAAGGACCTGTCATTAAGGTCTATACCGGCAAGGACTCCACTTCGTTCAGCCTGTTGCCCGAACGGCTCGACATCACCGTCGAGGCGGCCACGCGCGAGTTGAGCCGAGGTATCTACGACTTCACGGTCTACGATGCCGAGGTTGTTCTCGATGCCCAGTTCACCCTTCCGCCGTCACTTACAGCCACTCAGCGAACACAACTGGAACGCAACTGTTGGCAGATGGCCGTCGACCTTTCGTCGCTCAAAGGGTTGACGGACAACCCGTCGGTTTGTGTTGATGGGCGTGACTTGGCGGTGCAGGAGGTGACCTTCGAGGGTAGCCGCATTATGTGGCGTGCCGACCTCGGTGCGATGCTCGAAGGCGGCACCTTGGCCTGCCGTGTTCGCCTGCCGCTACGCGGCTCGCACCGTATCGACTTCGCCCCGATGGGCAACACTACTACTGTCAGTATGCACTCCAACTGCGCCACCCCCTCCTTCTGCGGCAATTTCCTGCCGGTGGAGCGTACCGTGGCCGACACCGGCTTCGACGCCCAATGGCGTGTGCTGGCCATAAACCGCAACTTCGCACAGGTGGTGGACCGTTCGGCCTGGCACACTACCGACGACTCGAATTTCGGTGTGGAATTGCGCCATCCCGTGGAGCAGTACCTCCAGAACGAGCGGGCCGTGAAGTATGCCTACCTTATCGTGCTGCTCACCTTCGCCGTGGTCTTCTTCGTCGAGTTGCGCCGCGAGCGGCCGATACATCCCGTGCAGTACCTCCTTATCGGCATTGCCGTCATGCTTTTCTACACCCTGTTGCTCTCCTTCTCAGAGCATCTCTCGTTCCTGGTGGCCTATCTCATAGCGTCGGTGATGACTGCCGCACTCATCGGCTTCTATATGGGTGGCATCATGCGCAGCCGCAAGGTGGGGGCGTTGATAGGAGGTATGCTTGCGGTGCTCTACGCGTTCATATATATCTTGCTTCAGATTGAGAGTTATGCCTTGCTTGTGGGCAGCGTGGGTTTGTTTGCCGTGCTGGCCGTGGCCATGGCCGCTTCACGGCGAATCGACTGGTACGGGAGTTCCAAGAAATAAAAAAACTATATACCGGTATACCATGGAAAACTGGTATACCAACTTATCAGTCCTCAAAATCATCTAATCAAAAATCCTGCAAACCGGAAAGTCCGGTTTGCAGGATTTTCTTTTGTGTATATAAGTTTATTTCTCGCGTATTACGTCGCCGTGGTCGCGCACTATCATACGATACCACTCGTCGCGGTAGGCGGGTTGGCTGGGGAAGACGGCCTGGCCGGTGGCGGTGCGCTCAAATTTGCCGTCCTTCTCTTTCTTGATATTGCCGTCCATATACTTGACGAGGAGGTAGTTGTCGAGTTGTTTCCATTCCATCATCATCTTGGCTGCCTGGCGGCCACAGAAATCGTTGAGCTGGCGGGTGAGGGCTTCGCCTTCGCTGGCTTTGGCGCGCTCGTCGAATTTCTGCACATCACGGATGTAGGTGTTCTCAAGCTTGTCCTGCACTTTCTGGAGGTCGACAATCATGTCGCTGTAGCGGCTGTAGAGGAAGTTGCTCACGCGGTTGAAGAGCCAGAAGGCGGAGCTCTCGCTGTAGGTCAGCATGTCGCCGTTGCCCTCGCGGAAGCAGAAGGGGATTTCGGTGATACCGCAGTACATGGGGCAGTAGACGGTGGAATAGGTGTCGTCGACGCCGAACCAGATGATGCCGCCCACCTTGTCGGGGAGCCAGGAGCGGCATTGTGCGACGAAGGAGAAGCCGGTCTGCTGGGTCGAGGTGGCGCGCTCATGCACATAGGTGTGGCCGTCGAGCTCGAAGCCCATGGGGCGCCAGCGGTAGGGGCAGTTGAAGGGGCCGCCGCCGAGGTCTTTGCTCATATCCATCGAGGTGCCCTCGTAGTGGTCGCGCATGAGTTGCATGGCCTCGCGCACGTCAATCTTGTGGTCGGGTTTCACCCAGAGGGGGAGCCGCTCGGCAGTGGCGTCGCCCATGGCATATTTCTCGTAGCGTTTCATGTCGGGAGCCACGCGGTTGAACATGGCATAGACGCGGGCGTCGCAACCGCGCATACCGCTGAAGGTGAGCGGGGCGTAAGTGTCGGCAAAGGAGAAGTCGGCGTCCTTGCCGTCGAACCAGCCGCAAGCGCGGGCGTAGGTGATCACTTCGCTGCTATAGACGCACTCCACTTCGGGCTCGAAGAGGTAGTCGAGGTGGGCGCTGCTGATAGCCTTGTGGAGTCCTTTGCCTTTGGCCTTGTTCCATTTGCCCTCCTGGGGAAACTGGGTGATGCGGGCCTGGTTGGCGTGTCCACTGACGTATCCGTCGGGGATGCGGCGTGCAACCCACACGGCGCCGTCGGTGTATTTGTATTTCAGTTTCTTGGCGAGGTCGGCCTTCACGGTGCCGTCGCGCTTGCCGATGAGTTCGAGGATCCACACCTCGTTGGGGTCGCAGATGCTGAAGCTCTCGCCTTCGCTGTGGTAGGGGTAGTCCTTCATGAATCCGGCGAGGACCTGGATGGCCTCACGGGCGTTCTTGGCGCGCTGGAGGGTGAGGTAGATGTAGCTGCCGTAGTCGATGCCGCCCTCGATTTCGGAGGCCAGTTCCTCGCGGCCGCCGTAGGTGGTCTCGCCGATGGCCAGCTGATGCTCGTTGATGTTGCCCACCACGCTGTAGGTATGGGCTACCTGCGGAATCATGATAAGGGGTTTGCCGCTATCCCAGTCGATGACCTGAAACATGGTGCCGGGTGCATAGTCGGCCACCTTGCGGTAGTAGAGCTCGCCGTAGAGTGTGTGGCTGTCGGCGGCATAGGTGATCATGGTGCTACCGTCCTTTGTGGCACCTTTGGTGAACAGGAAATTGGTGCAGGCGTCGGCGCTGTCGGCGAAAAGCATCGCCGCTCCGAGGAACGCTGCTGCAATAATGCGGTTGAACTTCATATTGGGTGTTTTTTATTGTTTGTTTTTGAAAGTGCAAAGATACATATTTTTTTTCAAATAGGTAGAAAAAAGAAATGCGCCGTCGGGATGGCGGCGCATAGAGTGTTGATTGTGTATTGGTTGCCTATCGGACTATCAGTTTGCGTACAGTAGTTCCGGCGGCGTTGCTACAACGGAGGAAGTAGGACCCCTGGGGTAATGAGGAATGAGGTATGAGGAATGAGGAACTGACGTGAGTCGGGGGAAGGACGGTGCGACCCGTCATATCGATGACGGTTATCACAGCCGGTTCGTTGACGCTGACGGTCACATTGCCGTGCGAGGGGTTGGGGTAGACAGTGAGCAGTGGTGAGTGTCCAGTGTTCGGTTGTATGCTGACGGTGTCTTCAACTGCTTGGAAGACGGCGGTGAAGAGCGTGTCGCTGACGACGAGCACTTGGCGGGGATTGGTGGTGTCGCCGTCGTCCCAGTGGAGGAACTCATATCCGTCGAAGGGGATGGCGGTGAGGGTGACCACGCTGCTGTCGAGGTATTCACCACCGCCGTTGACGGTACCCATCGTCGTGTCGGCGCTGACGGCGCTGACGGTGTGGGTCGGCAGTGCATTGAGGGTGATTGCGAGGTCGTCGATACGGACGTTGCTCATACTTCCGGCGGCGCTATAGTGGACGAAGGCGATGCGGATACGGCGGCCGCGATAGGCGTCGAGCGAGAATTGAAGGGTATCCCAAGGGTTTAAGTAGGGTGTGTAGCCGACGAGGGCGTAGAGTGTGTCGGTGAAGCCGTCATAATAGGGGTCGCCCGTAGGGCTGAGGAGCACGGCGAAGTGGTCGTTGTATTGGGTCTTCAGCGCGAAGCTGAAGGTGATGCTGTCGCCGAACTGGGGCAGCTCGATGGCGGGGGTGATGAGCCAGGCGCTGTAGGCTTGGTTGGTGCTATTGCCGTTGGAGTACATGCAGTAGTAGCCGCCATCGTCGTTGTTGCCGCCGTTGGAGCGCCGCCATTCGTTGTCGATCCGGCCAACGGGGGTGCGGATTATCCAGCTCGCCAGGCGGTTCTCAATCTGATACTGATAGCCTTCGAAGTCCTCGCTGTAGGGGAAGGTGGCGATGACGTGGCGCGACTGCACGTCGATGATGAGAGTGGCCTCATGCGGACCGTGGACGTTGACGACAGTGAGGGCCAGGGTGTCGGTACCGGTGGCAGTATATACTATTGTGACTGCGGGGCCAGAGGTAACTATGGTGCTATCCAACAAGGTGCTGTGCCAGCTGTAAGCGAGGCCGGTGGTGTCGCCGGCGAGGATGATGCTGTAGTGCATTGTGTCGCCGACGTAGGCGGTCGAAGCGCCTCGGATGCCGACATTCAGGTTGTCGCCGACGGTGACAAAATGCGTTGCGGTGTCGCTGCCGAAGGCGTTGGTGGCGACGAGGGTGATGGTGTCGATACCCACGACGTTGTAGATCAGCGCCCACTGGTTGCCGGCTGCCGACGACTGGTTGAGCAGCGAGGAGTGCCAGCTGTAAGTCAGGCCTGTTGTGTCGCCGTTAAGCAAGGTGGCGCTGAAGCGGACGGTGTCGACATCGGCAATGGCGCTGACGGGTCCGGCGATAGCCACCACCGGCGGCACCGAGTCTTTCATCAGCAGCGTCACCTCGATATCGTCGATGTAGCATTCGTAATACGATGTGCTGTTTGGCAAAACTGAGAAGGTAATGCTGGCTGAAGTGGTGTCAAGCCCTTCGGTAGAGAACAGAAACTGGTGCCAAAGACCGTCGGCGTCGCTACCGCGGAGGGTAATCATGGGGGTGTTGTTTTGCGTCACATGGGCATAGTCCATCGTATCGCGGTCGAAGAGCACTCCGGCCTGGAAGATGGTGTCGGTGGCGGCACCGCTATAGGCTGGCAGTTTGACCCAGAAGGATATTATCAGCCGGTTGCCGGGGGCGTCCATCTGCGGAGTGACGAATATCTGGCTCGGGTTGTAGGGCAAATTATAAGCTCGCATATTGAGCGACATCGGGCCGCTGTGGCTTTGCTGGTTCTCAGTGTATTGGGCAACTCCTCCAAAGTAATACCATCCAAAGAATTCGTCGTCATTGTCGAGGTATGTGTCGAAGTTCTCGTTGTAGGGCAACGTGAAGGGGCTGCAGCTTACGGTACTGATGTAGCCAGGGTTGCTATCCCATTTGGCTACAATATTGACTGGCAGGGCGGTGTCGCCGGCCGAGCAGATGGGGCTGACGGCGATACGTGGTCTCACGTTGCAAGTGGCGGCGTTCCAGGATGCACCGGCCAAGTAATAGCTGGTGTCGGTAGTGGTGCCGTAGAGCGAATCGTTCACATATACAGCCCATTGCGAAGCCTGGCTGTCGTGCCAGTTGACGGTCAGCCCCTGGTTGCTGTTGGCCGTGAGGCGGATAGTGTCGACACTATTCGGGCAGGTGAGGGTGGCGAGGTTGAAGTTGTCGATTGCCGGTGTTACATCATAGACAGTGCTTGAGTTGCCATTGGCGGAGAGGATGAGCAGCAGGTAGTCGCCGGCGACCGGCACGTGGAAGTTCTGTGCGTGGTGGGTCCAGTTGGCTTCGCATGCCAGTAGGTGGTTGCCACCCGTGTCGGAGAGGCTTATCCATCCGTTGGGCAGAAGGTTGTTGGTATAGGTTGAGATACCATAGCCGAAAAAGTATACAGTGTCGAGTTCGGCGGTGACGGGGGCCAGCATCACTCGCACATAGTCATAATAGGTATAGGTGGTTTGGTTGTTGTAGGTGTAGCTTTGGTAGTATCCGTTGCATTTCCAGTCGTAGTCCACGCGGAAGTCGCCGCTGTCGCTGAAGTGCACGGGGCGCACAGCCCAATGGAAACGGTTGTTCCAGCTGGTGCGGTCGTAACTGTTGGTGGCACCGCCGTTGCCGCTCACATACATGCCGCCACTGCCGTTCAAGGCACCCGGAGCACCGATATACCAGCCGTTGACGCGGCCGATAAAGGTCCAGCCGGTGTCGGGAGTGTCGAAGTTGGTACCCCACGGCATGGTGTCATTCACCGCCCAAGGTGAGGTGAAGGGGGCCACCTCCAGGTCGTCGATCAGTATTGCGAATTGACCGAAGCAGTTGTGGTGGCGGAAGGCGATATATACTGTGTCGCCCACGTAGGCTGAGAGGTCTACCATCTGCTGGTTCCAAATGTTGTAGTCGTTGCTGTTGGGTGTGCAGTTGAATATCGGCGTGGTAGCCAGGAAGTCGGCCGCCGTGTTGCCGGTTGTGGAGACATAGACAGAGTAGTGGTCGGCCGGGTAGCCCGATGCGGCCACGCGGTGCCACCAGCTGAGCACGGCGCTGCCGGTCAACGCTATGCGGGGGCTTACGAGGAAGTCGTCGGGCGTGATGTCGCCATTCGAACCACCCACCCACGACGACGAGCCGACGAAGTGGGCGCTGCTGTTGTGCGCCGGGATGCCGGAGGTGCCGTAGGGATTGGTGCTCCACGTGTGGCCGTCGTTATTGTAGTCGATGGTCGTCCAGCCCAATATGGCGAGGTCGGTGGAGTCGAATCCGCATGAATAGGGCAGGGTGAGGACGGTGGACGTCTGGGCCTGTGCCGCGAGAGCCGTAGCCAGCGCGACTACTAGGGTCAACATTCTGAATGTGGTGGTTTTTGCCATGGTGTTCACGTTTTGTAGGTTCTGTTTTACAGTTTGAATTATTTTCCTACAATACAAATAACCGCGAAATCGTGAAAAGTATACACGGCAGGGGTAATTTTAACAATTTTTAACTTTTATTCAGTGTGTGATTCAGGAGGGGGAGAAAGGCAGGCGTTGGTCAGGCGTTGATCAGGCGTTGATCAGGCGAAGGTGGGTATTGGGCATTGATAATCTGTGAGTTGTGTAAATTTTAACATTGTATTACTCTGAAAATCAGTCAGATGAATATTTGCGTTTAACATGCCATTTTGGCGGGGCGGCGGATATTTTAAACCGATAAAAAGATGTCCGTCGGGGGTGAGTTAGGGGTGGCGATTTGTTCCGACGGGCGTAAATTTTTTTTGCTGCGTGAGCTTTTTTTCGTATTTTTGCACCCTTGATTTTATGTTAAAAATGTATAACAAATTAAATAACAATTAGATTATGAGTCAGATTATAGGAATCAGGGGCCGTCAGATCCTCGACAGTCGCGGCAATCCCACAGTGGAAGTCGACGTCTATACCGACCAGGGTGCCATGGGTCGCGCCGCCGTTCCGAGCGGTGCGTCCACCGGTGTCCACGAGGCATGCGAGCTTCGCGACGGCGACAAGAGCCAGTTTTTGGGCAAGAGTGTGATGAAGGCTGTGAACAACGTTAATACCGTCCTCAGCGAAGAGCTGCAGGGCATGTTCGTCAGTGAGCAGAAATCCATCGACCAGAAGATGATAGAACTGGACGGTACCGAGAACAAGAGCCGTCTGGGAGCCAACGCTATCCTCGGCGTGAGCCTGGCCTGTGCCAAGGCTGCCGCTCAGGAGACCGGCCAGGAGCTGTACCGTTATCTCGGCGGTGTGGGCGGACATACCCTCCCCATCCCCATGATGAACATCCTCAACGGAGGTTCGCATGCCGACAACAGCATCGATTTCCAGGAGTTTATGATTATGCCCGTGGGTGCCCCGACCTTCAGCGAGGCCCTGCGTATGGGTGCCGAAGTGTTCCACAACCTCCGCGCTGTGCTGAAAAGCAAGGGCTTGAGCACCAACGTAGGTGATGAGGGTGGCTTCGCCCCCAACCTCGGAAGCAATGAGGAGGCCCTTATGTGCATCCTTCAGGCCATCGAGAAAGCCGGCTACCGCCCCGGTGAAGACGTATTTATCGCCCTCGACGCCGCCGCCAGTGAGTTCTACAATGCTGACGAGAATATGTACGAACTCAAATGGAGCACGGGCGACAAACTGACCCCCGCCCAGATGAGCGACTTCTGGGCCGACTGGGTGAGCCGCTACCCGATTATCTCGATCGAGGACGGTATGGCTGAGGATGACTGGGATGGCTGGCGCCTCCATACTGACGCTATCGGCGACCGCTGCCAGCTGGTGGGCGACGACCTCTTCGTTACCAATGTCCAGCGCCTCAAGATGGGCCTCGACAAGCAGGTGGCCAACTCCATCCTCATCAAACTCAATCAGATCGGTACACTCACCGAGACCATCGACGCCGTCAACCTGGCCATGCGCAACAAGTACACTGCCATCATCAGCCACCGTTCGGGTGAGACCGAGGACACCACCATCGCCGACCTCGTGGTAGCCATGAACGCCGGCCTGATCAAGACCGGTTCCGCCTCGCGCACCGACCGTATCTGCAAGTACAACCAGCTGATGCGCATCGAGGAGAGCCTCGGCGACCAGGCCTACTACCTTGGCAAAGACTTCAAATTCATCAAGTAATAATTATTCAACCTTATGAAAATATTAGTTCTCAACTGCGGAAGTTCGTCGATCAAGTACCAGCTGGTCGACATGGCAAACAACGCCCAGGTGATGGCCAAGGGCCTGCTGGAGCGTATCGGATTGGAAATGGGTGAGTTCACCCACAAGTGGAACGGTCAGAAGCACTACGAGCAGGTGCCTATCCCCGACCATACCGCCGGTATAAAGATAGTCCTCAACGCCCTTATCGACCCCAAGATGGGTGTCATCAAGGACTTCAACGAGATTGGTGCCGTCGGAAACCGCGTGGCCCATGGTGGCGAATCGTTCGACCACAGTGTGCTGGTCACCGACGAGGTGATTGAAAAGATTAAGGCCCTCACCCCGCTGGCTCCGCTCCACACCCCTGGCAACCTGGCCGGTATCTACGCCATGCGCGAGGTGCTGCCCAACGTGCCGCAGGCCGTCGTGTTCGACACTGCCTTCCATAGCACCCTGCCGCCGAAGAGCTACCTCTACGGTGTGCCGTATGAATACTATGAGAAATACGGCGTCCGCCGTTATGGTTTCCACGGTACCAGCCACAAGTTTGTTGCCGAGAAGGCCGCCAAGATGATTGGCAAGGATTGGAACGACCTCAAGATTATTTCCTGCCACCTCGGAAGCGGCGCCTCCATCTGCGCCATCGACCACGGTAAGAGTTTCGACACCACCATGGGTATGACCCCGCTGGAGGGTCTGCTGATGGGCTCCCGCCCCGGCGATGTCGACCCCGGCGTCATCGAGTTCATCATCAAGAAAGAGATTGTCGAGAACGGTAAGGATTGGAAGGACATCACCAAGATCCTCAACAAGCAGAGCGGTCTGGTGGGCATCAGCGGCGGCAAGCAGGACATGCGCGACATCCGCGCGGGCCGCGACGCCGGCGATGTGCGTGCCACCTACGCCTTCGATATGTTCGCCCAGCGTGTGAAACGCTACATCGGCGGCTACATGGCCGAGATGGGCGGCTGCGACCTGCTGCTCTTCACTGGCGGCATCGGCGAGAACGCCTGGTTCATGCGTCGTCCTATCCTCGAGAACATGGAGTGCCTCGGTATCAAGGTCGACTTCTCGAAGAACGACAACGTAATGGGCGAGGATATCATCCTCTCGACTCCCGACTCGAAGATGGCCGTCGTCGTGGTCACCACCGACGAGGAATACGTCATCGCCAGCGACACCTACGCACTGGTAAAGTAAATAGTTGACAGTTGGTAGTGGGTAGTTGGTAGCGCACGTGTATAGATGCTACCCGCTACCCACTTTTACTATCCACAAAATAAAATCATTATGGAAGACTTCATTGAAGTTCCCGAAGTTCCGCATATAGACAAAGGAGGAAAAGTCTGGAAGACGCTCTTGCTCACTTTCCTAGGCACCACAATGTCAATCCTCCTCACCTTCGGTACTAGCCAGCTGGTGTCGCAGCACCGCCAGTCGCAAGACCGTAAGATGACGGTGCTGATGGTGATGGGCAGCGTCGAGAAGTTTGCACAGAAACTGGATCAGAGGGCCAGGGAAATGGAGAGTTACGACACTATGGCCACCTATCTGTTGAATATACCTGTCGATTCGTTCGAAAGCCCTGAGTTCCAGCGCAACATCAGGTTGATAGGGACTCCTGGCGGTATCACCTACGACAAAACTGCCGAGTCGGTGTTTATCAACAATACGGCAAAATGGAGCAGCGCCAAATACTTTGACTTCATCAACTGGGCAGGGGTATGCTTCTACAACATGAGGGATATAGAGAACAAAAACAACGCTTATCTTGAGGAATTTGAAGCTGTTACGGATGATATATGGAACCATCCCGAGCTACGCCCCGGAAATTCGATGAAAGCCAAATACATGCGAGATAAGAAATATCGCGAGCTGCTCGAAGGAATGCATATCAAGGCGGCGTATTACCGATACCTTGCAGACAAAATGCGGGATCATAACCGCGTAAGCATGGAGATGATGGACATTAGCGAAGAGGAGTTGATGAAGTTTGTCGAAGACAATGAGGCCGTCGCCAAACTGAAGAATGAATCAAGGACACTGAAGCAGTACATCACCCCGGAACTCAACATCGACAGCCTGCCCGCCTTCGGGGAGTGGAAGAACAAATAGTATGAGACGAGCCATCAAGCTGTTGCACAAAGCTATAGATATCGCTCCCCAACCGTATAAGGCCTATAACAAATAACATCAATATGGAAGAATTACCCAACATCCCCGACAGTCCGCAGATAGACAAAGGAGGGAAACTCTGGAAGACGCTCTTGCTCACCTTCCTCGGCACCACTATGTCTATCCTCCTCACTTTCGGCACCAGCCAGTGGTTGGCACTGAAAAAGCAAAAGGAGGAACGTCAGCTCACCGCCCTGATGGTGATGGGCAGTATTGAGAAGTTCGCTCAGGACCTGGAACAAAACGCCGATGATTTGGCCTGGCACGACACCTTGGCCACCTATCTGCTCAACATCCCAATCGACTCGTTAGACAGCCCCCAATACGATTCCATAGGCAAGTACCTTAGCTTGGTGTTGGCCTTCAATACCCTGTCGCATGACAGGTCGGCAGAAAGCATATTCTCCAATTCCATTGAGACATGGAAAAACCTAGGCAACTTTTCTTTCATTGAAAATGTGGGCCACTGCTTCGCCCACATCAATCTTATTGAAGAGCGCTACGCGAAGTTTTTTACTGACGAAAATGATGAAATCGAAAACCGTATTAGAATGAATCCTGAGGCATACCCCGGCAGGACCCTGGCATCCAAATTCATGCATGACGCCCAGTTTCGCAAATACTTGTCGAGAATTCACGGCCAAATGTCACAATGTCGCTATTGTGTCGCATTCATTCGGCAGGAGAACGCTGTCAACATGAGACTGATGAATGTTCAAGAGAAAGATGTGAAAGATTTTATTGACAAGAACGCGCAAGGGATAAAGGCCGACGAAGTGGTCCAGACCGACTTCTACACCCCTCATATCAATCCCGACAGCCTGCCCGCCATGGAGGAGTGGTTAAAGAAATAATTATCATGGGCTATTTCCTGGCTGAGATGTATTTTTTCAATGCTTTGACATAGTCTCTGAACGCCTCTATCCCCGAGGGAGTAATACGGCAGGTGGTGCGTGGCATCTTGCCTTTGAAGCCTTTTTCCACCGTGATATAGCCTGCGGCGGTGAGTTTGTCAATCTGCACACTGAGGTTGCCCGAAGTGGCTCCCGTCAGTTCTTTGATATAGGTGAAGTCGGCTTCGTCGACACTAATAAGCAATGAGATGACTGCCAGCCGCAACTCGGAGTGCAGTAATGGGTCTAATGCAGGGAACATCATGGGTTCTGCTTTTTTAGCATACAGCCGGGAATAACAAGGCCGATGAGTGAGAAGAGAAATATTGACAAACAGGGTGTGATTAAGTTAAAGACGATTATTGTTTTGACTGATGCACTACAATAAACAATTATTGCTCTGATTATTCCCGAATACTCACAAATGGCTACAAGCAGGCCGCCGAGAATACCGAACAATACCAGCCAACGTCTTTTCAATATATGCCCCGTAATGGCAACTGCCATACCCATCAGCAGAATGATGACAGGAGTGATTGCCACCATTGCTTGGGTTGCTGTTGTAAGGTTGTCGTATAATCTCAACACTAGGATATTCCAAATAAGCGCAAAGAGGTAGAATCCGATGACGATATAGCCGAAACTCCACCATGTCTTGCAAACAAGTGTGCCTACAAGAGAAACGGGTGCCTGTACCTGCTTATTGTCGTGGATACGCTTAATTCCCCAGATGATGAAGGGAAGGACAAGCCACAGAAGTTGTCCCATAGGCGAAGCTGACAATCCGTTGACGAGAGCCACTATGATGGCTGTTCCCATTGTTGCCAGACCCGACAGGTAGAGCAATTGCCCTGTGTCCTTTGCTACGACAATCCTACTACGCTCTATTTGTTCGGTGATAATTTCAAGACTGCGTTCCGCAGTGAGATTTGCATTTCCTTCCATTGTTGTTACTTTTTGTGTTTCAAATTGACGGTGCAAAAATAAACAAGTTTATGATATAAACCAAATTTTATTAGAAAATATTTTATAACAGTTTGTTATTTAGCTATATAGAAATACTATACTCAAAGATATTTTGCGTATTTTTAATAAAAAGTATGTCGAAAAAGATAAAAAATACACCATGTGAGAGGCACTTTTTGCGTACTTGCATGCGGAACAATAAAAACATTATTGTTTCGTTATTATTTTGTTATGAAAAAATATTTGGCAATCCTATTGTTGCTGTTGCCACTGGTGGCGGTGGGGCAGACGAAGAAGAGCGAGCCTCTGTTCGAGCAGGCGGTGGAGAAGTCGATAGTAGGGCAGTACGAAGAGGCTATCAAGCTGCTGCACAAGGCAGTCGACATCGACCCAAGCTACGCTGAAGCCTGGCTGCTGCTGGGCAACCAGCATATGGCGCTGCAGCAGTATCCGACGGCGCGCGACTGCTACCAGCATTGCCTTGATCTCAATCCCACAAGTTCCCGCTGGATGCAGGAGGCCCGCGACGGCATACGCACCGCCGAGTGGCGCCAGCATGCGGTGGAGAACCCTGTGCCGTACCACCCTATCAATCTTGGCCCTAACATCAACACTGCCGATGACGAATACCTTCCAGCCCTGACGGCCGACTACCGCACTCTGGTATTTACCCGCCGTTCGCCCCGCAATGCTATGACCCAACGCGGCCTGCCGCAGGAGGAGGACTTCTATATCTCGCTCTACGACACCATGGAGCTAGTGTTCGGCCCCGCCGAGCGGATGCCCGAACCACTCAATAGCCACGGCAACGAGGGGGCACAGACCATCTCGCACGACGGCCGCATCGTCATCTTCACTGGCTGTGGCCGTAACAACGAACCTACGGGATGCGACTTGTATATGAGTGTGCGGCAAGGCGACCGCTGGGGCAATCCCCGCAATCTTGGCGCACCTGTGAACTCTGTCTATTGGGAATCGTTTCCATCTCTCTCTATCGACGGCTACACCCTTTATTTCGCTTCCAACCGCAAAGGTGGTTACGGCGGTACTGACATCTGGTACTGCACCCTCGAAGAGGGCCGTTGGAGTGAACCCCGGAATATGGGGCCGACGGTGAATACCAAAGGCGACGAGACAGCCCCGTATATCCATTTTGACGACAAGACTCTCTATTTCGCCTCGAACGGTCATCTGGGTATGGGCGGCAGCGACCTCTTTATGGTGAAGCGCACGAGTGACAGCACCTGGGGCAAGCCCGTCAATCTGGGATATCCCATCAACACCCCCGGCGACGAGAACAACCTCATCGTGGCTCCCGACGGCCGCACGGCGTTGTTCAGCAGTGACCGGCCTGACGGCTACGGCCAGCAGGACCTCTACAGCTTCGTTATGCCCGCCCCCTCGCGTCCGGAGCGCATCACGTTCATTGATCCGGTGCGTCAGGCTGAGAACCTCCTCACTCTGGGTGACACGGTGACACTCAAGAACATCTTCTTCCATACCGCCAGTGCCGAACTCTACGAGGCCTCGCTCGCCGAGCTCGACCGCTTGGCGGAAGCCCTCAACCGCCACCCGAATCTGCGCCTTGAGGTAGGTGGACATACCGATGCCGTGGGCACTGATCAGGACAATCAGGTGCTCTCGGAACGCCGAGCAAAGGCAGTGTATGACTACTTGATAAAGAGGGGTGTGGCGGCCGACCGCCTGACCTATCGCGGTTACGGCGAGAGCCGTCCGGTAGCCACCAACGACACCCCCGAGGGGCGCGCCAAGAACCGCCGTACCACCCTCACTCCGTTGAAATAATTAATTCCTGTAGCACAATATATTGCATATAGTGCCGTTAATGATAATGTTATGAAAAAGATAGTTGTATTGACAGGGGCTGGTATCAGTGCGGAGAGCGGTATCTCGACTTTCCGCGACTCCGACGGCCTTTGGGAGCACTACCGCGTTGAGGATGTGGCTACCCACGAAGCCTATGAGCGCAATCCCGAACTGGTGCTCAATTTCTACAATGAACGTCGTCGCCAACTCTTCAAGGCTCAGCCCAACGAAGCCCATCGCCAGTTGGTACGCCTGGAGGAGAAGTACGATGTGCGTATTGTCACCCAGAATATCGACGACCTGCATGAACGTGCAGGCTCAACCAATGTCCTCCACCTTCACGGCGAGCTGACCAAGGGCCGCAGTGACCGCAATCCCGACCTCATTGTCGAGGTGGGAGACAAGGATATCAAACTTGGCGACCTCGCCCCTGACGGTACCCAGTTGCGTCCGCATATCGTGTGGTTTGGCGAGGCTGTGCCCAATATTGAGCCTGCCGCTGCCCTCTGCGAGGAGGCCGATATCTTTATCGTGGTCGGAACGTCGATGGCCGTCTATCCCGCCGCAGGATTGATTCATTACGTGCAGCATGGTGTGCCTTGCTATGTGGTCGACCCGAAGGAGGTGCCAGTCAGCCGCCCCGTGACGTTCATCAAGGAGGTGGCCACCAAGGGAGTTACACAACTTGTAAATCAACTTATGCAATGAGAATAGTAGTTTTTATCCTTATCCTGATGCTGGCCGTGCTTGCGGCCGTTGCCCTTACGGGCTGGGTGGTCTACCTGCTCGTGAAACGTTATTTCGACAACCAGCAAAAGCAGCAGCTCCTGCAGATGAAGATGGACGAGCGGCGCGAGACGCTGCATGCCGTGACACCGATACGCCTACAGGCCTACGAGCGCATGGCTCTCTTCCTCGAGCGCATAGCCCCTGGCAGTCTGGTGCTGCGTTGCTGGCAACCTGGCATGGACCTCAAGTTGCTGCAGGGGGTGATGACCAAGAACATTCGCGACGAGTGGGAGCATAACCTCTCGCAGCAGGTATACCTCACGCCGGCTCTTTGGGCACGTATCCGCGAGGCCAAGGACGAGATGATTAATCTTGTGAATTCCGCAGCCGTGAGTCTACCCGACGAGACCGACCCCACGCGCCTGGCCGCCACCGTCTTTGCCTCGGCGGCCCAGCATTCGCCCTGCGACGACGCCCTCGAGGCGCTGAGCAACGAAATCCACGAACTGTTCGGATAAACTAAAAGGTAAAAAACTAAAAGCTAAAAAGAAGTTATGAATGCCATTCTCAGGAATATCGCTAAACTAATTTTTAGTTTTTACGTTTTACTTTTTATTTGCGCTATTTCATCTTGTGCCCGGCAGGGCTATCCTTCGGGTGGCCCGAAGGATACGAAACCGCCAGTTTCCCTTGGTACCACGCCGGCCAACGAAAGCCGCAACTTCGGTGAGCGCCAGTTCTACATCCAGTTTGACGAATATGTGGTGCTCAAGAATGCAGAGCAGAACGTGATAGTCTCGCCGCCTCTGACGCATAAGCCCGAGTTCACCACCAAGGGCAAGGGGGTGCTTGTCAAGATTAAGGACACACTCCAGCCCGGCACCACTTACCTCTTCCAGTTCAAGGATGCCATAGCCGATTTCACCGAGGGCAACCTGCTGCCCAGTTTCGAATATGTCTTCTCTACCGGCAATGTGATGGACAGCCTTATGCTTGCCGGCAGGGTGGTGGATGCCCGTGGCGGCAAGCCTTGGAAGGAGACCGTCACAGTGATGGCCTACAGTGGCGACGACACGGTGCCCAGCCGTGTCACGCGGGCCGACAAGGATGGCCGGTTCGCCTTCCATTATATTCCCGCCGGGAACTACCGTCTGGTGGCCCTCGAGGACAAGAACCGCGACCTGAAAGTGGGCTCCGACGAGCCGGTGGCTTGGCTGGAACAGGAGTTCACGGCTAGCGACAGCGTGGACAGCAGCCAGATGGCCGCCCTGCGTCTCTCGGTGCCCGAAGTACGGCGTCAGAGGGTAGTAAAGAGTGAGATGCCGTCGGCCGGCCGTATCATCATCGTCACCGCAGCGCCTATGCTGCATCCCGCCGTCAGCGGCGAGGCTGTGGAGCAACGGCTGAATGCGAAGGGCGACACTCTCTCGCTCTGGTGCCTCAACCCCAAGTGCGACTCTACTGTTATCATCCTCTCCGACGAAGGTCTGCAGGATACCCTCAAACTCCGCTACCGCCGTCCGAAACGTGGGATTGGCCAGCAGCATAAGCCTCCGTTGATGCAGAGTCTCTGCACCGGCCAGTCGGCTTGGCACGACCAGCTCTACCTTTCGTTTACCAATCCCATCAAGGCCGTGGCCGACAGCATGGAGATTGAGGTGATGTACCTCAAGGACAGCTCGGTCAGCCGTTGCCGCGCCGAGGTGGACAGTACTGGCCTGCACGCCAGGATTCTAGCTTCGGTCAAAGCCGACGAGGATTACTCCATATTCATTCCTGCCGCCATGTTCACCGACATCTATGGCACCTCCAGCGATAGTCTTCGCTTCTCACTTAAGCCGAAAGATTTTGCCATACTTACCTTGAAAGTTGAAAATCTTACCGGAAGCCCGCTAGTGCTTGAGTTGCTCGACGCGAAAGATACCGTAGTGAAGGTCCGCACCATTGTGGAGTCGGGTTATCTGCGGTACGACCATATCGCCGCCGGCGACTACCGCCTGCGGGCCGTGGTCGACGCCGATTCGAACGGCCGCTGGACCGTGGGCGACTTTTCGCTGCGCCGCCAGCCCGAGGAGTGGATTATGTTCGAGAAGACCCTCCAACTCCGCGAACGTTGGGAGATGGAGGAGGAATGGAAGGTTGAGAGCGTAAAGCGTAAAGCTGAAAGCGATGAGGATTGACTTCGGACAGGGCGGTATTCAGCGCAAGCTGGTCTCGGGGCTCTTCTGGGTGCTCCTGGCCAACCTGCTGGTCAAGCCGTTCTGGATTCTCGGCATCGAGGTCGAAGTTCAGAACGCCGTAGGCGACAAGGTCTACGGGTTCTATGCCGCACTGTTCAGCTTCAGCTATATCTTCAACATACTGCTTGACCTAGGCATCACCAACTTCAACACCCGCAACATAGCGCAGCATCCGCAGCTTATCACCAAGCACCTCAGCGGCATCCTCGGTATCAAAATCTGCCTGCTGGCGTTCTATCTGGTGGTGACCTTCACCGCAGGGCTGCTGATGGGTTACGGCAGCGACGAGTTCCGCCTGCTGGTCCTTCTGACACTCTGCCAGTTCCTCAACTCGCTGATACTCTATCTCCGCAGCAACTTCGAGGGGCTGCTCCTCTTCCGGTGGGACAGCCTTTTCTCGGTGCTCGACCGCCTGCTGATGATTGTCATCTGCGGTTTCCTGCTTTGGAGTCCGCTACGCGAGAGGTTCAACATCTATTGGTTTGTCTACGCCCAGCTGGCCGCCTACGGCCTCACGGCGCTGCTGGCTTTCGCCGTCATCGCCCGTAAGGTGCGTTTCCGCCGCCTGAGGTGGGATTGGCGCTTCTTCCTCGTCATCCTGCGCAAGAGCGCACCGTTTGCCCTGTTGGTGCTGCTTATGGCCTCGTACAACCGTATCGACCCGATACTGCTGCGCCGTCTGGCCGGCGATGCCGATGCAGGTGTCTACGCCGGCGCTTTCCGCCTGCTCGACGCACTCACCATGGTGGCCTACCTCGTAAGTGTGCCCTTGCTGCCAGTCTTCTCGAAGTTGTGTAAGTCAACAAGTCTGCAAGTCAACAAGCCAACGAGTGATTCTGACGACTCTTCGGCTCGTAGACTTTTGGACTCAAAGGCTCAGTTGCCGAAGGTGGTGCGTCTGGTCTTCTGGCCGATGATGCTTTTCGCAGTGGGGGTGGCGGTGCTGGGATGCCTCTTCGCCGAACCGCTGATGCAGTGGCGTTACCATGAGCATTTTGCCCCCTATGTACCTGTCTTCAGGGTGATAATCTTCGGTATCATACCGATTTGCCTTACATATATTTTCGGTACGCTACTCACCGCCGCCGGCCGCCTGCGGCAGCTCAATATCTGTGCCGGTATCACGTTGGTGATAAATGTGGCGGTCAATCTGTTGCTTATCCCCCGGATGGGTGCCGTCGGCTCGGCGTGGGCTTCGCTTACGGCCCAGAGTTTCATGGCCTTGGCTCAAGTAGCCCTTTCCATAGTCTTCATCCGCCGCCGCAGTTATTAAAAAGATGGTTACCCACAAAGATGACCATCTTTTTTTGTCGGTCTAAATTTTTAACAAAAAAGTGGCATTTTGGAAGGCAGGCGTTGGTCAGGCGTTGATCAGGCGTTGATCAGGCGAAGGTGGGTACTAGCCGTTGATAATCTGCGAGTTATGTGAATTTTAACATTATATAACATTGATAATCAATGCTTAATGTTATTTTGGGTGTGCGGCACAATAATTGATGTTGCCGCCACGTTATTATCTAAATTTATATTAAAAAAGACAAGAAACAACATCCAACACATGAAAGCATACGTTTTCCCCGGACAGGGAGCCCAGTTTGTGGGTATGGGCAAGGACCTCTATGAGGGCAATGCCGAATGCCGCGCCATGTTCGAGCGCGCCAACGAGATTATCGGTTTCCGCATTACCGACCTGATGTTTGCCGGTACGCCTGAGGACCTGAAGCAGACCAAGGTGACTCAGCCAGCGATATTCCTCCATTCGGTGATTCTAGCAAAATATATGGGCGAGGCCTTCCGCCCCGATATGGTTGGTGGCCATTCGCTGGGCGAGTTCTCGGCCTTGGTGGCCGCCGGCGCCATGAGCTTCGAGGACGGTCTGCGTCTGGTAATAGCCCGTGCCAATGCTATGCAGCGCTGCTGCGAGAAGACTCCTTCAACTATGGCTGCCGTGCTGAAGCTCGACGACAAGACGGTTGAGGAGATTTGTGCCTCAGTCGAGGGTGAGGTGGTGGTGCCTGCCAACTACAACTGCCCTGGTCAGCTGGTCATCAGCGGTACCAACGAGGGTGTGGCCGCTGCCTGTGCCAAGGTCAAGGAGGTGAAGGGCAAAGCGTTGCCGCTGGCCGTAGGTGGTGCGTTCCACAGCCCGCTGATGGAACCAGCACGAGTCGAATTGGCCGAAGCCATTGAAAAGACTTCCTTCAGCAAGCCCGTTTGCCCCTGCTACCAGAATGTCGACGCGCTGCCGCATAGCGACCCCGCCGAGATTAAGAAGAACCTGCTGATGCAGCTCACCTCGCCGGTGCGCTGGACCGCCACGGTGCAGAACATGCTTGCCGACGGTGCCGATGAGTTTATCGAGGTCGGCCCCGGTACCGCACTCCAGGGTATGGTGAAGCGTGTGAATCCTGATATTAACGCACATTCCGTAGAGTTATGAAAAAAGCTGATTGGATATTGATTCTGTGCGTCATTGTTGTGCTGACGCCGTTCTTCATCCCCGCCACGGGGTTCTTCGACTGGTTCTGTCGCGCCACCGCCGCGCATCCCTACATCATGGCCTTCTTCAAGTTCGCCATCCTCGCCACTTTGGGCGAGATGCTGGCCCTGCGCATCCGCAAGGGTGTCTACAGCGAGAAGGGCTTCGGGGTGCTGCCGCGCATGATTGTGTGGGGATTCCTGGGTATGGCTATCGCAATGGCGATGGTCATCTTTAAGACTGGTACGCCGGCGTTCCTCGGCTCGGTGGCTGATGCACTGACTGGAAATGCCGGCCACGGTGCCGCCTATGCCGCCATCTTCAAGGCATCGGAACTCACCTGGGGCAAACTCGGTATCGCCTTTGCTGTGAGTGTGCTGATGAACAGCATCTTCGCACCGGTGATGATGACCTTCCACAAATGTACCGACATCCATATCCTCGAGAACGGCGGTACGGTGGCAGGTCTCTTCCGTCCGATAAAGATGCGTGAGATTTTCCGCGAGAAAATCAACTGGGATGTGCAGTGGAACGTGGTCATCAAGAAGACGATACCTCTCTTCTGGTTCCCGGCACACACCATCACCTTCATCCTGCCGCCCACCTTCCAGGTGCTCTTCGCCGCCCTACTGGGTGTCGCTCTGGGATTGATTCTTGCTCTCGCCGGAGGCTCGAAAAGTAAAAAATAAAAGGTAAAAACTAAAATGAAACGTTTTGCCCTTTTAGTTTTTAGTTTATTCCTTTTAGTTTACCAAGCTGAAGCACAGAGTTTCAGCTTCGACTTTCACGGTTTCGTGAACCCCCACTATTACGCCGACAGCCGCTCGGTGGTGGGAGGCCGCGAGGATATGATGCTTTTCTATCCCAAGCCTGTGATTCTGGATAGTTTGGGGCGCGATATCAACGACGGCTGGCAGGCCGATATGCTGGCTATCACCGCCCGTCTGGGGCTGCGCATCAACGGCCCCGAAATGCTTGGTGCAAAAGCGAGTGCCTATATCGAGGGCGACTTTACCGGCGCCACTAACGCTACCATCGACAACCTGCGCCTCCGGCATGCATATATCGACCTTAACTGGGAGCACCACCGCCTGCTGATGGGTCAGTACTGGTACGCAATGGTTGTCCATGAGATTATGCCGATGACCAACCCGCTCAACATGGGTGCCCCGTTCCATTGCTACGCCCGTCAGCCGCAGGTGCGCTATGAGTTCCACCACAGCGGCTTCGAGGCTGTGGGTGTCGCCCAGTGGCAGCTCGACAATATGAGTCAAGGTCTGCTCGACGGAATACCGACATCCTCCACCCAATTCGCCCGCCACAGTATGGTACCCGAGATGACGGCGCAGTTGCGCTACCGTACGGGTGGCCTATTCGTTGGTGCTGCAGTCAATGCAAAGACCATCCAGCCGGTGGTGAACACCACAGGACTGGCCTCCGACGGTACGTTGCACACCTCGTGGAGCTATTCCGTTTTCGGAAGCCTGAAACTCGGCGGCGTCACCCTCAAGGCCCAAACCCTCCTGAACAACAGCCTCTATGAAGGCTGCTCGATGGGTGGATATATTATCTACACTAGTGTGATGGGTAACGACGTTATGTTCCGTGATTGGACCTTCAACACTGTATGGCTCGATCTGGAACGCAATCGTGGACATTGGCGACCCGGAATCTTCCTCGGATATGCACAAAAGCAGGACGAAGGGCCGGTTCTTGCAACATATAGCACAACGGCTGTCCTCGGTCGCGGTTACAATCTCGACTACCTCTGGCGTGTGCAACCTCGTTTGACCTATACTACCCTCAACGGACTCTCCTTCATCGGCGAAGCCGAATACACCTATGCCGGCTATCAAAAGCCAGTCGGAAATCTCCGCCTCTCACTCAGCGTGGTTTATGCTTTTTAGGACCAATTTCCACACCCATTCGAACTACTGCGACGGAAAGGCTTCGCTACGCGAGATGGTCGACTTCGCAGTCGCTCACGGATTTACCGTATTGGGGTTTAGCGGCCATTGTCCGCTTCCGTTCGAAAATACCTTCTCTATTACCGACTATGAGGGATACTGCAACGAGGTGCGAGCCCTCAAGGAGGAATACAAAGGTCGCATCGATATCTCGCTGGGACTTGAGATCGACTATATCCCCGGGATGCTTGAGGACTTCACCCCTCTGATTGAGAAAGGCGGATTGGAGTATACCATCGGCAGCGTCCACCTCATCCCGCCGCAAGGTGTCGTCCCGAAGGACGGAAACGACCTCTGGATGATCGACGGAAGTCGCTACGAGACCTACGACGAGGGTCTTATGAAGCACTATGGCGGCGATATTCGTAGCGGCGTGCGTGCCTACTTCCACCAGCAGAACGAGATGCTCGTCCGCAACCGACCCACCATCGTCGGCCATCCCGACAAGATAGCGATGCACAACCGCAGCCGCTATTTCAAGGAGGATGAATCGTGGTACGAAGAGTTGGCATTGGAGACTATGAGCCTTATCCACGAGTTGGACCTTATCTGCGAAGTCAACACTAGAGGTATCTATAAAGGGCGACATCCCGACTTCTATCCTTCGCGCAGGTTGCTCAAAGCTATGAAACAGTGGAGGATACCTGTGCTTGTGGGTACCGACGCTCATGCTCCCGACGACCTTCTGCGCACAGAAGGCGCCTTCGAATATCTTGCATCAATCGACTATCCCACCATACTTTCATCGTATCAACGCCGATAGAACACCGACCGTTCTCCGATTCGACTCGGAGTTGGGTCGGAGTTAGGACGGACTTAATACGGACTTAATGGGGTGAAGATGCTGAGAATCAGCGACTATGGTAGTTTGGCCGTAACTGTTGGATTATCAGCGTTCTAGGTGGTATTTTGGAATATTATGAAAATATATTTTGGCTATTCACAAAATGTTTGTACTTTTGCAATTTCAGAATAATTAATAAAAACACAATTGATATGAAGAAGATTCTATGTTTCATGGCCTTAACCGCCATAATGGCGTTGTCGTCGTCGGCAATGGCGCAAGGTGGCTGCACCGACTACACTTCGGTGCCGTATACCACAGGTTTCGAGGGCCTTTCTACTGGTCAGTTGCCTTCCTGCTGGCAGCAAATCCAGACCGGTTCCAGCGGCTCGGGTACATTCCCTTCGGCTTATGTATGGAGCAACTCCCGTACCGGCAGCGTCTATTTCGAGTTTGAGAGCAACTCCGGACAAACCGAGATAGCCGCCCTCCCGCTGATGCAGAACATCAGTAGCCTGAAGCTGACTTTCTGGGCTTCGCTGATGAACCACAACTTTGTGCTCGAAGTTGGTGTGATGGAGGATTCCCTCTTTGTTCCGGTCGACACCGTCGACAACCTCATCGTGGGCAGCGGCGGTAACTGGCATGGGTCGTACCACGAGTATACCGTCTATTTCAACGAATACTATGGCAGCGGCGAGCGGATGGCTATGCGTGTAACCGCTAGCGGCAGCTACACTCTGATGCTCGACGACCTCACGGTCAGCGAGGATAACGGCTGCTACCCGTTGAGCAACCTCACGTTGACGGCCGCCGACAGCGAGAGCATAACCCTCTCGTGGGTCG
This sequence comes from uncultured Bacteroidales bacterium, assembly GCA_905233895.1. Taxonomy (GTDB): domain Bacteria; phylum Bacteroidota; class Bacteroidia; order Bacteroidales; family P3; genus Colimorpha. Next base: position 11,132 of record CAJOFL010000036.1, on the reverse strand, counting down.
ACGATATGAATGTGGGCGCCACCTATACCGTTACCTATTGGAAAGACGGCGGCGATACGGTCAGCATGAGCAATGTTACCGACACATTCTATACCGCCAACAGCCTCGATGCCAGCAGCAACTACCATTTCATCGTAACGCCCAACTGCTCGACCGGCGACGGTATCCCCGTAACGGGCGACTTCCGCACCACCTGCGGCGTGCTGATGGTTCCCTTCCTGGAGAGTTTCGAGAGTGCTGCAGCCCTCGAATGCTGGAGCAAAGTGGCATGTGCCTCCAGCACGGGCCAGTCGTCGAGCAATGGTCATACCGGTTCGGGGAGTTTCCGTTTCTATTACAATACAAACCCGCCGCAGACCCTCATCACACCTCCGCTGGGCGGCACCGAGAGCGACGGAATCCTTTTGTCGTTCTGGTATAAGAAATACATCAACAGCTACACCGAGAACTTTAAGGTCGGCTACTCCACCACCACCGCCGACCCGTCGGCATTCACCTGGGGCAGCGTGGTTACACCCACCACCAACTATGAGGAGTTCACGGCTGTCTACCCGGCTGGAGTGAAATATCTGGCCATCCAGTATTTGCAGAACAATGGCTATTATCTCTATATCGACGATTTCAATGTGAGTATCGACAACGGCTGCAACAAGCCCAACGATGCTTACATCGACAGCGTCGGCCCCTATGACGCCTACTTGCGTTGGACTTCGGGTGGCGCATCGGCCGCATCCTACAACATCTATTATAATACCACAAACAGCCTCACCGGAGCCACTGAGGTGAGTGGCGTTTCCGATACTACCTATGCCGTTACAGGTCTTCTGCCGCAGACCACCTACTATGCCTGGGTGCGCACCGACTGCGGAAGCGACAGCTTGGATATCAAGCCTTTTGGCAGTTTCACCACCCAGCTCACCTGCGCCCAGCTCACCGGTGTGACGATGAGTGATATCAACTATACCGCTGCGGTGGTCAACTGGAACTACAACACCAGTGTCGGGTTCCCGAGCACCGAAGTCATAATCACCCTCACCGACAATAGCGACACCAGTGTTGCCCCCGTCACCGTGACCACCACCGGCACCAGCTACACGTTCACCAGCCTCGAGGCAGGACACAGCTACACCGCTGCCCTCCGCAACATCTGCGATGTCTTGGGTTCGACCGATACGGCTGCCAACAACACCATAAGCTTCATGACCACTTCGTGCTCCGAGATTGAAAGCGACAACACGACCAACCAGTATATCCCCACCTACACTTTATACAACTACTCCTATTCCCAGGCAATCTATCCCGCCAGCCAGATGCCCGCTATCGACAGTATCCACGGTGTTGCTTTCAACGTCACCAGCGCATCGGCGAGCGGCAATGTGCGCACTTGGGATATCTACATAGGTCATACCTCGACAGCTACCTTCAGCGGAGAGTACTCGTGGATTCCGGTTTCCGGAATGACGCGTGTGGCGCATAATGTCAGTGTCGACGCTTCTACAACAGGCTGGAAAGTGATAACATTCGATTCTGTTTTCTTCTACAACGGCGATAGCAACCTCGTGATTGCAATCGACGACAATACCGGCTCGTGGAAGTCCAGCCCCAGCTGGGCCTCGATAAACGCCAGCGGACAGGGTATTTCGTTCTACAGCGACGGTGTCAACTACGATCCCGCTTCGCCCTCGTACGGAACCGTGCGCAACAGCATTCCCGCCGTGCGCTTTGTGGCCGACTGCGACGTGCCCACCTGCTTCGCCCCGATAGTGGTGGTTGATTCCATTGCTGAGGACGCTGTCAGCCTGCATTGGACTTCCGTAGGAATTGAGAACAGCTGGCTGGTCGGCATAAAAGTCGACGGTGCCGCCAACTATACCTATGCTTCAGGTGCCGTTACCGACACGTTCTACACCTTCACCGGGCTCAATTCCAACACCGAATATTCCATCGTCGTCGGCTCGCTCTGCACCGACACCCTGAACACCGTTGTCTCGGTCCACACCAACTGCGGCATCACATCGGTACCCTACTCGACGGGCTTTGAAGGTTTCTCGAGGGGCGACCTTCCCAACTGCTGGATGGCCATCCAGACCGGCACCAGCGGCTCTGGTATCTTCCCCTCGATCTACAATCATAGTAATGCTCTCAGCGGCAACGGATATTTCGAGTTCGAGAGCAATGCGGGTCATACCGAAGTGGCTGCACTGCCGGTAATGGACAGTATCAGTTCGCTGATGCTCACCTTCTACGCCTCGCTGATGAACCACAACTTCACTCTCGAGGCTGGTGTGATGGAAGGCAATACCTTTGTGCCCGTAGATACTATCGATAACCTTATTGTCGGCAGCGGCGGCAACTGGCACGGTTCGTACCATGAATACGATGTCGTTTTCAGCAACTATACCGGTACCGGCAACCGTATTGCCCTCCGCGTTACCGCCACTGGAAGTTACACTCTGATGATGGATGACTTCAGTGTGGCCTACAACACCGGATGCCAGCGTCCTGCGGCTGCGGTGGTCGACAGCGTCTCCGGCTCCGACGTCAACCTCCATTGGACTTCCACTTCGGCTGGCAGCTATGAGGTGGGTTATGCCACCGTGAACGATGTCACCGACAGTTCGCTACAGACTGTCACTGTCAGCGATACTGCCGCCACCATCCTCGGTCTCGACCCGATGACCCAGTATTTCTTCTGGGTGCGAGCCCTCTGCGGCACCGCCGCCTCCAGTTGGCGTGATGCTGGCAGCGCATCCACCGGGTGCGACACCGTAACCTGCAATGTCACCATCCAGATGGTCGACAGTTATGGTGACGGATGGAACGGCAACGCCATCTATGTCTACCAGGCCGGAGTACAGGTCGGCAATGCCACCATTAGCACTGGAAGCACCGGAACCGCCAATATCTCCGTCTGCTCTTCGGCTCCCGTCGAATTCCGTTACCACAGTGGTAACTTTGCATACGAGGCCAGTGTCACTATCTTTGATGGTGGCGGTGCCGCTCTCGTATCTGGTGTCGGTCTCGATACCTATAGCGACGGTGCCATCATTGCTACTTCCACCAACCCCTGTCCTTCCTGTATCACTCCTTCCAACCTTGTGGCGACCAGTGTCACTGAGACCAGCATCACCGTCAACTGGACTGACCCCGTGTCCAGTCAGTGGGAAGTATGGTTCGATGGAGTATATGTCGGCGATGTGACCACTCCTAGCTATACCTTCAATGGACTTAGTTCCAGTACGGTCTACACTGTCAGTGTCCGCGCTATCTGTGGTGCTGGTGACACTTCGGCGTTCGCTACCGCCAGTATTAGCACCACCTGTGGCGAAATCAGCACCTTCCCGTGGGTTGAAGGTTTCGAAACCGCCGACGTACTTGAATGCTGGAATCAGGAAGGCAACGGCAGTTGGACCGTCGGTACCGGCGACTACAGCAGTTCCACTGGTGCCCACAGCGGCACTTCCAATGCTATGATTCTCCATTCGTCAAGCGGAAATGTTACCAAACTCATCTCGCCTGTCCTTGCCCTTTCGACGGGCTCTCAAGCCACCCTCTCATTCTGGCATGTCCAGCGTTCTTGGTCTGGCGACCAGGATAGCATGGTGGTCTACTACCGCACCTCGATGACCGACACCTGGCATCGTCTGATGGGATTCCACAATGAGATTGCCTCATGGACTAAAGACTCTGTCGACCTGCCAAATACTACCTCCACCTATCAAATCTGCTTCGAGATGCATGATGATTATGGCTACGGTGTGGCTATCGACGATATTACCGTCGACGGTATGGCTGGCGGATGCTCGGCTCCCGTTGTAAGCAATGTCGTTACTGATGTGGAAAGTATCACCGTGAGTTATGTGGCTACCGGTATTGTCGAAGTGGCCATTGTCGAGGGTAACGTTACCAATCCGCCGGCTACAACGGATACGGCTACCGGCAACAGTTACAACTTTACCGGCCTTATGCCCTCTACCCTCTATACTATCTTCCTGCGTCAGCACTGCACCGACAGCACCTCCTCCGACTGGACTTCAGTAACCGCCACCACCGAAGACCTCGGTTGTGTGCCGCCCACCAACCTCAATGTACAGGGCATCGGCTACACTTCGGTCACTTTTGGTTGGACTGTCGGCAACGAGGAGACTGCCTGGCAGATACATGTCTTCAACCTCACTTTTGACTCCATTTATACTGTAGGTACCAATCCTGTGGTTATCACTGGATTCATTCCTGCCGTCACCTACAATGCATGTATCCGTTCGCTCTGTGGCGTGAACAGCGATCTGCCTGGTGAGTGGGGCGAAGACACCGTTACTTTCACCACCGAAATATGTCCTGATGTCGAAGGTCTTGTCGTTACTAACGTCACCGCCCATTCGGCCGATGTGTCGTGGAGTGCGACCACGGGTGTCAGTGGCTACAATGTGCTGTGGTTCATGGAGGATGCCGAGCAGGGAAATGTCACGGTTCAGAACCCGACATACCACCTCGATGGCCTTGAGGCGGAGATGCCCTATCGTGTCCTTGTGAAGAATATCTGCACCGAGGGCGCCATGAGTGAGCACTGGGCCAGTGTTGAGTTCAATACACCCGCTGGTGGCTCCGAAGGTATAGATGAGGTTGCCGGTGCGGTTCTCTCACTCTATCCCAATCCTGCTAACAATGTTGTCAATGTAAGCCTTGAAGGCTTTGATGGCGGCGCAACGGTCGAAGTTGTAGATATGAACGGACGCGTATGCGGAAAGTGGATGGCGGAAGGTAATACTCTGACCATCGACCTTACCCACATGGTCGCTGGGGCTTACTTTGTAAGGGTTACCAGTTCTACGGCCACCGCTGTTGGACGACTCCTGGTGAGATAACAAATGATAAAGCCCCGCCAATCGGCGGGGCTTCTTTCTTTAACAGTAAACGGTAAACTGTAAACTGTAAACAATAAACCGTAAACTATTTGTTCTTACGCTGGCAATCCTTGGGGGTGACGCAGGTGCCGCTGGCACGGCAAACAAGGATTTTCTCCTCCAGCACATCGGCGGCGGAGTCGCTGATGTCGGGGCGGGTCTTGATGACCTTGTAGGCCTCGAAACTCATCTTGCGGCTAGTATTGCCAACGTGGGTGATTTCACCATAGGCTTCGATATAGTCGCCGGCATAGACCGGGGCTTTGAACTCAACCATGTCGTAGGCGCAGAAGAGACCTTCGTCGCCATCCTGTATGATAAGGAGTTCGGTGGCGACATCGCCAAAGAGGTGGAGCATGTGGGCGCCGTCGACGAGGTTGCCGCCGTAGTGGGCATCCTTGGCGCTCATGCGGACGCGGAGCATTGATTTAACTGCCATAGTGTTTTATTTCTTAATAATGTAATCAACAAAGATGCCGGGGGTCTTGACGTTCTCGGGGGCGATAGTGCCTGTGGCGACAATCTCCTGGGGTTCGACAATGACGGTGTCGGCGGCGGTGGCCATCATGGGGCAGAAGTTCTGGCTGGTGCCTTTGTATACCAGGTTGCCTTCCTCATCGCAGATGTTGGCTCCGATAATGGCTACATCGGCGCGGACGGGCTTCTCAAGCAGGTATTCCTTGCCGTCGATGGTGAGTTTCTCCTTGCCGTTCTCGACGATGGTGCCGATTCCGGTGGGAGTGAGCACACCGCCTAGGCCTGCGCCTGCGGCGCGGATTTGCTCGGCGAGCGTTCCCTGTGGCTGAAGTGTCACTTTCAGTTCGCCTGCGTTCATCTGGGCCACGGTATTGGCATTGGTGCCGATATGGGTGGCGATGAGGGCTTTCACCTGGTGGTTGGTGATAAGTTTTCCTACGCCGACCTCGGGATAAGCCGTGTCGTTGCAGATGATGGTCAGGTCCTTGACATTACGGGCCACAAGTTCGTTGATGAGGGCAATCGGGTTACCGACGCCTAAAAAGCCGCCTACCATAACGGTCATGCCGTCCTTAATCTTGTCAGCAGCCTCTTTTACAGTAACAAATTTGTTCATTGCGTATACTTTTTTTGTTGTCTTTTCGTTATTTTTTCAAAATGCAAATATACTACTTTTTTGCCAATTGGAAAAAAAATTTGCGCAGTTGTCGAAATATGAGTATTTTTGCAGCCTGAAAACCAACAAAAACAGACCATGAAGAAGGCACTCTTTTTGACGCTTGGATTGCTCGCCACTGCCATGATGGCAAGTGCACAGGAATATATAGAACCCGTTGAAACTTGGAAAGTCTCCGAGGTTTGGGGCAACAATTATCATGGATGGTCATTCCATCAGGACTGGGAGGTGGACTTCACCGTCGAGAACCAAGACGGCCGTTTTACCCCCACCGACGCCGAGATTGCCGACGCCGAACGCCTCGTCCAGAAGCGTATCGCCTACCTCAATCGCGACCATTATAACCAGGGCGGTATGTGCCCTATCATCGACGAGCATATGCGCAAGTATCGTCGCCAGTATGTTGGTTTTACCAATGACCGTGGCGACCATATCATCTGGATGAGCGGTCTCTGGGATGATGAACTCACCGACGAGCGCCTTGCCTCCGATGTGCTTCTTACCCGCGGCGGATGCGGCCATTTCTGGAGTGTTAAGGTCAACCTTGCCACCCGCAAGGTGTACGGTCTCGATATCAACGATGAAGGCGATGTACAGTATCTGCCACGTGTGGCCAAGCCCAAACCCCGTATCAGCAAGTCTAAGACCGACAAGAAACTCAAAGTCCGCAAGACCGGTATCATCCATACCCCCGAAGAGAAAGTCTTTAATTAATGGAGATTCGCCCTCTAATCACCAAGTTTATTAAGTTCGGCGTAGTCGGCGCCAGTGGTATGCTGGTGCATGGCGGTGTGCTGTATCTGCTGAAGGAGCAGGCTGGAGCCAATCCCTTTGTGGCTAACACGGCAGGCTTTATTACGGCTGCCACCACCAACTATATTCTTAACCGTATCTGGACCTTCCGCAGCCACGAGAAGCAGGTGGCTGTGGAGTATCTTAAGTTCATCCTTGTCTCAGTTATAGGATTGGGCATCAACAACGGCACCCTTTGGTTGGGTGGTCGCCTGCTGCCCGAGTGGAATGCCGACTGGCGCTTCTATATCCTCTGGGTCGTTGCAGTAGGTGTTACCACCCTCTGGAACTTCTTTGGCAACATGCTTTTCACATTCAAGAATAAGTAATAAAAAAGGACAAAAAAAATCCCCTGCCGATTGGCAGGGGATTTTTGTTTTCGGCCGTCTGTACGGCTTACTTCACAATCAGTCGGCTTATGCCGGTGGCCTTCTCGCCGGTGACGCGGACGAAGTAGGCACCCTGTGCCAGCTGGCTGATGTTGAGAGTGGTCTGGCTTCTCGAGGTTGTCTCGCTGGCAACTGTACGGCCGCTGATGTCGACAATCTCAACGGTGACCATGCCCTCGATACCCTCGATGTTCACCGTGACGGTGTTCGTGGCGGGGTTGGGGAAGAGGCTCATCGTGTAGACGTTGACGTCGTCGATGCCGGTGTTGGGAGCGAAGGTGGCCATGAAGCTCACGTTCTCGATTACGGTGAAGGTACGGATGGTATCGGTGTTGCCATCGTTCCATTCAACGAAGTGGTAACCGCTCTTGGCCGAAGCCGTGATGGTGGCGGTGGAATTCTCGAGATAGTCGTCGCTGCCGGAGACAGTACCCCAATCTGGGTTGTTGGAGGTGACGTTGACGGTGTAGTAGGTGGGGTGAGTGCCGTTCTCGGCAAAGTAGGCCAGATAGGTGGCGTCGCCGGTCACGGTGACGGTACGGGTGGCGTTGGTGTTGCCATCGTTCCAGCGGTCGAAGTAGTAACCTTCGTTGGCAGTAGCGGTAAGGATGGCCACGGAGCCTTCAACATAGGAGCCGCCGCCGGTGACAGTGCCCCAGGTATCGTCGTTCGAGACGACGGTCAGGGTGTAGCTCTGCGGACCGGTAAGATCGGTGGTGAAGGTCTGGGCTGTACTCCAGTCGGAATAAGGATCCACATGCACGCCGCTGCAGGCGGTACGCACACGCACGGTGTACTGCATGTTGGGCAGCAGGCCGGTGAGAGTGTAAGGGTTGGTGTTGACGGTTATGGTGTCGGTGAGACCGACGCGCACAACCTCAATTTCCCAGGCGGAGCCGTTGCTGGTCCAGCTGAGTTCGGCGGTGGTGTTGGTCACGTTGCTGACGGTGAGGTTGCTAATCGGGTCGCACGGGGTGATGACCACGTTGTAGCTGGTGTTGAGCACTATCGGGAAGCTGGCGGTGGAAGTGTCGGTGCCGCAGATGCCGACCACCTGCATGTCGTAGGTGGTGTCGGGGATGAGGCCGGTGACGACCACGCTATCGGTAGTGGTGTTAAGGATAGTCCAGTTGGTGGCGCCTGTGGGCTTGTAGTAGAGGTCGTAGGCGGCCGAACTACCGTGCCAGGTGACGGTGGCCTCGCCAACTTCGGTCATCACAGCGTTGAGCTGGGTAGGACGCTCGCAGAGGGCGGAGCCGACGCAGTGGATGTAGAGTTCGTAGCCGGTGTGGGCCATGCTGCCGCTAGCGTTGAAGGTGATGGTGAGCGCACCGGTGGTCGAGACTGCCAGGATGGTGTCGAGCAGCGTGTCGCGACCGTCGACGGTGTTGTAGGTGAAGATCGGTGTACCGGTCGAGCCTTCGCCGTCGTAGATATTCAAAGTGGCAGCCGAGGAACCCCAGCCGAAGGCTCCGCCGAAGACCTCAAGCTCGCTACCGACATTCTCGGAGCGGATGACGAGGGCCGAACTGCTGGGAGCCAGGTAGCCGGCGATGGGGCCGCCGTTGTCGTAGACCACAAGGCCGCAGGCCACTATGGTGTCGGCGGTCGAGCTGGTATTCATCACGTAGGTGCCGGCACCGAAGGTGACGCTGTTCCAGGTGCTCTGATCAGTGGCACTGCAGTAGGCACGCACATAGAAGGTGTAGATGCCACCGCCCTGGATGGTTCCGATGGGAATCTCGTAGCTGCGGGTGCTGACGATGGTGAAGAGGCTGTCGGGGATAGAGTCGATATTGGCGGTCACGGTGTCGACATAGACCTGCCACTGAGTCTCCTCGCCGCCGGGCAGCGAAGCCCAGGTGAAGCTGGTGTGGTCGGGGTCGATGAGGTTGTAGGCCGTGAGGCTGTCGACGGGGTAGCAGTCGGGCAGCTGTTCCACGTGGATGTTGTCAATCAGAGCCCACTCACCCCAGGTGCGGTACTGGGCAAAGGCGATACGGGCAGCGCCGTAGGGCACAGTGTAGTTAAGCATATTGAGGATATGGTGCACGTAGGCGTTTCGCGAGTGGTTGGCATCCTGGATGGTGTCGAGCCAGGCGATGAGGGTGCCGGTGGCATCGGCCACGCCAAAGAGGATACCGTCGTTCTCGGCAATGGTACCGACCTTGCAGTCGAAGTCAATCTGCAGTTTGGTGATGTTGCCGTCGAGCTCGGGCAGCACTGCATAGTTGGCTGCACCGGCAATATGGCCGTAAGGCTGTGAGCCATCAGCACGGAAGAAGCAACCACCATCCCAGTGGGTGATACCAGTGGGATCGGCAAATGACCAGCATGGGGGCATCACATCCACGGCATAAGATTCGAAGTTCTCGGTGTAGGGCAGCGAGAGCAGGTCGCAGGTGGTCTGGGTGGTGACAGTGCTCCAGAGGGTGTCGTTGTTGCAGATGAAGCCGACACGAATCTCGTACTGGGTGGCGGCGTCGAGGCCGGCCAGGTTGTAGGAGGTGTCGGTGGTGGTGTAGCCGTTAGTATCCCAAGCGTTGCCGGCGGCACGGTACTGCACCGCGAAGTTGGCAGTGGATGAACTGTTGCTCCATACGAGGCTCACGGTATGGGCAGCGGGAGTGGCAGTGAGGTTGGCGGGATACATGCAGCCCTGGTAGAGGTGGATCTCGATGTCGTCGACATCAGCATAGAGGTTGTTGCCACCGGTCACCAGGCGGAAGGCCACGTAGTACTGCTCGTAGAAGGGCAGGGTGGAGGTGTTGAACTCGTAGCGGGTGTAGGTGCTGTTGTTGTAAGGCACGGTGAACATGGGGATGAAGGTGCTGTCGTTGGCCAGGTCGGTCATCACGCCGGCATAGAGGGTGTTGCCCTGGTTGACGGAGGCCCAGAAGCTGACGTAGATTTCGTTACCGGCGAGGGGCACGAGGCTGGAGGCGATGGTGGTGCTGTCGTAGTTGTTGGCAGCCAAGGTCATGGCGTGGTTGCCGGTATGGGCGCTGCTGCTGACACCGGGATAGGGGCTGTAGCCCGGACGGACCACGGTCCAGCAGGAAGGCACGACACCGGTGTTGTCGCCTTCAAAGCCTTCGACGTAAGGCACTACCATCTGGCCGCAGGAGGTCTTGACGGTGATGGTGGTGGCGTTGGAGGTGTCGCCGACCACGCAGACGGCCATCACGCTGAAGGTGTAGGCGGTGTTGGGTGTCAGGCTGAAGGCATTGTAGACGCCGGTGGGAACGGATTCCCAGGTGCCGCCGTTGAAGCTCACGAGGTAGCCGTATACCGAGTCGATGACGCGCCAGCTGAACTCAAGTTCGTTGCTGTCGATAAGGGAGACGACGAGGCTGTCGGGGCGCAGGCAGGTGGGGCAGGGGTTGGCCACCGGTGCCGTCGGCCACGTTCTCCATCGAGCCTACAGCGGCGGTATAGATTTCAGCGTCGCCGCCGTCAAGGATGGTGAAGCCTACCTCTTCAGGATAGCTGTAGGTGCCGCCCGAATGGAAGCGGAATTCCGTGGGAATGTTGGAGCAGACGGTGATGGTTTCGGTGCCGCTGCCGGTATAGCCGCTGATGGTGGCCGAGCCGGCGAGAAATCCGTTCTGATAGACTTCAACTGCGTTGCCGCTCCAGCCGTCGCCGTAACCGTCGGTCATATTGATGGTGATGTCGCACGTGCCTGTGAGACAGGGGGTAGAGGCCTGGATGGTAGCGAAGAGGGTGTCGCCTTCGCAGAGCGAGCCGACGACAATTTCGTACTGGGTGCTGCCGGCGAGGCCAGTGAAGGTGTGGAAGGTGTCGGTGACAGGCGAGGACTCGTAGGTGTAGTCGCTTGCGCCGTAGGGCTTGATACCGACGGCCCAGCTGCTCTCGTTGCCTACGCTGACC
>CAJOFL010000035.1 GCA_905233895.1 uncultured Bacteroidales bacterium | reverse complement strand
GCATGTTTTTAAGGGTTATTAATTGACTGCAAAGATACGAACTTTTTCCGAACCTGCGGAAAAAAGTTTTTTGGGCGGTTCGAGGTGGGCAAATATAGGCGTTCGCTCCACTTCGGTCGCGTTCATCTGCCTTATTCTCGGTAGGGAACTGTACAATATTCCCCGTGGATTTGCGTTATTAGTTAAAATATAATTTTTTATGGCAGACGACAAAAAGATTATCTTCTCGATGGTTGGTGTGGGGAAACTTATCCCACCAAGCCGTCAGATACTGAAAGACATTTATTTGAGTTTCTTCTATGGTGCCAAGATTGGCATCATCGGATTGAACGGTAGCGGCAAGTCGAGCCTGATGAAAATCATCGCCGGCGTGGACAAGGACTATCAGGGCGAGGTGGTTTTCTCGCCAGGTTATTCGGTCGGATACTTGGAGCAGGAGCCTCAGTTGGACGACACGAAGACAGTGAAGGAGGTGGTGCAGGAGGCTGTTCAGGAGGTGGTTGACCTGCTGAAGGAGTACGACGAGGTGAACAACGCCTTCGCCGAGCCGGACGCCGACTTTGACAAACTTATCGAGCGTCAAGGTGAATTGACTGAACTCCTTGAGGCCCACGACGCCTGGAATCTCGACACCAAGCTAGAAAGGGCTATGGATGCTTTGCGCTGCCCCGATGAAGACCAGCTTGTCAAGAACCTCTCTGGTGGCGAGCGCCGCAGGGTGGCACTCTGTCGCTTGCTCCTTCAGGAGCCCGACATACTGCTCCTCGACGAGCCCACCAACCACCTCGACGCCGAGAGCATCGACTGGCTGGAGCAGCATCTGCAGCAGTACAAGGGTACGGTTATCGCTGTCACCCACGACCGTTACTTCCTCGACCATGTGGCAGGATGGATATTGGAGCTTGACCGTGGCGAGGGTATCCCTTGGAAGGGCAACTACAGCAGTTGGCTGGAGCAGAAGACTGCCCGCCTGGCCATGGAAGAGAAGCAGGAGAGCAAGCGCCGCAAGACGTTGCAGCGCGAGCTGGAGTGGGTACGCATGGCCCCCAAGGCCCGTCACGCCAAGGGTAAGGCCCGTCTGGCCGCCTATGACCGTATGCTCAACGAGGACGTGAAGGAGAAGGAACAGAACCTCGAGATTTTTATTCCTAACGGTCCGCGACTGGGCAACAAGGTGCTGGAGGTGAACGGCGTGAGCAAGGCCTATGGCGACAAGCTCTTGTATGAGAACCTCACCTTCAGCCTTCCGCCTGCCGGCATCGTGGGCGTGATAGGCCCCAACGGCTGCGGCAAGACAACCCTGTTCCGCCTCATTATGGGTTTGGAGAAGCCCGACACAGGTACCTTCGAGGTGGGCGAGACGGTGAAAATAGGTTATATAGACCAGCAGCATGCCGAAATCGACCCCGAGAAGAGCGTCTACGAGATGATCTCAGGCGGCAACGAGAACCTTCAGGTGGGCGGCCGCTTGGTAAATAGTCGTGCCTATATAAGCCGCTTCAACTTCAGCGGCACTGACCAGAGCAAGAAGGTGGGTGTGCTCTCGGGTGGCGAAAGGAACCGTCTGCACCTGGCCCTCACGCTGAAGAGCGAGGCTAACGTGCTGCTGCTTGACGAGCCTACCAACGATATTGACGTCAACACGATGCGTGCCCTTGAGGAGGGCTTGGAGAACTTTGCCGGATGCGCCGTGGTCATAAGCCACGACCGTTGGTTCCTCGACCGAATCTGCACCCATATCCTGGCCTTCGAGGGCGACTCGCAGGTCTACTTCTTCGAGGGCGGCTACACCGAGTATGAGGAAAATCGCAAGAAACGGCTTGGCGACGATATGCCTCACCGTATCCATTACAAGAAACTGATGTAAGAACGGTTAGCGGTTAGCAGCTGACATCCTATTGCTAACCGCTTCCTACTCCGTAAATGCGTAGCGGACGATGTTGGAACCCATGCGCAGGGCTTTCTGGCGTGTGGCCTGACTGTCGTTGTGCACGTCCTGGTCTTCCCAGCCGTCGCCCAGGTCGCATTCCCATGTGAAGAGGCACACCAGACGACCCTCCCAGATGAGGCCGAAGGCCTTAGGGGGCAGGTTGTCATGTTCATGTATTTTGGGCAGGCCGTTGGGGAAGTCGTACTTTTGATGGAAGACAGGGTGCGAGAAGGGCAGTTCGACGAACTCCAGTTCGGGGAATACTTTCTTCATCTGCGGCACGATGAATTCGCGCAGTCCATAGTTGTCGTCGATATGCAGGAATCCACCACCGATAAGGTAAGTGCGGAGGTTCTGTGCCTCGCGTTCGGAGAAGACCACGTTTCCGTGGCCGGTCATGTGGACGAAGGGGTAGTTGAAGAGCTCGGCGCTGCCCACGTCGACAGTGGCGGGCTGCGGGTTGAGACCCATCTGCTGGTCGGCGTTGCAGAAGGCGATGAGGTTAGGGAGTGAAGTTGGGTTGGCGTACCAGTCGCCTCCTCCGCCGTATTTCAGTAGGGCAATCTGCGGCTGGGCGGCAACTTTAAGCCCTGCTAGAATTGCTAGGATGGCTAGAATGGCTAGTATCTTGCTTGTCTTCTTCATCAGTCGTTGATTAGGTTAACTTCGTTGACATTGTTTTGGCTCGGCAATGGGAAATTTCTCCCATTGCTCTCGTTTTGCACAATGTTGAAGGCCACGGTGGCGTAGAGGGCGGCGGTCTCGGTGCGGAGGCGGCTGGGGCCGAGGCTCACGGGCTGGAAGCCGCATTCGAGGGCGAGTGCGATCTCCTCCTCGGAGAAGTCGCCTTCCGGGCCTATGAGCACCACGGCATCCATGCCGGGTTTCAAGGCATCGTGTAGCGGGGTGCGCGGTTTGCCGGCTTCGCAGTGGGCGATGAACTTCTGAATGTGAGAATGCGTTAATGTGTTAATTTGTGAGTTGAGCCAGTCGCGGAGGGTGACAGCGGGATTGATGGCGGGCAGGATTGTGTGGAGGCTTTGCTTCATGGCGCTGACGGCAAGTTTCTCCAGACGGTCGGTTTTGAGGAAGGTTCGCTCGGAGTGGTCGCAGTTGAGCAGTGTTATCTCGCCTACGCCCACCTCGACGGCTTTCTCCACCAGCCATTCCATGCGCGACGGGTTCTTGGTTGGGGCGACGGCCAGGTGAATTGAGAATTGAGAATTCAGAATTGAGCATTCAGTCTCAACCGCCTCAACTATGCATGCTTTCTCGCTGGCCTCGATTATCTTGCACTTGTACAAGATTCCCTTGCCATCGGTCACGTTGATGGTGTCGCCTTGACGGAGGCGCAGCACACGCACGGCATGGCGGCTCTCTTCGGGGGCGAGGGTGAAGAGTCCGTCGGTGGCGTCGGGTGAATAGAAGAGTTGCATGACGGTTATTCTACGGTGTATTTCAGTTCGTTGACAGTCTTGAACTGGCGCGACGAGAGTTTCAGCGGCACCTTTGCCTTGTTGCCGTTGGGGCGCACCATCTTCATGTTGCCCACATAGACTTCGTTGATGTAGCCAAACTCGCGGCGCAGTTCCTTGAGGGCGCCGGTGGGGTGGAAGAGGTTGAGCGAGCCGACGGTCCACGGCACCACCACGGTGAGGTTGGTGATTGTCAGGTTGGGCCAGCATTTCTCTTTTAGTTCCGGGCGCGGGTTGTCGGCGGTGTCGAGGAGCATGACGTTGACCAGCGAGTGGTAGCGCGGCGTGAGCTCGAAGGTGCAGTTGTACATCGCTATATTGAACGGCGTGTAGGCGTTGTAGCTGGAGCGGATACGCACGGGGATGCAGTCGATGAAGCGGCAGGAATCGAACTCCACGGTGCCGAACATTGAGGAGAACTGGGTTTGCCGCTGGCGCAGGGTGCAGCGTTTGAGCCAGGCGTCGCGGCCGTAGCAGTGGATGTCGAAGCGGTCGAGATTGCAGTCGAACAATTGTGTATGGCTGAGGTTGTTTGTGCCAAAGACGCCCCAGTTGCCGTGAGCCTCGACGCGCTGGAAGTGAGCACCCCACAGGTTGTTGAGCGAGAAGGCGTAGCCGTAGTCGCGGGTACTGCCGTAGCCGGAGTAGGTGCCGTCGACGGTGACATCGAGGAAGGAGATGCGGGCCGAGTTGCGGATTGAGAAGACGCCGTCGGCAATCATCTTGCTCTTGGGTGTGGTGACGTGGACGTTCTCAATCAGCACGTTGTACTGGCCGCTGACGCTTATGAGGTTGGTGCGGAAGGTGCAGCCCTTTGCGCGGTGCATGGTGAGGTTGCGGAAGGTCTTCAGCGCGGTGTCGATAGGGATGTACGATGCTTGCAGCACTGTCGAGTCGGTATTCCAAGGTGCAATGGGTTCGTTCATGCCCCAGCCGTCGTGCACCACCATGATGTCGGAGCGGTAGTGCTTGTAGCCGTAGCCGCGGCGCTCGGTCCAGGGGTGCTTGTCGTTGAGGACGAGCAGGTGCCACCCTGAGGCCAGTTCGGGAATGCTGTCGAAGTGCCGGCTGTCGACCGTTGCTTTGCTGATTTCCAGTTGCAGAGCCTGTTGCGTCAGTGAGAAGAGTGCTCCGTGGCGCGAATGGTTGGTGACGTTAATCACCATTCCTTTGAAGTCGGTCTCGCGTCCGAGAGGGATGCTTGCGAAGTCGGGTGGAATCTCGATGTCGACGGTGTCGATGCCTGTATAGTCCACGGTGGCGCCCATCTCCAGTGCTGCAACGTGGGCAAAGTAGAGGGCGCGGTAGCGGGCGATGCCGTCCTCGGCCTCGCGGAGCCCATAGGTGAGGGGCGAGACGGACTGCGCTTGCAGGTGCCCGAACAGCCCGAGTATTGCGAGTAATCCGAATATTCTGATATGCTTCATTTTTCTCATATTATCATTCCGAGGACAGGATGTCGAGCTGATGCGGCGTCAGGTCCTGGATGGGCTCGTCGCTCGAGAGGTGAACGAGTCCGTCGGGGGCGGGGGAGAGGTGGCCCTGGTGGAACTCAGGGGTGTGGCGGATTTTGAACTTGACGTCGGTCAACGGCAGTTCGGCACTGAGCCAGCGGAACCCCATGAGGTCGATTTCACGGCCGTGGGCGGCTTCGGGGTCGTAGCCCTGACTGACGTAGAGGGTGTTCTCGTCGATGTCCTTGCGCACCACGAACCAGGGGCCGCCGCTGAGGTAGAGCCCTTTGCGCTGACCGATGGTGTGGAACCAGTAGCCGCGGTGGGTACCCAGTACTTTGCCGGTTTCGAGTTCTACAATCTTGCCCTCGCGTTCGCCGAGGTAACGGCGGAGGAAGTCGTTGTAGTTTATCTTGCCCAGGAAGCAGATTCCCTGCGAGTCCTTGCGGTCGGCGCTGGGGAGGTGTGCGTCGTGAGCGATACGGCGCACCTCGCTTTTCATCAGGTGACCTATGGGGAAGATAATTTTCTCTATCTGGCGGTATTCCAGCTGCGAGAGGAAGTCGGTCTGGTCTTTGATGGGGTCTTTGGCGGTGGCCAAAAATTTGAGAGTTGAGAGTTCGCTCGGCAGGCTCGCGGGCCTCAGCAGAGAGTTGAGAGTTGCTGTCGCATCTGTCGAATTCTCAATACTCAATTCTAAATTCTCAATTCTAGCGTAATGCCCGGTGGCGATGCGGTCGTAGTCTTTGCCGCGCTTGTCGTTGAAGGCGCCGAACTTGATGAGGCGGTTGCACATCACGTCGGGGTTTGGAGTCAGGCCGCGACGGACACTCTCGATGGTGTAGGAGACCACCCCCTCCCAGTATTCCTTGTGGAGATTGACCTCCTCGAAACGGCAGCCGTACTTGTTGGCGATCCACTGGGTGATTTCGATGTCCTCCTCGGCGGGGCAGTCGATGTAGCCTTCTTCGTCCTCCATGCCGATTCGGATATAGAAGATGTCGGGTGTGATGCCCTGCTCCTTGAGCAGGTGCACCGCCACCGAGCTGTCAACTCCACCGGATACAAGTGCCGCTACCGTCATCAGCCTACCGATGCCTTGAGTTTCTCAGCGTTCTCGGCCAGCTGCAGGGCCTCGATGCACTCCTCGATGTCGCCGTCCATGAAGGCGGGCAGGTTGTGCATCGACCAGCCGATGCGGTGGTCGGTCACTCGCGACTGCGGGTAGTTGTAGGTGCGCACTTTCTCCGAGCGGTCGCCGGTGGCCACCATGGTCTTGCGCTTGGAGGAGAGCTCCTCCATGTATTTGTTGTACTCGCGTTCGTAGAGGCGGGTACGGAGAATGGCGATAGCCTTCTCCTTGTTCTTGATTTGCGATTTCTGGTCCTGCATCGAGACGACGATGCCGGTGGGGATGTGGGTGAGGCGGACGGCGGAGTAGGTGGTGTTGACGCACTGGCCGCCGGGTCCGGAGGCGCAGAAGGTGTCGATGCGCACGTCGCTCATGTTCAGCTCGACGTCGAACTCCTCGGCTTCGGGGAGCACGACGACGCCTGCGGCCGAGGTGTGGATACGGCCCTGCGTCTCGGTGGCGGGCACACGCTGCACACGGTGGACGCCGCTCTCGTATTTCAGCAGTCCGTAGACCCCTTCGCCGGTGACGGTGAACGAGATGTCCTTGTAGCCGCCCGAGGTGCCTTCGTTGAAGTCGTTGATTTCCACCTTCCAGTGCTTCTTCTCGCAGAAGCGGGTGTACATGCGGAAAAGGTCGCCGGCGAAGATGCAAGCCTCGTCGCCGCCCGTGCCGCCGCGAATTTCGACCACGGCGTTCTTCGAGTCCTGCGGGTCGGCGGGGATGAGGAGGATGCGGATTTCCTCCTCCATCTTCTCGCGGCGTTCGGTGGCGGAGGTGAGTTCCTCCTTGGCCATCTCGCGCAACTCGGCGTCCTTCTCGGTCTCGAGCAGGTCGCGGCATTCGGCGATGGTATCGAGCAGGGCCTTGTAGTCCTTGTAGGCTTTCACCACGGGCTGCAAGTCCTTGTAGTCTTTGCTCAATTTGACATAACGCTTCATGTCCGCAGTAACTTGCGGATCATTCATCTGTTGCTCAATCTCCTGATAACGAGCGTATATGGCTTCTAACTTATCTAACATACTGGTTGCAAAGATACAACTTTTTTTTGAATTGGAATGTGGGAGGGTTGGATTGGTATACCAAGGCAGGCGTTGATCAGGCGTTGATCAGGCGTTGATCAGGCGAAGGTGGGTCTAATGTGCTGGCGTTCTTGCTGTTATGTGAATTTTAACATTATACAGTGCTGAAAAACAGTACTTTGGTTGTTTTTCTTTAACATTTGAAAAATGTCGGTTGATTTCGCCGTTGCCGCTGCGTTGTAAAGATATTTTCACCGTCTATTTGTCAGCAAATCAGTAATATATTATTTTAGATAAAAAAATAATCACCATTTTTGAATATTATATGAAATTTATTTTGTATCTTTGCAGGCAGTTACTCAGAATGCAAACTAATAGAATATTAATCTTATAACATTAAAATTATGGCATTTAAAGGACAAATCATTATCGATACCGAGCACTGCAAAGGCTGCGGAGTCTGCGTACCCGTGTGCCCGATGAAGTGCATCGAGTTGTCGAAAGAAGTGAACGGCAAGGGCTACAACTACACCCACACCGTCAACGACAGTTGCATCGGCTGCGCCAGCTGCGCCATGGTGTGCCCCGACGGCGTGATCTCCGTTTACAAGAAAAAAATCTAAAACAAAGAAAAGAGGAATACTATGGCAAGAGAACTTCAACTGATGAAGGGCAATGAAGCTATTGCCCGTGCAATGATTGCCAGCGGATGCGACGGATACTTCGGTTATCCTATCACTCCGCAGAGCGAAGTAATGGAAACCCTGATGGCCGAGAAACCGTGGGAGACCACCGGTATGACCGTCCTCCAGGCCGAGAGCGAGGTCGCCTCGATTAACATGGTCTACGGCGGTGCCGCCACCGGCAAGAAGGTCGCCACCTCGTCGTCCAGCCCCGGAATCTCGCTGATGCAGGAAGGCCTGACCTACCTCGCCGGCGCCGAAATCCCCTGCCTGGTGGTCAACGTCATGCGCGGCGGCCCCGGTCTGGGTACCATCCAGCCCTCGCAGAGCGACTACTTCCAGAGCACCAAGGGCGGCGGTCACGGTGACTACCAGCTCTACACCCTGGCTCCCGCCTCGGTTCAGGAGATGTACGACTTCGTGTTCGACGCTTGGGATATCGCCTTCAAGTATCGCAACCCCGTCCTGATTCTCTCCGACGGTGCCATCGGACAGTGCATGGAGAAACTCTATACCCGCGACTATGTGCCTCGCTGGACCGAGGAGGAGCGCCGCGCCAACGCCCCTTGGGGCACCTGGGGCAAGCCCGCCACCCGTCCGCACAACATCATCACCTCGCTCGAGCTTGACTCCGCCCGCCAGGAAGTCTTCAACCTGAAGCTCCAGAAGAAGTACGCCGAGATGAAGGAGAAGGAAGTCCGCTACGAGATGCTCAACTGCGACGATGCCGAGTATATCATCGTTGCCTACGGCTCCTCCAGCCGTATCGCCATGAAGGCCATGCAGATGGCCCGCGAGAAAGGCATCAAGGTGGGTCTGTTCCGCCTTATCACCCTCTTCCCGTTCCCGACCAAACAGCTTGCCGAAGTCGCCAAGCACGTCAAGGGTATCCTTTGCGTCGAGATGAGCGCCGGCCAGATGATCGAGGACGTGCGCCTGGCCACCAGCTGCGGCGTCAAGACCGAGCACTTCGGCCGCTTCGGCGGTATCATCCCCACCCCGGGTGAAGTCCTGGAGGCTCTTGAAAACAAGATTATTAAATAAGAAAGGATTACAGCAATGAATAAAGATATGGAAGCTCGCAGACAAGAGCTGCTCAATCAGGGTTACGAAGAGGTCTACACCCGCACCAAGGTGCTCACCGACGCCGTCATGCACTACTGCCCCGGTTGCGGTCACGGTACCACCCACCGCCTCATCGCCGAAGTTATCGACGAGATGGGCATCCAGGACAACGTCGTTGGCGTAAGCCCCGTCGGATGCTCCGTGCTTGCCTACAACTATTTCGATGTCGACTTCCAGGAAGCCGCCCACGGCCGCGCTCCCGCAGTCGCCACCGCCATCAAGCGCCTCAACCCCGACACCTTTGTGTTTACCTATCAGGGTGACGGCGACCTCGCCGCTATCGGTACCGCCGAGACCATCCATGCCGCCAACCGTGGCGAGAACATGACCATGATCTTCGTCAACAACGGTATCTACGGTATGACCGGTGGCCAGATGGCCCCCACCACGCTGGTCGGTATGCGCAGCGCCACCACCCCCTATGGCCGCCGCGTCGACCTCAACGGTTATCCCCTCCGCATGACGGAACTTCTCTCCACCCTGCCCGGCACCTACTACGTGACCCGCCAGAGTGTGCAGAACCCCGCCGCCGTGCGTAAGGCAAAGGCCGCCATCCGCAAAGCCTTCGAGAACCAGAAACTCAAGAAGGGCCTCAGCTTCGTCGAGATTCTCTCCAACTGCAACAGCGGCTGGAAGATGACCCCCGTGGCCGCCAACAAGTGGATGGAAGACAACATGATGCCCAACTATCCTATCGGCGACATCAAAGTCGACGGCAAGATTGTCGAGGGTATCGATGCCAACCGTCTGGTTCTGGATCACCCGCTGACCGTTCAGCAATAACACCCTTAAACCATAAATGTTAAACATTAAACCTTAAAAGAAATGACTGAAGAAATCATCATAGCCGGTTTCGGTGGACAGGGTGTCCTCTCGATGGGTAAGATTCTTGCCTACTCCGGAGTTATGCAGGACAAAGAGGTCAGCTGGATGCCCAGCTACGGCCCCGAGATGCGTGGCGGTACCGCCAACGTCTCCGTCATCATCAGCGATGAGCGCATCAGCTCGCCCATCATCAACCAGTTCGACACTGCCATCATCCTCAACCAGCAGTCGCTGGATAAGTTTGAGAGCGCTGTGAAGCCCGGTGGTTACCTCATCTACGACCCCAACGGCATCACCCACGAGCCCACCCGTAAGGACATCAACATCTACAAGATTGCTGCTACCGCCAAAGCCCAGGAGCTCGGTATCAGCAAGGTCTTCAACATGGTTGTCCTCGGTGGCTTCCTGAAGCTGAAACCCATTGTCGACAAGCAGTACATCCATGAAGGTCTGGAGCACTCGCTGCCCCAGCGCCACTGGAACCTCATTCCCCAGAACGAGGAAGCTATCGAGATCGGCAAGGGCATCATCGAAGCCGTCCAGACGCTGTAAACGATGGTCCGCGGGCATTTCGCCTGCGGGCATAGATGTAGGCGCCCCGACCGGAAGGTCGGGGCGCCTCTGTTGTAAATCATTATTATTGGGTATTGCGGGGTTTGTGGGAGGTGTGTATTTTTGCAGCATAATATAAAACCTTTGCAATATGGATAATAAACTATCCTTTAAGAAAGTAGCCATAGTTCTACTTATGGCTGTGGCCTATCTCGCCATGTTTATCCTCGGTGCGACGAGTGGCGCAATTCATCCTGCATTCTATGCCTATATTGGCGCGGTGCTGCCGCTGCTGTTCGCGTTGGTGTACCTCTACACCTGCACCCTTGTCCGTGGGTTCGGTGCGGCGACGGCCCTCAACGGCTTCGTCTTCGTGCTGTTCCTGATAGCCGGCGAGGCGGATCTCGCCTATATAGTTGGAACGGTGGTACTGACGGCATTGGCTGAAATCATCCGCAAAGTGAACGGCTATGACACGCTGAAGGGTGTCCGCTGGAGTTTCCTGCCGTTTGCCTTCTCGTTCTTCGCCTATACCGCCCATTGGTGGACCGACACGGAGGGGTCGTTGCAGGCTGCCGTCGAGGAAATGCCTGCCGGCTACGACCAGTTGATGATACCGGTGATTGACAACATCCCCGTGCTGATTGTGGTTCTGGTGCTGACGGTTCCCGTCGCCATCCTAGCGATGCGGCTTGCGGAGCGTGCAATGAAAAAACGGACAGAGTTGTTGAAGTAAAAAAAAGCGGGTTTGACAATGCGAGTTACCGGTTACCAGTTACCGGTAGCATCCAATATGGTTCGAACATAGGGGTAACATAGGGTTGGGTAGCATTCCGGTGCGTGGTTGCACGGAGTTAAGACGGACTTAACACGGAGTCATCACGGACTTAACACGGAGTCATCACGGACTTAACACGGAGTCATTACTAACGGACTGTCGTACGGATAGCCCCCAGACAGTGAATCCTGACCACGCGGTTGGTGTCGGTCTCCGAGATGTTGCGAAGCTGTTCGATGTAAGGCTCCACAAACTTCGGTCGGAACTTTCCGAGTACGCGGAACATCTCGGGTGCCTCCATGCGGACGCGGTCGTCGCCGTCGTGCAGCAGCTCGGCAAACAGCGTCAGGTGGTCCTTGTACGGGTCGGGTGTGACGGTTGCTATGTTCTCCGACGCCCAGATGAAGGCCAGCCTGACGCTTGACTCCTCGTCGTGTGCGAGGCGGAAAAGGTCGGCCCAGTAGGGCTCGATGGAATTGTAGCACCCCCTCCCGATGCGCCCGAGTGCATTGACGGCCCGTTCGCGCAGGAGAGGTTCGGAGTTGTCGAGAAAGGCGGCAATCGTGGGAACGCAGTCTTTGATGGAGAGCGGGAACGCAAGCCCCATCTCGCCCAGCAGCCACAAGGCTTTCGCCTTGATTTTCGTGGATTCGTATACCAGTAGCGATGCAACGTTGGGGATGCTCACCTCCCACCGCTCCCTGTTTCTGGTAAGCACTCCGAGGCTTTTGTACAGTTCCGTTTCAGTCATAATAATATAATATAAAACGTTCAACTTGCGCGAATATTGCCCGCTTCCGTGCAATCGCCAATAGTGGTGACTGCCAATATCGCAGATTATGTGTATCTTTGCAGCGTGAAATAATGATGTTATGAATACTCTAATTATTGGAATACTACTACCTTTGGTGGGTACGATGCTGGGTTCGGCGTTCGTTTTTTTCATGAAAAAGGAGATTTCCGACCGGCTGCAGAAGACGCTGTTGGGGTTTGCCAGCGGGGTGATGGTGGCGGCGAGCGTGTGGTCGCTTTTGATACCGTCGATAGATATGGCTGGTGAGATATGTTCGGTAGCCGTAGTGCCCGCCGTTGTGGGCTTTCTGACAGGTATTGCTTTCCTTCTGGTGATTGACGAACTGACACCTCACTTGCATGTTGGTGCTCAGAAGGCAGAAGGTCCGAAGTCGAAACTTTCGCGCACGATGATGCTTGCTCTTGCTGTCACCATCCACAACCTTCCCGAAGGAATGGCCGTTGGTGTGGTGTTTGCAGGAGAGGCACAAGGGCTGAGTCTGAGTGCAGCACTTGCGGTGAGTATCGGTATCGCCATACAGAACATTCCCGAGGGTGCGATTATTTCAATGCCCATGCATGCTGAGGGCAATTCGCGGTTAAAATCGTTCCTGATTGGCACCATGAGCGGCGTGGTGGAACCGGTTGGCTCGGTGGCAATACTGCTGCTGGCTGGTGTGCTGGGAGTGGCGTTGCCTTATCTTCTGGCATTCGCTGCAGGCGCTATGATGTATGTTGTGGTCGAGGAGCTAATTCCCGAGACTGCTCAGGGTCGCCACACTAATCTCTCCACTATCGGATTCGCTCTTGGTTTCGTCCTGATGATGGTGATGGACGTGCTACTGGGGTAATATTTTTATTTATATATTGCGAATTATTTTGTATCTTTGCAGACGTATACCCGTTGTGCTTGTTGGTCAATGGGTTGTGAATGAGTTAATAATAAATAAAACACAATACTATGACTCTCGAAGAATTCCAGAATGAATTGCGCCTCGGTATCCCCGATTCGCTGCCCGAACCTCAACCTTATGATCCTACGGTGAACCATGCTCCCAAGCGCAAGGACATCCTTACGCCCGCCGAGAAGAAACTGGCTATCCGCAACGCGCTGCGCTACTTCCCCGCCAAGTATCACAAGATGCTGGCAAAGGAGTTTGCCGAGGAGCTGAAGGAGTACGGCCGTATCTATATGTACCGACTGCGTCCGACATATAAGATGTATGCCCGCCCCATCGACGAGTACCCCGCCCGCTGCCGTCAAGCTGCAGCCATCATGCTGATGATTCAGAACAACCTCGACCCGGCGGTCGCCCAGCATCCCCACGAGCTTATCACCTACGGTGGAAACGGCGCTGTGTTCCAGAACTGGGCCCAGTACCGTTTGGTTATGAAATACCTCTCGGAGATGACTGACGAGCAGACCCTAGTCATGTACAGTGGTCACCCGATGGGCCTTTACCCCAGCCACAAGGATGCTCCGCGCGTGGTGGTCACCAACGGTATGATGATCCCCAACTACAGTAAGCCCGACGACTGGGAGCGCTACAACGCCCTCGGTGTCACCCAATATGGCCAGATGACCGCAGGTTCCTACATGTACATTGGTCCGCAGGGTATCGTCCATGGTACCACCATTACTGTGCTCAATGCTGCCCGCAAGCTCGGAGGTGGCACTGCCGGCAAGCTCTTTATCACCGCCGGTCTTGGTGGTATGAGTGGCGCACAGCCCAAGGCTGGCGATATCGCCGGTGTGGTTTCCATCACCGCCGAGATTAATCCCGCCGCCACGCAGAAACGCTACACCCAGGGATGGGTCGACGAGGTGCACGACAACCTCGACGAACTTTTCGTGGCCGTTAACAAAGCTCGCGGCGAGAAACTGGCGAAAAGCTTCGCCTATCAGGGCAATGTTGTTGACCTGTGGGAATACTGCGCCGAGAAGGGCATCCAGGTGGACCTCGGAAGCGACCAGACCTCGTTGCACAATCCGTGGGCAGGTGGATACTACCCTGTGGGAGTTACTTTTGAGGATGCAAAGGTTATGATGGCCGATAAGCCTGAACTCTTCAAGGAGAAGGTTCAGGAGTCGCTCCGTCGCCATGTGGCCGCCGTCAACAAACTCACCGCCCGCGGTATGTATTTCTTCGACTACGGCAACGCCTTCCTGCTCGAGAGCAGTCGCGCTGGTGCCGACATCTGGAACGAGGATAAGACCGCCTTCCGCTATCCCAGCTACGTGCAGGATATCATGGGTCCGATGTGCTTCGACTACGGCTTCGGTCCTTTCCGTTGGGTCTGCACCAGCGGCAAGCCCGAGGACCTCGACAAGAGCGACCATATCGCGATGGAGGTTCTGGGCGAGATTGCAGCTACTGCTCCCGCCGAGATACAGCAACAGATGCACGACAACATCCAGTGGATTCGCGGTGCGAAGGAGAACCACCTCGTGGTTGGCTCGCAGGCCCGCATCCTCTATGCTGACTGTGAGGGTCGCACCAAGATTGCCGCCCGCTTCAACGAGGCTATCCGCAAGGGTGAGATCAGCGCCCCCATTGTTCTTGGACGAGACCACCACGATGTCAGCGGTACCGATAGCCCCTTCCGTGAGACTTCAAATATCTACGACGGCTCCAACCGATGTGCCGATATGGCTGTGCAGAACGTCATCGGCGACTCTTTCCGTGGTGCTACGTGGGTCTCTATCCACAACGGTGGCGGTGTTGGTTGGGGCGAGGTTATGAACGGTGGCTTCGGTATGGTGCTTGATGGCTCGCCCGAGTGCGACCGTCGCTTGCGTATGATGCTCCACTGGGATGTGAACAACGGTATCAGCCGCCGCTCCTGGGCCCGCAACGAAGGTGCCATGTTCGCCATCAAGCGCGCAATGGACATCTGCCCCGAGTTAAAGGTAACGATGCCCAACCTCGTCGACGACTCCGTCCTCGAAGGCCTGTTCTAATAACAGGTAAATAAAATAAGTAAGCCCCTGCCATTCGGCAGGGGCTTCTACTTTGTGGCTCAGGGTGATTAGTAGCCGAAGATTTCGTCGAGGGTGAGCTTCTTCACCTTGCCGAACTTAGCGAGGCGGTTGAAGTCAATTTCGCTCTCCTTTCCGAGGATGAGGTAAGTCTTTTTCTGGCCTTTGATGTATTGTTTCTGGAAGTTCAGTAAGTCGGCCATTGTGAGTTTCTGATAGGCAGCGAAGTTCTGCTTGCGCAGAGGCTCCTTCCAGCCCATCTTCTCGCACTGGAGGAATGTGCTGATGATGCCGAACTTGGTGGTACGTGCAGTACGGGTACCAGCCAGCAGTGCGTCCTGTGCCAGCTTGAAGTTGGCCTCAGCTTCGGGCATGTCGTTGAATAACTCCTCGTAGGCTTCGAGGGCGTCGAAGAGTTTGTCGTTCTGGGTAATGATGTTAGCGCTGTTGTAGAAGAAGCCGTCTTTCTTGCCGGTATTGGTGTAGTAACTACTGGCGCTGTAGGCGAGGCTGCGCTTCTCGCGCATCTCCTGGAAGACGATGGCGTTCATCGAACCGCCGAAGTACTCGTTAAAGAGATTGACCTTTGGCATAAGCGGAGTATTGATTTCGCTGCCACGGAAATACTCGGTAACATAGGTGTTTTTGGCATCGTAGTTGACGAAAAGTACAGTGTTCTCACTGGTGGCCTGGGGCTGGAATACCTTGTTGGCAGGAACATCTTTGACAGGCTTCACTTTATGGATGCGGTCGACGGCGGCGGTAGCCTCATTGAGGCTCAGCGGGCCGTAGTATAGCACACGGTGCTTGTAAGTGAATAGGTTGTGAAGGGCATCCACCAGTTGCTGCGAGGTATAACTGCGCAGTTTGGAGTCGCTCTCGTTGACCTCTTTGATGTATTCCTCACCATAGATACCGTAGGTGTTAAGGGCGCGGAAGGCGGCACGCTGGTTGGTCTTATTGTCGGTACGGCTCTTGATGATGCGTTCCACAAGCATTGAGAGGGCTTCATCGTTGGGCTGGCAGCCAGCCATAATCTCTTCGACGAGGGCCATTGCTTTCTCCATATTCTCGGCCAGGCCACTCACACTTACGGTAATGTTTTCGCCACCCACGCTTATATTCCATGAGCAAGCTAGTTTATAGAACTCTTCCTGCAACTGCTCGGCGGTGTGCTTGTCGGTATTGAGATATTCAACCAGGTCGGCAGCCAGGTCGATGGTCTTGTCGCCGGTGCTACCGAACTCGAAGCGGTACTGCAGGTTGAATGTGCCGTTCTCGACGTTTTTCACGTAGAGCACCTCGCTGCCGTTAGCAGTCTTGCCTTTTTGGAGGTCTTTCTTGAAGTTGACGTAGACGGGTTGGATGGGTTTGGCTTTAGCGGCATCAGATTTGATGTTGGCCAGGAATGGGCTCTCGGTGTCGCGGCTCACATATATGGGAGTGATGGCGGGCTTTTGCACCTTGGTCACGGGGTCGGGGGTGTCCTGGTGCTTGTAGACAATCACGTAGTTGTTATTCTTGCAGATGCGGTTGGCAAAGTCGACGATATCCTGCTTCTTAATCTTGGCCAGTTCGTTGATTTCGTTGCACACATCGCCCCAGTTGCGGTGCTCGACGAAAGCGTATGCCATCTGGCTGGCACGGCTGTTGTTGCTCTCAGCTTGCTTCATAATCTGGAGCTTTAGCTGGTTGATGCTGGCCTCGATTAGGCTCTCGTCGAATTGGCCGGCCTTCAGGAGGTCGAGTTGTTCGAGCAGAAGGTCTCGCAACTGGCCTAGTGTCTGCCCCTGGGTGGGGCGTCCGCCGAGCATGAAGGCGGCATAGTCGTTGAGCGTGTAGGTACCGGCATAGGCGCCGAGACAGAGTTGCTTCTGGTTGAGGTTGAGGTCAATGAGACCGCAGCTACCATTATTTAGTACCATTTCCATTGCCTGTGCCAGCAAGGCGTCACGGCTGCCGTTTCCCTCCTCAATGCGGAAAGCAATAGTGAGGCTTGCGGGGTCCTGACCGTTCACCAGTCGGATGATAGGCGAGGTGATAGGCTCCTCCTTAATCTTGGTGAATCCAGGAACCTTTCCGGGAACCCAGCTGCCGAAATACTTATCGATAATCTTGATAGCCTCATCGGGATTGAAGTCGCCGGCCATTGCGATGCACATGTTGTTGGGCACATAGTAGGCGGCGTGATACTCGCGAATATTCTTCATCGAGGGGTTTTTCAGATGCTCGATGGTGCCGATAGTTGTCTGCTGGCCGTAGGGGTGATGGGGGAAGAGGGCGGCCATCATGGTTTCGTTCACACGACGGTTGTCCTGTGCCATACCAATGTTCTTTTCCTCGTAGACGGCCTCCAACTCGGTGTGGAAAAGGCGCAGCACCAGGTTGGGGAAGCGGTCGCCCTCCACCTTGGCCCAGGCTTCAAGCTGGTTGGCCGGAATGTTCTCCACATACATCGTGTAGTCGTTCGAGGTGAAAGCATTTGTGCCCTCGCTGCCGATGGCGGTCATCGACTTGTCGTACTCGTTGGCGATAGCGATGGTCGAGGCTACATAACTGATTGAGTCAATTTGGTGATAGATAGCGGCACGGGCGGCTTCGTTGGTGGTCTTGCGGTACACCTCGTAGAGGTCCTCAATCTTCTGAAGTTCCACTTTCTCGCGCTCCCAGTTGGTGGTGCCCAGCTGGTGGCTGCCCTTGAAAAGCATGTGCTCCAGGTAGTGGGCCAGTCCGGTGGTCTCGTGCGGGTCGTTCTTTGAGCCGGCACGCACGGCGATGTAGGTCTGGATACGCGGCGCATCCTTGTAGACGCTCATGAAGACCTTCAGGCCGTTCTGCAGGGTGTACTCACGCACCTGCAGCGGGTCGTTCTCGAAGGTCTTGTACTCGTACTTCTGCGCGGTGGCGCTCACCAGCACCGACAGCAGCAGGCATAGGGTGATTAATGCTTTTTTCATTTTGATGTTTTATTTAATGTTTGTATTTAATCTATTGTAATGGCAGCAGAGGAGGTTGTGGTCGTCGTCGTAAAGGTGGAGGCCGGAACCTTTGCAATAGCGCCAGACTTTGCAGCCTTTGCATTGGTCTTTATGTGCCCAGCTACGGTCACGCATCACTTGGAAGCGGTTCTCCCACACGTTCCAGAAATCGTCGCGGTAGATGTTCCCCTGGTTCATGTTGCTGCGCACCGAGGTGCAGCCGCTGATGGAGCCGTCGCAGCGGATGGAGGCCACCTCAATCCCCGAGCGGCAGTAGAAGAAATGGTCGCGCACCCGCTGCTCATATTCACCCAAGAACCCTTCGCAGGCGTAACTTACGTTGATGCTTTTCGCCCCATCGCCTTGTTGCCTTGTTGCCTTGTTGTCTCGTTGACTCTTGATGAAATCCAGCAGGCCGCGGTATTGCTCGTCGGTGAGTTGGAGTTCGGGGTCGCCCGCCGCTCGCCCCATGGGGAAGATGCCGAAAAGGCGCCAGGCGGGTACGCCGAGTTCGACGAGGTAGTCCTTGAACTGGGGTAGGGTGGGGTAATTGCGCGGGTTTACGCAGGTGACCACATCCCAAAGGAGGTCTTTCTGCTGCGTCAGCAGCTTGATTGCCTTCGTGGCCTTCTCGAACGACTGTGGATGACGGCGGATCCAGTTGTGCTCGTTCTCCGGTCCGTCGATGCTTACGGTGATGGAGTGCATGCCCGAGGCCATAAGGCTGTTGAGCCGACGTTCATCGAGCAGGAATCCGTTGGTGACCACCCCCCAGGGGTACTCGCGGCGGTAGAGTTCGAGCCCCACCTGTTCGAGGTCTGATCTCAGAAGGGCTTCGCCGCCGGTAAAGATGATGAATACTTTGTGTGGGTCTACATGAGGCGTGATGCTGTCGATGACGCGGAGGAAGTCCTCGGCTGGCATATCTTTCACCTCGGGTGCCACCTTGCAGTCGCTCCCGCAGTGGCGGCAACTCATGTTGCAGCGCAGGGTGCATTCCCAGAAAAGGGTACGCAGCGGATGCAACTGCTCGTCGGTCTTGCGGATTGAGCGCTGCAACTCGAGGCCTATGCGTTGTTTGAGCGTGAGGCTCATCGGCTAGTTTCTAGGGTTGTAGGTTTTCTCGGGTACGCCGTACATCATACGGATATCATCCTCTTTATCGTCTTTGCTGCAAGAGGCGAACCCCATTAAGCTCAGCAATGCGAGCATCAGCCAGTGTTTCGCTTTAAGGATACGGACTTTCATGCGCTATTTGTCTTCCAGTTTTATCTCCACCTGCTTGTTGAAGGTGCCCTGGTTCCAGCCGCTGGCATTTGTACGGTCGACTGCATCGGGAGTGACTTCCACCTCGACAAGGCGATCCTGATGGGATCCGTTGTCGTTGCCGTCGACATCGCGTACCAGCAGGCGAACCTGTTCCTGAGGTATGCCGCTGTTCTTGATTTCGAAGCGTCCTTGGCGATCAGTGGTCGTTGCTGTGTTCTCAAGGTATTCTTTGACACGGTCGGGGTCGCCCTGCAGTTCAGTTCCCTGTACCTCCATATTGCGTTCAAGCATGTTGACCTTTATGCCGCTGATTGGTTTCCCTTGGGCATCGGTCACCTTGCCGCGAAGCTGGAAGTTCATGGTGGGTACACCGTACATAAGGCGGACTTCTCCGCGGTCGCGCACTTCAATGGTGTCGGTCTCGACTTCGGTTTGTGCCGTTTTCTTATGGCAGTTGCATCCGGAAAGGCCGAGGGCGCCCATTACAGAGAGGAGCAACCAGTTCTTGAGTTTGAGGATTTTGATTTTCATAACATATACAATAACGCGCGTGTGCCGGATTTATTGTGTAAAAAAAAAAGCGGACCCTAGAGGATCCGCTTTCGTTCATTCGACCAAGAGCTTATTTTTTCTTCTTGGCGGCCTTCTTGACGAGGAGGTTGCTGCCAGCTTTGAACTTGGCGACCTTCTTGGCGGGAACCTTAACGGTGGCGCCGGTCTGCGGGTTCTTGGCGGTGCGAGCCTTGCGGGAGGCGACGCTGAAGGTACCAAAGCCGATGAGGGTCACTTTCTCACCTTTGTTCAGCTGCTCCTGAATGGTGGCGAAGGTGGCGTTCATAGCCTCTTTGGCGGCCACTTTGGTCATGCCGGTCTTGGCGGCGATTGCGTTAACAAGTTCGGTTTTGTTCATGATGTTGTTGTTTATGGGTTAATAATTGGTTTTTTGTTGCTATCAAATTCTGCTGCAAATGTATACATTTTTTTGCAATACGCAATGAAAAAAAATTATTTTTTTTTCACTTTTTTTAACACTGTTTTATTATATAACTAATTTCCAACCTGTTAGAGAATTGCCGCGGAGGAAATCTTCTATGCAATTTTTTCTTTTTCCGCTCATTTGCAGGCTGATAATTCGTACAAAACCGTCGGCAACGGATACTTTTAGAACCTTTTTTCCATCGCAAATCAGCGTTCCGCAAGGCTCAGCAGAGCCTGTGTCGGGTGCCACTTCGAAGACTTTGAAAAGCACATCCTCCCCATCGGGGTTGCGGAGGGTCATGGTTGCGGCGGGGTATGGTGCGAGGCCGCGCACTTGTCGGTCGATTTCGGCACAGGTACGGTGGAAGTCGATGCGACAGTCGTCGCGGAATATTTTTGGTGCCGGGCAGGGTTCTCCTTGTTGTGGTTGTGGTGCGAGGGTGCCGGCTTCCAGTCCGTCGAGGGTACTCACCACCAAGGTTCGGCCCATCTGTGCAAGGCGGTCGTGGAGGGATCCGGAGGTCTCGTTGGGTGTTATGGGAGTCTGCTCCTGAAGTAGTATGGCGCCTTCATCGATGCGGTGGTTGAGGAGGAATGTGGTTACTCCGGTTTCGTGTTCGTCCTGCATGATGGCCCAGTTGATGGGTGCGGCGCCGCGGAAACGAGGTAGGAGTGAGGCATGGAGATTAAAGGTTCCTTTGGGAGGCATGGCCCAAACCGCCTCGGGCAGCATGCGGAATGCGACCACCACGAAGCAGTCGGCGTGGTAGGACTCGAGTTGAGCGAGAAACTGCGGGTCGCGCAGTTTCTCAGGTTGCAGGAGAAGAAGGCCGTGTTTCAACGCGTAGCCCTTCACGTCGCTGAACAGCATCTTCTGTCCGCGTCCGGCGGGCCGGTCTGGAACAGTGACGACGGCCGCCACTTCATGGCTGCTGTGCATTATGGCGTCGAGACTTTCGACAGCAAATTCGGGAGTGCCGAAGAATATTATTCTCATAGACTGTTCTGGTAGGCAATCATTTTGAGGGCAGTAACCGCCCCTTCAACACCTTTGTTGCCGTGGCGACCTCCCGCGCGGTCGAGGGCCTGTTGCATGTCGTTGGTTGTAAGTACGCTGAATATCACCGGACGTTCATGCTTGAGGGCAACATTGGTGAGCCCCTGCGAGACGGCTTGGCATATAAATTCGAAATGGCGGGTCTCGCCCTGAATGACGCATCCGATGCAGATGACGGCATCGACGGTGGTTTGCTCGAGCATCATGTCGGCTGCCGAACTGAGTTCGTAGGTACCGGGCACCCGTCGCACGAGGATGTTCTTCTCGTGTACACCATGTTCTTTAAGGGTGTCGACAGCGCCGTGGAGCATGGCGTCGGTTACCTCGGGATTCCATTCGGCGGCAATCACGCCGATGCGGAAAGAACTGCCGTCGGGGATGGCGGCGGCATCATAATCGGAGAGGTTGGTCTTTTTCATTAATAATATATTAGAAGTCGTTGGGGTTTATGGGAGAGGCTTGGTTTTTGGGTCGGCGACGGCTTTCGGCGATGGTAGAGCGGTCGGCCTTGTAGTTGAGCCCTTCGCCGCGGCGTGGCTTTGTGATGCCGAAATAGCTTTTGTCGAGATGCAGCCGTCTGGTGCGGAGCGAAAAGGTCTCGAAGTCGAGTATCCATTCAGGGTCGAAGGTTTGGTAGAGGAAGCGGCATTCGAAGTGGAGGTGTGGGCCAGTGCTATTGCCCGTGTTTCCCCCGAGACCTATGACTTCGCCTGCGGTGACCTCCTGTAATGGTTTTACATTGATTTTCGAGAGGTGTCCATAGAGTGTCTCGAGTCCGTTGGCGTGGCGGAGTACTATGCAGTTGCCGTAGCCACCCATGCGACCTGCCACACGGACTGTGCCACTGAAGGCGGCATGGACTGGCTCGCCGGTCTTGAGGCCAATGTCGACACCGTGGTGGCCACGGTTCCAGCGCCAGCCGTAATTGCTCGTCTTGCGGCTGCGCACAGGGAAGCAGAAATCGGCACTGTCGCGGACGAGCAGCAGGTTAATTTCGTCGGGCAGAACGGCCACTTGGGTGCGCCCATGGGGATTGACGCGGTGGGCTGGGAAATCGCTGTACCAAAGGGGAACAATGTAGACCGGAGTGGTTGGGAGAGCAGCCGGCGTCGCGGTTTCTTCCACCTTTTTCCTCTCCTTTTGGTCCTTAATGCTCTTAAGGTCCTTAGAGCCCTTAGGGGCTTTAATCTCTTTTGCTGGTCTGGCGGCTTCGAGGCGGGCGTTGATTATTGAGTCGTAGTAAGAAGTCTGTGCACTTGCCGTGAAGCCACATAACAATATAAGTATAACCAATGCCTTGCGTAACCGTGCTACGGGGAAACCCAGCTGCTCGCGGTATTTGGCTACGGTGCGCCGTGCGATGGGTAGCCCTTGTGCCGAAAGCACATTGGTGAGTTCATCGTCGGAGAGAGGTGCATGTTTGTCTTCGGCCTCGATGACGTCGGCCAGACGGCGTTTGATGCTCTCCACCGACACTTCGCCGTCGTCCGTGGCGATCCCTTTGGAGAAGCAGTCCTTGAGTGGAATGGTGCCGAAGTCGGTCTGGAGGTATTTGCTGTTGGCCATACGCGAGACGGTGGAGATGTCAAGCCCAGTGGCTTCCGCCACTTCACGCTGACGCATTGGTGTCAACAGATCGGGGTTGCCGGTGAGCAGAAACTGGCGCTGGTGCTTGGTGATGTAGCGCATAACGCGTACCATAGTCTCGTGGCGTTGCTGGAGGAGGTCGATGAATTCCTGTGCGTCGCCTTTCTTGGTGCGCAGGAATTTGAGTGTCTCGCGGTCGCCACCATCGCGCTCCATTGCGGCAAGCATATCTGTATAGTAGGTGTTGAGGCTCAGTCGCGGCAGACCACCGTCATTGATGAAGAAGGATAGTTGTCCGTCGTGCTGGTTGAGGATGATGTCGGGAGTTACATAAGTGGCTGCCGACTGGCTTTCGGCGTCGGAGGAGCCGGGTTTGGGGTTGAGGTGACGGATAATATCGGCAGCTGCGTCGAACTGTTCATCGGTAATGCCGATGGCTTCGGCGATGCGGTCGTAGCGGTGGGCGGCAAAGTCGTCGAAATGGTCGCGAACGATGGTTAGTGCGATGTCAAGTTCAGAATATTCTGATTTTTCAGAATATTCGTTTTTTTCGGATTTCTTCCGCTCCAGTTGCAGCAGCAGGCATTCGCGCAAGTTGCGTGCACCTATACCGGCTGGCTCGAGGCTTTGCACAGTGTGCAGCACCTGTTCCACCTCGTCTGGAGTGGTCTCGATACCTTGGCGGAAGGCCATGTCGTTGGCCACTAGAGCGATGTCGCGGCTGAGGTAGCCTGCATCATCAAGTGTGCCAATCAGCTCGATGGCGATGGTGCGCTGCCGGTCGGTGAGATTGAGTATTGCCAACTGGGCGGTTAGCCGGTCGATGAACGTGAGGCTGTCGGCTACCACGAATTCGCGGTGTACTGCGTTGGGGTCGCTCTCTAGGTGTTCTCGGTAGTCGTAGGCGTCCTCCTCATCGTCGCTATCCCAGTCGGAACGGTCGTCCTGCTGCGGCAGCTCCTCAACGGGCATCTCGGCTTCGAGGAGGGGGTTCTTCTCGACTTCCTCCTTGATAGCCTGCTCCAGATCGGTGACAGGCAATTGCAGCAGCCGCATCAGCTGTATTTGCTGAGGCGAAAAACGCTGCTGCAATTGCTGTCGCTGGACCTGTTGCATTCTTTAGCTGTTGGTTGTTATCTCACGATGTCCATTTCCTCAATGAGGTTCTTGGCGCCGGCGTAGATGTCGATTACCCAGAGCATATAGCGGCTGTCGAGGCAGATGCAGCGTTGCAGGTTCTCCTCGAAGTCGATGTCGCCGCTCATGGCCTCGCTGTTGCCGTCGAAGGCCAGTCCGATGAGGATGCCGCGGCCGTTGATGACGGGCGAGCCGGAGTTGCCGCCGGTGATGTCGTTGTTGGTGATGAAGCAGGTGGGCATCTCTCCTTTGCGGTTGGCATAGGGGCCGAAGTTGCCTTCAGAATAAAGTTTCTTGAGGCGTTCGGGCACAGCGAACTCGCTGCTGGTCGGGTCTTCCTTCTCGATGACGCCCTTCATGGTGGTGTAGTACTTGTAGGCTACACCGTCCTTGGGGTCGTACGACATGACATTGCCGTAAGTGAGACGGATGGTGGAGTTGGCATCGGGCGACATCAGGTGGCGGCCTTCGTTGATTTGGAGGATGCCGTCGGTGAAGTCGCGGATACCGCGCTCAAGGTTGTCCTGGCTCTCTTGGGGCAGTGTGCCTGCCAGTTCGATGTACATTTCAAGTGCTTCGCGTCCGGCAAGGGCGAGGGGGTCTTTTTCAATGAGTTTAGCCGAGGGCTTGAGCATGAACTTGCCGAGGGCTTCCTGGTTAGCGAAGACGCTCTTGGTATAAAGGTCGGCGGTGTACTTGGTCCAGTCGCCTTTGTATTTCTTGTTGGCCTGCTCAAGGAACTTGGGGCAGTAGTCGGGATTGATGTTCTTGTAGACATACTCGAAGAGGGCGGCGGTAAGGCGCTGGTCGACGGCCTGGTCGTAGTCTTTGAAAAAGTCGGTGATATAGTTCTCGAAGCGGCTGAGGTCGGCGTTCTTGTCCTCGCCCAGCTCACGCAGGAAGGTGCGCTGGAGGCGGCTGGCAAATAATGGGGCCTCGGGGCCGGAGAGCAGACCTTCGGCGAGGTACATCTGAGCCTCCTCGACGTTGCGGCGGGCGGCATAGCCGTCGCGGATGAGGCCGAGGGCACGTGAGTATTTCGGGTTCTTCTGGAAACGGGCCCAGTCGCTGTATTCCTTTTCAACTTCTTTCTTGACGCCCATGGTGTTCAGGGCCTTGAGGGCCTTGTTCTGCTCGTTGCTGTACTTCCAGTAGTTGGAGCAGGAGGCGTACTTGGAGGCATATTTGATGCGTGTGGCCTGGCTGGCGGCCATCTCTTCGCGGAGGATATTGATCTTGACGGTGCGGATTTCGTAGCGCAACTTGTTGGTGATGTTCATGGTCTCCTCAAGTCCATAGGAGGTGAGGAAGTGGTCGGTGGTGCCGGGGAAACCCATGACCATGG
The DNA here is from genome assembly GCA_905233895.1 of uncultured Bacteroidales bacterium. Taxonomy (GTDB): domain Bacteria; phylum Bacteroidota; class Bacteroidia; order Bacteroidales; family P3; genus Colimorpha. The sequence continues at coordinate 1,254 of CAJOFL010000035.1, read as the reverse complement.
CGAAGTCGCCATCGTTCAACTCGCCGGCGCTCACGGGCAGGTGGTGCTTGGGCTGCAGGGGGATGTTCTCTTTCGAGAACTCGGCGGGAGAACCGTCGGGGGCGGTATAGATACGGAAGAGGGAGAAGTCGCAGGTGTGGCGAGGCCAGCTCCAGTTGTCGGTGTCACCACCGAACTTGCCCATCGACGAAGGGGGCGCTCCGACGAGACGGACATCCTTGTAGATGATATGGACAAAGAGGAAGAACTGGTTCCCGTTGAACATGGGCTTCACAGTAGCGTTGTACTGGGTGCCTTCGACGGCAGCCTCGGCTAGGCGTTCGCTGACTTTCTTGATGGCGGCTGCGCGGTCACCTTCGCTCATGTCGTCACTCAGGGCTTCCTTCACCTTGTCGGTGACATCCTCCATACGGACAAGGATTGAGGCGGTGAGACCCGGGTTGGGCAACTCCTGGTCCATGTTGTAGGCCCAGAAACCGTCGCGCAGATAGTCGTGCTCCACGGTCGAATGTTCCTGCAGCTTTCCGTAGCCGCAGTGGTGGTTGGTGCTCATCAGACCCTGGTTGGAGATAATTTCGCCGGTGCAGAAATGCCAGAAGGGGCTTCCGGCATTGCCCAGACCGACGATGGCGTCCTTCAGGCAGTTCTGGTTCACGCTGTAGATGTCCTCAGGCGTCAGTTTGAAACCGGCTTTCTGCATGTCGCTGTAGTTCTTGCCTATCAGCGAGAGAAGCCACATGCCCTCGTCGGCGCGGGCCGTAGTGGGCAACATCAGGGTTATCGCGAGTGCGACAATCAAAGTACGAATTTTCATTGTTTTATATGTTTTTGTTATTAATTATTTGCCGATAATGGCGACTGCAAAGATACAACTTTTTTTGAAATTAAACAATAAAATAGTGCAAAACCTCAATCATTAATGTACGGTCGTGGGTGTAGGGTAGACATTCGCTTCACAGGGTTACGTTCAACTGCCTTCATCTTGTCGGTCCATGGTAGGCGTTGATAAGGCGTTGATAAGGTGAAAGTGGTGGTTAACTACCTGATGTTCTTGCTATTATATAAAAAATAACACTGTAGTATATTGATATACAGTGCGATGGTTGTTTTGTTTTAACATTTGGGTTTTAACGGAGTAGTGTGACTGAGCCGATAGCGCTCTCGAAGCGTCCGTCGGTGGCGGTGAGCCAGTAGCGGTAGACGTAGGCCCCCTGGATGCAGGGAACGCCGTCGGCACGGCGGCCATCCCAGCCC
>CAJOFL010000034.1 GCA_905233895.1 uncultured Bacteroidales bacterium | reverse complement strand
CATACGGACCTCCTTCCAGCGGAAGCCGACGGGTACCAGCCGGATCACCACGCAATAGTCGAGCAGTCCGAGGCTGCTCTCGAGATGGCTGTAGTCGAAGCGTTCGTAGCGGAAGCCACGAGCCACGAAGCCACCCAGTTCTGTAAAGATTTTTTTCAGTTTCATATCGTTAATTATTGTGTTGTGTCGTCGCTAGGCTGTATGTTTTCGGTGATTGGCCTTCCGAAGGTCTCCAGTTCTTCGGCGGCGTCCCAGTCGCTCCAGCGAGGGTTGCCGGTACTCCCTGTAGCCTGCTTCACCATGCGGACTTCTGCTACCGTGTTACCCATCGCCAGGATCCTCCACTTCTTCCGGCTCCACCTCTTCCTGTGACTGCGGTGTCGGTGTCACCTCTTCTCCGTCCTCTTCGGCGGCTTGCGGTTGTGGGGTCGGGGCCAGCAGCTGCGTCTTGGCTATGTTGGCATAGACGCGTCCGAACTTGTTGGAAATCTCGATTTGATAATATGCGCCCTCCGTGAGAACGGCAGGAGTTACCGATGAGGATGTCAGGGCCCAGTAGATGGTCTGATCGGATGAATGGATGAAAGGAATATCTCCGTTGCTTCCTGATTGCCCATAACAGAACTCAAACCAAACAGTGGAGCCTTCCTCGAGATGGCCAAGAACAATCTGAGGAACCGGATACATGGCGCGGTATACAGTGCCTGCTTTCGGATCACCGATACCCATGACTCCGTTGTTGCTCGAATTGTCAACCTCTATCAGTGTGAGCTGCATGTCCTGGACAAAACCGATAATCTGCCCCACCACTGTCGGATTGAGTCCCGCCAGTGTCAGCATCGACTGCACGTCGGATGCCGTAAATTCTACCTGTCTAGCCTTCAGTTTCATCAGGATTATTGGGATATCTTGTTATAAACCTGGAATACCCATTTCCCTGCCAACGGATAAAAGTAAAATAGATAGACTCCACCACCTGAATAACTGACGATGGTGTTGATGGAATTTCTACTCGGGTCGGGAGTGAGGAATGAGGGATGCTCTTCGTTTTGGTCTGTGGGGTATGAATCTATATGTCCCCCGGAACCGAAAGTGACTTCAAGGACAAGTCCTTTCGTCGTTTTTGTGATATCCGGAAGCCGAAGTCTCTCCATTGCGATAGTTTGTACGGGATAGAGCAACGTATAGAAGCGTCCTGGTTTCAAGTGTATTATATCAACAGGAGTGGTAAAGTCATCCTCGATCGTCCAAGACCTCGGGTCTGAGTTGTCCAGGGCCTCTTTCGCATCATGCAGCAGAGTCATATGCTCTTTGTAAAACTCAGACCTGTTCATGAAGTCTTCGTCGAAAGACCTTAAATCAATCTGTCCGGCTCGTATTCTTCGCATGTCGTTGTGTTTTCTATTGGTGCTGCAGGGCAGGTTGCCCCGTCCTGCAGCAGGTGGTAGACATCAGGAGAGAACTCCTTTTATTCTTGAACGGTGTAAAGGATGCTGACACTGTCGCCGCTGACTATCTCTTCGTCTCCGGAGGTAAGGCTTACACTGAGCCTGTTACCGCTGACACTGAAAAGACTGGAGTCTTGCATCAGTCCGTTGACGTAGAGCGCGAGAACCGTAACATGTTCAACTCCGGTGAAGGTGTATGAACCGTTGGCGGCAATAAGGGCGTCGACCTGGGCGGCGGCCAGGGTTACCATGGAGCCGGCACCGCCACCGGCAACGGGAGGATTACCTTCGTCGTAGATGGCGTGAAGGTTGCCGGCAGTGTCGGCAATCTTGTATTGGCGAGCCACGTCACCTTCCACCACAGTAAGAATCTGGCCCACATAAGAGGTCTTTCCGGTGGTGGCATATTGGCGGGCGGCGGCCAGTGAGGTAAAATAGCTGTCGGCGTCGAGTGGGCGCGGGTTCATGCGTCCGATACCGTCGGGCAGACGCATTGGGTTGTTATTGGTTGCTTGTTTCGCCATGGCTTATTGATTGATTATGATTTTGACTTCGGTACCCGGCTCGATCACCTCGGGTTTCCAATAAAAAACAGTGTACTTTCCCGGAGCATAGTTGTTGAGGCCTGGAATCTCTGCCTGGATTTGGACCAAATCCTTGACTGGAGCCCCTAGAGATAGTGGAAGGCTGGCCTCTATCTCTACCGCGGGCTCGTCTCCAGGTATTGCTATCACCGGAATGAGTATTTCGCCGTTATCCCCGCCAACGTGAATGAGAAGTGACTCGAGACTCTCGAGAGGTTCGTTGGAGGCCTCCAGGTTCGTGAGGATGGCATCTCCCAATTCTCCCGGTTCTGAAATAATTGTTGAAAGGCAGCCGTGGAATACGGGACGGAAAGACTTGATTTTGTTGCTCTCAACCTTTAATGTTCCGGCTTGGATGGCATAATTTGGTGCGGGGTTGCCCAACTGTGTGAGGGGCGTGTCGCCTGCAGTATGACGGGCATCGATACTTACAAAAGCCTCTTCGCCATCACCGAGGGTTATTTCTTCGAAATCAAAGTTGATGTTCTGGATGCCTTCGTTCGGCGTGACATCGAGAGTGACATCCTCTTTGCCGGTTACGTGAAGGGTGGCTTCGACCTTCTCGAAGTTGACACCGGTGGCCGCGAGGGTGCCATAGGACCCATCGTTCAGAATGGCAGACACTTGCAGATGGAGAAGGCTGCCAACCCCGACAAAGGTGTCGGTCTTCGGATTGATACTGCTTCCGTTAATATCGGCTACGGAAATGATTCGTATCGAAGGCTTCACCACCTGCGGGTTCTGGTCACCGCTGAAGATCTCTTCCATGACTTCCTGCATGGATTTCTGTCGGCGGACTCCGTTCTCAGTCACGGTGGCTTCGATGGTGGCGTAGTTTTGACCGTCGGGGATTACGATATTGCCCACCGGTCGGGTTATCTTCAGGTCGCGCTGCAGGGCAACCTGGTTAAGTCTAAGTTTTTTAGTCATATTTTTTTGATTTACTGTTCCACAATATCGGCCGTCAGATGCACGTCGTCGTCGGCCTCGATTTCGTCGCAGACGATGCCGATGCCGTTACCGGCAGAGTCGCGCAGCACCACGTAGTCTTCAGCACTGCAACGCAGTCCGTTGATGAACAAACTTTCGGTACCCACATGGAAAGGGCTGGAGGCATCCTGCACAGTGGGGTTGTTCGGTGCGGCGGTGAGGGGAATGTCTACGACCGACACGTCGCCGATCAGGGCTTTCACCTCTTCGGCAGTGGCGGGCGATATCGCCGACTGTACGACGACCTGAGTTTTGTAGTACCGGCATATCGGCCGGCTCGTAGCTACTCTATTCATTGGTTGTTTTGTTTGTTGGTTTACTTGAGATTGCAATGATAACCATTGCCAATGCTATCAACAGGAGAGCTGCTGTCATCAGCAGTTTTTTTTTTGAGGTTATCGTTGCCGGAGTAGTGGTCGTATTCCTCGTTACGACGATGGACCAGCACTTGGTTCACTTCGAGGGCTCCGGTTTGTGGGTTGCGGCTCTTGATCCAGAGGAGCCATGCTGTACGCAACCCGGCGGTCGGGGCGGCTCCGCGTTCACGAATGAGACGTGCGACGGTGGAATTCTGGAAATTGGCGGTACCGATATTGTAGCTGAGACACACCAGTGCGTCGAACTGGTTCTGACTAAGCGGCGTAATATTGGCCAGACGGTTCACCGCCGCTTCGAAGCGGGCCAGGTCCCCCTCGAGCAGCATATCGGCCTCTTCCTGGCTGATGACGAGACCTGCAGACACGCCATAGTGGCCGTAGCCAATCGAGTAGCCGGTCGCGTCCGGGTAGGCTTTCAGTGAGCATCCCTCCAGGCGCTTGATCAGCGCGATGCCTTCAGATGATGTTTTCATATTGCTTTTGGGATTTGTGCTGGCTGTAGAGCGTGATGAACATCTGGTAGTGTTCTTTGTCAAGGCTGACATTGCCGCCATCCATCGGGATGACTGTGCCGAACGAAAGGGCGGCGCCCATTGCGGGGTATGCCTGGCTGCGTAGCGAGATGAGGGAGCGTTCGGTGATATCCCCCCAGATGCCATCCTTGGCGATGTCGTTTTTGAGGTACCAGTTCAAGGCCTCCTGGATCGACTTGACGTTGCCGCTAGGATTGGCCTTGCTGCCAGTACCCTTCATCAGCGGCCAGCCCCAGGAAGAACTGGCGTTGGCCGACGATGAACTGATGCTGGAGCTGCTGCTCGAGCTGTGGTTGTCGTTTTGGTTCTCATTGTGGCCGTCGTTGCGGATATCAATGTTGATTCCTTTGGCTTTCAACAAAGATATGATGGCGGCCACCAGTGCAGCAATACTGAGGACTATGAAGATGGTACGGAGGATTCGGTGGTTTTCCATATTGTTTCCTTGGTTAAATGTCGAAATGAATAAAATCAGGGTTGACACCGTTGGAGGTCAGGATGCTGTAACATCTGCGACGTTCTTCCCGGGTGAGTTTGTCCCGAACGGCTTGCTCGAGAGTTTTTTTCTTCCAGAACCCTAAACCGTTGGCAACAGTGCGAGTGCCGAATTTGTCGATAACGAGAAGCCAGGAGTTGGTATTTGGGATTTTGTCTAGTTGGGTATAAATCTCGACTTCGTCGTCTCCATCCCACCTGAAAGCATTGGCCAGGTTGTCGGCAATAGCCTGCGCCACGGCGGGCTTGAGGTCGGACGAAGTGATTGTCTCACCGGTGGCATCGCTGATTTCCTCCTGCTTCTTTTCTTCACGGAAGCCGGAAGTGATGAGTGCCCAAAAGCTGCTGATGCCGTTCTTTATCTTGCTTCCGAAGACAACCAGTACCACAATTATAATGAGAGTGATGACGAGGATGCCTACCCAATTGCGGCTGGCCACCGAGAGGATGTTGTCGGCTGTGCGGGTGGTCGCGTCTATATTGCCAAGCTTCTGCTGATAACGGCTGTCTTCAGCTGCCACAGGTGCGGGCATGTCGTGCAGTCTGGTTACACCGGGTTTATAGTTGTTAGCCATAAAGCCTCCTTTACTTCTTCTTGGATTTCACGATTATGAACACCACGATTCCGATTACCAGGGCGGCGAAGGCGACAATGCCGGCGATGCGCAGCACACGGCCCGTGATGGTCTTTCGGAGGGCTTCCTCGGCGGCCAGGGCGGCATCGGCTTGGGCCTGTTGTACGGAGGCGGCTTCGGTTTGGGCTTGCGTGGCTGCTGCAGCTTGCTGTGCGTTGTAGGGAATCCTGTAGCTGACGGAGAAACCGCCACTGGACGCCTGAATGGCCAACCCCTTTGAATATTGCGGGTCGATGGTGTAGGTGTCGGTAAGGTTCAGAACCTTGGTCCCCAGCTGCAGAATTGCGTTGACGGCGTTTGCGGTCTTTTGGGCATCGCTCTCCGTGCCGCACTTCAGTATGAGACTGTTGCCCGTATTGGATGTGCGGTCATAGGACTTGATATTGACCGAGGCTTTTTTGAGCAAAGACACCAACGCTTCGGCGACGGACTTCGGGTACAGTTGCTCGTTCACAGCACTCACACGCACTGTTTTGGGCTGGTTTACGCCAACACGTGCGTAGGAGTAGGAGGCACAGACTGTTTTGATGTTCCCAAGGTCGTCTGTTGTATAGGTGCTGGAACTGGCGTTGATTCCTCCCAGACTGGCACCGTCAGCACGGAATATCTTTTGTTTCTTCATAGCGTTTTCAGTCGTTTAATGGTTATGGCTACAAGTGCCAGGGCGGACACAAGTGTTACAATGCGCCAGGCAAGCATGAGCCGCAGATAGTCGGTCTCGCTCATTTCTTGACCAACTTTTTGACGACCAAGGCCAACAGCACAACGGCAACCACGCCTGAAAGCACCCACCAGAGAGGTTTCATGGTCAGCCCCAGGACTGTCCAAGTCTCGCGCTTGAGAAGCGGAACGTCGGTATTGGCCGGCACGATAGGATCGGGCTGTTCGCCGGGTACAACGTCGCCGGGCAGGTTGGGTTCTTTGACTTCATTGTTGGCTTCTTTCCAGGTGGCCATCGCCGCGCCGGCTTGAGCCTGGGTGATTTTCCCGCTGCTCACGAGACGCTGGAGGGTCTCGGCCAGCACTACGCGATCCATGCCGAGGATGCCTTCGAATTTCCCTGCAGCGATGGCCGGGGCTATCACTTGGTCGCCTGTGGGCCCGGCTATCACTTGGTCGCCTGTGGGCCCGGCGATGATGCCGATACGTCCAGGCTTCAAACTATGCCTTTGAGGGAACGTCTGCGGGTCGATATATTGAAGGGCGGCTACCAGTTCGCCGTTGGCAGTAAAGATTTTTTGTTTTTTCATGGCTTACATTTTTTTGATGATGATGATGGCACAGACGAGAAGTGCTGTCAGCAGCACGGTCTCGGTGGAGAAAAACCACTGGCCGAGGTGTATGCCCGGACGGCGGTACAGGGCCTGACGGCCCAGCAGCTGGCCCAACATCCCGGCCTGCTCGGCGGCGGCCTGACGGTCGTCGCTGTCCGAAGCTGGATTGGGTGTCTCTATTTGACGGCCATCGGCAGCAAAAAGTTTCTGTTTTTTCATATCGTTCTGTTTGTGTGTTTTCTGTCGATGCGGAGGCATAACTTGTAGAGTGCTTCTACGCGCGAGGCGGGTACCGCCCCCATGGAGGCCACGGCACTGACGGCACTCTTGAGAGACCGGCGCTGGCGTCCGGCGGTAAGTCCAAGGGCGAAAGCGTCGGCCACCTGTTCGTCGGCGCTGCCGGTCAGTCGGTGGCCCAGTTCGTGGGCCAGGATGAACATCTGCTGTTGGCGAGTGAATTTCGGAAACGTGTCGCGGTTGGTGACGAAGACGGTGCTGCCGTCCTCATCGATCACCACGGCGGCGGGGCATTCGCCCAGTTCCGCCCGCCCGACTATGCGTACCGACGCCTTCATGACCTTAACGTTTGCGAAGCACCATAATGAGCACCACCCCGGTAACCAACAGGGTTGCCACGCCGATGCCACCCCACATCAAGGTGCGGTTGACATTCTCGGTGTAGTTATAGTTTCGGGTTTCGGTATATTTGTGGTTGAGGGCTGTAACCACGGAGGCGGCTCCTGTACCAAGGTTGCCGATGATTCCTCCAAGATTGTTCCAGAAGCCGCCGTCGGCGTTTCGGACTCTGCCGGAGATATCATTGTTCGGGTTGATTCCGTCTATGACGGCGTTCAAATTATTGAGCGCTGCCTCTCGATCTGGAGTCTCGAATCCGAACACGCGGCGTTTGCTGTCGTCATTGCCATGGCGGGCAGAGAGTATCTCTGGGGATTTGGTGAATATGCGTTCTTTCATATCGCGGGTTTGGTTTTAAAAAAATGCCGGTGCCGGACTAACCGACACCGGCTGTAAAGTTCCTTGGCAAAGGAACCTATGGTAGGACGTGGAACAAGGAGCCTACTCGTCGTAGAACTCGATCGACATGGTGATCTCGGTCACGGCGTCGGAGGTCACGGGGATGCCGTTGAGGGTCCAGAGGACGTCCTCGTTGAGCTGGAACTCCTGGGGACCATAGTTGATGACGATCTTGTCGTTGGCGTACTGGTTGACGCTCTTGTACTGGGTGAGGTCGACCTCGCGGGTGGCCGTGCGGTGGAACGGCGACATGTCGCCCAGCGAGAAGCTGCCGTCGAACACACCGGCGTTGTTGGTGGTGATGGTGATGCTCTTGATGTAGCGCGGGTTGTGGCGCAGATAGCGCAGGGCGGGGCGCAGCGGCAGGTCGGCGTTGACCGGCTTGATGATGATGAACTCTTTGTTCTCACTCTTGGCACCGTCGACATAGGGAGTGATACCCTTGGCGGTAACCTCGGCGGCGGTCATGTCGTCGAGCACGGCATTGATGCCGCTGAAGCCGGCCTTGATCAGCTGCTTCATGTCGTGGTGATGGAGCTCTTTGGATGCGTCGAGGCCGTCCATGTCGTAATGGCCGGTCATGAGGGCGACGCTCATGGCGTTCATACCGGCGGCCTTGTTGCCCTCGGTGGCGGCGGCCAGGTAGCCGCACTTGATGACAAACTGGAGCTTGTCGAGAATGTTTTTCATATTGCCTGTGAAATAATTGGTTAATACTCTTTCTGACTGTCCGACAATGCGGAGTTTCTCAATCTCATCCATGCCGGATCATATTTCTTGTTACTCGGTGGGTGCGACCGGTTCGGTGGCGGCGGCGTTGAGCAGCTGAGCCATGCTGCCGGTAACCTCTTCGAGGCGCTTCTTGTTCTTCAGGGCGAAGTAGAGGGCTACGCCAGCCAGTATGACGGCGGCGACGAAGCACATGCCCACGTGGTCGTTGAAAAATTTCTTCATAATTGATGTGTTTTTGTTGTTGTTCTGTCTGTGCGACGCTTTTGTTTCGGGATGCAAAGTTACATAATTCTCGCGGCGCAGATATCATATCGACCCTTATCGGCATGTACTTGCACATAATCGACGATTCATGACGGTATATAACAAAAAAAAGCCACCCTGGAGTAGGGTGGCGGTGGGGTTTGATATCGACTACTCGCCCAGCACTTCGGCCATCCGGCGCAACTCGGCCACGGTAAAATAATACCCCCTGCCGGTACCTCGCCGGTAGGCAAGATCGCGCAGCTGGTGGCAACACAGCCACCCACGGACAACGCGTGCACTAACTCCATAGTAGGCTGCTACCTCTTTGAGTGTGCGCGGACGGTCGCTCAGGTTCACCTCCGAACCGAAGTCCATTGACAGCTGGTTGTCCATATATAATAATGTATTATATGCTTATTATAGGCTTTGGTCTATTTTGATATGGGCGCAGGAGTGTTTGTCTCCGGCCAGTACCGCCTTCTTGATGGCATCCTTGGCTTGCTCGATGCGGGCGAAGGTGTCTGGATCCAGATCGCGTTTCCGGTACTGGATGTTGCCGGTGGTGTAGAAGAGGTGCAGATAGGTGGCGTAGGTGAAGGCCTGTTTGGGAACCTGGTCGATGGCATGTGCTACCAGGTAGATATCCACACCGTACTGTCGGCGCCGGATATAAAGGTAGTTTGTGCTCTGCCCGGTCATGCAGCCTATGTATGCGCGCGCGTCGTCGAGTATGAGGCTGCCGCCATAGAACGACCGGCTTATGATGGCGATATCGTCGTCGATCTTGGCTGGATTGTCGCATACGTAGCGGGCCGCACCCTGCATTTGATAGATTTCCTGTGCGGTTGACACCTTGGGCAGGTGTCGCCATTCGGCCTCGTCAGGAGTCAGAACCAGCACTTTGCGGCTTCGTTCCACCACCTGCTGCCGCAGGAAGGTGGTCTTGCCGGTTCCGTTGATACCCACCACCAGATCCAGGCGCGTCTTGCGACGCGCCTGGTCGAGATTGACCTGATGGGTGGTCCGAGGCTCCTTTGTATTTGCCGGGTTGGGGTTTGGCATTTCTATTTAGTCAGTTGGTTTTTTTCTATCGGATTGTTGTTCTGCGATTTCGGAGTCTTTTTCTCTTTGTCGTCTGCAGTCTCACGTGCGGCACGGAGGGCCTTGAGCTCTTCCTCCTGCCGGCGCAGCTGCTCCTGCTGCTCGGCGATGATCTCTGCTTGGCGTATCTCGTTCCGGTGCTGGATACAGGTGTAGACTTTTGAACCGTAGATGGTCAGTATGGTGGTGATGAGCACCATGCCGGGCGAGGCCTGCACGTTCTTGTCGCCAAGATAGGCGGCCCAGGCTTCGATAAGGGTTTCGCGCTCGCTTTCCTGCAGCTTGGCATCGTCGCGCTCGGAGCCCTTTATGATCATCGTGATGACTATCGGCAGGAACACATCCATGGTACCGACAATGACGGTGGCCGTCGGCCGGTTGATGCGCTGCATGTTGAGCACACTGGTGGCATCCTCGTTGCTGACACGCGGCGCGTCGGCATAGGGATGATCCTCCATATATTGAGCCTCGTCTATCTCGGCCTGTTGCTCCGGCGAGGGTTCCGTTTCCGGCATCGGCGGTACATCAAAATCTTGTATCTCTTGGCCCATGCTTTCATACCAGGCCTGCGCATCATCGTGTATATTGCTCATAATTATCTGATTGGGTTGTGTCAGTTCAATAATTGCATGATAAGCTGGTCGAGCGGCACCCTCTCTGAGTATTGGCTGGCGATATCGGTACCGGCGATACCGTAGACGGCACCGCGCACATCGCCTTCAGGAGAGAGGCTGATGATGATGGCGGCCTTCTCATCAGGGGCGATATCATATTGCCCGGTCACCTGGCTGAAGATATCGCTCAGCCGTTCGGCGTTGATGTACTGTTTGGCCAGCGGCTTGACGGCCGCCAGCAGCGGGTTGTGGTCTTTGCTCATATCTCGACAGCTTCTTTGGCTTTGATTTTCAGGTTTATGCCAATCTTTTTCAGCTCGCTGTCCGACACACTGCCCAAGTCGCCGTTGAGCATCCCTTTGATGAACCGGGCATAGATGAAGAAGTTGATTATATGGCTGATGCTCCACTCCTGTTTGCGGCGTTTGCTCTCGCGGGCCGCCACATATTCGAGCACCTGCAGGTTGTCGTTGGTGAAGCTCACCACACGCTGGTTCTCCTTGAGGGTGAGTCCTTCGATGCGCTGCTGCATCTCGAGCTGGGTGGCGTTGGCCGCCTCGGCGTTGTGGTTGGCTGTGGCCTGGGCGTCGGCAAGCTGCTGCTCAAGCTCGGCAATGCGCTTCAGCTGCGTGTTCTTGGCGTTTTCGGCTTCGGTCAGCAGCTGCTGCAGGTTGTCGGCCTTCTCGGTCAGTTCCTTGGTACGGTCGTTGATGCGCTGCGGCTGCATGACTCGGTCGAGCAGCTCGGTGAGAAGCTGGCCGGAGGTCATGATGCCCAGTTCCTCTTTCAGCCGGTTGAAGCGGTCAACCTCTTCCTGCTCGGTCTTGATGGTCAGGGATGCCAGTTTTTTGATGTTGCCTTCGTTTTCCATTGCTATGCGTTTTATTGTGATTGATTTTGTGTTGGTTGCCCTCGGGTAATCCAAAGTATTCCAAAGTATACCTCGGGTTTTATTCGGGTTTTCCGATGTTTACATTGGTTTACTCCGGGAAACCCGACTGCAAAATTACCACCTTTCGCGCATACACGCGTTAATGTAATTCCGAAGGTAAACCCACTGGTAAACCTGCAGTATACTCCGGCTCGAAGTAAAAGGATAGCCATTAATGTAAAACAGGAGGGCTGTGTATTTATAGGAAAATTTTAGTACTTTTAGTACTGAGGAACTGTATTTTGTTAGATTGCTGATTTCCAGCCAGTACTAAGTCGTTTAGTGCTTTAGTGCTTTTTAGTGCTATTTTAGTGCTGGCCGAAAATCGTTGTAAGTGACTGACAATGTGTCAGCACTAAAATTTAGTACTTTAGTGCGCACTAAAGCACGAAATTTTAGTGATTTTTTTATAGGTATATATACCTTAAATAAAGAGAGAAAGTATATATTATTATATGTCAGCCATTTGTGTTTCCGCGCCAGGATGCCGGAACCCTCTCCTTCCCCTCTCCACTGTCCGGTACCACACCCTTTTAGTGCTGGAGTGCGGCCGCCACACTCAGTACTGCAGCACCATCTCTCTCTTCCGGTGACCATAGGGGGCGCGGGGAAACGCGGTCTGGCGGCCGCCGGTAGCGCATAAAGAATACCACCGGCAGCGCATGAAGAATACCACCGGCAGCGCATGAAGAAAGCAACCGCCGGACGAGGGGTTGGCCCTGTCCGGCGGCGCAAAAAAAAATGCTCTCGTGTGTGTGGTGTCGGGTCTGCGGCTACGGCATGTCGGCCCTGATGCATTCGCCCAGGAGCGACTCTATTGTGGCTTGCAGTTCTACTATTCTGTCCTCGACCTCGGAGGCCAGGTGCTGGACGACGGGATCGTTGTCGCCACGGCGGAGGAAGTTCCCGATCTTGCCACGCAGGTCGCAGGCTTCCTTGTAGGCGGCCACCACCTCCTCGGTGTTCTTGGATATGTTTCCGTTGAATGTGTACACGCTCATGCCCGGCCTCCTTCCTCCCCTTGCGGGGCATTCCAGACGCTCAGAACCTCCATCTCGTCGGCCAGCCGCTGCTTGGCCTCGCGGTAGTCCGCGTCGATGGTCTCAAGCCTCAGGAAGTGCCGGTCGTACTCGTCTTGCAACGTCTGGTGGTGCCGGCTCTGCTCGTCGCGGATGGCCTGGCTGCGTTCCGTGGCCAGCAGGCTCTGCCGACGGCGCACGTCGGCACGGCGCTCCATACATTCCTCGCGCGTCAGCTCGCGCACTAGCTCGATGGTCATCATGCCCGGCCTCCTTCCTGCACGCTCATGCGGCCATACATGCGCCCGGAAAACCAGGCCACCAGCTTCTCGATGGGGGAGAGGCCCCTCCTTGGCGTGCTCGCCGGCATCGCCTCCAGGGCCTTCAGCCGGCCCTGCCAGCTGCCGTCCCATGCGTCGGTGTCCACTAGGTGCAGCACCGGCACCTCCGCCACGCTCTCGCGCTCCAGCACCACGTAGGCCGTCCGGTTCTCGCGGTCCACATCCCACCCCAGCACCTTGCGGCCCAGGATCTCGGCCGAGCGCAGCTCGCCCCAAAGCGACCACGGCGTGGTCATCACGATGGTCCTGCCTTCGGCGATCCTCCGGCGGCCATTCGTCGTCTGTTCGGTTGTGTTGTTCATCTTGTAGAGTTTTTTAGCATTAAACATTCGGGCCATAAAACAAGCGGATGCCCACTTCCCGCTGCTAAACAAACTCTACTGAGGTGCTGCCGAGGCCATTACAGCCGGGGCACGGGGTTAAGCATCCGCTTTCATTATTTGCTTGCCGGTTCCGGAGGGGCATAAAAAAAGCCCTCCGCTGATTCCGGGGGCAACCGTCTTTCGTTGCGCCTCAGTATTATGTTTGTTTAGCGACCGCAAAAGTACAAACATTTTCCGATATGGCAAGAATTTTTTTTCGGTTTAAGGTTTAAGGTTTAAGGTTTAAGGTTGTTTTTCAGCACGTTGCGCACAGAAAAATTTTTGCTCGACTTATCGACGAGGCGAGCAAAAAGCCACCTGCAGGGGTGGCTGTGCGGTCTTTTTTCGGGGGCTGCGGGTTAGTTGTTGCCGCAGAAAGGGATGCCCAGGTCTTTGCAGATGCTGCGGGCGAGGAACTCTTTGATGTCGTTGTGCATAGGCACCACGCTGCTGGCCCCGGTCTTGGCGTTGCGGTAGAAAGCGTGAGACCCTTTGCTTTGCCGGACACAATAGCAGTCGTTGGCCTTGAGGTGGCGGAGAAAGACCTCTTTCTTCATGCCGTTACGCGCACTTTGCGGTAGATGGGACGGCGGCCGGCCAGACGGCGCGCCTGGTCTTCCTTGCGCACTTCAAGGGTGAGCCGGATAGCGTCCTTCATGTTCTCAATCAGCTCGTCGACGGTCTCTCCTTGTGTTTTTGCCTCCGGCAGCTCCTTGCACATGCCTATGTATCCGCCTTCTTTTGTGTCTTTCAGTATTATAACAGAGTATTCCATTGGTGCTATTGTTTGTTTACAAAAAATGAGTTCCTTCTTTGGCAGACCATTCCACTATACGGGACTTGGCGGGAGCTCATTTCATGGAGAGTTTCTTCTTTTTCCATTTCCGGCAGGAAACCTTATCCCCGGTCGGGGCCTCGGCGAGTGTCTCTCTTTCTGCTTGCAAATATAGGAAGATTTTCCGATATGGCAAAGAAAAAAAATCTCCGTCAAATGCCCGTCAAATAAAAACACGCTGTTTCCCAGCCGTTTGCATCGCAAAAAAAATTCTCCGGCAAATGCCCGTCAAATGAAAAATGCCCCTGCAGCCGGGGCATTAAATTGCAATTCCGCACTAATTTAGCACAAAAAAAAGACCGCCCTGCCGGGGCAGCCATTGTGGTTGTCGGTCGCCCATGGGCGACTACCAGAGGGCCACGCGGCCGAAGCTGCCGAGGTCGAGGGTGCCGCTGGTGGCTCCGAGGGCCTTGAAGATGCGTTTTACCACGGTGAAAGTTGCGGCGTTGCCGCGCTCGATCTTCGAGATCTGGGCCTCGCCCACACCCACGCGCTCGCCCAGCTGCTTCTGGGTGAGATTCTGGCTCTTACGCTGGGCACGGATGGCCTCGCCGAGGCGGTAGGCCTCGATCTCCTCCTTGACTCCGGCCTCAAACCGGTCGCGGGTAGGTGTGCCCTTCTTGCCGATATGCTCGTCAATACACTCGTTTAATGGGTAGAAGTTCATGGTGCTGTTTATTTTTTGTTATAATAATCATTCATAATGGCTTCTGCTGCAGCAACCTCTTTCTTTGGAGTTTTCATCGTCTTCTTGACAAAACCATGTGTCGCAATCACCAGCGATCGATGCGTCTTGTCCCAAAATGCCAGTATACGGTAGGCCATACTCTCATACTGCGTTCGGATTTCCCAGATTTCGGTGCCTTCCAGTTTCTTGAAAAGCTCTTTGTCCAGAATTCCAGCCTCGATTTTCCTGATATTAAAGTATATTTTCTCCCGTACCTTTAATGTCTGTTTCCCGATAAAGTCCTTTGCATCAGCTGATAATATAATTTTTACCTTGTTCATTTGTACCTGTTTTCTTGTTGCAAATATACAAAAACTTTCCAATATGGTAGATTTTTTTTTATTTCAGTCTCTCCCCGATGGTGACGTACTCGGTGCCGTTGGCGTCGGTTCTGGCGCCCAGCCGGATGATGTGGACGTTGATAGGTGGGGCACCCCAGGTGGGATTCCCGCGGCCGAAACTCATTGACTGGATCCTGAAGAGCATATTCTTTTTTGAATACCCTCGGTGAAACCGTACATGGGTATAAGGCTTGTACTCACCGTTTGGAAGGAGCAGCCGGGCGCGCCAGTATTCTTTGTCTTCTCGGTACTCTTCTGGCTTGATTCCAGCCTCGATCATGTCATACCATTTATTCAATAGGTGAAGGTCTAAAACAAACATTTTGAAAAATAATTTTGCCAGTTCGAAAATTATTCGTATTTTTGCATCGTCATTTTGGGACTGATTCGCTGCCTTGGGCGAAATGGACCAGCGGGATACCCTCGTTGAGTCGGGCCTTGCGAAAGCCCTAACCATACGACAAAAATAAAAAGGAGGTCCCACCAAGCGATGATTATGTTGCGGCGGTTCAAAAAGAGCGACCTCTTTTTTTTTTATTCCAGTGTGGTGATGCAATAATGCTTGTACTGTGCTGTCAATTTCACTCCGACAATTATTTTTGTGGCTTTGCCGTCAAGGTCGCCATGCAATTCAATCATGAACAGGTAGCCGCGTTTCTTCTGCTTGTTGTCTTTTGGAATATGATAACGGAAAAACTTTGCAATGGCAATCTGGTGTTTCAGGTCGAGAACAGCCATTGTGGACAGGTACGATTTAGATGAATGTTCAATCATTTCACCGATGCCTGTACCATTAATGACCACTTTTGCGCCAAGAACCGGGCAATATACCTCATCGCCTTTCATCCTGCCGGCATATTGCCGTATGATATTCATTCTTTTCTGACGAGCCTCGGGCGTGTTGCCTTTGGGAATTTCAATGTTTTCTTTTGACATGTTGACAATGTTTGCTTTTTGATTATTCTACATTATTTGTTCACCTCACCCGGCTCTCCCCGATGGTGACGTACTCGGTGCCGTTGGCCTTGTGGTGGCCGGGCTTGCCGTCGGCGTCGACGGGGATCTGCGGGTTGAGCGCTAGGCCATGGTAGCGGCACCAGAGCACCAGGCGCTGCCAGAAGCGCTGTGGGGTTACGTAGTTGCGCTCGCGTGTCGAGCAGGCCTGCTTGTAGCTCTCCATCATCTCGGAGCGCACGAAGGCGACATCATAGCGGGCGCCGGCCGAGGTGTCGTGCGGGTCGTCCTCGTTGATCTGCATCCAGTCGTTCATCCAGTTGAAGAAGGTCTCGGTCATCTCCTGGCGCATCTGCCGCAGCTCGAGGTTACGGCTGGGGGCCGCGATGAGGCCGCTGCCGCCTACGCCCCACCCGTCGCGCTGCGCCTCGAAGTAGAGCACCAGGCACTCGGCCATGAGGTTGTAGAACAGGCTCCACTGGCGCTCGTTCCAGCTGTCGCTGAAGAACTGGCCGCCGAACTCCATCTCGGGCTTGTAGTTGGCATCGAAGTAGTTGCTGAAGGCTATCTTGAACTGTCGGTCGCGCGTCGAGCCGTTCTCGCGGCCCACGACATGGTTGGTGGTGATGTAGAACTTGGGCTTGTCGTGTCCGGCTAGGGTGTAGCGGTCGCGTCCCTTGCGGTTGACGGTGATGGAGTCGGTGATGAGGGGGAAGAGCAGCTCGAAGTCGAAGTTGGGCATCACGTCGTCGATGAAGATGGTGCGGGTGCCGGGCTCGACGGTGTCCCACACGAAGCGGTCGTCGGCGATATCGATAGTTTTGCCGGAGAAGAAGGCCGTGGTCTGCATCTGCTGGATGGCCTTGCCGATGAGGCTCTTTCCGCTTCGGCCCATGGAGAGGCCCACCTCGCTGATCGAGTTGTCCATGGCGATGACGGCCTTGGTGACACCGGGGTTGTAATACTGGTGCAGCAGGTAGCCTATGGCCGTCATCTTGCTGAGCAGGTGGAGGTAGGCGTCGGGCTCGTCGATGGTCTTGGTCATGCCCGGGAGCGGCTGCCGGTCGGCTCCAAGCTTCTTTTCCCAGTCGAACCAGGATGTCAGCACCAGGAAGCGCAGAAAGTCGCACTGCTGGCCGTCGTCGCTGATGTTCACATTATAGCCCTCGTCGGTGTGCTCCACCCGGACCATGCGATGCTGCAGCAGCTTCGGATCCGTCGGGTTGCACCACTCGCGCCGGTAGTTGTACTCCAGGGCCGCGAAATCGTTTTCCTCGATGCCGTCGGCCGTGATGCGCCAGAACCTCGACTTGAAGAACAGCAGCTGGCTGTCGCTCTCCGGAGGCGGCAGGGTGGGGGTGAAGCTCTGAGTCGACATGTTGCCCAGCTTGTCGGGCCCCAGGTACTGGGTGCTGCCACGGTAGAGCATGGCCAGCAACGGCTTGTTGTTCAGTGTTCGCGCGAAGTCGAGCACGGTGTCCTTCATGTCGGCCGCCGTGGTGGGTGTGATTCGGTTCTTCTCTACATGTATGAAGATACGGTCGCCGGTGGTGGCCTCCTTGATCTGGAAGAAGCCGCGACGCTCGAGGAAGTTGTGGATGTTGACGTAGTCGAACTGGTACTCTTCCGATTTCTCGCCGTAGCGGTTGGTGCGCGTCTTTACTTCCCAGAACTGCTCGTCGTCGGCCAGGGGTTGGGCCAGCTGCAGGGCGCCGTCCTCGTCGATGCGCCAGTTGTTGCGCCAGGCACGGAAGCTCTCCATGGGCTGCAGCTGCTTGCGGTGGTGTTTGACGAAACTCTCGATGTTGTCCAGGTGCCACACCGCCTGCAGCTTGGCCTCGGGCATGGTGGTGATGTTGTAGATATCGAAGTAGTCGGTGTGGCCGCCCTCGATGGCCGCCGAAGTGGCCTGCTCGATCTGACTCTTGTAGGTGTATTCGGCGCCCTTCAGCTTCACCAGCTGGTCGTCGACCCCTTTGTCCTCGCCCTTGCCGAGCACCAGATAGACGTCGACGTAGAGTTTGCGGTTTCTTAGGGTGGCGAACCATGCGCCGAAGTTGCGGGCCGCGCTGAAGAATGCCATGGGGCGCTGGCGCACGTCGCTCTCCGGATCCAGGTGGCTCGAGAGGTCGTCCCAGTCGCTGTCCATGATGAAATAGACGCGCTTCACCTGGCAGGCCTCCAGCACGCGCACGATGGCCTCGGGCAGCTGTTTGTCTTTGCCCACCAGGCAGTTGATGCCCGCCAGGCCGAAGGCCGGACCTACGTACTTGCTCACCGCCTCGGCTTTCTTCTCGCCCTCGGTGAAGTAGAGGCACTCCAGCTGCCGGCGTTCCCTGTAGGCCTCGCGCAGGCGCTCGGGAATATATAGTTGTATGCCGCTGCCTGCAGGCGACTTGTATTTGCATATCGACCCGTCGCGCAGCATGTGGCTCTCGGGTATCTGCCACCGCACGCGGAAGTAGTCGCGCGGTTCGCCGCTGCGGCCGTTGCGGAGGGTGGGCGAGTACTGCAGCCGGTGGCCCTCGAGGTCGAGGTAGCGGATGATCATGTCGTCGCCCTGGTCGGAGGCCGTGCCGTCGGGTCCTACAGTGCCCTGGGCGAAGGGGTTGATCTGTATGCGGGTACCGTCGGCCTCATACATCCATGCGCGCACGTCGGCCGCCTTTAGGCCGCTGGCCTCCAGCTGCTGTTTGTACCAGGCTTCGGCCTTGGCGGCCGCCTTGGGCTTTTTAGCCTGGTATTTTTTCTCCGGTATGATGATGTGGAAGTCGGCGGCCAGCCGCTCCAGTGCCTCCGGGAAGGTACACTTGGTGGTCTCCATCAGCAGCGTCGCCGCACTGTTGGTGCCCCAGTCGCAGTGGAAGCACTTCACCAGCTTCTTGCCCGGGTGGTACTCCATCACCTTGCCGCAGAACGGGCACACATACTTGTTACGGCCTTTGGCGGCCGTGCAATATATCTTCAGGGCCTCTTCCAGCGTCGCCTTGGAAAGGATCTCCTGTTTCGTTTCTTCGTCGATAAACATAACTAAAACAAAGTTAGTTGCCCGCTTGGGGCATAGTCGAGGTCGTAGCCTTTATAGGGTCTGTCCAGGCACATGTATACGCGCAGCGTCCCCGGTGTGGTACCGAGGGCCGCCGCTGCCTCCCAGAGGTCGCGCCAGACGGCAACCACGCCGGTCTCGCCGTGGTTGCCTATAATCTGCTGCCGTCTGCGTCCGCGTTTTGCCATGGGCTTAGAGCGGTGTGTATTGGAGTCCGTAGATGGTGAAGTCGTTACGCTGCAGGGCTACATAATCATCGTAGGTAAACTCGTTGCAGACGTGGTTGTTGAGTATTATCTGCATGCCGCGCGAAGCATTCAGTTCGGCAAGGGTGGGTTCGTCGTCGACCAGCATCACCTGACGGCCGTTATATCGTATCTGGAGCTTCGTCGGACTCCAGTACATGGCCACTGTGTTGATGCCGCACTTGTCGATCACACTGGGCCACACACCGTGTCCGCCAAGGCGCACACCGCCGCTTCGGCTCAGTCGTTGGTCGCGCATAACCACCCCTGGGAAAATGCGGTCGAGCAGCAGGTTGCGGCGGTAGTTTGGGCCACGCCGCAAAGGGAACTGCTGACGTCCCGACCAGGCCTCCAGCATGTCGATCTCGGGCGGCCACTGGTCGATATCGTACATCCATATCGCAGGCCATAGCCCGGCGCCCAGCGGAAGCCGGAAGTGCACCCAGAGTTCGCCGTACTTGATGCTCTCCTCGCTACGCACCAGACCGACGCCCCAGTGGTAGGTCCGCCCTTCTATGGTGCGGGGTTTGAGGGCAATGCCCAGCCGTAGTGTCCCGTCAGGGCTGAGACTCACCTCGCCCGGATCATAGTGGCATATATCTTTAGGGTGAGCGTCGCCCCACCTCTGTCCGCTCTCCCAGTGGAACCCGCACCACTCCAGTTTGTCATTCGCCATCATATTCATATTGTATTATATATTATTATTGTTTTGTCCTACAATCATCTGGACCGTTTCCATCTTCAAGCCGGTTCTGGCCGATACATAGGCTATACGCTGGTCGTAGTCTTTTATAAGCGACTGGGCACGGCTCCAGCATACCAATGCCCGGCGGCAGGTGGCCTCGGACAGGTGTTCGCGTGCCTGCTCACGCGCCTCGCGCATCAGGCGCACCGCCTCCTCTTCGCTCACTTGGTAGCGGCCAGCCGTTTGCGTTCCATCTGCTCGGCCAGCGATATCTCGCCGGGATGGTCGATCCACCAGTCGCAGCCGAACCGCGCCGGTGTCTCGCAGCCTGTCTTCCCGCACCGGCCACACACATAGTCGCCGGGTCGTTTTGTCGCCCAGCGCCAGCATGTGAAACACTCGCGTATACGATTGTCGTTCTTTTTGTTCATGTCGTTGGATTTCGCAGGTCGTAGGTCTTCCAGTATAGTTTCTGTCCGGTCAGCAGACATTCGCTTTCGTCGATGTACGGCACCGCCATGGTGGCCTTGAGGTGCTCGTCGGCCTGGTACTCGAGGTGTGCCCGGTAGCGCATACAGGTGTCGCGCAGCATACATCCCTCGCCCCGGCAGTGTGAGATATTGTGGTTCATACCGCACCTCCTTTCCGCTTCAGTTCTTCCTGCTGACGTTCCCATGCGTCCAGGGCTAAGGCAGTGGATTTTACAAGGGCGCGGAGGTTCTCGTCGCTGCAGGAGGCGTCGAAGAGGCATTTGAAAAGGTCGCTGAACTCACCGGCAGCGTAGGCCTTCGCTTTGCCGGCAGTGCGCTGTGTCACCAGAAGATACGCGCGGTAGTTGTGGCAGTTCAACAGCTCCTGTTGAGTTTTCAACGCGTCATGTAGTTCGTCGTTAACATTCATGCTGGCCTCCCTCCTGTTGACTCAGCGGCACCCATATCTCGCCGCCGTTATCCAGGGCATACGTCCGGATGGACTTGGCCAGATAGGTGTCCGTCTCGAACTCCAGCGCGTCTTTCACCGTCGGGGGAGTCACTCCGAACTCCTGGTAGATCTTCTGCCGGAGTTCCGTGTCGATCATGATAATTTTTTCTTTCATTTTGAAAAATTGTTTTATTTTTGCATTTTCTTTTATAATCAAATCGAGTGCAAAAATACAAATTAAATTTCAAATATTGCAAGATTATTTTTCAAAAAATGAAAATAATTTTCAAAAGAAGATATAAGTAATTAAAAATCAATTATTAATTTTGTATAACCAAAAACAAGGATCCTATGTTTGCAGATGAAATAGTAGTCAACATCCGTAAAATAATGAAAGAAAAGAACTTGACTCAAGCTGTCATGGCAGAAAACATGGGCACTTCGGAGAGTCAGTTTAGTAAAATGCTCAACGGGAAAGTGCAGTTGAGCCTCTGGCAACTTGAAAATCTTGCAAGAAATCTTGAGATGAGGGAAATAGATATTATCACCTATCCGCAACGCTTTGTGGAAGAAAGTGTTGCCAAATCCGAACCGGTCGAGGCTGTCTTGCAAATCAAGCTCAAGAAGGAGAAAAAAGACCAGGTACTCAAGCTCGTCTTCGGCGACAAAAATATTGAAATTCTAAATAAATAATAAATATGGAAATAGTAAAGAGAATCACCAAGGGGCCGTACAAGAGCTTGCTGGGCTCGCTGACTATCAGCCTGGCGTTGTATGAGTATTATTACCGCCACGTGAAGGTTGGCATCACCGGCGATCCTGATGTCCGTGCTATCGCCCATCAGGCCGATGGGTGGCAGCGCATGGTGGTGCGCTACGTGACCTCCAGCCGCGACGTGGCCAACAGCATCGAAAAGCACTTTATCCTCACCCGCCCGGAACTCAAAAACAAGTGGACTGGCTTCAGCCACATGACTAAAACCGGTCCATATTACGTCTACTTCCTGATGAAGACTAGGCGCCGACTTCAATAAGGTCTAAACCGTACTTGCGATAAGATGGGAACTTGCGGTCAGAAGATATCAGCGTCGCGTCGAAGCTCAAAGCCTGGGCGATTATCCCTCGGTCGAAGGGGTCGGCGTGCCTCACGCCTCCGATTGTCAGCATCGGCAGCCGGTCGAGTACTTCCATATCCTGCTCGGAGAACAGATATGTGTGAATCAGAAGGCCATCGAAGAGTTTTTTTGTCGCTGCAATATCGATATTGTTCCCTCGCAGCTTTTTGTTCTTCAGCAAATGAGAAAACTCTATCCAGCTCAATATCGACACAAAATAGCTGTGCTGGAAATAGGCTATGTCGTCGACAATCTCACGATCGAGACGGTCGTTGTTCGTGGCCAGCCATATCATTGACTGGGTGTCTAACATACGCAGGTTTTTCATCTTCCGGTGCCGAATGCGTCTGGTACAAGTTCGATGACTTTTGCGCCGGGGATATAGGTGAGGGCCTTTCTCCGTCTCGGCTTGGCGGGTGCGCTTGTGGCTTTCCGCGTGCTCTTTTTTCTCTTGGTTTCCATACTGGTGATTATTGCTTTTATGGCTGCAAAATTACGCAAAATAATCGACATGAATTAAAAAAAAACTATTTAGTAGGTAAATGTAATGCTTAATCGACAATAAATTAAGTATTTAAAACAAAAAAAAGCCGTGCCGAAAACGTGCCGGCAAAAAATGAAAAATAGAGAAAAGTAAAAATATAAGTGCCTGGCCTCTAACGAAAAGCGAAAAAGTGTCCGGGGGGTGGTTCTAGGATGGACCATCGAAAGTTCGAGTCTTTTCACCCCGACAATTTTTTGATGAGGGGATATCTGCTTCAGATACCCCCTCATCTCGTTTTTTGTTACAAGCCGGCCAGTGGGTCGTGGAGTGTTGTCACGCGGATCATGGTCATCTGCTGATCGCAGGGTTCGAGGTCGAGACCATAGGGCTTGAGCATCTGCCGCACATTGTCGATACTTTTGAGTTGATCGCGTTTTGGCTTCGTGACGGGCCACTCGGAGCTCTTAAAGCCTTCAGGTTGCAGTATGGGCAGACCTTCGTGCTGGAGCGTGTAGGCACCCATCCATTTGTCGTTGTAGAGGCTTCCTTCGGTGGTACTCTTTGAGCTGTCAATGATTGTAATCATATAGGCCTGCTCGACGGTGGTGTCGAGCTTGATCCATCCGTTGCATTCGAGGGTGCGCACCACGGCGGCATAGTCGTAAGGCTTGGTGGGGTCGAAGACAACCTGCATGTTGTACTTCACGTGCAGTGGCGAGTCGGCGTAGAAAACCACGGTATCCTCACCTGCAAGTCGACCGTTGCCGTGTTCTTCGGTCTCGAGCAGGCTGATGGCTATATAGTCGAGGTTGTTGTTGTAGGTGAGCGTGTCGCCACGGAAATCGCCCCAGTAGTTCAGCTCGGTGTGTTTGTCGAGGATGAGCGGCCGCAGTGTGATCTCGTGCTGACCTTCGGAGGTGAAGGTTGTGGGTTTGATGGCGGCGATGCTGAAGTAGAGGATGATGCAGGCGATGGAGTTGTTGAGGACGTGCATGGTGATTGACCACAGTAGGTTGTGGTTGATGACGAGGTAGGAAGCCAGCAGCGCGAAACCGAATTTCTCAACCACTGCTAGTGCCGTCGCGAAGAAATTGCCGGAATAGTTGCCGGTGTGGGCTACCATGAATAGCAAAGATGAGAATATCATCATTACAAGCAGTCGGCGGTTGCGGTCTTTTATGAAAAGGGTGAACGCCAGTCCAGCCAATAGCGAGGCGAATCCGACATACCAGGTGAATGTGCCCCACATGAACAGGGCCATAAGCACAGACGAGACGATTCCGGTCCACCGTTTGCCGTTACCCCAAAGGCGGAAGGTAAGCTCTTCAATTACCGGGGCGACGATGCCAACTACAACAAGCATCAGCCAGAAACTGGAGTTAAGCAGGTTGTACATCATGCCGTTGACGGGATCCTGCCCATCATCGATTCCCGGGATGAAAAGCAGGGCTATGCTCACCACGGTGATACCAAGGCCCCACCAGAGGGCCCAGCGGAAGAGGCGTTGTTTCTTGTTGTTCATGGTTTATTAGTTTATACGTTGATGGGTTGATACATTCCCCAGGTTACAGGATGCTTTCGAGGGTCCAGAGGCGGTTGATGTTTGAACCTTTGACGAGGACGGTGGCACCGCTAATGGGGTTCTGCTCTAGGTGTGCGCGTAGCGAGTCGGTGTCGGCAAAGAGGGTGAAGTGATGGGGTAGGGGAATGCCGTCGAATTCCGGTCCCACGAGCAGGCATTGCTCCAATCCAGCGTCGGCCAGCATGTCGGTCAGTTTCTGGTGCTCCTTTTGCTCGTCGGCCCCCAGTTCGTGCATGCCGCCGATGATGGCTACCTTGTGGTCGGCTTTCAGTTGGCGGAAACTCTCGATGGCGGCGGCCATACTGGAGGGATTGGCGTTGTAGCAGTCGAGGTAGAGCGCGTTGCGGTCAGTGCACTTGAATTGCGAACGGTTGTTGCTGGGCGTGTACTGCTCGATGGCCTCCTTGATGTCGAATGGCTCGACACCGAAGTGCAGACCTACGGCAACCGCGGCCATCGCATTGTCGAAATTATAGGCACCTAGCAGGTGGCTGTGTACATTGTATACATTGTCGCCCACTTCGAAGTAGAAGTGCAAGTATGGGTCGCAACCAACGAAGGTGCCACGTACGTTGGCGTTGGCATTGCGGCCATAGGTGGTTGTACTTTGCAGCTTGCAGGCCTGTTCCATAAGGATGGGGTTGTCGGCATTGACGAATATAAGGCCATTTTTTGTGGCTAGATGCCGGTAAAGCTCTGTCTTGGTGCGTATAACACCCTCGAACGAGCCGAACCCTTCCAGATGTGCACGACCTACATTGGTGATGAGGCCGCAGTCGGGGTCGGCAATAGAGCAGAGAAACTTGATTTCGCCTGGATGATTGGCTCCCATCTCTACGATTGCAATCTCGGTATTGGCCGGGATAGCCAGGAGAGTGAGGGGCACACCAAGGTGGTTGTTGAAGTTGCCGGCGGTAGCGGAGGTACGGTAGCGGCGGGCTAGCACGGCGTGTACCAGTTCCTTGGTGGTAGTCTTGCCGTTGGTGCCGGTGATGCCGATAACGGGGATGGTTAGTTTGCTGCGGTGGCGACGAGCCAGCTCCTGAAGTGTCGTCAGCACGTCGTCGACCACTATGCAGCGCGGATTGTCGGCATATTTGGAATCTGTAGTGACGCAAAGGGCGGCACCCTGTTCAAGGGCCTGCAGCACAAAAGCGTTGCCGTCGAACGAGGCACCGCGGAAAGCGAAGAAGATGCAGCCTGGGGTGATAGCGCGCGAATCGGTGGTGACGCACTGTGAGACAAGATATGTTTGGTATATTCGGTCGAGCATGTCGGTATTGTTTTGGTTATCTGCACATATAACGTCAAAGTGCTGGTTTTGGTATTGTCAGGTATAATTTTTTACACTATATCATTTTTTTTTACTACTTTTGCAGCATGAAAAGAACTATATTCACTGGCCGAATGAAGATGGCCGACATGATAGCCTCGAACTACGACCTTATCCTTATGCTGCCTAGATTTGGCATACCGCTGGGCTTCGGTGACAAGAGCGTAAGGGATGTGTGCCGTGACATTGCGGTGGACGAGAATTTCTTCCTTATGGTATGCAATATTTATACCTTTGATGACTTCCGGCCAGATTCAGAAGAGGTGGCTGTCATCGACAATCGCCTGGTGGTTGAACACTTGCAGGCCTCACACCGTTACTATATCGACGAACGTTTGCCCCACTTGCAACACCATCTAGACCATATCGCCGACCGTGTTGGTGAGCAGCAGGCTGCAGTGCTGAAGAAGTATTTTGCCGACTACTGCCGTGAAGTGCGCGAGCATGTGCGTCGAGAGGAACGCAACCTTCAGAATCCACTCTCTGAACTGCGAACACAGAACTACCAGAAAGGGCATGACAATATTAAAGACAAGCTCTCCGACCTCACTCAGATTATCCTTAAGTATATCCCTGGCGAGCGGCTTAACGAGGAGATGATGGAGTTGGTGTTCGATATAATGCAACTTAGCCGCGATTTGGAGAAACACGCGGAAATCGAAGAACTCCTCCTCCTCCCGCCAGAGGATTACCAGCTATCCGACCGTGAACTGGAGGTGCTAGACCTGGTGGCTAAAGGGCTTAGCAGTAAAGAAATTGCAGACCGCCTGAATATTGCGGTCAATACGGTGAATACCCACCGCAAGAGCATCACCCGCAAGACGGGAATCAAATCGGTGGCCGGCCTTGCTGTTTACGCGATGTTGAAAAAATAGAAGTTAAGACAAATGAATAGATTTCTCAAAATTTCAAGAATTGTCATTGCAGCGCTCATTCTGCTGGGCATTACGGCGCTGCTGCTCGATGCCACAGGTGTGCTGCGACATTGGCTGTGGTGGATGCCCAAAGTACAGCTCCTGCCGGCAATCCTGGCTGGCAACCTCCTTTGGGTGGTCGCCGTGCTGCTGGGCACCCTCGCCTTCGGTCGCTGCTATTGCGCCGCAATATGCCCGATGGGAGTGTTTCAAGACCTCTTCATCTGGGCACACAAGACGGTCTTCCCCAAGCGTAAGTTTCGCTACCACAAGCCGCTGAACTGGTTGCGCTATGTTGTGCTTGCAGCATTTGTAGTGCTTATGGTGCTGGGCTTGAACGGTATCGCCGTGCTTGTTGCACCATACAGCGCTTATGCCCGTATGGTGACGTTCATCCATGGTACAGGCGTGGTGCATTGGATTGCCATCGTGACGCTGGTGGTTATCGGCGTGATGAGTTTCTGTTGGGGCCGTCTTTGGTGCAATACCATCTGTCCGGTTGGATCTCTGCTGAGCCTAGTGAGCCGCTTCCGCGTGGTGGGTATCCGCATCGACGCCGACAAGTGCGTGGGTTGCCATAAGTGTGAACAGGGCTGCAGGGCAATGTGCATCGATATTGATGGCGGCCACTATGTTGACCATTCGCGCTGTGTGGACTGCATGAATTGCCTAAATGAATGTAAGGTGGGCGCGATAAGGTTCGGTCTTCGGAATACTCGGAATATTCATACCGACTCTTCCCGTCGTAAGTTCCTGGCCACCACCGCAGCCGTCGGTGCGGCAATGGCCGTTGAAGCGCAGGAGCAGAAGCTCGATGGCGGTCTCGCTGCCCTTGCCGGTAAGACGGTCCCCGAGCGTCAGACCCCCATCAAACCCTTCGGTGCCCGCAGCCTGAAGAACTTCCAGTCGCGCTGCACCGCCTGCCAGCTCTGTGTCAGTCAATGCCCCGAGAAAGTGTTGCGCCCATCCACCAAGATGGAGAACTTCATGCAGCCTGAGATGAACTTCGCCGATGGCTACTGCCGCATGGCTTGTACCCGTTGCGGCCACGTGTGTCCGACGGGTGCGATACTCCCCATAACCAAAGAGGAGAAGACAGCTATCAGCATCGGTCACGCGGTGGTGCTGAAGGACAACTGCATCGGCTGTGGCACCTGTGCGCGGCATTGCCCGTCTGAGGCCATCCTGATGGTCAACGGGAAGCCCGCCGTCAACGAGGCTCGCTGCCTCGGTTGTGGAGCCTGTGAGTACTACTGCCCCGCACGTCCCGTGACGGCCATCTTCGTCGAAGGCCGCGAAATCCACGCTGAGATATAATTCAATCAATAAAACAATCAAGCAATATCAACTATGAGCAATAAATTTCAAGAAGCAATCAAGTATGTGGGCACATGGAAGTTCTGGAAGGAACTTGTGATAATGACCCTCGGTATGATGGTGTGTGCTGCTGCCGTCTACTATTTTTTGGTGCCCAGTAAACTGATTATTGGTACCATCTCGGGTCTGAGCATCGTGCTGAGCAATATTTTTACAAACGGCCAGTACCTTGGAACCTATATCATGGTGATTAACATTATCCTGCTGATTCTCGCCTTCCTGATAATTGACCGCGAGTTTGGCTTCAAGACGGTTTACACAGCCCTCATCCTCGGTCCGTTGACCGACTTCTGGGCATGGGTGTTCCCTTGGCAGAACATTGCCAACGAGAATCCTATGACCGGCACACCGAGTGTTATGGGCGACCCATGGCTCGACCTGTGCTGCTTTGTTCTGCTGCTTTCGGCATCGCAGGCGCTGATGTTCAGTATCAACGCCTCCACCGGAGGACTAGACATTCTTGCCAAGATAGTGAACAAATACCTCCATTTCGATATCGGTGCCTCTGTGTCGGTGGCTGGCGCCGTCATATGCTGCACTGCATTTTTCATCAATCCATTCCGTATGGTCATCATTGGACTTATTGGCACATGGATCAACGGTTTGGTGGTCGACTACTTCACTGCCTCGCTCAACCGTCGCAAACGAGTATGCATAGTGTCGAAGGACTACGAGCGTATACGTCAGTATATTACCGATAAGCTGCATCGTGGTTGCACCCTCTATGAGGTCATAGGCGGCTATACAGGCGAGAAGAGCATTGAGCTCGAGGTGCTGCTCAATAAGGATGACTTCAGCAGCCTCATGGCCTGGATGAAGCAGGAGCAGATCAATGCCTTCACCACCGCCAACAACGTCAGCGAGGTGTATGGCTTGTGGTTCAGCTCGAAGAAGCGCAAAGAACTGGAAGAACAGATGAACAAGAGATAGTAATGTATGAATGTTTGATTGTTTGATTGCCTGAGTGGCTAACGCAGGTAATACTTAAACAATCAAGCAATCAGGCAATTATAGATTATGGATAGGAGAACTTTTTTGAAAGGTATGGCCGGTGCAGCTGTGGTGGGAACCGCTGCTGCTGTTGGCTGCAAAAATCCCAAGGGCAAGAAAGCCGAAGGCTATGCCTCTGGCGAGGTGCCTCTTGGCCAGATGACATATCGCACCGACAAGCACGGCCAGCAAGTCAGTCTGCTGGGCTTCGGCATGATGCGACTGCCCATCGAGGGTGGTGGCAGCCTGCGCGACAAGCCCGACGCGAAGCTCGATCAGGAACTTATCAACCGTATGGTTGACTATGCTATTGAGCATGGTGTCAACTATTTCGATACCGCCCCGGTATACCTTAAGGGTATGTCGGAGGAGGCCACAGGTATCGCCCTTGCCCGCCATCCTCGCGACAAGTGGCTTATAGCCACCAAGATGAGCAACTTCCGCAACTGGACCCCTGAGGCCAGCCTCAAGATGTACAATGATTCGTTTGAGAAATTGCAGGTGGATCATATCGACTACTACCTGCTCCATTCGTTCGGCGGTGTGGACAAGGATGGCAAGAGCGATTTTGAGAAGCGCTTCGTCGATAATGGGGTTCTTGACTTCCTGATGAAGGAGCGCGAGGCAGGTCGCATACGCAACCTCGGATGGTCGTTCCATGGCGAGCAGAGTGAGTTTGACAAGGTGGTGGCTTGGACTGATAAATATCATTGGGATTTCGCCCAGATACAGATGAACTATGTCGACTGGCACTATGCTCATGAGATTGAGCCTGAGAACGTCAACGCTGATTACCTCTATAATGAACTCGACAAGCGCGAGATACCTATAGTCATCATGGAGCCTGTACTCGGTGGCCGTTTGGCTACTCTCAATGAGGCGCTGGCCGGCCAGCTTAAGGCTGTGGAGCCGGATCGTAGCCTTGCCTCGTGGGCATTCCGCTATTTGGGTATGTACCCGCGCATTATGACCTCGCTCAGCGGTATGAGTGCTATGGAGCATGTGGAGGATAATGTGCGTACCCATTGTCCCTGCGAGCCTCTGACTGATGCTCAGATGGCACTGCTCGACCGTGTGGCCGACGAGTTTGCCCACTTCCCCGCCGTTCCCTGTACCGCCTGCCAGTACTGCATGCCGTGCCCCTATGGCCTCGATATTCCCGGCATCTTCGCCTTCTACAATAAGAGCCTCGCCGAGGGTAATATCGCCACCGAAGGCACCGTGGAGCAGAAAGAGTTCCGCCGTGCTCGCCGTGCTTTTCTTACCACGTATGACAAGAGTATCGAGCGCCTGCGCCAGGCCGACCATTGCATTAATTGCGGCGAGTGCCTCACCCACTGCCCGCAGCACATAGCTATCCCCGACAAGATGCACATGATAGAAGACTACACCAACCGCTTGAAAGATTCGTTGGTATGAAATCTTTGAAAACCCGCATAATCTACGGATACATCATCGGATTCATACTTACGCTCGTCGTAATAGTAATATTACTATACCAACAACCGCTTGAAAGACTCGTTGGCAAGAAACTTTTGGAAATTATCGGATGTATATTTTCGTTCATCGTACTAGTGCTATTTGGAGGTAGAATGGGTGGAGGTTTAATAAGAGAGTGGGAAGAAGAAAGGGAACGCCTCAAAGGTGCCCATGTCTATAAAAACGGTAAGGAATTGAAAAAAGACGAAAAAGGAAATATTTTAAAATCGCAAAAATGAAACTGTTATTCTTAGGAACCTGGGAAATTCTCGTTATTGTCCTAATTGTACTGCTGCTTTTCGGTGGCAAGAAGATTCCCGAGCTTATGAAAGGTCTTGGCAAGGGCGTCAAGAGCTTTAAAGACGGGGTTAATGGCGTTGAAGACAAGCAGGAAGAGAAGAAAGATTGACTTTCTGGGAGCATCTTGACGAGTTGCGCTCGCGTCTTTGGCGAGTGCTTATCGCTGCTGTTGTGGCAGCCGTGACCTGCTTCTGTTTCAAGGAGCAGCTATTCGCCGTGGTGATGTACCCCAAGCCTGAGGGCATGAGTCTCATTAACGTCGAGCTTACGCAGCAGTTTCTCACCCACATGCGTGTAGCCCTATGGGGTGGCCTTATTTTGGTGTCGCCATACATTATTTATCAAATGTTTGCATTCGTGGCCCCAGGCCTATATGCTGTCGAGAGGCGACTGGCCTTGAGGGCTGTCGGTGTTGGCTACCTGCTGTTCCTTGCCGGTGTGGCGCTCAACTATTTCATTATCTTTCCCTTTACGGTACGTTTCCTTGGCGGCTATCAGGTCAGCGCCGAGGTGTCCAACACCATCACGCTCAGCAGCTACATATCGGTGCTGGGAGTGATGAGCTTGCTTATGGGTGCGGTATTTGAGCTGCCGGTGCTATGTTGGCTGCTGGCAAAGATTGGCGTGCTGAAAGCCGACTTCATGAAGCGCTACCGCCGCCATGCCATCGTCGTCATCGTCATCCTCGGTGCCATCATCACCCCCACGGGCGACCCGTTCACCCTCGCGTTGGTGGCAGTGCCTATCTATCTTTTGTGGGAACTTAGTATTGTGATTGTAAAACGAGTGGAAAAATGAAAAAGATACTTTTGCCTTTATTCTTTTTGCCCTTGCTAGTATTCGCGCAAGTGCCTTGCAACGAAGCCCTGATGCGCTATGCCGAGCAATATACTGCCGCCGAGCCTGCCGATCTATATAAGCTTGTCTTTCAAGACCAGTACGGCCCTGGGCACTTGATTACCGACTCGTTGTCATGTGTGCGCTACATTCAGAAAGAGATTGAGCAGCAGTGTGTAAACGAGATTACGACCTTTCCACTATACGAATACACGCTATGTGACAGTAACTTTGTGCGTGTCAATCTCTACCTGGTCAAGTGGGGGAAGATAAGCCTGCAACAACTAGTCTCGGCGTTGCTGCGCAGCACTGTGGGTCTGCCGTCGCCCGATCCAAAGTTTGTGATGAGCCACAGCGATGCTTTTAAAAAAGCGTACGCGCCGCACTATCGGATAGTGCGACGCGATATCTTTGAGCGTGAACTGCTACCGCTGATTAGCGATTAGCATACATGTCTTCGTAGTACTTCACGTAGTCGCCGGAGGTGATGTTGTCCATCCACTCCTGGTTGTCGAGGTACCAGCGGACGGTCTTCTCGATGCCCTCCTCGAACTGGAGGCTGGGTTCCCAGCCTAGCTCGCGCTGGAGCTTGCTGCTGTCGATGGCGTAGCGCATGTCGTGGCCGGCGCGGTCGGTGACGTATGTGATGAGGTCCATGTCCTGTCCCTCGGGACGGCCGAGCAGACGGTCGACGGTGTTGATGACCACGCGGATGATGTCGATGTTCTTCCATTCGTTGAAGCCGCCGATATTGTAGGTCTCGGCCACCTTGCCCTCGTGGAAGATGAGGTCGATGGCGCGGGCGTGATCCTCGACATAGAGCCAGTCGCGCACGTTCTCGCCCTTGCCGTAGACGGGCAGCGGCTTGCGGTGGCGGATGTTGTTGATGAAGAGCGGTATGAGCTTCTCGGGGAACTGGTAGGGGCCGTAGTTGTTCGAGCAGTTAGTGACAATGGTGGGCAGGCCATAGGTGTCGTGGAAGGCGCGCACGAAGTGGTCGCTCGAGGCCTTGGCGGCACTGTAGGGTGAATGGGGCTGGTATTTAAGGTCTTCGGTGAAGAATTTTTCGCCGTAGGCCAAATGATGTTCACCAGAACTGGCTTTCGTCGTGAATGGAGGCCTGATGCCCTCGGGGTGGGTCATCTCCAGTGCGCCGTATACCTCGTCGGTGGAGATGTGATAGAAGCGCTTGCCCTCGAATTTTTCCGGGAGGCTCTCCCAGTAGAGTTTGGCAGCTTGCAGCAACGAGAGGGTTCCCATCACGTTGGTCTGCGCGAAGGTGAAGGGGTCTTTAATGGAGCGGTCAACGTGGCTCTCGGCGGCGAGGTGAATGATGCCATCGACCTTCTCGTCCTGCATCAATTTGTAAACACCCTCGAAGTCGCAGATGTCCATCTTGACGAAGCGATAGTTGGACTTGCCCTCGATGTCCTTGAGATTGGCTAAGTTGCCAGCATATGTCAACTTGTCGAGGTTGATGATTTTGTACTGAGGGTACTTGTTGACGAACAGACGTACCACATGGCTTCCGATAAATCCGGCTCCGCCGGTGATGATAATGTTCATATTTTGTGGATTTGTTAATTCTTTTTCTAATCGCGTTTAAAGATATCTCGTGTATATACCTTGTCAGCTACACTGTCGAGGCTGGCATCGTAGCGGTTAGCCAGTATGGCTTGGCTTTGCATCTTGAAGGCATCAAGGTCGTTGACCACCTTGGAACCGAAGAATGTGGTGCCGTCCTCAAGGGTGGGCTCATAGATTATAACTTTTGCCCCTTTGGCTTTGATGCGTTTCATTACCCCTTGGATGCTTGACTGACGGAAGTTGTCGCTGCCGCTTTTCATTGTGAGACGGTAGACGCCAATGGTGCACTCCTTTTCTTGGCCGGCTGCGAAGTCGTTGTTTTGTTCGTAATAGGTGTAGTAACCAGCTTTCTTTAACACCTGATTAGCGATGAAATCTTTGCGTGTGCGATTACTCTCTACGATGGCGCGTATAAGTTCTTCTGGAACATCGGCATAATTGGCAAGCAATTGTTTGGTATCCTTTGGCAGGCAGTAGCCACCATAGCCGAAAGAGGGGTTGTTGTAGTGGCTGCCGATACGCGGGTCCAGACAGACTCCGTCAATTATGTTTTGAGTGTCAAGCCCCTTCATCTCGGCATAGGTATCAAGTTCGTTGAAGTAACTTACGCGCAGTGCTAAGTAGGTGTTTGCGAAGAGTTTCACGGCTTCTGCCTCGGTGGTGCCCATAAAGAGTACTGGCACATCGGCTTTAAGGGCGCCCTCCTTGACAAGGGCGGCAAAAAAGTGTGCTTCCTCTTCGAGTACGGTGTCGGATTGGTTGTAGCCCACAATGATGCGACTAGGGTAGAGGTTGTCGTAGAGAGCTTTGCTTTCGCGCAGGAATTCGGGTGCGAAGATGATATTTCTGCAGCCCGTTTTCTGCTTTATGCTTTCTGTGTAGCCCACAGGGATGGTGCTTTTAATGACCATTGTGGCCGTGGGGTTCACCTGCATGACCTTCTGTATCACGTCCTCGACGGCTGAAGTGTCGAAGAAGTTGCGGGTGGAGTCATAGTTGGTTGGTGCGGCGATAACGACAAATTTGGCATCGGAATAACCTGCTTGCCAGTCTATGGTGGCACGGAGATGCAAAGGCTTGTTTGCAAGGTAGTCTTCAATATAGTCGTCCTGAATAGGTGACTTGTGGCTATTTACCAGTTCCACCCGCTCAGGAACTATATCCACGGCTGTTACATCGTTGTGCTGCGCTAAAAGAACGGCCAGTGACATTCCGACATAACCAGTACCTGCTACTGCTATCTTTATTTCCATTTGATTCTGTTTTTAAGAGCTGTTATTGCGTTGTAGGCCACTAGGCCATTGGCCAGTTCGAGACTGCGCTCGTCGACTATGAGATTCGGACGATGAAGGTTGCTGAAGGGGGTGCCTGGTTCGTGAATACCGATACGGAAATAGCACGAGGGTATTTTCTGCTGGTAGAAAGCGAAGTCCTCGGCGGTCATGCGAAGGTCGAGCCATTCCACATTCTCTTCTCCGAGGAATTTGCAGGCGTTATCGTAAACCTGCTGGGTACATTCGTCGTCATTGATTACTGGCGGGTAGCCGTAATCGATGAAGAGGTCGCACCTGGCGCCCATCGCCTCGGCCACTCCGGTACTTATCTTGCGGATCTTCTCGTGTGCCTCGAGGCGCCACTGCGGGTCGAAGGTACGGATTATGCCTTCCATCTTGACCGTCTCGGGGATAATGTTGGTGCGGCCGCCCACCTCTTGCATCTTGCCAATGGTGAGCACCGTGGGCATCATGGGTGCAGCATTGCGCGAGACTATCTGTTGCAGGGCGATAACGATATGGCTGGCCACCACGATGGGGTCGACCGAGAGGTGTGGGGTGGCCCCGTGGCCACCCACTCCTTTTACAGTCCAGTAGAGTTCGTCGGTTGAGGCCATATAACGACCTTTCTTCATGCCGACATGGCCGTAGTCCATCTCGGGCAGGCAGTGGAAGGAGTAGATTTCGTTGGGCATCACCTCGTCAAAGAGGCCGTCGTCCATCATCATGCGTGCGCCGCCGGGGTATTTCTCCTCCGATGGTTCGAATATGAACATGATACTTCCACTGAAACTGTCTTTTAGTTGTGTAAGTATCTTGGCTGCACCGAGGAGCGAGCAAGTGTGCATATCGTGTCCGCAGGCATGCATTACGCCGGGCTTCTCGCTGGCAAACGGCAAGCCCGTGCACTCGGTGATGGGCAGCGCGTCGTAGTCAGAACGGAGAGCCACGCAGTAGCTATCGGGGTCTTTACCGCGAAGCATAGCCATGGTTCCCGTCTTGCCAATCCCCGTCTTAGGCTCCAGCCCCATCTGGCGCAGCCGTTCGGCCACAAACTCCATGGTGCCGTACTCCTCCTGCGAGAGGTCGGGGTGCCGGTGCATCCACCGCCGCCACTCTATCACCTCCTCCCGCTGCGCATGGGCCAGTTGTTTGATTTTATCTATCATAGTTATGAGTATATCGAATTATAAATTGCACAGGCCATTTCGAATCCCAAAATAGGGGGGACTGCATTCCCCACCTGGGTAAATCTCCGAGCCATAGAGCCTGTAAAAATATAACCATCGGGGAAAGTCTGCAATCTTGCACACTCACGAACCGTCATAGTTCTCGGAACAAATGGATGTAAATGAGAACGGCCACCACCACTTGTACCTCCAGCAATGATTGTTTTAGAAGGTAACATTGGGTCGATTCGGTCAACCCTACCCAGTTTGTCCCGTTGCCCAAATGCCAACTCCATATATCGTTTAATTGATTCTGCTTTATGATTCCTTACAAGATGGCTGTCATCGTTAACAATTGGCTCGCGAAAAACACATCCGGATGGAATGTGAGCGGGATTCGGGGCAGGTAATTCTATTGTACCCCTTCGACTACCAACAATTATTGCCCTAAGCCTCTTTTGCGGAATTCCAAAATCAGCTGCATTCACAATGGCCGGGGGTGTTACATTATAACCAGCATCTCTCAGTATTGAGCATGCGTTCCTCACTTGTTTTCCTCCATCTATGGTCAACAGACCGTCTACATTCTCAATGAGAAACACCTCAGGCATAAAGTGAACAATGATATTAATATAGCAAAACAATAGATTGCCATACTTTTCATGACTAAACCCCGTGCGCTTAAAATTGTCGCCGTCCTTAGAAAACCTTTGGTTTGCGGCAATGCTGAACGATTGGCACGGCGGGCCTCCATGAAACACTCCCGGAAAATTTCGAGGGACACCTTCCTCTTCAAGTTTTGCAATAATCGATTCGTAGTTTTGTATATCTCCTGGGGAATATGGGGGACCCAAAACACGTTTGGCGCCGTTTACACGAAGCGTATTACAAAACAATTCGTTTATTTCAACGTCAATGATATTATCAAACCCGGCATATCTAAAACCCGTGTCAAGGCCACCTGCGCCGGAGAAGAAACTAATGCAGGGAATGCCATTTGATTTTTTTTGTCTTTTCTCTATCGAAATAAATTCTGGAAATGTAAAATCTTCCAATCTAGCATTATCCGAATAGCCCAATGAATCATACGTGAAACCCTTTTCCTTCAACAGTTCGTCCAAAGGTACTTTTGACTTGACAGAGTAGTTTATCAAGTCAAGCTGTTGAGTGTATGGGATCCTTTGCATCATACGACACTTCTTTTCGCTGATTCATAAACATCCATGGCCATCTGTTTTGAAGTGAAGTCCTGAATATTCAATTCCTCGAGTTTTAACTTGTAGAAAATATGAATACTCCTATGGCAATTTGGGCACAGTGGCCTCAGATCCTCCATTGCCGTTGTCGTTCTACTGACATTCAACGTGGCAGAGAGAGGCAAAACATGGTGTAGTTCCAAGATGTTTCTATCTTCCAGCCACGGATACTTATGCTCAGGCAATATCCCGCAAGCATCACACTCTATTGTCGGATGAAGTTTAAAATACCATTTCCTTAACAAAGGACTTCGTTCTATCTTTTGATGGGAAACAAATTTTCTGCCCCCCTCTTTAAGGTAGATTTCTGAAACATGACGGTCTTTCAAATCAATGTCAAAGGACAGCGGCATAACGCTATTTGACAAGGATGTGATATTCAAAAAGTCCCTGGCAGGATCACCACTCCTTTCATTTAAAACAAACGGTATCAGTGTAGAAAGAACGGCCTCATAATCATCTGTATCAATATACAACTGACTATCGAACCACCGAATAAATGATGACTGGCTCATAAAAGCCAACATCTCTCGTACTTGACGCAATTCATCACCATTAGGTGTTCGCGAGGTTTCCCGTAATAGTCTATATTCTTCAACGCTCTCAAGTCCTGTACATTCATTCCCGATAACAAAAGAAAAAATATCATCCAACGTAACAGGAACACCTTTTCTTGACATCAAGAATTTGACTATTGCCACAAAAGGAAATGTCGGTTTCTGAATGGTATTGTAATCTTTGAATGCTGGGAATGGGTATTGAAAATGGGAAAAAACGAAATTCAAATATTCATCGGACGAAAAGGGGGGTTCCCCGGCAAGATTTTGACACAATTCCGATACAATTAGTTTATTGTCAACACTCGTTGCCAGCATTGTACATTGGAAAACGCGGGCATAATTCCGCCAAACCTTGTAATGCGATGGAGCAAACGGGAGTCCCGTTCCCCTCTCAAAAGGAGAACGTAACAAGTCTTCCTGCACATTAAGAGAGATTCCATCCAACGAGCAAAGCACTTTTGCCATGGACAGAATATTCTCATACCTGAAATAGGCGAGCCGTCCTTGATCCCATCTCCATCTCATAATGTCAGGCTTTCTTGATGCTGATAACAGTGTTCTGGCCGTCGAGGAGTTCAATGGGGGTGCCGTCAGTCACCTCGGGAACAAGGGTTAGTGAGGTGCAGAGGGTCTCGGAACAGATGTATTCCATGTGGCGGTTCACGGCGGTATTCCACTCGCCGCTCTGGAGGGTGATGACGATGCGGTCAGTCACGTCGAACTGCTCCTTGCGGATGTTTTGAATACGGTTTACCAACTCACGGGCTAATCCTTCGTCGACCAGCTCTGGTGTGAGCTGTATGTCTAGGGCAACGGTCAGCGAGCCGTCGTTGGCTACTACCCAGCCAGGG
Source organism: uncultured Bacteroidales bacterium (assembly GCA_905233895.1). Classification (GTDB taxonomy): domain Bacteria; phylum Bacteroidota; class Bacteroidia; order Bacteroidales; family P3; genus Colimorpha. Next base: position 5,354 of record CAJOFL010000034.1, on the reverse strand, counting down.
ATATCTTGTGTGGCAATCTCGACATCGGAGAGCAGCACTTCGCAGTCCATCCCGTCGACCGGCACCACGCAGCGGCCTTCCGCCTCGAGGGCGTTTATTTGCTGTTGGTTGAATGCCAGGATGGCGTTGCCGAGGGCTTTCATCACTTTCCCGTAACGGGGGCCGAGGGTCTTGAAGTTTGGCTTGATTTTCTTAACCAGCAGGTCGTTGTCGGCGGCGAGGAATTCCACTTCCTTGATATTGAGTTCGGAGCAGATAAGGTGTTGAACGCGCTCAACCTGAGCCTGCATCGTGGTGTCGCGCACCGGAATGACAATCTTCTGCAACGGCTGGCGCACACGCAGGTTGCTCTTCTTGCGCAGCGAGAGACCCATCGAGCATATCTTCTGTGCCAACTGCATGCGCTCCTCGAGGCTCTTGTCAATCATCTCCTCGTGCACCTCGGGGAAGGGGAGGAAGTGGACCGACTCGGCGTTGTGACGCTTGGTGACGCCGTTGAGGTCTAGGAAGAGGCGTTCGCTGAAGAAAGGTGCGATGGGGGCCATAAGTCGGCTCAAGGTTTCTAGGCAGGTGTAGAGGGTCTGGTAGGCACTGACCTTGTCGGGGGTCATGTCGCCCTTCCAGAAACGACGGCGGCAGAGACGGACATACCAGTTGCTGAGGTAGGCGTCGACGAAAGTGTCGATGGCACGGCCGGCGCGGGTGGGCTCGTAGTCCTCCATGGCGTCGCCCACGGTCTTCACCAGTGTGTTTAGTTCGGAGAGTATCCAGCGGTCAATTTCCGGACGTTCGGCGATGGGCAGGTCGGGCTGCGAGTAGACGAAACCGTCGATGTTGGCATAGAGGGCGAAGAAAGAGTATGTATTGTAGAGGGTGCCAAACAGTTTGCGGCGCACCTCGTCGACACCCTCAACGTCGAACTTTAGGTTATCCCACGGCTGCGAGTTGGTAATCATATACCAGCGGGTGGCGTCGGGCCCGTATTTTCCAAGGGTCTCGAAGGGGTCGACGGCGTTGCCGAGGCGTTTCGACATCTTGTTGCCGTTCTTGTCGAGCACGAGACCGTTGGAGATAACATTCTTGAAAGCCACCGAGTCAAAGCACATGGTGGCGATTGCGTGGAGGGTGTAGAACCAGCCACGTGTCTGGTCGACGCCTTCGGCGATGAAGTCAGCCGGAAATTCGGTGGTTTTCAACTCACCGCCCATATAGTGAATCTGGGCGTAGGGCATTGCTCCGCTGTCGAACCACACGTCGATGAGATCCGGCTCGCGGTGCATAGGCTTGCCGCTGTCGGACACCAGTGTCACTTGATCAATATATGGTCTGTGTAGGTCGAAATCCTTATAGTCGCCAGAGTATGGGTTCTTGTCCATTAAGCCGGCCTCGACAGCCTTCTCAATCTCGGCGCTCAGTTCATTGACGCTGCCGATGCACTTCTCCTCACGGCCGTCCTCGGTGCGCCAGATGGGCAGTGGGGTACCCCAGTAGCGGCTGCGCGAGAGGTTCCAGTCGACGATATTCTCAAGCCAGTTGCCGAATCGGCCGCTGCCGGTGGCTTCGGGCTTCCAGTTGATCGTGCGGTTGAGCTCAATCATGCGCTCCTTGAGGGCAGTGGTGCGGATAAACCAGCTGTCGAGAGGGTAGTAGAGCACCGGCTTGTCGGTACGCCAGCAGTGTGGATAACTGTGCGTGTGCTTCTCGCTCTTGAAAAGCTTGCCCTGCTCCTTGAGCATGATGACCAGCTCCACATCGAGGCTCATGTCCTTCTCGCCCTTGGTGGGGTCGTAGGCGTTCTTGACGAACTTGCCGGCATACTGCGAGTAGAGGTCGGTGTTCATGTTCCCCTTCACCCACTCGGGGTCGAGGTTTTCGATGGGCGCGAAGCGGCCCTGCTTATCGACCATCGGCATCTGCTTGCCGTCGCGGTCGAAGAGCAGCAAGTCGCCGATGCCGGCCTTCTTGGCCACACGGGCGTCGTCGGCACCGAAAGTGGGGGCAATATGCACGATGCCGGTACCGTCCTCGGTGGTGACATAGTCGCCCAGGATGATGCGGAAACTGCCCTTATCGGAGACTTCCGTAGGTTTTACCCAAGGAATCAGCTGCTCGTAGTGCATACCTTCCAGAGCGGTACCTTTGCACTCGCCGACAATCTTGTATTCGGGGCTCTTCCCTTCGGGAAACATCGAATTCACCAGAGCCTTTGCCATGATGATGCGGCATGGGGTCTCCTTATAGGGATGTGTGGTCTCGATGGTAACGTAGTCGATATTGGGGCCGACACAAAGAGCTGTGTTCGACGGCAATGTCCATGGGGTGGTTGTCCAAGCGATAGCGTAGGTGTCGGCTTGGTCGCAAAGCTTGAACATGGCGACACAAGTTGTATCTTTAACATCGCGGTAGCAGCCGGGCATATTCAGCTCGTGGCTCGAAAGACCCGTTCCGGCGGCGGGGGAGTAGGGCTGGATAGTGTAACCCTTATAGAGCAAGCCTTTGTCGTAGAGCTTCTTGAGCAGGAACCACAGTGACTCGATATATTCGTTGTTGAAAGTGATATAAGGATTCTTCAGGTCGACCCAGTAACCCATCACGCGGGTCAGCTCATCCCACAACTCCTTGTACTTCATCACCTCCTCGCGGCAGGCGCGGTTATAGTCGTCTACCGAAATCTTTTTGCCGATATCCTCCTTGGTGATGCCGAGGTTCTTCTCCACGCCGAGCTCCACGGGCAGGCCGTGAGTATCCCAACCGGCCTTGCGGTCCACGAAGAAACCCTTCTGTGCCTTGTAGCGGCAGAATACATCCTTGATAGTGCGGGCCATGACATGATGGATGCCGGGCTTGCCGTTGGCGCTCGGCGGACCGTCGTAGAAGACGTATGCCGGATGCCCTTCGGCCAGTTTCTGTCCTTTCTCAAAAGTCTCGTTCTCCTCCCAAAAATGGCGAATGTCGGTGCCGATTTGGGTCAGATTAAGCTGCTTATACTCGTTATATTTCATAGTATCTGAGTTGTTACATATTCATAACCAAACTCTTGACAGCAAAAGCCGCCAAGTGTTGCAAACTGCAAATATACGCATTTTCGGCGAAAAAGCAAGAACTTTTTTTACATTAGAACTGCCAGGCCAGCCCGAAAGTCACAAGCCGGTGGAAAGCGCCCTTGTTTGAACGGAAGACACGGTAAGTGCCTGACCCCGCCTCCTTGGTGACCGGGAGCATGGAATTCTGCCAGCGCCCCTCAAGGCAGAGGTGGTCCGTGAAGCGGTAGCGCAAGTCGAGGCATACGGGGAGAGCGTCCAGACGGCGGAAATTGTCAGTCGAGAGGCGGTCCAACTCATCGCCGTTGGTCACTTTTGCGCGCACCAAAACACCCGGCGCCCATCCTGCAGCAAGGCGCAAACGGTCGTTCAGGCAGTAATAACCCAGCATCAACGCCAGCTCCACATAGTCGGCCGAGAGCCGGCGGTCATACTGGCCTATGTATGAGCCCTTCTGGGCATAAGCCAATTCGAGGATGGGGCGCCAGCTGTTGCCCAGGTCCAGCGAAGTGCCCACGCCGGCCCTGATGCCGGGATGGTTGTAGCGTCCGGCACCGTCGCCGTCGATTTGGCCCATATTGAGGCCGGCAAAGAGCGAGGCGTCGAAGCGCCCCTGCGCCGTCGCACCTAGCGACAACGCCATGAAAACCAGTAGTATCGTGCGTTTCATAATCGTGGGTGTTAAATTCCAAGACACTCTCTCAGGCTGTCGGCGCCGGTGAACACAATACCCTCCATCCCGAGGGCGGAGGCGGCGGCCACATTGTCGGGATTGTCGTCGACAAAGATACAGTCCTCGGCGCGGAGGTCGTAGCGGTCGAGCAGCACCCGGAAAAGCCTCGGATCGGGCTTCACCAGATGTTCGGCACCGCTGACAACATAACGGTCAATCAGTTGAAGGATAGGGAAATGCCGCCTGGCTTCAGGGAAAGTCTCCATTGTCCAGTTGGTGAGACCGTAGACGTCGGTAATCGACTTCAGCTGCCGCACAAGGTCGGCCATCCCCGGCACCTCGCCGGTAAGCATATCGCGCCAACGGGAGCGGAAAACCTCTATAGCCTCGGAATGCTCCGGGAAACGTGCTTGCAACTCGCTGACACACCGCGCGTAACCCTCGCCGGCGTCAATGCGGTTGCGCCATTCCGAATCGGCCACATGGCGCAGGAACCACCACGCGCGAGCCTCGTCGCCGAAATATTCGGCGTATACCCGCTCGGGTTCCCATCTCACTAGCACATTTCCGAAGTCCAGAATCACATTCTTCATAACATCTTTTTTTCAAATAACGCCGTGCCGTACAAAAAATTGTGCCGATACTTAAATGCTTGATTTACAATATACTTACAGCAATAAAATTAGCATAACATTCTGTTTTACAATGCTTTGACCCCACCTTCGCCTGATCAACGCCTGATCAACGCCTGATCAACGCCTGCCTTAAACCACCCTGTCGAACACCGTTCTTAATTTAAGAAGTGCAGTTGAAACTTTTTTTGTATCTTTGCATGACGTAAAGTTGAATAAAAAAATGCTTTATTCTATGAATATGAGAAGAATACTTTCTGTGGTTGCCCTTTCTGGGGCGTTGTTGCTGGGTTCGTGCGCCGATATGATGGAACTGGCGATTGACCTTGACGAGTTGGTTGCGGAGGCCGAAAGTGCCTCGAAGCAGGCCGAGGAGCCTCCCATCCCGCGCAATGTGATCCTGATTGTGGGCGACGGCATGGGTGTGCCGCAGGTCTATGCCTCGGTGGTGGCCCAGCGTGGCGACAACTCGGCTTTTCTGCGCTTCCCCTATAGTGGCTTTTCGCGTACCTATTCGCTCAACAAGTACCGCACCGACTCGTCGGCCGGCGGCACCGCTCTCACCACCGGCCACAAGGTGGAGAACTACCATGTGAACTGGGCTCCCGACTCGACCCGCCACCGCACTATTTTCGACGACGCCGTGGCTGCCGGCATGAGCACCGGCTTTGTGGTCACCTCCACGGTGCTCGACGCCACCCCCGCCGCTACTTACGGCCATGTGCCTTACCGCAAGATGTTCGACACGCTGAGCCTCCAGTTGGCCCAGTGCGACCATTCGGTGATGATTGGCGGCGGCGCCAAGTATTTCCTGCCTGAGAACCGCAAGGACGGCGCTGCCCCGCTCGACTCGCTCGCCCGCCGCGGCTACACTGTTACCTACTCCCTCGACAGCGCCCTGGCTTTCGAGGGCAGCAAACTTGTGGCGCTCCTCTATGATGACGATCCGCCGACCGAGCCGGCCCGTGGCGATGTTTTGCGCCCCGCCGCCCTCAAGGCTATCGGGAT
>CAJOFL010000033.1 GCA_905233895.1 uncultured Bacteroidales bacterium | reverse complement strand
CGCCATCCTCGCCGTAGCCGCGCCCATCTCGCACGACGAGCAGTTCAGGTTGATAGCACAGGTCTTCAACACCATAACCCCTTCAACTCCTTTAGCCCCTTCCCACCTCCCCTCAGAGCCTGAACAACAGGCGCCACGCGAACTCCGCGTCAACCGCCCTGTTCCGGCCACCAAAGTCTACCTTGCCTGGCACATGTGCGGCCACTCCGACCCGCTCTTCCGCGCCTGCGACCTACTCACCGACATACTGGCCAACGGCAAGTCGAGCCGCCTCCACCGACGGCTGGTGATGGAAAGCGGACTCCTAAGCGAAGCCGACGCCTGCATCTCTGGTGAAGAAGGGCCCGGCTTGCTGATGCTCAGCGGCACCCTCACCCCCGGCACCTCCCCTGAGGCCGCCATCGACGCCCTGCGCCGCGAGGCCATGCTCCTTGCCGAGGAGCGCATCGGTGACTACGAACTCACCAAAGTGCAGAACAAATACGAGAATACCTACCTCTACAGCCAGTACCGCGCCTCCGACCGTGCCATGGCCCTTTGCCACTATACCTGGCTGGGCGACACCTCGCTCATCAACCGCGAGCCCGAGGAGTACCGCCGCGTCACGGCCGACGACCTCCGCGAGGCCGCACGGCAGGTGTTCCAACCAGATAAAGAAAACCGATTGTATTATGAAACTCAAGGACAGGATAGTTGACTCTTGGTGGCGGCTGCGCCGCTGGTTCGAGTCGGTCAGATGGCGCCATGTGGCGCGCCAGATAATCGACTTCATCGGGCGCATCATGCACAAGATACTCTTCGAGTGGCTCATGCCCAAGAAATACCGCGGCATCAAGAAAAAGGAAATCTTCCAGATAATATTCCTCAGCGACACCCCGGCAGGCAAGAAATTCGACATCTGGCTGCTCGTACTCATCGTGGCCAACATCCTGCTGTTGCTTATCGACAGCCTCACCGGCACCACCTCCACCATGACCCACGGCGCCAACCGCCATATCGGCTACTGGGTGTTCAAGATACTGGAGTGGGGCTTCACCCTCATCTTCACCTTTGAGTACTATCTCCGTGTCTACTGCCTCAAGCGTCCGCTGAAATACGCCTTCTCTTTCTGGGGCATCATCGACTTCCTCAGCATCTTCCCCGCCTACCTCAGCCTCCTCTTCCCCACCACCCAGGCACTCACCGTGCTCCGCCTGCTGCGTGTGATGCGCATCTTCCGGATCTTCCGCCTCGAACGCTTCCAAAACGAGGCCCACCACCTGATGGCTGCCCTCCGTGCCAGCTTCATAAAGATACTGATATTCATGCTCTTCGTACTCGTGGCGGCAGTAATCCTCGGAACCATGATGTACAGCTTCGAGAACGAGAAAAACCCGGCGTTCGACAATGTCCTGTCCGGCGTCTACTGGGCGGTGGTGACCATCACCACCGTAGGCTACGGCGACGTGGCGCCCGTGACCGTCGGCGGCCGCTTCCTGGCCGTACTCGTCATGCTCCTCGGCTACTCCATCATTGCCGTGCCCACCGGCATCGTGGCCGGCGAGACCATCAACGAATACCGTCGTCCGCGCAAGAGCCGCCGCCTCCAGGAACTGGAGAAAGACTTCGAGGACGAAGAATCCGAAGCTATAAAAAACTGATACAATGAAACGAACACTACTGTTACTGACCCTCCTGATAACGGCGCTCGGAGCCGCCGCACAGACCGTGAGCGGCACGGTGACCGACGCTGCCACCGGCGAGACCCTTATCGGCGCAACCATCCTTGACACCGTCACCGGTAAAGGTACCGTCACCAACGCCTACGGCCGCTACACCCTCACCCTCAAAGGTGCCACTTCTGCCGGCCTCCGCATAAGCTACGTAGGATACAACCCACAAGTCCATTCCGTAGACCTCAGCGCCAACACCCAGCTCAACATCAAACTGCATCCCAGCGTCCAGCTACAAGAGGTTGAAATCGTCGCTGAGCGCATGGGAAGCCCAAAGATGAGCCAGATGAGCGCCATTGAGGTGCCGGTGGAGCAAATCAAGCTGGTGCCAGTCATCTTCGGCGAGACCGACGTGCTCAAAGCAATCCAGCTCCTGCCCGGAGTGCAGAGCGGCACCGAAGGCATGAGCGGCATCTATGTGCGCGGCGGCGGCCCCGACCAGAACCTCTTCCTCCTCGACGGCATTCCCCTCTACAACGTCAACCACCTTGGCGGCTTCTTTTCCGCCTTCAACGGCGACGCCATAAAGAATGTAACCCTCTACAAAGGTTCCTTCCCTGCCCGCTTCTCGGGACGCATCTCCAGTGTGCTCGACATCACCACCAACAACGGAAACGACAAGGAGTGGCACGGCGGATTCTCCGTGGGCCTCATCTCGGGCAAAGTGAACATCGAAGGCCCCATCATCAAGGAGAAGACCACCCTCAACCTCTCGCTGCGGCGCACCTACGGCGATATGATAATACGCCCCACCCTGTGGCTGATTGCCGCCAGCGAGCCGCAACTCAAGGGCCTTGCTGCCGGCTACTATTTCTACGACCTCAATGCCAAGATAACCCACAAGTTCAGCGACCGCTCGCGCCTCTACGCCACCTGGTACAGCGGCGACGACGAGGCCTATATGCGTGTCAAGGTGTCGGACAACTACTATGGCGACAAGGAATACCTGAAACTGAGCTACAAGTGGGGAAATATGGCTACGGCTGTACGCTGGAACTACGAACTCACGCAGAAACTCTTCATGAACGTAACCGGTTCTTACACCCGCTACCGCAACCGCTTGACGCTGGGTGTCGAGGAAGAATGGCGCGAACAAGGCCAGCAGTACACCGATGAGATTGAGATGGGGCTCAACAGCGGCATCCGCGATTTCGCCGGACGCGTAGACTTCGACTATGCCCCCTCGCCCGACCATACGGTCAAATTCGGCGGGGTGGCCACACTCCACACATTCATCCCCCAAGTGCAGTCGTCCCGCATCCGATACACCGGTTCGCCCGATATGGACACAACCTTTGGCGAAAGCCGCATCAATGCAGGCGAATTCACCTTCTATGCCGAAGACGACTGGAGCATCACCGAGGCACTTAAAATCAATGGGGGCTTGGCCCTCACAGGCTTCAGCGTCGAAGGTCGTTTCTATCCTTCTGTGCAACCTCGTTTGAGCGGACGTTTCATGATTACCGACGACATCTCGGTAAAGGCCGGCTACAGTTATATGACCCAGTACATGCACCTCCTCTCCAACAGCAATATAAGCCTCCCCACCGACCTCTGGGTACCGGTCACCGCTCGCATCGAGCCAATGACCAGCCAACAAGTGGCAGCAGGTGTGTTCTACTCGTGGAAATACAACATTGACTTCAGCGTCGAATGCTACTATAAATGGATGGACAACCTGCTGGAATACAAGCCTGGCAGCACCTTCCTAGGCTCCTCGATAGGTTGGGAGGATATGGTGTGTGCAGGTCGCGGTTGGGCATACGGCATCGAGTTCCTGGCCCAGAAGAGCGTAGGCGACATCACCGGATGGCTGGGCTACACCTGGAGCCGCACCATGCGCCAGTTCGACACTCCGGGGCAGGAGCTCAACAACGGCGAGCCTTTCCCTGCAAAATACGACCGCATCCACGACATAAGCATCACTTTGCAATACAAGCCCAGCGACCGCTTCGACTGCGGCATCACTTGGGTCTACAGCACCGGTAACACCGCCACCCTCGCCATGCAGGAAATTGCCGGCGAGACCGACAACTATTGGGATAGGATAAACTATGTGGACAGCCGCAACAACTTCCGCCTTCCCGCCTACCACCGCATGGACGCCAGCGTCAACTTCCATAAGCAACTCCGTCACGGACTCCGCACATGGAGCATCAGCGTATATAACCTCTACAACCACCAGAACCCCTTCATCATCTATCCCAGCAGCATGGAACGCAGCGATGGTTACGGTACCGAATACAGCACCGTGCTCATGCAGCGCTCCCTGTTTCCCATCATCCCCTCCGTTTCACTCATCTATAAATTCTGAACGCAATGAAAAAAACAGCCATATTACTAATTGCCGCCGCAATGCTGGCAGCATGCGAGAAACAAATCGACATAGACATCGAAGACCAGGAGTCGAAGGTGGTGGTTAATGCACAAGGCGCTGAAGGCTCGCCCTTATCGGTCGACCTCACCTACAGCCGCCCCGTCTACGGCGTCTTCTACGTGCGCTACGACGAAGACTACTTCCAGAAAGTAACAAACGCCACGGTAAGCCTCACCGTCGACGGCGGTGCCGCGGAGACCGCCACTCGAAACGGCGGAACCTACAGTTTCAGCCATATCCCGCAACCCGGCGAGGAACTGGCACTCAGCATCTCAGTTCCAGGCCACGACGAGATAACGGCCACCACCACCGTGCCTCAACAACCATCCGTTACCGACATCGACACATCTTACGACAACCATAACTACGACTACTACACCACTCTGCAGATGAACATAAACTTCACACTCAACGACCAGGCCTCCACCGACGACTACTATTCCATCCGTCTGCGCAGAGAGGACACCGTAATCTATATCGAACGCGACAACATGGGCAACATCGTTGTCCAAGACACCGACATTTCCCAATACTACCAGTTCTTCAACTGCACCGACTATCTCCTTGTAAACAACACCAGCATCGACATCGATGACCCTACCGCATCAAGGACATACAGCGGCACCGAGATGCTCTTCACTGACGCCACCATCAACGGCATGGGTCACAACATCAAACTCGAACTCTCCGACAACTACGGGTATGACGACTATTACTATAAGGCCACCGACACCACAATCTACTATTCCGGGCTCTATCTCGAGGTAACTGCCCTCTCGCGCGACCTCTACCTTTACCACCAGACAATGAACAGCTACAATGAAGACGAACTGCTTTCGTTCTTCTCCGAGCCGGTGCAGATCCATTCCAACATCGACGGCGGAATAGGCATCTTCGGCATCAGCAGCAAGACCACCATACAGATTCCTCAACGTCCGACAAGCCTCTACTACCGATGACCAAGGTACTAATATCCGACCGGACACACCCAGTGCTTGAGCAGCGCCTCCGCGAAGCCGGCCTTACCGTCGACGTCGAGCCCGGCCACGACTACGACTCGCTTATCCGTACCGCACAAGGCTATGACGGGCTGGTGGTACGCAGCAAGGTTAATATCGACCGCCACTTCATCGACGCTGTACCCTCGCTGCGCTGCATCGGTCGTATTGGAGCCGGAATGGAAACCATAGATGTGGACTATGCCGAATCGAAAGGTATACGTTGCCTCAATAGCCCAGAAGGCAATCGCGATGCCGTGGGCGAACATACCATAGGGCTGCTGCTGGCATTGCTAAACAACATCGCTCGCGCTGACGCCGAGGTGCGCCAAGGGCTCTGGCATCGCGAGGAGAACCGGGGCTTGGAACTGGGGAACCTCACCGTCGGAATCATAGGCTTTGGAAATATGGGGCAGGCCTTCGCCAAACGGCTGCAAGGATTTGGCTGCCGCATAATAGTGTATGACAAATACAAGGACCTTAAGGGCTTTAATGTCCTTAATGACCTTAAGGCCCTCCAAGCCGAGGCCGACGTGGTATCCTTCCACGTGCCCCTCACCGTCGAGACCCGCCACTATCTGGACGACACTTTCATCACCGACATGCGGAAAACATTTTTCCTGCTCAACACCTCGCGCGGTGCAGTAGTCAATACTGAAGCACTTGTACGTGGCCTGGAGAGCGGCAAGGTGCGCGGTGCCGCCCTCGATGTGCTGGAATATGAAGATATGACCAAAGACGGCATTGGCGAAGTACCACCAGCATTGGACTATCTGCACCATTCGCAGCACACCGTGCTCACCCCCCATGTGGCAGGATGGACCGTAGAATCGAAATACAAACTGGCCGCCGTACTGGCCGACAAGATAATCCAAACACTAAACACTGAACACTAAACACTAATGATAATTGTAGGCAACACCATAGTGAGCGACGACATAGCCGACCAGTGCTTCTGCTGCGACCTGCATTGCTGCCACGGAGCATGCTGCGTTGACGGCGACAGCGGTGCCCCACTCATGGAGAAGGAAATCGCCGAACTGGAGCGAGTGCTGCCCAACGTACTTCCAATGCTCACCCCCGAAGGTCGCGAGGCTGTGGAGCGCCAAGGTGTTGCAGTGCGCGACCGCGACGGCGACCTCGGAACACCATTAATCAATGGTGGAGCCTGTGCCTATATCACCTACGATCCTGACGGCACTGCCCTCTGCGCCCTGCAAGGACTGTACAAGCCCGTGAGCTGCCACCTCTACCCTATCCGCGTTGAAGACTACGGAGAGTTCACCGCCGTCAACTACCACCAGTGGGATATATGCCGCTGCGCCAAAGGAAAGGGAGAACCGCTATATATCTACCTCAAAGAGCCGCTCATACGCCGTTTCGGGCAGCAGTGGTACGACGAACTGTTACAAGAAATCAACAAACGCAATGAACGATAAAAGAAAGACAATCCGCACCGTCGCTATCCTCGCGGCGGCGATTCTCATCGTTGACCAGATAGTGAAAATACTGGTCAAGACAAACATGTATATCGCAGAGGACATTCGTATCTTCGACTGGTTTCGCATCCACTTCATCGAGAATGAGGGCTTCGCCTTCGGCATGGCCCTTGGCGGAACGGTAGGCAAGATATTGCTGACGCTAGTGCGCTTGGCGGCATCGGTGTTCATCGTATGGCTCATCGCCAAGCTGATACGCCGTAGCGGCCGCCGTTCTCTCATATACAGCCTAACCCTGATTGTGGCCGGTGCAGTGGGGAACCTCATCGACAGCTGTTTCTATGGTCTTATCTTCAGTGAAAGTTACTATACCCCTGCCGTCCTTTTCCCGCCCGAAGGCGGATATGGACACTTCTTGCAAGGACGCGTGGTGGATATGTTCTACTTCCCGCTGTTCGAACTCGACTGGCCGCAATGGATACCCTTCTTCGGCGGACAGCATTTCGAATTCTTCAATGCCATCTTCAACGTAGCCGACGCAGCTATAACCATAGGCGTTTTCTGGCTGATTATCGACCAGTTATTCCTGAGTACGAAGAAAAAAGAAGAGGCAACCGAATAGGTTGCCTCTCTCTTTCTGGTGGCATCGACTGGATTTGAACCAGTGACGCAAGGATTTTCAGTCCTTCGCTCTACCAACTGAGCTACGACGCCATCGTAATAATCTCTCACGAAATCGGGTGCAAAAGTACAAACTTTTTGGAAACTGACAAAATATTTTTTTCAATCAGTCTGTCTTACCATTGTTTTTCAAACAATTAACCAAATATTTTTTATCATATAAACAACAAAAGCACGGGCGTAAACCCGTGCTTTTGCTATCATTTTCAAGTAATTTTAGAGGTTGTAACCAACACCGAGGAACAGGTTGCTGCCCTTGTAGGTGGTGTTGTCGGCAGTGGTGAGGTTCAGGAGACCCATGTTGTAACCACCGAAGATTTTGATATCGCTGAAGGTAATAGCGGCACCAACGGAGAGAGCAACATCGAGTTTCTTAAGATTGCTGTTGTCGCCATACCAGTCGCTTTCGGTAGTACCATCAAGAAGACCAGCGGGGCTGCCGCTAATGGTGGTCTTGGTAGTGCCACTGAGAGCATAGGTGATGGTCGGGCCAGCGAAGACAGAGAGCTTCAAGGCGTCGCTCAGGTTGAGGCCATAGTTGAACAGCACGGGAACGTCAATAAGCATCTGGGTAGCATCAACCTTGGTGGTAACACCGAGGAGGGTGTTCGATTCGCTGCTGGTGTTGTAACGACCCTGGAGGCCAACGTTGACGTTGAGGTCACCAGTGATGTTGACATTGTAGTCAACACCCACGAAGAAACCAGTCATCGAGGTGGTGTCGGAAATAGTGGTGCTACCAGAGGTGTACTTGCCCAGATAGGTCTGAGGAGCATAACCCACATGGATACCCAGCTGAGCGCTGGCCATACCGGCGAACAGCACGACGGCTGCTACAAATGCGAAAATCTTTTTCATTTTTTTGAGTTTTTAGTTTATAAAATGGTTAATTAACGTTTTCTTACTTTTCGAGGCGGATACGTGCATCGACAGCGGTGACGTAGCGCGGGTTGCCCAGCAACGGGTTGAGGTCCATCTCGGCAATCTCGGGAGCGGCCTGCACCAGTGCGCTGACGCGGGCAATCTGGTCGGCATAGAGGTCAATATTGACGCCTTCCTGTCCACGCACACCCTGCAGGATTTTGTAGCCCTTGAGCTGTGTGAGCATCTCCTTGGCCTCGGCGGCGGTGATAGGTGCAAGGGCGCTCTGAACGTCCTTGAGCACCTCGATGAAGATACCACCCAAGCCGAAGAATATCTGATGACCGAACTTCTCGTCGCGGATGGCGCCGATATAAACGTCAATACCGTCAAGCATCGGGTACATCTCCACTGCGTAGGTTTCAGGGATAACGATAAGGCGATCGAATTCCTTGGCCACAGTATCCAAGTCTTTCACACCGAGGGTAACACCGCCCACGTCGCTCTTATGCAGCGGGCCGACAACCTTCATTACCAGCGGTACATCCTTCGAACAACCCACCTCCTTGGCGAAAGCAAGGGCATCTTCCTTCTTCGAGACCTCGACGCTCTTCTTGCGGCTGATGCCTGCGGCATCAAGCAACTCGTTGTAGTCGGCAATCTCCATATAGCCGTCCTTGCAACGGTCGACTGTGGCGCGGATACGTGCCACGTCAATAGCAGGCTGCTCCACATGCTCAGGCTGGGGTTTCGGGGTGCTGTAAACCTTGACAAGGGCATTGCCAAGCACACATTCCTCGGGGAAGTTGATACGGCCTTTGCTGATGAAGTCCTCGATTTCATCCTTGACATTTATGATGCTCGGAAGAACGGGGAATATGGGCTTCTTACAGGTCTTCATCTTCTCATCGAGAAGGTCATAAACCTCCTTATTGGAGAAGAGTCCGGGAGAACCGAAAATAACAACGGAGAAGTCAATCTCGTCGAAGTCATTCTCAACGGCATCGAGGATATATCCAAGCTGCTCGGCGGTGCCGGTGGCGAGGAAGTCGATTGGGTTGCCCACAGATGAGCCGCCGAAGAGTTTCGACAACAGCTCGGGAGCCTTGGGGTGTTCCTTCAGCGAGGGGATATCCATACCACCGTTGCTAAGCACATCGGTGAGCATAACGGCGGGACCACCGGCGTGGGTGACGATGGCGCAGCGTTTGCCTTTCAGCTCGGGATGCATGAACACGGCGCACACGGTGGTCAATTCCTGACGGTTCTGGCAGCGGACGATACCGGCCTTGCGGAAGAGTGCGTCGACAGCGGCATCATTGGTGGCCAGGGCACCGGTGTGGCTCGAAGCGGCGCGCGAACCGGCAGCCGAACCGCCACTCTTGATAGCAGCGATATGGCAGCCCTTGTTAATCAACGAACGGCTGTGTTTCAACAGGCGCTGCGGGTCACCGATTTTCTCCATATAGAGCATGATGACATGGCTCGACTTCTCGGGATCGAAGGTCTCGTCCAGATGCTCCAGTACATCCTCGATACCCAGCTGGGCACTGTTACCTACTGCCCAGACGCTATTGAACTTCAGACCGTTGGTGATACCGTACTCCTTGATAAACACGGCGGTGGCGCCACTGCCGGTGATAAAGTCCACTCCCTTGGGGTCGAGCGGGGGGATGGGGGCATCGAAACAGCCACTGTAGTTTGTGTTGAGGAAGCCCGTGCAGTTGGGTCCGATGAGGGAACCTCCCACCGAATTGATAGTGTCAACAATGTGTTTCTCGACTTCGGCACCTTCATGGCTCTCCTCTGAGAAGCCGGCACTGACGATGATAAAGCCTTTCGTGCCCTTTTCCTTGGCAAGAACGTCGACAGTCTGAGCGCAGAACTTGGCGGCGATACAAAGGATTGCACAGTCAACCTGAGGCAGATCCTCTACCTTGGCATAGCATTTTACACCCTGAACTTCAGACTCTTTGGGATTGACGGCATAGACCGAGCCCTTGAACGGGCTGTGGAGCAGGTTCCAAAGGGCCTTTCCGCCGGGTTTATGGACATCGGACGAAGCACCGCACACCACGATGCTGCGGGGATTGAGTAATTCTTTTGCTATCATATCTTTAATTTATATTTTTTTATATAATAACGGCCGCCCATCCATATTATTGTGCCACCTCCAAAAAAAAATCTCACAATCAGCGGAAATGTTAAAAATACACAAAGTACTGATACACAGAATAATACAGCAATAAAAATCGCGTAACACCAAGAACGCCAGACGGTTAGACCCACCTTCGCCTGATCAACGCCTGATCAACGCCTGATCAACGCCTGCATAATACCACCCCGAAAAAGTAGTTTTTTAACAAAATTAACCCAGGCACTTTTGGCCGATAGACAAACCAACAATAAACAAAAAAGGAGCTTCCGGACGGAAGCCCCTTTTTTTCATGTTGCCGGGAATCAATATTTGTAGAAACCCTCGCCGGTCTTGCGGCCGAGGAGGCCGGCACGTACCATCTTGCGGAGCAGGGGGTGCGGGCGATACTTCGGGTCGCCAAATTCTTTGTAAAGCACCTCCATGATGGCCAGGTTGACATCGTTGCCGATGAGGTCGGCCAGCGCGAGGGGGCCCATCGGGTGGTTGGCGCCGAGCATCATGCACTTGTCGATATCCTCGGCGGTGGCTATACCGTCGGCCAGGATACCGACTGCCTCGTTGATCATCGGGATGAGGATGCGGTTCACCACGAAACCGGGGGCTTCCTTCACCTCGACGGGCTGCTTGCCAATCTCGGTAGCGAGGTCGACGACGCACTTGCACACCTCGTCCGAGGTAAGCTGGCCGCGGATAACCTCCACCAGGGCCATACGGTCGGCAGGGTTGAAGAAGTGCATGCCGATGAACTGGGCCGGACGCTTGGTGCAGGCGGCAATCTCGGTGATGCTGAGCGAGCTGCTGTTGGTGGCGAAGATGGTCTCGGGCTTGCAGATACCGTCAAGCTCGGTGAAGACGTCCTTCTTGAGCTGCATTTCCTCGACGGCGGCCTCGATGACGAGGTCGGCATCGGCGAAGGTGGCGTAGTCGGTGGTGGTGGCGATGTTCTTCAGCAGGGCGTCGACAGCCTCCTGGGTCATCTTGCCTTTCTCGACCAGTTTGCCGTATCCCTTGACAATCGAGGCCATTGCCTTGTCGAGGCTGGCCTGGGTGCGGCTCTTCATGACGACGGGCATCTTGGTGGCAAAGGCCTTCACAATGCCTTTGGCCATTGTACCAGTTCCAATAACACAGATTTTCATGTTGGATAAATATTAAAAGTTAAACAATCATTTTCCTTGGAATTCGTATTTGCCTTTCTCGAGGAAGGCTTTCATGCCTTGCTTCTGGTCCTCAGTGGTGAAGCAACGGCCGAAGGCTGCCGTCTCGAAGGCGATAGCGTCCTCGGCATCCATATCCCACTCGGCATTGATGCAGAGTTTGGCTGCTTTGACGGCAAGGGGGGCATTGGCGGCAATCTGGTTGGCAATTTCCATAGCCTTGTCCATCAACTCGGCCTGCGGCACCACGGCATTCACCAGTCCGATACGCAGGGCCTCGTCGGCCTTGACGGGCTTGCCAGTATAGATAAGCTGCTTGGCCATGCCCATACCGACCAGACGTGCCAGACGCACCGTACCGCTGAATCCGGGAATGATACCCAGACCCACCTCCGGCTGACCGAAGCGGGCATTGTCTGAGCAGATACGTATGTCGCAGGCCATAGCCAACTCGCATCCGCCGCCCAAGGCGAAGCCGTTGACGGCCGCGATTACGGGCACATGCAGCGTCTCCAGCTGACGGAACACGGCAGCCCCCTTGGCACCGAAAGTCTGCGCCTGCAGGACGCCCAGATTAGCCATCTCGCTTATGTCGGCTCCGGCCACGAAACTCTTCTCACCGTCGCCGGTCACGATAAGGCAACGCAGACGGTGACAGTCAAAATTATCCAGATAATCGCCCATCTCGGCCAAGATGGCACTATTGAGGGCATTGAGGCTCTTCGGGGCGCTGATGGTCATAATGGCTACAGGCCCTCTCTCTTCTATCTTCAGATGTTCGTACATATCAGTATGTTTTTGGAACTGCAAAAGTACAAAAAAATGTTAATATAACAAAATATTTGTTAAAAATTGTACTTCACCAGAAGGCAGAGACGATGGTTTACCACCTGACGAAGGTGGTCGTTTAGGAAGATACTGCCGTTAGCGGCGAGGACGCCGTATGTGCAGGCAGTAGCCTCATATTCAAGGCCAAGATTGAACGCCTTGATATTATAGGAAACCGACGGGGCCACACGCCATGCGCTGTTGAGGTGGGTGAAGTTCTCGCCACCCTTCATATAGATATGATAGCCGCCTATAGCGGGGTCGAGCCAAAGGTCCTCCCCTGCCCCGAGGTTTTTCATGTAGCCTAGGAAGAGGTTGATACGATACTTCTTGCCGTATGCGATATTGAAGTAGCTGATTGTAGCCTGCATTGGAGCATAGTTCCAAGAGCCGTCGTCGTTGACACCCGTT
This sequence comes from uncultured Bacteroidales bacterium, assembly GCA_905233895.1. GTDB lineage: Bacteria > Bacteroidota > Bacteroidia > Bacteroidales > P3 > Colimorpha. The sequence continues at coordinate 11,899 of CAJOFL010000033.1, read as the reverse complement.
ACGCCGTAGCCCACCAACTGATTGAGGTGACTGGTGTTCTGCGCCAGCAGGGTGCGAAACTTCACGCTCCAGTCGCCACCCACATACTGCGCATAGAGCGTCGGGGTAATCGAGGAAACCGACTCGTAAACCTTTTGGGTGACTGTGCCCACCAACGCATGGGTACGCGGACAGAGAGCCTGCATGTCGACACCCACCTGGGCGAACCACGGACCTTGTTTGAAGTTGAATCCCAAAAACACCTCAGGCAGAAGGGAATTGTGAGCGAAGTCGACGCTGGCCACCGACGTGGGGTCGTCGGCCGCCTTGGGTCCGTTGTTCATATACTGCAGCTGCCAGAGGAGCGCAGCGGTGTAGCCGACAGACCCCAGATACATGGTAGCGCGCATCTGCGGCGTACGACTATGGGGTCGGAAGGGGGCGCCGGCGGCCATACCAAGCACCTCGGGCATGATGTCGCCCGAGAGCGGATGCCAGTCCTGACCCATAAGCAATTCCGCATTCCATATATCTCTTTCCGCCTTGAGCTTTAAATAGGCCAGCCTCAGACGCAACACATGGTTGTTGCCTCCAAAGCCACCGAAGTCACCCTCCAGTTTGCCACTGCTTTTCACTCGGCCAAAGTTAGGTCCTGTGACATCTATACCCACACGCGAGGTCAGCGCCTGAAACTGCACAGAAGATACCTTGTTGAGATCCTCGCTGTAGTCTTCGTTCCAGCGCTCGTCGAAGGGTATCATGTTGTATTCGCCACCGACGACGGTGTAGGTCTTGCGCGAGTCGAAGGTCAGATAGTTGCGCACAAAGCCATAGACCCTGATGGACCCCTTGTTGGTGTCCTGAGATTGAACAGAAGGCAGCGACAGAAGAACTGCCGCTGCCATTAGGATCAGTCTTTTCATGCCAAAAGTACCAACAGTTGCGCTGTGAAGATGCGGAGGAACATGGTGAGCGGATAGACGGTGGCGTAGCCCGTATTGGGCAGTTTGCAACCCTCGGGGGCCACAGTGTTGGCAAACGCCAGCGTCGGCGGGTCGGTATGACTGCCGCCGATGAAGCCCATAAGTGTATAGTAGTTCATCTTAAGCACCAAACGGCCAAAGCCGGCCACTAACAGCGGTGGCACCATGGTGATGATAATACCATAGACAACCCACATATAATGTTCCTGGACAGTCTCGACGAACTTGCCGCCGGCGCCAAGACCCACACCTGCAAGGAAGAGGGCAATGCCCACTTCGCGCAGCATATGGACTCCCTGACTGTCGGTGAAGTCAGTGCCGTACCAGCCCTTCTTCACACCAAGCCAACCTGCGATGAGGGCCACAACCAACGGACCGCCGGCAAGGCCCAGCTTCACAGGAGCCTTCATCCCAACAGGAATCGGGATAGAGCCCAGCACGATGCCAAGAGCAATGACCACAAATATAGGAATAAGCAGGATTCCACCCTTCTTGGATTTCGGAGTATTCTGATTATTCAGAATATTCTGATTACTCAGAGTGGAAGGTTCAGCGGCTAAATTCTTCGGGCGCAGGATGATGCACGACACAATCATGCCCACCACTGCAAGCGGATAGGCTACAGCATAGCCCGCCGCCAAACGCTCGGAGGCACCTTCGATACCCAAGTCGCCGACGGCCTGCTGAGCCGCCGAAAGGCCCGGGGTATTAGTGATGGCACCGGTATAGACACCAGCCATGTCGGTCAAATCCTGTGAAGCCACCTTGGATATCAGCACAGTGATTCCAACACCAAGGGCCACATTGACAAACGCCATGATATTCATACTCAGGCCACCCTTCTTGAAACTCTTGAAAAATCCAGGCCCCACCTGCAAACCCACAGCAGTAACGAAGAGTATCAGGCCGAACTCCTTGATTACATGCAGCATATCATGGTTGAGGCTTACACCCAACGCACTGAGCAGAATGCCAACAAAAAGAACCCATGTGATACCCAGAGTGATACCGCGCACCTTGAGTTTGCCCAGAAGCAGTCCTGCAAAAATGGAGATGGCCAGCATCAATATTGTGCTGGCCACTCCACTACCTGTAAACAGATTAATCATAGTCTCCAAGTCTACGAGACTACGAGTCTACAAGTCTTTGCGGTCTTGTTGACTCGTCGACTTGTTGACTCGTTGACTCAATTTTAGTCGCCCAGTGTAGCCACCATGACGGCCTTAATCGTATGCATACGGTTCTCGGCCTCGTCGAAGACGATGCTGTTCTCGCTCTCGAAGACATCTTCGGTAACCTCGATGCCGTTCAGGCCGAACTTCTCGTAAACGTCGCGACCAGCCTTGGTCTCGAGGTTGTGGTACGAAGGCAGGCAGTGCATGAATTTGCACTTGGGATTGCCGGTCTTCTTCATCAGGGCAGCGTTGACCTGGTAGGGCATCAGCATCTTGATGCGCTCTTTCCATACACTGTCGGGTTCGCCCATCGACACCCAGATGTCGGTGTAGATGAAGTCGAGGCCCTTCACACCCTTCTCGACGTCGTCAGTGACGGTGAGCTTGGCGCCGGTTTCCTTGGCGATTTCCTGGCATTTCTTGACGAGGTCCTTGGCGGGCTGAAGTTTCTTGGGGGCGATGATGCGGATATCCATACCCATCTTCACGCCGCCGACCATAAGGCTGTTACCCATATTGTAGCGAGCATCGCCGATATAGGCGAACTTCACCTGGTTGAGGGGCTTGTCGGTATGCTCCTGAATGGTGAGGAAGTCGGCCAGAATCTGGGTGGGGTGAGCCTCAGCGGTAAGACCGTTCCACACAGGGACACCGGCGTATTTGGCCAGCTCCTCGACGGTGGCCTGGTCAAAGCCACGATACTCGATACCGTCGAACATGCGACCAAGCACGCGGGCGGTGTCTTTCATGCTCTCCTTGATGCCAATTTGGCTACCGGTGGGGCCAAGATAGGTGACGTGGGCACCCTGGTCTTTGGCACCAACCTCGAAGGCGCAGCGGGTGCGGGTCGAGGTCTTCTCGAAAATGAGGGCAATGTTCTTGCCAGTCAGACGGGGCTGCTCGCAGCCGGCATATTTGGCGCGCTTGAGGTCGCGGGCCAAGTCGAGCAGATAGTTAAGCTCCTTCGGCGAGAAGTCGAGGATTTTCAGGAAATTGCGGTTTCTAAGGTTATAAGCCATTTTGTTTGATATTTAATTGTTAATACTATTTCACAATGCGGGTTCCACAGTTGGGGTTGTCCAACTGACCGGCTTCGGTGATGATGCACTCCTTGCCGCCGTGCTCGACGAACATGATGGCAGCGCGAACCTTGGGTGCCATCGAACCTTCGGCAAACTGACCCTCTTCGAGGTACTGCTTGGCCTGAGCCACGGTGATGGTATCCAAAGCCTGCTCGTTCTCCTTGCGGAAGTTGATATACACTTTGGGAACATCGGTGAGGATGTAAAACTCGTCTGCTCCGATTTCAACGGCGCAGAGGGCCGAGGCAAGATCCTTGTCGATGACGGCCTCGACACCACGCACGTAGTCACTTTCCTCAACCACCGGGATACCGCCGCCACCTACGGTGACTACGATATTACCGGCCAAAGCCAGTTTTTTGACTATCTTGATGTTGTTGATACGTGTAGGCTTGGGCGAAGCGACCACCTTGCGCCAGCCGTTACCCTTGGGGTCTTCCTTGTATGTGGCACCTGTCTCGCGGGCGAATTCATCGGCCTGCTCCTTGGTGTAGTAGGGGCCAACGGGCTTGGTGGGGTTCTGGAACATGGGGTCGAGCTTGTTGACAGCCACCTGGGTGACGATAGTCACCACATCGCGCTGCATATCGTGACGGGCCATGACATTGCGAAGACCCATCTCGATAAGGTAGGCGATGGAGCCCTGGGTCTCAGCCACGCAGAAGTCCATCGGCATAGCCTGCACACCGACCAGCTTGCCTGCCTCATGCTGCAACATCACATTGCCCACCTGCGGACCGTTACCGTGGCCGATAACCACGTTGTAGCCGCGCTCGAGGAGCGCGCAGAGGCTTTCGCAGGTGTCCTCCACATTCTGTATCTGTTCCTGGTATGTGCCTTTCTGGCCGCTACGCAACAATGCGTTGCCACCGAAAGCCACCACTGCTAGTTTTCTCATGATAAGTTTTTTATTGAAGTTTGTTATTGGCTATTGCTCCGACTCACCAGCCAGACGCTGGTAAAGTTGGAAGTACTGCTCCACCATCTTGTCGGTGAGCCCGAAGGGGTTGCCGTCGGGCGAGGAAATGACTACTATTTTCTCCGCAGGAACAGCGTTATCTACAAGCTGCTGCTTCACCGTCTCGCTGACGGCAACAATGACATCGGCAGCACTGAACGAATACTTCATGCGGCGTTTCCACATCAGTCCGTCGAAGGCCGAGGTGCGCTGGTGGGTGTCCAGGCCGTAGCATGTGATGACGGTCTTGACGTCACGCCCGATACCATAGGGAAGTTCCTCGTTGAGGCCATGGAATATCTTCACCTTCTCTGCCTTGAGCCAGGGATTGAGAGAATACCGCATCCAAAGCGACGGCATCAACTTCGACGAGCCGGAGGGCACATAGGTGCTGATGTTGGTGAAGCTGGAATAGTAGCCCTTGTAGGCGTTTTTAATCCTTTTAGAAAAGAGAAGCGCACGGAATGAATTCACGCGGCCGGTGGCCAGGCGGGAGATTAAATCACGGCAAAACTCGCCGATTTCGTGGCTGTTGCGCAGTGCATTATTTGCTTCGTATCCTACTAACATGGTGGTAGTTAGGAATTTGTATTATTTTTATTGTATACCTTGTTAAAAATTCGAAATGCAAAAATACGAAAAAACTTCGTATCTTTGCAAAAATTTTTATAAAATGCCTGAAAGAATCCCCAACCAACCAACCCCGTTCGACAACCTCGACGAGGCTCAAATGACGGCTCTCTACGAGTCGGCAGCCGAGTTCATAAGCCCCGAACGGCGCGCACTCTTCGACCGGCTGGCACCGCTCCGCACCCGTCATATCGCTGTAGTACTGGAAGATATATACCAAAGCCACAATGCGGCGGCAGTGCTGCGCTCATGCGACTGCTTTGGCGTCCAAGACGTTCACGTCGTCGAACGCGAGAACCGCTTCAACCCAGCCGGCGACGTGGCCGTCGGTAGTTCCAAATGGGTCGACTATTATCGGCATGCAACCATCAAGGATTCATACGATTATCTTCATTCACAGGGCTATCGCATCGTGGCCACACTACCCCATGAGAACGACCAAATGATAACCGACCTCGACATCTCGCAGCCAACAGCCCTCGTGTTCGGCACTGAACTGACGGGCCTTACACAGGAGGCCATCGACGGTGCCGACGCCTATGTGAAGGTTCAAATGTATGGATTCACCGAGAGTTTCAACATTTCGGTCTGCGCAGCCCTCTCGCTTTTCTGCCTCACAGAAAGGATGCGAGCCTCGAACAACATCCAATGGCAACTGTCAACCGAGCGGCAACTCGACCTCAAATTGCATTGGGCAATGCAGACAATCCGCGATGGAGAACAAGTTATCAACCACTTGATTTCCAGGATATAGCAGACACCATTTTCATGTAACCAACTATTTACCAGCATATTGCAGCATCTTCGCCTGATCAACGCCTGATCAACGCCTGATCAACGCCTGCCCTGCTCCTACCCTCTCACTGGCATCCAAAATGGGTGGTAAAAAAATAAAAATTCAGCGGAATAGAAAAAAAACGTATATTTGCAGTTTGAAACACAATAATGGTAAAATAAAATAAACTACAGAATATGAAAAAGATACTGATGCTTACAGCCGCTCTTGCGATGCTTCAGGGTGCCATCTTTGCCCAAAACGGCAAGGCCGTGGCCGAAAAAGACGTCAAGGTAAGTTACGTCAAGGACTTCCAGCGGCAAATGAAAGACGCCACCAACGTCGTGTGGTACCAGATGGACTCGCTGACCTTCAAGGCCGTCTACCTCGACGGTGAGAAGAGCCGCCAGGCTATGGTCTTCTCAAATCGCGGCACCGAGACCCACTACTATGTCGACCACGAGTACTACCCCAAGGCTGTACGCGACACCGTGAGCCACCTCTTCCCCAAGTACGAGATTCGCGACCTCTGGGTTCGCAAAGTACGCGGCAAGATGACCTACCAGGCTTACATCGCCCGCATGGGTGGTTTCCTCTGGTGGAAGAAAGAGAAAGAGAGCAAACTGGTCAACTGGGAAGTTGACGGAAAATACATCAACGCCGAATAAATCAGTCAACGACAGTACAAAAAAGAAGAGGTTCCCGATTGGGAACCTCTTCTTTTTGTGCATCGGAATTTCCTCTTACTTGCTGACCTTCACGTTGTCGATGTTCAGGAAGTACATGTCAGTGCAATCGAAGTGACGGAAGGCGATATAGAGACTCTGGCCATTGTAGTCAGCCAGGCTAACGCTACGATTGTAGAAAGCAGTGGCGTCCTTTGCGTTGCCGCTAAAGGTCTCTTCGAAGAGTTTGCCTTTCTGGACGAACTGACCGTTCTCGATAGTGCCAACATACACAGCATAGTGCTCCTCAGGGAATCTATTATCCTGGGCGGCGACCTGCCAAGTCAAAGTGGTTCCGTCAATGTAGAGTTTCGGAGTAACGAGGTAGTTGTCGGGAGTCAATTCTCCATAGTTGTTGTCATAGGACTGAGAGTATGCAGCGCCATTGCCATCGGCGTCAGCCAAGCCGCTAGACTCAAGGGTGGATTTCCACTTGTAGCCGTCGCCATCGGCATCGATGTTGGCCCATGTGCTGGGAATACCGCTGGCAAAGGTCTCGTCGAGGGTAGTGGGCAGGTTCTCGGTGTTACTGCCGCCGTTGCCGCCGCCTTCACCTTCCTCATCGGGCTTGCAGGAGACAGCCATGGTCATGCCAAAAGCGATTGCCGCAATGGCAAAGAAACGAAAAGCTTTTTTCATAATGTTTGATTTTTAAGGTGTTAATAAATTATGATTTCAGTTTCAATATTGCAAAGTAACTAAAAATTATTTAACCATGCAATTATTTAACAAAAAAAAACGTTACTCGGCGTCGCGCCCGTGACAGTTCTTGTACTTCTTGCCGCTTCCGCAGGGGCAGGGGTCGTTGCGCCCCACCTTCTTCTCCACATGCACCGGCATCACCTTCTGCGGCTGCTGGCGCGACGAGTCGATAGCCTGCTGCTGCTGGGCGGCGGCACGGTCGAAAGCGTTCTCGCGACTGGCCTTCAGGCCGCGCTGGGGAGCCTGCGGCTTGCGGGCCTCCTGCACCTGGTTCTCGTCGCGCAGCGGCAAGGTGGCACGGCTCAGGAAACTGGTAATTTCGCGGTTGATGTTGAGCAACATCTGCTCGAAGAGCTTGAACGACTCGAACTTGTAGATAAGCAACGGGTCTTTCTGCTCATAGGCGGCGTTCTGCACACTCTGGCGCAGGTCGTCAAGCTGGCGTAGATGTTCCTTCCACTGGTCGTCGATGATGGCAAGCGTGATGCCCTTCTCGATGGAGAGCTGAACCTCACGGCCGTGGGTCTCGTAGGCCTTCTTAACTGGCACCACCACATTGAGGGTCTTCTTGCCGTCGGTGATGGGGAAGGCAACATTGATATAGCGGGTGTTCTCAGCGATATTCTTCACGAAGGGCCAAGCCGTCTCGCAGAGGCGCTGCATACGCTCCTTGTAGGCGCTGAAGCACTGGTCGTAGAGCAGTTGGATGGCCTCCTTGCGGTGGAGCGACAGGAATTCGCGCTCGCTCATCGGCACCTCGTGGGCGAAAACCTTGATAACCTCCAGCTTGAACTCCTCCCAGTCGCTGCCCTCGGTGTAGAGCAACTCGCAGGTGTCGAAGAACATATTGGAGATATCGATTGAGAGACGGTCGCCATATAGGGCGTTGCGACGCTTGTTGTAGATGACAGTGCGCTGATTGTTCATCACATCGTCGTACTCGAGCAGGCGCTTACGCATACCGAAGTTGTTCTCCTCCACCTTCTTCTGCGCCCGTTCTATCTGCTTGGTAATCATCGAATGCTGGATAACTTCGCCCTCCTCCAGGCCCATACGGTCCATCACCTGGGCAATACGTTCCGAGCCGAAGAGACGCATCAGGTCGTCCTCGAGCGAAACAAAGAAGAGGCTGGAGCCGGGGTCGCCCTGACGACCGGCACGACCGCGCAGCTGACGGTCGACACGGCGGCTCTCGTGGCGTTCGGTACCGATAATGGCCAGTCCGCCCTTATCCTTCACGTCGCCCTTGAGTTTGATATCCGTACCACGACCTGCCATATTGGTGGCGATGGTCACGCGGCCAGGCTCACCGGCCTGCGCCACGATGTCGGCCTCCTTCTGGTGCAACTTTGCATTGAGCACATTGTGGGGGATTTTCTTCATCTTGAGCATCTTAGAGAGCAACTCCGAAGTCTCGACACTCGTTGTACCCACCAGCACCGGGCGACCTTCGCCGATGAGGCGCTCCACCTCGTCGATGACAGCCTTGAACTTCTCGCGCTTGGTCTTGTAGATCATATCGTCCATATCGTTACGGGCGATAGGCTTGTTGGTCGGAATCTCGACCACGTCAAGCTTGTAGATGTTCCAGAACTCACCGGCCTCGGTCGAAGCGGTACCCGTCATACCGGCCAGCTTCTTGTACATGCGGAAATAATTCTGCAGTGTGATGGTGGCGTAGGTCTGCGTGGCAGCCTCCACCTTGGCATTCTCCTTGGCTTCGACAGCCTGATGCAGACCGTCGCTCCAGCGGCGGCCTTCCATGATACGGCCCGTCTGCTCGTCGACAATCTTCACCTGGTTGTCCTCGGTGAGGATATAGTCAACATCGCGCACGAAAAGGGTGTAGGCCTTCAGTAGCTGGTCGACAGTATGCACCCGCTCGCTCTGTATAGCGAAGTCGCTGTATATCTTATCCTTGGCCTCCACCTTCTGCTCTGGGGTGAGACTCTCGTTGTGCTCCACCTCGGCAATGGCGCTTCCGATGTCGGGCAACTGGTAGAAGTTGGGGTCCTCGCCCAGCGATGTGAGGTACTCCATACCCTTGTCGGTCAATTCCACCTGACGGTTCTTCTCGTCGATGACGAAGTACAGCTCATCGTCGATGATATGCATGTACTTGTTCTGCTCCTGCATATAGAAGTTCTCCGTCTTGAGCAGGATGCTCTTGATACCGCTCTCGGAGAGATACTTGATGAGGGCGTTGCTCTTTGGCAAGCCGCGGTAGGCACGGAGCAGCTGCTTGGCGCACTCGTCCTCGGGCTTGGGGTCGGGCTTCTCGGCAATACCCTTCTTGGCGTCGGCCAGTATGGTGGTGCACAGCTGGCGCTGGGCGTTGTACAACTTCTCAATGGTAGGCTTGAAACGGTAGAATTCCTGCTCGTCGTCGCCCTTGCCGGTGGGGCCGCTGATGATAAGTGGCGTACGGGCATCGTCGATAAGCACCGAGTCCACCTCGTCGACAATGGCGTAGTTGTGGCCGCGCTGCACCAACTCCTCGGGGTTGCGGCTCATATTGTCGCGCAGGTAGTCGAAGCCGAACTCATTGTTCGTACCGTAGGTAATATCACTGTTGTAGGCACGTTTACGCTCGTCGCTGTGGGGTTCCCACTTGTCAATGCAGTCGACCGTGAGGCCATGGAACTCGAAAAGCATACCCATCCACTCCGAGTCGCGCTTGGCCAGATAGTCATTGACGGTCACCACATGCACACCCTTGCCGGGCAACGCGTTGAGGTAGACAGGCAGTGTGGCCACCAGAGTCTTACCCTCACCGGTGGCCATCTCGGCAATCTTACCGCTATGGAGCACAACGCCGCCAATCAACTGCACGTCGTAATGCACCATATCCCAGGTAATCTCATTGCCACCAGCCATCCAATGGTTGGCATAGTGGGCCTTGTCGCCTTCGATAGTGATAGAGGGGTGGGTAGCTGCAAGGTCGCGGTCGTGGTCGGTAGCAGTCACAGTGACCGTATCGTTCTGGGCGAAACGGCGGGCCGTCTCCTTCACCACGGCAAAAGCCTCGGGCAGAATCTCGTCCAGCACCTTCTGAGTCTTCTCGTAGGCGCTCTTCTCAAGTTCGTCAATATGTTTGTAGAGGCGTTCCTTCTCGTCGACGGGCATATCATACTCGTCCTCAATACGCTGGCGTAATTTGGCGAGTTCGCTCTCCTCGTTGGTGATGGCGGAAGCAATTTTCTGCTTGAATTCCATGGTCTTGGCGCGGAGCTGGTCGTTGTCCAGTGCGGCGATTGTCGGGTAGACGGCGAGGGTAGCGTCAAGGAACGGCTTCACAACCTTCAAGTCGCGCTGGCTCTTGTTGCCGAAAAGTTTGGTCAGAATATTTGCCATATTGCTCTGAAAAATCGTTTTTTAAGTTTCTAATCTATAATATATAATTGTGGTTCAAACTATTATCCGCCAATGTGCGGACATAAAAACAAACAAAAGTACAACTTTTTTACGAAATGACGGAAAAAAAACTCAACACATTTATCAACAGCATTCGAAAAACATTCAAAACACTGACTATCAATGTTATATAATGTTAAAATCAACATAACAGCAAGAACGCCAGAGGTTTAACCCCACCTTCGCCTGATCAACGCCTGATCAACAAAATGCCACTTTTTTGTTAAAAATTCATAAATAATGTTAATTTGGATTTTTGGTTAAACGCGGTATTCGAATCCGCGTATTCGGTGCAGGGCACCGACAGCACCGCAAGGGTGCCGTTCACCGCTTCGCTATCGCAATCATCCACTGGATGATTGCTTCACCTCGCTACCGGTCAACAAAACAAAGCACAAGATTTATCGGAGATTGAATTAAATTTAGACAAAAAAAAGGTCTCACAAGTCTATTTTATGAAAACTTGTGAGACTATTTCAGCGGAGAGACAGGGATTCGAACCCTGGGACCAGCAAGCTGGTCAACGGTTTTCGAGACCGCCCCGATCGACCACTCCGGCATCTCTCCGGTCGATTTCCGCCATGTCCATTTTTTGGAAAAAGCGGGTGCAAAAGTACTACTTTTTTCCAATATGGCAAAATTTATTTTCTATCTCTTTATTTCTATGCGCATTCCGTCAGTGGCGAGAATGGTGTTTTCGAACTCGGCAACAGCCTGCTGAAGTATAATCTCGGGTTCTTTGTAACGAGCCGAGATATGTGTCAGCAGCAGTTGACGCACACCGGCCAGCCCTCTTTTACCAGCTGCCAGGCAATGGCCCGTCCAATTCCTCGGGACGAACCGGTCACCAGGGCGGAACCTTCCATAGACGGCACCCCGTTTCTGCGGCAAATCGAATGCACACAACGATATTATACCATGATTCAAACAGATTGCAAGGCGGAAACAGGGGAAAACTGGGGGGATCGAAGTATTTGACAAAAAAAACGGGTCGCTTCTCCGCGCTTTCGGCAAAAAGCACCGCGAAATTCCGCTATACTTTCCCGCCTGATTCTGGTATAATGACAATGCAAAGTGATCTCCGATGCAGGGAGGAATGCGCCATGAGTTTAGCGGATACACTGTTTGTGGAGAACTGCCGGGAGATTCTGGACCATGGCGTCTGGGATACGGACCGGGATGTCCGCCCCCATTGGGAGGACGGTTCTCCAGCCCACACCGTCAAGCGGTTTGGACTGGTGAATCGGTACGACCTGCGCCGGGAATTTCCCATCCTCACTCTCCGCCGGACGTATTGGAAAACCGCTGTCCGGGAGATTCTGTGGATTTGGCAAAAAAAATCCAACAATATCCACGATCTGGAGGCCCATATCTGGGATCAGTGGGCGGACGCGGAGGGGTCCATTGGCAAAGCGTATGGCTACCAGCTTGGCGTCAAGCACCGCTATGCCGAAGGAGACATGGACCAGGTGGACC
>CAJOFL010000032.1:36583-39664 GCA_905233895.1 uncultured Bacteroidales bacterium | reverse complement strand
TTTCTGTTTTTTATGGTAATAAACACCAACTCGCTGGTTACGTGAATGTTGAGCTCAAGAAAAATTTTCCGCACAAGACATCCGCCGCCCCTCAGCACCACGCAAAAACGGCCAAAACCTCCCGCAAAAAGCACGTTTTCGGTCCGGCAATGTGCGGACGATGCGAAAAACCAAATATCTCGCTGTAAACCAGCATGATACAGCAATAAAACACACCCAATGTGCACTGCCTCAGACCCTTGGACCCACCTTCGCCTGACCAACGCCTGACCAACGCCTGACCAACGCCTGCCTTCCCATAGGAAAAGAAAAATTTGTTAATAAATCTAAATTTATTTATATTTGCAGAAATATATTTATCGCCAAAAGCGACATAACTATTTATTATACAATGAGAAAAGGACTACAGCCTCTTTTCAGGGGGATAAAATACATATTGTTCTTCGCATGGTTGACGGCCGGAACGGTGGCGGCGCAGAGTTGGACAATGATGCAAGGCGACACTGTGCATATCGACGCCTGCAGCGCGACGGGCGGTGTCATCTACGACGACGGCGGTCCAGACGGCAACTACAGCAACAACTTCAACGGATGGGTAGTGATTGAGGCGTCAAGCGGGGTAAACATCACGTTGAGCGGCAACTATTATCTGGAATCTCCATCTTATGACTACATCTATGTGTACGACGGCAATACCAACGGCACCGTGCTTGTCAATCGCGTGGGCTATGAAGGCAGTATCAATGTCACCGCCACCAGCGGAAGGCTTACTCTATATTTCCACACCGATGTTTCAGTGAATTACAGCGGTTTCGCCCTAACGTGGAGCCGCGAAGGATGGGGCACAAACCTATGCTCCAGTGGCATCACACAATTCGACGCCACCTCAGTGACTTCTACCACGGCGACGCTGAACTGGACTGCCGCAGCCACGAGCCTGAACCTCGACTACGGCCAAGGTGCTCAAACGGTAAGCGGAAGTTCAACAACCCTTACCGGACTTAATTCCAACACGGTATACAACGTGAAACTCTATGCCGACGGCGAACTGGCCAATCCCTGTTGCGTAGCTCGGACGAGTTTCCGTACCGCATGCGGCATCATGGCGGCACCGATGGTGGAACGCTTCGACGATCTGCCGACAGACACTCTTCCTCCCTGCTGGAGCATGGGCAAGAACTTCGACGACGAGAATCTCTTCCCTCATGTGACCACCACAGCGGCCAAGAGCGGCACAAAATCGTTGATGCTAAGCAGCGGACAGAACTCCGTCGGCGGTCACTGGGGCATGGCCATCGGACCGTGCATGTCGGCCGTCATCCAGGGGCTGAACGTGCATGTCAGCCTACGGTCCAATATAGCCGGAGCCTCTGTAGAACTCGGCATCTGCGACACCACTTCCGGATTATACAGTTACTACGGATTCATTCCCGTCGACACTCTGACAGTGAGCCAGAGCGGCCAGTGGTATGACTTCACCATACCCATGTCGTCCTACACGGGCGACGGCTGCCGACTGGCATTCCGCATGATACAAAGCATGCAACCCGGAGCCAACTGCATGATATACATCGACGATATCATGGCCGAGAACTGCGGCGTCGACTCGCTTCAGGTATTCAATGCCGGGCATAGCGAGCTGACCATAAGTTGGAGCGGAATCGGCGATCCGACTGTCGATCTTACTGTGACCGGTGGCGGAACCGTGTCCACCTACAATGGCGTCACATCCCCATATACCGTCACCGGACTGGAGCCCGCCACAAGCTACACCCTGACCCTCACCCCTCGTTGCGGCGGAGTGGCTGGTGAACCCAAGAGCACCGCCTTCTCCACCCTTAACGGCGACACCCTCACACTCCAGTATTGCCAGGACTTCGAAGCGGTATGGCCTGCCAACTGGTACCTTCCCGAAATGTACAGCAACCACCCCCAACGGAGCAGTGACGGCGGCTACGTCATGCGGATGTACTATTACTACGGCACTAACACCACTGCCGTGATGCCACGCCTGACCATACCTGTATCCGAAGTAAAGATGACCCTCCGGATGAGGCCACAGGGAAGTGGAAGCGGCATTATCGTGGGTGTAATGGACTACCCCAACGAAATGAGTTCCTTCACGCCAGTCGACACACTCATCAACAGCACCACCAGTTACCAATTGTTCACCGCCGACCTCACTGCATACAGCGGCAACGGACGCTACCTCGCACTGCGTACCTACTCGCCCACCTCGAATAACCAGTATATCTATGTCGACGACATCAGCGTTGGCCGCTGCCTCATTACAGGCCTCAAGGTATCCAACGCCACACACAACAGCGTCACCCTTGAATGGGATTATGAAGGCACCCTCGACGAAGTCAACGACAGCGTGATAATCGAATACGGTGCGCCCAACTTCACCTTCGGCAGCGGCACCCGTGTAGCCATACTGCCGTCCTCTGTCTGCGGGAGCACCGACAGCACATTGAGTTACCTCCTGGCCGGCCTTGACTCCGCTACTTCCTACCAGTTCGCCGTATACCGCCAGTGTAGTGACCAGGTCTGCAACCCGCCGCGCGTCAACGCCAGCACCCAACAGCGCCGATACACCGTGCCTTTCTGTGAGAACTTCGACGGAGTCTCTGGCGACAACTACGTATACCTGCCCGACTGGAGCCGTCCATCGATGTTCGACAGCCGACCCTGCCTGTGGCAGTACGGAAGCAGTGCCCCAACGCCAAACCGGGCACTTGAAATGCACAGCTATGGTCCGCTGGCCAACGGCCGACAGCACAGCACCGCCGTCCTCCCCCATCTCGACTGGAACGGCAATCTGGCCAATCTGGTGGTGAACTTCTACACCTGGTTCAATAGTGACAACTACACCGCCTACCTTGAAGTCGGCGTCATCACCGACCCCAACGACGAGAGCACTTTTACCCCTGTAGACACCGTCTATCCGCCCTACCGCACACCTACACATTTCGCAGTTCCCTTGGCTGGCTACAACGGCGGCGACGGCCACCTCGCACTACGCTACTACCACTCCTGCAACTATTGCTACTACACCGCCGCCATTGACAACCTCGAAGT
>CAJOFL010000032.1:0-36528 GCA_905233895.1 uncultured Bacteroidales bacterium | reverse complement strand
CCGTTGGCAACATTGGCCCCATCACCCTCCGCCTCATCCACGGCAACGATACCACCGAGGTACATGGTGTTACCTCACCCTATAGCATCACCGGACTTCAGCCTGGCGAAACCTACCGCTACGAACTCGACTACGGCCAGTGCTATCCCGTGGCTGGCACCTTCGCCACCCGCAGCGAAGCAGTGCAGGCCGACTGGTGTTACGGCTTCGAGACCAGCTACTCTAACGGCCGCTTCGAAGGATGGCGTTACCCCGTGGTCTACTCCACCGGCAACGGCACCGTCTATCGCGGTTCCTACGCGCTCTCCCTGGGAAGCTACAACACCAACAGCACCGCAGCCATACTCCCATATATCGAGGAGACCGACTACACAAATCTCAAGTTCACCTTCTGGGCCCGCCACAGCAGTTATTGTACCCTCATCGTCGGCCTTGTGGCCGATCCTAGAGACACAGCCGGAATGGTGCCACTCCTCACCGTCAATGACAACGACAACGTTTACCGAAACTACGAAATAGACCTCACCGGTCACGAGGCCGACGGCCACC
Source organism: uncultured Bacteroidales bacterium (assembly GCA_905233895.1). Classification (GTDB taxonomy): domain Bacteria; phylum Bacteroidota; class Bacteroidia; order Bacteroidales; family P3; genus Colimorpha. Next base: position 35,979 of record CAJOFL010000032.1, on the reverse strand, counting down.
ACCTCATATTCCTGAGCTACAACCACCCCAACTCTGGCTGTTACAACTGCACCTCCTATTCCGATATCGACCAATTGCGCCTCGACCGTGGAAACCGCATTACCGCGCGCAGCTACACCTCCACTGCCACTACCGCCGACATCACCTGGGGCGCCACCCAAGCCTCCGACAGTGTGCGCATCCTCCTACTCAATACCGACGGTACCTCCGCCTTCGACAGCACAGCAGCTGCCTTGGATAGTTTGTGCCACATCGAAAACTTGACTCCCGGCACCACCTACACCCTTCATCTCGAAGCCTTCGGCAACCTCAGCTACAATGGATGCGACCTAGACCCCATCCAGCTTCGCACCCTCGATCACGACGTGGCAGCCGGCTACTGCGAGCGCTGTGAAGGACCATACAACACACTCCCCGAAGGATGGACCTGGTTGGCCGACGGTGGCCGCCAACCTTGGAACGACGGCTATAGCAGCCGCTTCCAACGCTACATCATGGCCCTCCATGCCGACAGCCGTGCCGACGCCTACACCATGGTCATTTCGCCTCGCGCAGCTGTGCCGCTTAATACCATCGTGGCGGGCTTCGGTGCCTGGTACAACGGAGATGAAGGGCAGATGGCCGGCATCATCGTGGCCGGAGTCATCACCAACCCGACCGATGCCTCCACATTTACCGCACTTGACACCTTCCGCCTCAGTTACTACATACAGCACTTCGCCATCGACCTTTCCTCCTACAGCGGCACTGGACGCTACCTGGCCTTCAAGGGCATGAGCCTCGACGGCTACGACCGCAACATCTGGCTTACCGACATCACCCTCTCCACCTGTCTTCCCACACGCCTCCGTACCACAGAGGTGACATCCTCAGGATTCAACGTGCGATGGAACTTAATCGGCACTGGTGACTCGGTGCGAATTGTGATTGAAAATCTGGTTGACACGACTGTTCTGGCAAGCACAGGCCTCTGCCATATCAGTGGGCTGCAACCCGCCGCCACCTATCAGGTACGCATCATAGCCACCTGTCAGCCCCAAGAACTTGACTGCCAGTGGCAAACCATACAGGTCAATACGCTCCCGGTCGACATTGGAGTGCCCTCCTGCATCACCATGAACAATCCCACCGCTACTCAACAGAACGATATTTACTATCTACCTAACGGTTGGACCCGTCCTTACGGAAACCGCCACCCACGATATAGTAACACCGACTACCTCGACAACATCGAGTTCTACGCATACAGCTGCAACAACTCGAGCGACATGGAGTCGATGGTCGTCTCACCCTGGTTCCCCGAAGGCTTCAGTGGCAACTGGCTCGACTTCTATTTCTACAACAGCTACTCGGCTGGGCGGCTGGTTGTGGGCAGCATGACCGACCCCTACGACACCTCCACCTTCGTCGCCCACGACACCATCGGCTACAGTTATCCGCGCTCCCATGTCAGCCTCGACCTCAACAATTACAGCGGCAACTACCTTGCATTCCGCTACCTCACTACTCCCTGCAACAGCAGTTATGCCTATATAAGCAACCTATCGGTGATGCACTGCCCGTTGCCCGATGCCTGGCTCTCACATCAGGAAGACACCTCGGTATGGGTCAACTGGGCCGGCACCGACCCCGTGTGGATTGAATACCAAATGGGAGGCGAATTCACCAACGGCGATGGCGAGCGAGTGTTCGCCGCCACCTCGCCCGCCGTCATCGGCGGCTTGGCATCGGCAGCCTCATATACATTCCATGTTTGGCCACAATGCGGCACCGACACATTCCTCTGCAACTATGACCGTCTCTCCCTCACCACCATGCATCCTCCAGTGTCGATGCCATACTGCTATAATTTCGAAAGCCTCGGCGATTGGGGCTACCCAGAAGAATGGAGCCGCTGGAACCCAGACGGTACCACCTGTGCCGTCACCACCTCGGGCGGGCACGATGACTCACGCTCGCTCCACCTCGTCTCCTCTTCCACCAGAAGCACCGCAGCCATCCTTCCAAAAATCGAGCCCTCGACGCTCTGCACGGACAGCCTTTTCCTCAACTTCTGGAGCCGTCTATGGAGCGGCCAACAAGGAATCGTGGTAGTTGGTACCGTCTCCGACATTAGCGACACCAATGCCTTCACCACTTTCGACACCATTGTCATTACCTCGGATTGGCAGCACCATACCACCTCCCTGCCACGTACTGCACTACTCACGGGGCGCGCCGCCTTCCGCCTGCTGTCCACTGCCGACGTGATTATCGACAATCTCTGCCTCGAGACATGCGTGGCCGCCGACGTCGAGGTGAGCGACATAACCCAGCATACCGCCACCATCACATGGAGCGGCTATGGGGTCGACACCCTCCTCGTGGAGTACGGACGCCAGGGATTCGCACAAGGCACCGGAACCGTGGTGGCCATCACCACCTCACCCTACACAATCACGGGCCTCTCCGCCTCATCCGACTATAATTTCATATTCCGTACCGTTTGTTCCTGCCCAACCTCATGCGGAAGCGTCTACCCCACTGGAGGCGGCACCGGCGGTAGTACCTGGTGGGATGGTTCCTGCAACCTACCCTACGTATGGATTGACACCAATCTATACCCAGGTTATAGCGGTTGGGGACTCGGCTACGGATTGGGTAGCGGTGGTGGAGTGGGTACTGGCGGCGGTCTCGCCGTTGGCACCGAGACTCAAGCCGAGATGCTTGTCACCCCATACTGTGAGGACTTCGATACAACCGATGTCAAAACCCTTCCCGCCGGATGGCGCCGCATAGGCGGAAGCACCCCTGGATACCCGCAGACCGTTCGCACCCCCGTACTCAGCGGTGCCCGCAGCATGGATCTCTATACCACTACAGGCTACAGCAACCATCTCGCTCTACCACCGGTGGCTAATCCCGCCGACTTGATTGTAGCCTTCAACGCCTATACATCGAACGCTGAACCAGCTGAACGCAGTTATGGTGTACTCACCGTCGGTGTGATGAGCGACCCCGACCGCGGCAATACCTTCGTTCCAATAGACACCGTCGTCATCAATTCGACCAACAAATGGGGGCAACACTTCGTCGACCTCTCTCCCTACAGCGGCGACGGGCAGTACATCGCTTTCCGATTCACTCCGAGATACAACAGTTACCATGTCTATATCGACAACGTCTACATTGGCAGCTGCGCCGTAACCTCGGCTTCGGCTAACGGCTCGACGCTCAACTTTACCACTATCGGTGCCGCCAACGGCGTTATAATTGAGGATACGACCAACTATTCCGCTGCCCTCACCGCCACTGGACAATCCTTGCCCAGCATCGACCCCGAAGGACATTACGAGTTGACTGTCCGCGCCTATGGCGATCGCGATACACAAAGCGACTGTCACATTGTGCCAATTATAATCAACCCCGTGCTCATTCTTCCATTCTGCGAAGATTTTGATGCCGTTGCCACCCAGTTACCAGCCGGATGGACTGTGAAGCACTACTACAGTTCAAGTTATCCCAACGTAACAGGTGGATTGCTCAACTTCCACCCATATAACAGCAATTCAGGACACGACATAGTGCTCCTACCAGAACTGGCGAACGGTGACATTCTCGACGGTCTATATGTAGGGCTGCAATACGAAGCTCAAACCAACAGCAGTTACAATTTCAACTACACCTATCTTGACCTCGGCTACTTGACCGATACAAATAACTGGAGCACATTCGTCACACTTACTACCCTGCAAAACAATCAGTACAGCCAGTACCACAGCGTCCAACTTCCTTCATGCGGAGCAACGAGGCTTGCCTTGCGCGCCCGCTCCACCAGCGGTTCACGCTACTTCGGGATTGACAGACTCGTCATATCCTCCGTACCAATGCCAGTCGAGGGAGACATCACCTCTCCCGAAATCGGCTATTCTGACAAAGTCATCCGTTGGAACTCCAATCCCCTTGCATGCCACTACCAGTACGAATGGGGTACCGCTGGATATACTCCTGGCACCGGCACACTGGCAACAAGCGATTCATGCGGCATCACCCTCCACGGCCTAGACGCATCTTCAGACTATGATGTCTACTTCATCGACAGCACTGGTCACTACTCCTGCTCTCCCTACCGCTTCACCACTTCCACACCTACCCCACTGCCTCTCTGCGAGGACTTCAATACCTACGGTGACTGCTATAATTGCCGTCCGACCGGATGGTCTTGGGAAATTACCGAGGGTTCGTTCTATTGCACTTCAAGTTACGACTACTCCCTCTATTTCTACGCTAGTTACTACAACAACCAATACTTCTACGCCGCAATGCCTGAGTTCGAGATAGACTCCATAAAGCACCTTTCGATGCACTTGCGCTACCAGTATCGCGATCAGGAGGGCATGGCTGAAGTGGGCGTAATCGACACATGGAACGACTGGAACAGTTTCGCACCAGTCGATACCCTACCCTGCAACCTCAACAACTGGAGCGAACATCTGGTTGACTTCTCCTCCTACAACGGCACCGGACGATTCGTGGCAATCCGCTTCCATGGCAACCAATACCAGTACAACTACCTCTATATCGATCGTATCGACTTCCAGGATGCACCACTGCCCTCTCTCTCACCCACTTCTAGCCGTACAGTACTGGCCACTTTAGACAGCAACATCACAGTTCCGGACTATTGGATTGAAATATGTGCTAGCGGCGCCACCCAAGGCACTGGCCGGATACTACACGTCACCTCACACAACTATGTAATCGATAGCCTCGAACCAGAATCCACCTACGACATCTACACCCGCAGAAGCCCTAACCTGCCGTCATGCTACCATGCCAATATAACCACCCCACCGCAACTGTCGCTGCCCTACTGCGAGGACTTCAACACCTACGGTGACTGCTATAATTGCCGTCCACAGGAGTGGTCTTATAACACAGCAAACGATGACCAGAACTATACTGTCAGCGGCAATAACTGGTCTCTCCGATTCTATTCCTACTACTACAACACGCATTACGTCTATGCGGCACTGCCAGATTTCGACGTCGAGAGGCTGCAGGACATCTCGCTTGAACTGCGCTATCGGCTAGAGAGCAGCCCCTGTGTGGCCGAATTGGGTGTGATGTCAGCCCCGACCGATTGGAACTCGTTCGTTCCAGTCGACACCTTTTTCAATGCCACAAACACCTGGTACACTCTCCGTCACGACTTCCACGACTACGTTGGCAACGGCCGCTTCATCGCCATACGTATCCTCGGTACCCAATACCAGTACAACTATCTCTACCTTGACTATATCCGTCTGCAGGCTTGTCCTCTCCCTGCCTTCTCGCTTGCATCTTATAACACCGTCAAATGCGCCATTGACACCTCATTCAATTCCGCCAACTACTGGGTACAAGCCCATAGCACGGAACTCGACACTCTTATCCATGTCACGACCAACCCATTTTTTATCACTGGTCTCAACCCTGAAACGGAATATACATTCACTGGTAGTTGCGACAGCGCTTCCACAAGTTGTTTCCCACCAACCGTTATCACCACCGGCGTACTGCAAAGCCTCCCCTACTGTGAGAACTTCAATACCTACGGAAGCGGTGAAAGCTGCTACCCGCCAGACTGGGGAAAGATTATCAACTGCGGCGACGACCGCATCTACACCACCTCGAACAACAACTACTCACTCTACTTTAGGTCGTACTACTACAACCAATGCGACATCCTTGCCGTACTGCCAGACCTGGACATTGACTCCATTCGCCACACATCAATGAAAATCCGCTACAGGTTTGAGCAATATTCATGCCCTGCTGAAATTGGAGTGATGACCGACCCTGCCGACCAATCCACGTTCGTTCCAATCCACACTTTTGGCACTGAAGTCAACACTTGGTACATTGACGACATTGACCTCTCGTCCTACACATCCGACGGACGGTATATAGCCATTCGTATGAGTGGCAGCTATGTTTACTACAAATACCTCTACATAGACTACATCTACCTTCAAGCGATGCCACTTGTCCATTTCTCGCTACCAGAGGCCACCACTGTAGTTGCAAGGACAGACTCATCGCAAACTGCCGACTATTGGTTACACTATACACAGTCAGGCTCAAACGACACCACTCATATCCATGCCACCTCTACCAACTACCGCATTGAAAACCTCAACAGCAACTCAATATATCATTTCCTCGCCACAGTCGACAGCACCGGAGAAAGTTGCTGGCCGTGGACCAGCGTTGCCACTTCGCAACAGATGAGCCTTCCCCATTGCGACAACTTCGAATCTTACCAAATAAATACACTACCTACTGGATGGCTTCGTCAAAACCGCAACGCCGATGAATACCCACGAGTGTGGGACGGCTATTCCCAATTCATGGACTTCGCATGGGGAGGAACACAAATGGCGATTTTGCCAGAAATAAGCGATGTTCCGTCGACCATTATCTCTATTGATATAATGGCTGGCAACATGACCGACAAAATGATTGTCGGTGTCATGACCGACGCCACCGACATAAATTCCTTTACGCCTATTGATACCCTAGAAGTTACCACTACTGGAACATGGCAGCATACAACTATCGACTTCTCGCAATACTCCGAGGGCGGACACTTCGTCGCTTTCCTGTTCTGGAGTTCCAACAACAGCCCCTACTATTTTTACTTTGACAATCTTGTCGTTGAATCATGCGACACTCGTGCATCGGCCATACTCAGCGGAAGCAACGTGGTTCAGATAACATCAGAGAGCGGAACAGGCGGTTTCTACGTGGAATACGGTCCTGTCGGATTTGAACAGGGTACTGGCACAAGCGAATACATCGACATCACACCTTACGATATATCTCTCAACCATGAAACAACCTACGATTTCTATTTCAAATGTTCCGAAAGCGAAATAACATGCCATCCAAAACAAACACTGACAACACTGGCGCCACCGATTGAAATATCATATTGCGAAAGTTTCGAAACCTACAGCAACAACTCAATGCCTGACGATTGGATAAAGCTGCGGATGCCATCTGAATATGGTAACGATTGCTATGTAGCCAATGGGAACGGACATCAAGGCAGCAAATCCCTCATATTCTACTCAGCCTACACCGACCGCCGTCCTTACGCCGTAATGACCGAGATGCAAACTGATAGCCTCGCTCAACTGGCCATTTCATTCTGGATGCAAAACAGCCATTGCAATGATTTCTGGATTGACCTTGGTACAATGAGCAACCCCTACGATGAAAGTACATTTATACCCCTGCGCCAATTCCGTAATAACGCAAACAACGTATGGCAACGGATGCAGACTGTGCTTACCGGTGCCGACATCAATGCCAACTTTTTGGCCCTACGCTTTTCGACAAGCAATGGCAGCTGGGATTATCTATACATCGACGACATTTACATCGACACTTGTGGTGCAAGTGACCTTCAAATTATCGGCATTGAAAGCGAAAGCGTCACCCTTGACTGGAGACAGACCGGCAATCCTAACGTCACGCTCGATATCATCCCCATTGGCGATACACCACAGCAACTTACCGTAAACCAAACGCCTCCCTACAATATCGGAAATCTTAACCCGTTGACCAGCTACATGATTCGCATACACTCCACATGCTCCGATGACGAGTCAACCGGTTTCTGCTCTACTGCATATATCGACAGCGTCAGATTCTTCACCCCTGCTGGCGGTACAGGATGTATCGACCCCACCAATCTAACAGCTGACTACGTCACCTGTTTCTCCGGCAGTTATCGAAATCCATACGGAAGCATCGGCATGGTTGACTCAGGTGCCGCCAGTGCCTACAGCCGCCATACCATACACTATAACCCATCGGAGCGTGACCCACGTACGGGAAACTTACTGCGCACTGTGCCCGACGGGGCTCCTGCATCGGTACGTCTAGGCAACTGGGGCGCACATAAGATATCCGATACCGAAGGCGGCGAGGCCGAAGCAATCACCTATGCACTCTTTGTTGACACTATGGCCTTTGACCTACTGATTATGAAGTATGCCGCCGTTATGCAGGATCCCATGCACGATGCCGCCGACCAGCCACGATTCCGCCTTGAACTACTAGACCAAAACCTAAACCTTATTGACTCTGTCTGTGGCGCAGCCGACTTTATTGCCAACCAAAACCTCGGATGGAACACCTATGGCGAAGACATACTCTGGAAAGACTGGACCACCGTGGGCCTCGACATGAGCACCTATGCCGGACAGACGGTCTATATCCGCCTAACCACCTACGACTGCAACGAAGGATCCCACTACGGATATGCCTATTTCACCCTTGATTGCATGCGCAAAAGCATGACAGCCGAAGGCTGCGGCAATGTGACCAGTAACGTCTTCACCGCCCCATCTGGATTCGCCTACCGCTGGTACAGTAACCAAAGTGACACCACATTCTCTACCGCACAAAACATTGACGTTGCATCCAACAACAATATCACATACTATTGCGACCTTTCATTCATTGATAATGCGGCGTGCAACTTCACCATGAGTGCCTTCGCTGGAACCCGCTTCCCTTTGTCATTATTCGACTCAATCATCACAATAAACAACTGTCAATTCGAGGTGGCTTTCAATAACCATAGCACCATCTCGATGGATGGAATCAACCCAGTGGGCAGTGGCGAAGGTGTAGAAACCGCATGGTGGACCTTTGGCAACGGAGCCACTAGCAACAACTACCATGCTTCGACTGTATATACCACCGAAGGAACCTACACCGTAACACTCATCACCGCGATCGCCGCTGGCGCCTGCACTGACACGATGGAGAAAGAAATCACATTGGTATTCCCGCCCACCAATCCTCACATTGAAGGTCCCGTCGACCGTTGTTATGGCAGTTTGCCCGACACTCTAACCCTGCTAGAATCGCAGCAATGGACAGTATGGACGTCCGATACAATAATTGTCAACCCACAAATCGATACCACATATACGCTCTCCGCAACCGACAGCAATGGATGCGTACATATTGTCTCCCACACTATTGCTGTGCACCCAATCTATGACCTGCACACCTACGATACCATCTGCGACGGACAGCAGTATTCTTTCTCGTCAGAAACCATGACCGCCACCGGCATCTACCCCTTTAACCTCTACACCTCGGGATATGGCTGCGACAGTACACACACCCTCCATCTTATAGTTAACGACAATACCACGGAAACCATTAATGATACCGTCAATGAAACCGAACTACCTCATACCTTCAATGCCGTTACCTTTACTGACAGTACAACTGGATACATCATCCATACTACCAACGCCGCTGGATGCGATTCCACTATCATCTACAACCTTGCCGTGATATGGAATCCTAGATGGACCGACCTCGATAGTACCGTCTGCCGCAACGCCTTGCCTATAGTATGGAACAATATTAGCATGACTGACAGCGGCATTTACACTGCGCTCTTCGTATCATCACATGGGCAGGATAGCACCGTCACCATGCACTTGCATACAGTACCCGTATACGACGACACCATCGCGGCCAGCATCTGCGACAACGAACTGTTCGCCTTCGAAGACTCCACTTATTATGGCACCTATGCCGGCCTGCACAGCAAAATGCTGGCCACCGCCATTTACGGATGTGACTCTCTCCGCACTCTCAACCTTGAAGTACGTGCCACCTCCACTGGCGATACTATTGCCGATGAATGCGATACTTTCTACTGGTATGGCAACACTTACACCACCAGCACAGAGCAACCTACACATACCTCAACAAATGCGGTCTTCTGCGACAGTACCACTACTTTACACCTAACTATCCGCAACTCAACCTCATCCACCATACACGAAACCATAGTTGAAAACGACCTGCCATATACATTCAATGGAGTGACCTTCACCGATAGTACCGATACCACAATGATTACAATAGCTAACGCTGTTGGGTGCGATTCAGTAATAAACTATTCACTCAGTATTGACTGGAACACTGGCAGCCATCTTGATAGCAATGTATGCTTCAACCAACTACCCATCACTTGGAACAATGAATTGTTCGACACCACCGCGATGGGCATCCCACCATTATAATGAGGGTTCACGTAAGGCCTATCTATAGCGACACAATTCCCTACAGCATCTGCGACAACGAACAGTACACCTTCGAGGATTCCACATTTTACGGTACCGATGCAGGCCTACACAGCCACATGCTGGCTACCGCCATCTATGGATGTGACTCGCTCCGCACTCTCAACCTCGACGTGCGTGCCACCACCACTGGCGACACCATTGCCGATGAATGCGATACTTTCTACTGGTATGGTAACACTTACACAACCAGCACAGAACAACCCACACATCTCTCAACAAATGCAGTTCTATGCGACAGTACCACTACTTTACACCTAACCATCCGCAACTCAACCTCATCCACTATACACGAAACCATAGTTGAAAATGACCTTCCATATACATTCAACGGAGTAACCTTCACCGATAGTACTGACGCTACGGTAATTATTATTCAAAATGCTGTTGGATGTGATTCTGTTATCAACTATAAACTCTCTGTCGACTGGAACACTGGTAGCCGCTTAGATAGCAACGTATGTTTTAACCAACTACCCATCACTTGGAACAATGAATTGTTCGACACCACCGCGATGGGCATCACCATGATGCGCACTGCTATAATTCCCACCATTATAATGAGGGTTCACGTAAGGCCTATCTATAGCGACACAATTCCCTACAGCATCTGCGACAACGAACAGTACACCTTCGAGGATTCCACATATTACGGTACCGATGCAGGTCTACACAGCCACATGCTGGCTACCGCCATCTATGGCTGTGACTCACTCCGCACTCTCAACCTCGACGTACGTGCCACCACCACTGGCGACACCATTGCCGATGAATGCGATACTTTTTACTGGTATGGTAACACTTACACCGCCAGTACAGAGCAACCCACACATATCTCAACAAATGCGGTCTTCTGCGACAGTACCACTACTTTACACCTAACCATCCGCAACTCCACAACCGCAGCCATCCAAGAGACAATTGTCGAGAACGACCTTCCATATACATTCAATGGCACTATATTCACCTACGACAATTTCGGTGGCGAAGAAGCTGAGATTTACGACGACTCAACTACAGCAACGGTGATTATCACCAATACCGTTGGATGCGACAGCATCATCAACTACACCCTGCATGTCGACTGGAACACTGGCTCGCGGCTCGACAGTAACGTCTGCTTCAACCTGTTGCCCGTCACCTGGAACAACGAGGTGTTCGACACCACCGCCATGGGTGTCACCATGATGCGCACCGTGATCATCCCCGCGGTCTCCGGATCTGACTCCACCATCGTCATGCGTGTGCATGTGCGGCCCGTCTATAGCGACACCGTCGCGGCCAGCATCTGCAACAACGAACAGTACACCTTCGAAGATTCCACCTATTACGGTACCGATGCAGGCCTGCACAGCAACATGCTAGCCACCGCCATCTATGGATGTGATTCGCTACGCACTCTAAACCTCGACGTACGTGCCACCACTACCGGCGACACTCTCGCCGACGAGTGCGACACCTTCTTCTGGTATGGTACTGCCTACACCGCCTCAACCGAAGAGCCGACGCACCTAAGCACCAACGCCGCCCTCTGCGACTCTACCACTACCCTCCACCTAACCATCCGCTACTCCACCGTCTCGGTCTACTACGACACCGTTATAGAAAACCTGCTGCCACATACATTCAACGGGGTTACGTTCAGCGACAGCGTAAGCCACACTTCTGTAACTATCGCCAACGCTGTACTATGCGACTCGGTAATCGACTACTCGCTATACGTGCACTGGAACGTCGACACCACGCTCTACGACACGCTCTGCAACGATGCACTGCCCATCACATGGAACGGACAGGTGTTTGATACCACACTCAACGAAGCCAGCGGCACCCTGCTTCGTAGCACGGTGCTCACGGCCCACACCGGTGCCGACAGCACAGTGTGGATGTACCTCACGGTCCATCCATTGTTCGACCACCACCTCAATACCGAGATTTGCGACAATCAGTCATTCGCCTTCGGCGACAGCATTTTCCTCGGAACCGATGGAACAACGGAACATCTCGACTCGCTGCTCTCGCAATACGGCTGCGATTCGCTCTCGACATTGCACCTGACTGTGCACCCGACATTCGACCACCACCTTTGGGATACCGTCTGCAGCAACCATCTCTACACCTGGGGCTCACCGCAGCGAACAATGCTGGCGGCCGACAGCACGGTGGCCTACCTCCACGGGAACGACACCATTGCGGCGGTAGTCTCCGTCTACCCCTCCGACACTTCGTTCACCGACCACCTGCAATCGGTCCACGGCTGCGACTCGCTCTCTAGCCTGTACCTGCACCTGCTGCCAGCCTACAGCCTGCACTATTACGACACCATCTGCGATGCACATATCCTATCGTTTGGCTCCGACTCGTCGGCCAACTGGCAGCACCACCAATATCGCTTCGAACATACCGGCTACGACACCACCGGCGTCTACCGGCATCCGCTCACTACCGGCACATGCGACTCGACAAGAACGCTGCATCTAAAGGTCTATCCCACCTACGACCAACACCTCTATGACACAATCTACGACGGCGACAGCTACACCTTCGAACAATCGATCTACGACACCACCGGCGTCTACCCGCACACCCTCTCCGCCACCTTCGGATGCGACTCGCTCCGCACACTTCACCTGCAGCGCAACCGCCGCACCTACAACGACTCTACCCTCTGCCAGAACCTACTGCCACTCGTATGGAATAATGTTACATTCTCCGACGGCATGGGCACCCGTTACGGCAATCTGCAAGAGATGGCGGATTCTGTTCACCTGCAAGGCTTGAATGGGATTGACTCGTTAGTGGTGATGACAGTAACCGTACGCGACACATCATCCTCCGTCGACCGCCTGCACGGCTGCGACTCGCTCCGCTGGCAGGACGGCGTGAACTATACCTCGAGCACCGCCGCACCGTTCGTGATTTACACCAACGCCGCCCAGTGCGACTCGGTGGTACACCTGGCGCTCACAGTCGACTACACCCATTGGGCCACTGACCGCCACGAGGTGTGCGACTCAATGCGATGGATTGACCAGTGGTGGTACTACGCCGACACCCTCGGCGTCATCGACACCATACGCACCGTAGCCGACTGCGACTCCATCGTCACTCTCGACCTTACAGTACACTATGCCACTTCAACAGTCCTGCACGACACCATGTGCTACAACCAGACCTACACTTGGCACGGTTTTTCTGTGCAGAGCGACTCCACCTACCTGACCGAGGACTTCCCTCTCGTCGACACACTGCAAACCATCCACGGATGCGACTCGGTGGTAGGGATGATTGTAACCAAAATGGCGCTACCGAAAATAGACTTCATCTACAACATCGATTGCCAGCAACGCGTATATAATCTCTCAGTCAACGCAACGGCACCCCTCACCGATGGTGGCGAGCCTCAACCAATGGCCTATACGATATGGAGTTCTGTTCCGACCGACCAGACTCTCGATGGACAGGAAAGGCTTTCCTCAATTAACGTGGCACCACAAACAACAACAGATTATATCCTCTTCGCTGACTACCGCAGCGTTCCATTCTGTCCCACCACTTCACAAATCCAACTCTCCCCAATAATCGTACCACAGGCCGAAATAAAGGTCAACCCCGAAGCCCTTGGATACGACGACCTCACATTTACGGCATACGACATCTCGCATAACCCGGAACGGGAACGTGCGTGGTACGTTGACTGGCTGCTACAGGATGAAACTGGTCCCACTTTATATGGTACAGCACCAGTCGATGCCGACAGCGTATCTGTGGCTCTTCGCGTCTACAACGGTCAATGCTACGATACAGCCCTACGCATTTTGCCTATCCATCGTGTGGCGCTCTTCGCACCCAACGTTTTCACACCTCTGCGCGACAACAACAACCTCTTCACTATCGTTGGACAGGGGATAATCGAAGGCGAGCTGTTCGTCTACAACCGCGAAGGGTTGCTCGTTCACCACACCGACGACTATACCACCGGATGGAACGGCCGACGCGACAACGACGGACGCCTCTGCCTGCAGGGGAACTACGTGTGGAAACTCGTCTACCGCGCCACCGACCGGCCCGACGCCTACCGTACCGAGGTCGGCACGGTGCTGCTGATAAAGTGAGTGGCCACTACTTTATGACAATCTCGTCGGTGAACAGATAACTCGGCTGACCTGGGGCTGGATGCCAATCGGGCAGCGGACCGGGGTTGGGAACGACGACACGGACGTAGCGGACGATTCTGTAACCAACGGCAATCTTTGGGGTACCGTTGGGATAGTCCATCAGGTCAATCTTGTAGTTTTTAAGGCGCATACCGGTCTCCCGAGGATCCATATCGAAGTGTTGGTCGGAAAGAAGGTTCCACTTCTTACCGTCGGAAGATGTGTAGACTTTGATTTGCGTGGGAGCAAGTATCCAGTCGAAGGTGTTCTGCATGAACCGCATGGATATCTCTTGGATTGTGCGCGTAGTACCGAAGTCGATGACGGCGTCGATGCTGTCGCCCCAGTAACCCTGCCAGTGGCCGTCGGCGTATGTGCTGTTCGAACCCAACTGGCCGTCGATAAGGGCGTTCTCTCCCCCACCCGAGTAGATGGCCTTGTAGGTAGAGAAAGGTGTGTTGAGGGTTATATTCGCACCCATACCGAGATGCGACAACAGATACTGCTCCGAAACAACACCTTCGCCGTATTTGTTGTAGGCAACAGCCTTTATCGTCGCCGACCGTTCCAGCGAGAACGGACCCTCATACTTGGCCGATGACGAGGTGGGGTCTGAACCGTCGAGGGTATAGTAGATGGGGCGGTCGTTGTAGAGTGTACAGAGTTTTACCATCGGAGTACTCTGATTATTCGGAGGAAGAACCTCCATGAAAACATGCCTATCCAACTCCAGCACCTCCCTCGCCAGCTCGTCATATCGGTTGCACACAATATACCTCTCATACTCGCCATTCTCCTGATCCCAAAGGCGGAGGTACTCGCGCTTGAGGTCGGTGAGGAACACCCAGTACTGCCCCTTCATCATCTTCAGCCTTTCCTTCATGGTCTCATCCTTGCCCTCCAGCTGGTGGTATATCATCTTACGCAGAATCGACTTGAACACCGTCTGCCTTATGCGCATCAGGGCGTAGTGGGCATGCGGATTGGCGGCAGAGTCAATCTCCTTATCCAACTTCATCACCTTCTTAATCACCCTGTCGCAACGGTCGCTTATAGCGTCCGAAATATTGTCGGGATTGAAGTTGAGCAGCGGCTCCATGAGTGCAGCACTAGTGTACCAGTCGGCCACATCCGGATCACTCTCGAGGGCCCCGAGGGCGTAGAGCTGGGATGTCTTAGTGGATATTGTTGGTTGAATAGGGATAACGGGCAAACTGGTATTATCGGCATTGCCGTAAAATAGCCGTTCAAAGTTCTCGTTGAACTGGCGCTCGCGACGGGCGTATTCCTCGGGGTCGTCGGTGCGGATAGGGTTCCACGCCATCTCGGCGCTCCAGAACAGCCCATGCCAGCAGTTGTCGAACAGCGCTTCACCGTTATCATCCCAGCAGGTGTTCATCAACCCCTCGGCGCCGTTACGGTAGCCGTCTCTCGCCAGGTTGGCGATATTCTTCATGTAGCGGTAGGGGTTGGGAATCATATTGCTGCTGTGCGACAGCGACGGTGCCACCCAGAACGGAGTGCCGTTCTCCTTGAAAGGCTTGATAAGGTGGTCGTAACTGTCCAGCGGCTCGTAGGCCCACATTATGTAGGTCATATCGTTCGGCAGTTGGCGCATCATCGCCGGGTTCTTCGCCACAATGTCGCCCCACATCACCACCCTGGGAGAACCAATCTCCTTTATTAGGTTATAGCAGCGGTTGATATGGTCAACATACACCTGGTCGGCACCCTTTCGGTCGACGAGTTCTTTCGCCCGTCCGGTACCCAGCTGCTCCGTCTCGTCGCAGTTGATGATAAAAAATGGCGAATTGGAAATACGCTCGAAAGCCCCTGCAATACGCTTCCGCAGGAAGGTGTACGTCGCCTCGTTGCTAGGGTTGAAGTTGTTCTTGCTGTCCATCATGTACTGGTAGAACGGCACCCGCAGCGTCTTCTCGGCATGCGCAAAGAGCTGCAGGTTTATCACCTCGTCGGGATGCGGCGCGCATTCAGCGGCATATGCGGGAGCCAGATCGGGGAACTCCGGCTGGTACAGCGTATGCTCTGTGTAGTAGTTGCTGAAGTTGTACTTCAGCGCATGCAACACCTCGTACTGCTTCTTTCGGTAGGCCTCGTGCGGCACAGGTCCGCGACTCTGGTCGTCCATCCATCCGCGATAAGCGTAGGCAGGCCAGTCGGTGATGCGGCAACAGGGCAGCACATCGCCATAGAGCCGATGAAGTTGCGACAGCGTCAGGTAGCCGTTGACAAGCCCCTCTTTATCATAGTACTCAATGGTGATGCCTTTCGGCTCAATGGTCAAGACATAAGCCTGTTCCACATTGTTCTGCACCCAGTGCAACTGACTTGTCTTCTTCAAATCAATCTCAACACCATCTACCTGCTTCTCTTTCACCTTCATGCGGCACGTATTCACGCTATCCTTTTTCCATAGGCCTGTCTCCACCTTCTGCGGCGTCGGAATCAACCCGAGATTTATCTGTTCCTGCGCTGCAGCGCCAATGCCGACCGCCAGCAGCAAAACTATTACTATCTTTTTCATATTATTCAAACATTCAAGCATTCAAATATTCAAACATTCAAGCATTCACTCTGTCAGCCCCTTGTAGCTCTTTGCCGCCTCCTGCAGCGCCTCCTCGGTGGTAAACTGCTCGTAGCAGGTACAGCGCGTCACCACCCTCTGCTGCGCCACATGGCCGTCGACCACATGCACCAGCGCGAAGCCCTTCATCGGGTCGGCGAACCGCTCGCCCGTCAGCGCCACGCGGCCGTCGACGACCACCGTCGCTTCATCCACATCCACCCGCTCAACCTTCAACCGCAGCTGCGGACGCTCCCTGTTCAGAACCTGCGTCAGCTCATACAGCAGCAGCTTCCCCTCCCGCGCCGCATCGGGCGTAAGGCTGGTCAGCAGCGCCGCCTCTCCGGCCAACTCGTCAAGACGATAGGCGATTGGCTCCCTCGGCCCATCGCTCACCACCATGTCGGGCAGCAGCAACGTGCAGCCATCAACGAGCTGCCACTTGGTCAGGTACACCGTCGGCGACAGCTGGTTGACCGACATGAAACGGTAGTACGGCCCGGCGCCGCCCTCGAAATACCGCTCGCGGCACCTCTTCATCACCCTCCACAGCAAGTTGTTGTGGGCCAACCGCTCGCGCTGCGCCAGCTGTTTGCGCGACAGCCTCCGGGGCTGGTTGATATGTCTCGGACGCACAAACAGCTTACCGTTGCGGCGGTAGATGGTCAACTCGCCCAGCTGCCCCTCAATGTTCAGTATATCATTCAGTAACTGTGCCATAATCAGTCATTTTAATGCACTCCATCCTGCCTATCCTCGCCCTATCTGCACCGTAACAACACGGCATCAACACCGTCTTAGTTTCGGTTGAGTATCGGTTGTATGTCGGTGCAATCCCGGTGTTAACACCTCTTTTTAGCCTCTTTGTAGTGTAATTAAACCGCCGGAAACACCTACCAAAGTGCCATCCAGCACTTTAGCGACATCCACACTCATGCGTTCTTTTTGCAAACATACACCTTTTTCCCGACATATGCAAGTCCTTTTTTCAAAAATCCGGCCTACATTTAATATTCTTGAAAACGATTCGCATAAAATGCGTATCTTTGCAGTTAAATCTGTTAGGAGGCAGCTACCAATAAAATATTGATTACAAGGACACAAACAATGACACAAGAGAACAATGACATACTGCAGCAACTGCTCGACCGTCACCGCGAACTGGGCATATCGTCGCAGATAGACTATGACAAGTTCTACCTGTACTCAATCATTGTGCACTCCACAGCCATTGAGGGCAGTACAGTAACCGAAGTAGAAGCACAACTGCTCTTTGACGAAGGCATCACCTCAAACCGTCGCAATTTGGCAGAGCAACTGATGAACCTTGACCTAAAGGTGGCTTACGAATATGGGCAGGAGTGGATAAAAAAGCACCTCCCCATCACCGTTGACTGGCTTATTACGCTGGCGTCAAAGGTCATGGCCCGCACCGGCAGCGAGTACAGTGCCATTGGTGGTAACTTTTCTGCCGCAAAAGGTGAACTGCGGAAATTAAATGTCACCGCTGGACTTGGAGGCAATTCATATATGTCCTATCTCAAAGTACCGGAACGGCTTGCCGCCTTCTGCGAAGAATTGAACGCTCGTCGTAAAGCCATAAATCCCAACGACACCTGTGCTATATATGACCTTAGTTTTTGGGCACACTACGAGTTGGTCACCATCCACCCGTGGGCTGACGGCAACGGACGTACTAGCCGCCTTCTGATGAACCTGCTGCAGATGGAGTTCAATGTGTTGCCAACTAAGGTGCTGAAAGGAGACAAGGCCACATACATACAAGCCCTTATCGACTCCCGTGAAAAAGAGGACATTAACATCTTCCTCGACTGCATGGCCACTCTTCATGCCCAGCATTTGAAAGCCGATATCGACCAGTATATTAAATCCGTTTCCGAAAAAGTGGTCGACAAACTGCCTACAAGGCAAAAAATGGTCGATAAATGGTCGATAAAACTCTCTTTGGCCGAAAAATTGGCCAATATTCTGTCGTTTATGGTCGAAATTCAAGCAGAGAATTCTGCCGACAAAGTGGTAGTTACCACCGATGACATCGTTCGTCGGTTTGGATTCTCCCCAACCTCTGCAAAGCGCTACCTTCGCCAACTTACCGAGTTCGGCTACCTCGAATCCATCGGAGGCAACAAAAATCGCAGATACCGATTTGCAGATACAACCAAGTAACCGACAACTGTAAATTACTTTATGATTGCCTTTATTGATACTGAAGTTGGTTTACAAAACAAGCAAACGAAAGACTTTGGTGTTGTCCGTGAAGACGGAGCCATTTTACACACCCATTCGTTGGATGAATTTCAGCGGTTTGTCGTCAATTGCGAGTATATATGCGGGCACAATATCATCAATTTCGATTTGAAATATACGCCGATTAAAGGCAAACACTCCTATATTGACACTCTGCCACTCTCCCCACTGCTTTTCCCCAACAAACCCTATCACCATCTGGTAAAGGACGACAAACTACAGGTCGATGAGTTAAACAACCCTGTCAACGATGCAAAAAAAGCAAAGGACCTCTTTTACGACGAGTTAGAAGCATGGAGACACTTAAAGCATGGCAAACAGGAAATTCTATATCAACTACTGCATGACAAGCCTGAATTTGGTAGTTTCTTCAAATACACTGGCTATGCACCTCAAACCCAGTCTTCACTGTTTGGGATATTGCTCTCCTCAAAACCTGACATAAGTCCACTTATCACCTCCGAGTATCAAAGGAAGATATGCGCCAATGTCAATCTCAACGAGCTATGCAACATTCATCCAATAGAGTTGGCATACGCATTGGCCATTATCGGGTCCGACGACATAATGAGTATTACGCCTGCATGGGTACAACGCAACTACCACCACATGGCCAGCGTGATGAATCAATTGCGCAACACACCTTGCGGGAAGTGCGAATACTGTAGGCACCAACTTGATGCCCACAAAGGGCTTCAAGATTTCTTTGGATACACCGAGTTTCGCACTTTCGATGGGAAAAGGATGCAGCAGGAGGCTGTCGAATCTGCAATACGTGGAGAGTCACTGCTGACAATATTTCCAACCGGCGGAGGGAAGAGCCTCACTTTTCAACTGCCAGCCCTTATGGCTGGCCGGAACACACACGGTCTCACCGTTGTAATCTCGCCGCTTCAATCGCTCATGAAAGACCAGGTCGACAATCTTGCCGAACGAGGAATTAGCGATGCCGTAACCATCAATGGACTTTTAAACCCCATTGAACGTGCCAGTGCCGTTCAACAGGTAGCTGACGGCTCTGCCAATCTGCTTTACATAGCACCCGAGATGTTGCGAAGTAAGACGATAGAACGCCTGCTTCTTGGGCGCAATGTCGTTCGTTTTGTCATCGACGAAGCACACTGCTTTTCGGCGTGGGGACAAGACTTCCGCGTAGATTATCTATATATTGGCGATTTCATCCGCCACCTTCAGGAGCAGAAGCATCAACAGCACCCCATTGCTGTATCCTGCTTCACTGCTACCGCCAAGCAGAAAGTCATTACAGACATATGTGACTATTTCTCGCAGAAACTCAATCTAAAACTGAAAGTCTTTGCTGCCAGTTCGGAGCGGAGAAACTTGCATTACACCGTCATACACTCGGATACCGACAACGACAAATACAACCATTTGCGTTCACTTATCCTCGGCCACCATTGCCCTTCAATTGTCTACGTAAGTCGCACAAAACGAACAAAAGAGCTGGCCGGCCACCTGTGTGCAGATGGAATACGGGCACTCCCTTTCAACGGGAAGATGGAGGCGGCAGAAAAAATCCGCAACCAAGACGCCTTCATGAACGGCGAAGCACAAGTTATAGTGGCCACCTCGGCCTTTGGGATGGGTGTCGACAAAAAAGATGTGGGATTGGTAGTCCACTACGATATCAGCGACTCACTGGAAAGCTACATACAAGAGGCCGGACGAGCCGGACGAGATCCCCAAATGGAGGCCGACTGCTATGTGCTGTATGCCGACAACGACCTGGACAAACACTTTATCCTGCTCAACCAGACCAAACTATCTATTAGCGAAATACAGCAGGTATGGAAGGCGATAAAGGACATGACACAACAGCGACAGTCAGTGAGTTGTTCTCCTCTTGAGATTGCCCGCAAAGCGGGTTGGGGAGACGACGTGGATGATCTGGACACACGTGTCAAAGCCGCCATTGCTGCACTAGAAAACGCAAGCTTTATTGAACGAGGCAGCAACGCCCCCCATGTGTTTGCGACCGGCATAACTGTCGGGAACATGGACGAAGTTCGTAGGCGGATAACCGATTCGACCCTATTTGACGATACAACCCGTGAAGAGGCCGTCCGAATCATTCGTTCCTTAATCAGCCGTCGTGCTACGCAACGCAATTCAGACGAAGCAGAGAGCAGAATAGACTATCTCGCCGATGTGCTTGGTATGTCAAAGGAGACTGTAATCCGCAATGTAAACCTAATGAGACAAGAAGGTATACTGGCAGATAGTCAAGATATGCTGGCCGGACTTCCCAAGAGCAATACGCTACGCGAATTGAAGAGCACCTTGCAGTTGGAGCGCTTCCTCCTGTCTCAAATCACTGACAGTACTCGGGAACTGAACTATAAAGAACTCAATGAGGCTGCGCAATCACAAGGCATGTCGTTCTGTACTGTGAAGCGCATAAAAACACTCCTTTATTTCCTGCAGCTCAAAGGATATGTAAAGAAAGAAGAACACACCGCTGCCGGCAGCGTTAGCCTCCGCCTACAAGTTGACACAGATGCCGCCCTACAGCATTTCGAGCGAAGAGCCGGGCTATGCCAATTCGTGGTAAAAACACTTGGTACACAAAAGGCAGAAAAAGACACATGTTTTGTCTCATTCTCTTTGGTTGGTTTGCTAAATCAATATAACTCCACCCAGTTGGCATTATCCGACCAGCTGACCCTTCCCGACATGGAAGAGGCACTGCTTTTTTTAAGCAAGAACGAACTGCTGAAAATAGAAGGCGGTTTCTTAGTTATCTATAACACTCTGCAACTTAATCGGAAAGTAGAACGAAAAGCTCGCTATACCAAAGAAAGCTATCGGCTATTAGACGAATTCTACAAACAGCGCATCCAACAGATACATATAGTTGGCGAATATGCCAATCTTATGGTACGAGACTACGACGCAGCACTACAATATGTCAGCGACTACTTCACGATGGACTACCGGCGCTTCATCAACAAATATTTCAAAGAAGACCGCAAGAACCAGATTAACCAAAACATCACTCCAGCCAAATACAAAAAGATTTTTGGCACACTCTCTCCCCGCCAACTGGAGATTATCAACGACAAAGAATCTCGCTATATTGTTGTTGCGGCTGGCCCTGGCAGCGGCAAAACCCGGGTGCTGGTTCACAAATTGGCCTCTCTTTTACTACTCGAAGATGTAAAGCACGAGCAACTGCTTATGCTTACCTTCTCAAGAGCGGCAGCCACCGAGTTCAAAAAGCGGCTCATGGATTTGGTTGGGAACGCAGCTCATTTTGTCGACATCAAAACCTTCCACTCATACAGTTTTGACTTATTAGGGAAACAAGGCTCACTCGAAGAAGCAGACAGTGTAGTGCAGTGTGCAGCGGAGATGATCGAGAACGGAGATGTAGAAACTGCAAAAATAGCGAAAAGTGTGCTCGTCATCGACGAGGCACAAGATATGGGTTCCGACGATTACCGATTGGTACAGGCTCTCATGCAGCGCAACGAAGAGATGCGCGTAATAGCCGTAGGCGACGACGACCAAAATATTTATGCTTTCCGCGGAAGTGATTCGAAATACTTTCATTCGCTTGTCACCAACCACAAAGCAACCTTCTATGAGATGACCGACAATTATAGGTCGGCTAGAGCCATTGTAGAGCAAGCGAACAAATATGTGCAACGGATTCCCAACCGCATGAAGCACACCCCCATCAAGGCTGTGACGCCCGAAAAAGGTTGTGTGAAAACCATCCCTGCAAACACAATCTTTAATATTCAACGGTCAATGATTGATGGTTCTACAGCAGTATTGACACGCACCAACGAGCAAGCATTGCAGGTGGCCTATCAGTTGGAGCAAATGGGTATTCATGCGATACTGGTCCAATCTGGCGGAGGGTTCCGATTTATCAATCTAGCCGAAGTACGTTACTTCGTAAAACATCTCGGGGATGAGGGAACGGTCATAAGCACTGAAGTATGGCAAACGGCAAAAGAGCGCACTTGCCGAACCTATGCATCAAGTAGATTAATGCCCGTTATGAAACATTTCTGGGAAGACTACGAGCAAATAAATCGTACCATTTATCGCAGCGACCTACGCCAGTTCCTTTTGGAAAGCGACGTTGAAGACTTTATCTCCTATGAAAACAACTGCGTTTTTGTAAGCACAATACATAAAGCAAAAGGACGCGAATTCGATTCCGTACATCTGTTTATCTCTGAGCCTGACACTATTAATCCCGAGGACCTGCGGATAAACTATGTAGGCCTTACACGTGCACGTCGCAACCTATATATCTATATGAAACCCATATTAGACCAAAAGAATATTTCCATAAGCCTCAATTTGCACGATGTTTGGCTCGACTACTTCAAAGAACGCAAAGATAAAGTATTGAAACTTCGCAGTGGTGATTTGCTACTTTACTCCAATGGATACCTTGTTTCACAACAAGGAGACTATATTGCCTGTCTATCCAAAGCCAAGCGCCAACAACTGGAAGAGTTACAGCAAAACGGATATTCTGTGATTAGTGCTGATGTGAGTTACATTCTTGCCTGGCGACCTCGCGAAGAACTAAATGAAATTGCCGTATGTTTATCAAATCTTATATTGAGCAAAGAAACATAACACTCAATAAATATTACAATCACGGAAGAAGATAAACGTATAGTTAGTTCATCTGTAACTGATGCCTTAGAAAACAATACATACACTATGCTAATCAACTTTGATGAAATAGACGAGATTGCCAACCCGAAGTTTAAGGGCGGGGAGGGTGACACAATGTTCCGCACGTTCAACGATGGAATAAACAAGATTATGCGCGGACGGCTCGACGTGGGCTGCTCCATAGGCTTACACAGCCACACCAATAACAGCGAGATTATCTTCGTCATCAACGGCGAGGCCCGCTGTCTCTACGACGATGGCGAGGAGCACCTCACCGCCGGCCAGTGCCAATACTGTCCAAAAGGGCACAGTCACTCGCTCATCAACACAAGCAGCAACGAACCGCTAACGTTCTTTGCGATAGTGCCGGAGCAATAGGGCTTCATTTCAGGCAGGCGAGGTAGCGGTGGATGGTCTCCTCGATACCGAGGTAGAGTGCGTCGCTGATAAGTGCGTGGCCAATCGACACCTCGTCCACCCACGGTATCTGCTGGTGGAAGAAGGCGAGGTTCTCCAGCGAGAGGTCGTGTCCGGCATTGAGCCCCAGGCCGCAGTCGCGCGCCACACGGGCGGCCTCCACGAAGGGCTTGATAGCCTCCTCACGGTTTGCGGCATACTTCGAAGCATACGATTCGGTGTACAGTTCCACGCGGTCGGTACCGGTCTTTGCGGCCATCTCAATCATCCGGGGGGCGGCATCGATGAAGATACTCACGCGGATGCCGCAATCCTTGAACTCCTTGACCACATCACACAGGTAATCCTGGTTCTTCACAGTATCCCAACCGGCATTGCTGGTCAGCACCCCGTCGGCATCCGGCACCATAGTCACCTGCGTGGGTCGTATCTCCTTCACCAGGTCGATAAAGCCGTAGGGTTTGCTCTTCGAGACACCCTTGGGGTTGCCCTCGATATTGAACTCGGTGGTGATGATAGGTTTGATGTCGTACACGTCGGCATAGCGGATGTGCCGCTCGTCGGGACGCGGATGGACGGTGATGCCTTGTGCGCCGAAGCGCTCGCAGTCTATTGCAAATTGTTTGACATTAGGGGTATTGCCGCCTCGTGCGTTGCGTATGGTGGCCACCTTGTTGATATTGACACTCAGTTTTGTCATAATGTTTTAATATTATTTCCTTTTGGGATTCTTCGGAAACCAGCCTTTCTCCACCCGCCTGCGCTGTTTGAAAAGCTCCAGGATAGACCATAGGCTGGAAAAGGCCGCAACACCGAGCAAGGTGGACAAGATGACGTTCTCTACCAGAAGCGAACCCGCTATGCCCACCATTCCCAATATCAGGAACGCCCACCAGCATCTCACTCCGAAAAAATATTCGGCTTTAATCACCAACGGATGGAAGAGTCCGATGCACAGGAAGGTGGCAATGCCGACAATCAGACCTGTGAAGTTCATAGTTTAAATTCTTTCTTTATCGCGTCGACCATATCGAGTTTCTCCCAGCCGAAGAACTGGACCTTCTTCTTGCGTTTGCGGCCGGCGGCATCATAAACGGTCACATAATCCTCGAACGGGTCGCGACCCATGTGGCCGTAGGCGGCGGTGGGGCGGAAGATGGGGTTCTTCAGGCCGAAACGCTCCACTATGGAATACGGGCGCAGGTCGAACAGTTTCTTCACCCGTGCCGCAATCTCGCCGTCGGCCATCTTCACCTTCGCCGAACCATAAGTATTGACATACAGGCCCACCGGCTCGGCAACGCCGATAGCGTAGGCCACCTGCACGAGGGCCTCGTCGCAGAGGCCGGCAGCCACAAGGTTCTTGGCGATATGGCGGGTGGCATAGGCCGCCGAACGATCGACCTTCGAGGCATCCTTGCCGCTGAAAGCGCCGCCACCGTGGGCACCGCGCCCACCGTAGGTATCGACGATTATCTTGCGACCCGTGAGACCCGTGTCGCCGTGCGGGCCACCGATGACGAACTTGCCCGTCGGGTTCACGTGCAGCGTGTAGTCTTTCTTCGCAAAAAGCTTCTGAGTCTCTTTGGGCAGACGCTTCACTACACGCGGCAGCAGTATCTTCTCCACGTCGGTGCGAATCTGCTCCTGCGTGGCATCGGGGTCGTGCTGGGTGCTGACCACGATAGTGTCTATACGTTCAGGCTTGCCGGCATCGCTATATTGCACAGTAACCTGACTTTTGGCGTCCGGACGCAAGTACCTCATCTGCTTGCCCTCGTGGCGTATCTTGCCCAACTCGATAAGGATTATGTGCGCCAACGTGATGGGCAACGGCATGAACTCGGCGGTCTCGCGACAGGCATAGCCGAACATCATTCCCTGATCGCCGGCACCTTGGTCGCGCTTGGCCTTACGGCTGACTCCCTGGTTTATATCCTGGCTCTGCTCATGGATGGCACTGAGCACACCGCAACTCTCGGCCTCGAACTTGTACTCGCCCTTGGTGTAACCAATCTGGCGGATAACATCGCGCACAGTACCCTGCACGTCGACCCACCCATTGGTCGTCACCTCGCCGCTCACCACGGCCAACCCTGTGGTCACAAGGGTCTCGCAGGCCACATGGCTCTCGGGGTCATGTCTCAGGAATTCATCCAGCAGTGCATCGCTGATTTGGTCGGCCACCTTGTCGGGATGGCCTTCGGAAACTGATTCGGAAGTGAAAAAATAGCTCATTTTGTTACATTTTAGTTTAGTTAATACTTTGTTCTAAATGTAACAGATTTTGGAATGAAGTCGCAGTTGAACAACGCTTTAGCATT
This sequence comes from uncultured Bacteroidales bacterium, assembly GCA_905233895.1. GTDB lineage: Bacteria > Bacteroidota > Bacteroidia > Bacteroidales > P3 > Colimorpha. The sequence goes on along the minus strand of CAJOFL010000032.1, from coordinate 9,419 downwards.
TTTTCAAGTGGTTGCAATCATTACAAATCTATCCACATTTGCGGATGCAAAGATACATCTTTTTCTTTATATATCAAAAAGATTTTGCGTGATCTGACAGCACAAATAGAGACGATTGCGGCTCTTGTTTTTGTCTCCTTCAGTGGAGGAAGGCGTCCACGTCCTTTCGGCTATTTGAAACAAATAACAAAAGTCCGCATGGAAATCGGCTATCTGATGAAACACATAATATACCGCTGATACCGCTTGAGTAAAACACCCACAATTGGGCATAATACAATTAACAAAATCAAATTATTGTCAATAGTTTTTATTTATTGCCAAAAATTTGTGTATCTTTGCACCGTCAAATAGAGCAAAGATGTACGATACATTACATATAGATGAGCTGTATAACGTATTGGGAAACAGTGAACGAGTGTCCACTTTTGATATTGTGAATTTCTATCGTAGCTATATTCCTGATATGCCAATTTCTACTATTCGATGGAAAATTCATTCTTTAGTAGATAAAGGGATTATTTATTCCATCGGGCGTGGTATCTATAAATTTGGAAGAAAAACCATATTTGAACCTCATATCTACCGGAAGACAGAGGTGATAGCGGATATTATGCGACGACGACTTCCCTTTGCGAGTTATTGCCAATGGGATTTGTCGGTGGCAAATACATTTGTACATCACCTGCTCAACATACAGCTATATTTTGTCGATGTGGAGCGCGATGCTGTCGATGCAGCATACCATGAAATAAGAGACACCTATCGCCATACTATTTTATACCGTAATCTTAGCGAGGAACTGCCTTATTACGACGGATACATTGTAGTCAGAAACATGGCCGTCGATGCCCCAACCATTAAGGTGTCTGATTTGCCGATGGCCTCGTTAGAGAAAATACTGGTTGATTTTGCCATCGACCGATTGTTTCCTTTCCAAGACACAGAGATTGTCGACATTTATACGAATGCTATTGATTCTTATGCTGTCAATTCCAGTCGGATGCTCCGCTATGCAGGTCGTAGGGGCCGACGCAATATAATAGAAGAAATCCTGGACGAAATAAACTAAACTAAACATGATTGCACCACTCTCATTCTCCGCTGACTGGATAATCCAAATATCCAAGAAATACAAAGCCGACAAAATTTTAGTTGAGAAATCAATTCGGGCATTATCATTACTGGAAGGCCTTGCCGAATCCTCGCTTACTTTCGTTTTCAAAGGTGGCACTGCGCTGATGTTGATATTCCAAGAGCCTCGTCGACTGTCTATTGATATTGACATCATTCTTCCCCCGGAAACTACGGATTTAAACTCAGTGCTCCAGCAAGTTGCTTCGGGCAAGAACTTTTCTCGCATTGAAGAACAGGCTCGTGTTTCTGGTGCGATACCCAAGGCCCACTATAAGTTTTACTATCCTTCTGCCGTCGAAAGCAAGGAATCGTACATATTGTTAGACATCCTTTTCGAGCAGGTGCCTTACAGCCAAACAATCGAACTGCCCATTGGCAACATATTCCTTTCAACAGAAGGTGAGAACAGGATGGTCAAAGTTCCCGATGTCAACAATTTGCTCGCAGACAAACTGACAGCTTTTGCTCCACAAACAGTTGGCGTGCCTTACCGCAAAGGGGACAACGAATGTGGAATGGAAATAATAAAGCAGTTGTACGACATAGGACTATTGTTTGACAAAGCTGACGACATAAAGACGATTGCCACAGTGTATCGCGCCATTGCTCAGCAAGAAATAAGATACCGTGATGTGCACCGTTCGGTCGAAGACATCCTTCGTGACACGATGGACCATGCATTGTCCATCTGTTTCCGTCAAGGCCGTAACAATGTCGAGTATCCTGTGCTTGTGCAAGGTATCAAACAGGCATCCTCACACATCTTCTCCGAGCCATACCACTTGGAGAAAGCCATTTTATCTGCGGCCAAAACCTTTTATCTTGCATCGTTGATAGAATCTGGTGGTACTACAATAGAGAAATATAACAATCGGCAATTGGAGAGGATGACAGATTGGTTATTTACAGACTATGAGTACACAAAACTCAATAAGTTAAAGAAGTCCAATCCCGAGGCATTCTTCTATCTGTATTTGGCATTTCAATTATCTCACGGCTACCGGACATGAGCCCGTGTGTGGTGGATATGTGTGGCGAAGGGCGATAGGTTGCTTCGACCCTAAATCTTGATGAATCGACCGCAACAGCAGCTATCAATTGAGAAATACAATTTCAGAATAAAAATTTGGTTGATTTGGATTTAATTCGTATCTTTGCAGCGTGAAAATGGGGAAAGCAGATTCTTTATTTGTTCAGTACAAGACAAACATAATAGTAACCAAATATTATTAGGCTCAGAAGAACTTTTTTGAAATATCTCGCTTCAGTTTTTCAAAACAACGATGGTTATCTATAGCGAATGTGATTCCAAACAAATCTTCTTTAATTTCGTCGGGTGTTTTTCCCCCTTTAAAAAGTTCACTTATCTTTTTTCTCAATTCATCCGGATAATCGTTTAATAAATCATACAAACGTAATGCCTCTATTTTATGATAATTATAGCGTTCCTCCAGTCGTAGTTTACTTACTTCTTCTTGATAAATCTCATTTCTGTTAGACTCAAATACTATCCTATATCGATCTGGGTTGTCTTGTAAACGGAGGGTTTTAGTAATGTCTTTTTTTTCGACACCATTGATACATATATCAACATCTGTTTCAAAACTATAATCTTTGTTTGATGGAAACAACTTTAAAATTGCAGCCTGGTCTTCTTTTGTAATTCTTTTTTTGTTAGATAACCCCAATATACTATTCCTTTTCAACTTTTCATTACAGACAGAACATGATGGAATAAAATTATATAGAGAAAGTCCGACTATCGGACATTCAGCCTTGGGTAAAAAATGATCCAAATCAAAATGATTCTTTTTCACTTTATTAACGCCATATACATTAATATAACTCATTTCGCAATAAAAACAAGTATGAACACCTATTTCATCTGCATGCTTCATAATAAAATCAGCAATCTTAGGCTGATACCCTTTATGTCCAGCCCTATCACTCGAATAACAAAACAAAGCCCTTAAAGCCTCCTCTAAAGATTTTTGTATTAGACCCTCTCTTTTTTTGTTATAATAATTTGCGAAGATACCGACCAAAGTTTCTGGGGAAGCGAGAAGAATCCATTTAACATTCACAGGGTAAATCGATTCAGCTCCCCCATCTTTAATGGCACTAATTAGTTCTTTCCGTATCTTTTCCCATTGAGACTGCATCTTATCAATTTCAAATAAATCAAGATACCCGTCCTCTATTTTTTTATAAAAAATATTTCTCATCTCAAGTTAATTTCTTTAACCTCAATTCAATATCTTCTAATCTTTTACTTATTTCTTCTTTTTCTTTTAACAGAGAATCTTTCGTTTGGCCTTTTTTAAGTATTCCGGACAAAGTATTTCTCAAATAATTGTCACCAATCATATTTACAACAAACCGATAAAAATCATATTCTTGGGTCGAAAATTCATTTTTAGTGGCAATTTCTTCGATTATTCTTGCTGCGACTTCGCCCATTGGTTTCTCAATGAAGAATTGGTTTACAAGCAGATTATGAATGTTCGCCGAAAATGTCTCATCGTGTCGGGCCTTTGCCTGACCGTCTTCAATATACAAAGTATGGGATAAAGGTATATCACTTAATACAAAAGGAGAATGTGTAACAAGAATAATATTTATTGATTGGATTTTTTCGGATTGGAGGTGACATTGAGACAGTGTTTGTATTAAATTTGACAAATAACGCCGTTGATATTCCGGATGGAAATATAGTTCAACTTCGTCAAACACAAGATTCACATGTTTATAATGGACTCGGAAACGATCATCCCTTACACTTTGCAAGTTTGTTAGATGATATAATAAATAGCTACTACTCACAAGATTCTGCCGTTCCCCACTACTCATTCTGTTCAAAGTCGTCAATGACTCACGTGCTTTTATTTTTCCCTTGATAGTGTTGTCTTTTTTCTTGAAATACATTTCCCAAACAAAAAAAGCGGGTGGCATTCTCAAGAAAACATCTTCATAGTTTTGATAACCTTTTTGAGAGGGAGCGTTTCCCCCTATAAGCGCGGAGTCAATCCGTTGATTCTCTCTCAAAAACGAATCTTCATTTTCGTTCCCAAAATAACACACAGTCTTTTTATTTCCTTTGGCTGTAGAATAATAACCTCTCTGTATATAACACAGGCATTGGCGAATCTTCAACGTAATATGATTAGAGTGTTTTTGTGACGTAATATATTCAATCAGAGACCTGCATTTTTCTTGTTGAATATCCTTTATGATTTTTCTGATATTACTTGTAATATAACCTTTCTGTTGGGTTTCCCTTATTTGAATCGGAGAAGCAACTGCCAATCGTGTTCCATATGAAGGGTATGTAATACATATCTTGATTGTTTTATATGTTAAATATGTAATAATCGTATCCTTCAAAATGCCACTCATTTTTTCATATTGAGGATATCGGATGGAGTTGTCAACAAGAAATTGCCTCCATTCTTTTTTTATATTCCCATATATGGACCCACCTAACTTCCTCAAGATATTTTTTATAGAGTTCCTAATATCTTGGTTTTTTATATTATACAACTTTCCGTTTTTATCTCTAAAGCACATCAACATCCAGTCGATTGCTTTATCACTTTCTATTACTTCTTTTACTTTATTATTATAAAAGGTATTGGCATCATGATCAAAATAGTATACAATCTTTTCCGGATGATAATTCTCGAGAAATGATTGGCCTTGTGACTCAAAAAGCACCGCCAAAGTACACAATCTCTGTTTGGCCAGCCATTCTTCGTTCACACGATCAATATTCCCGTTGCTATCTCTAAAAGGAACAATGACTAAAGGCGTCAAATAGCCATCATTTTTATGAAAAATGCCCTCTAGCCAGTTCCCATTTGTATTTTTCATTATTTTCTTATCCACTACCACATCGCATTTGTAGTCCATGGGATTTAGGGAATAGATACTATAATTATTACTTATGGTATAGAATAAAGATGAACATATGTCTTTTAAGAATAAAGAATCAATTTTTCTTTTTTTTTCATTATAAATTAACGTTCTACGGCCGTATTTAACTTGATAATAACTAAAACCCTTATCGTGGTTATGCATTATCTGCAGTTTGCCATCTGTTTCGAAGAATAGTTCTGCATCCAAGCCATATACCCGATCAATTTGAACATCCTTGGGCATATTGTCCCATTCCACCCAACTTCTAGTTAAGCACCAGTAGGCAAAATTATTTATTATCGAATAAAGTACATCTAATAGAGTACTTTTGCCACTACCATTTTTCCCGACAATACATTGTACGGAAATATTAATGTCATTAGACAACCCCATTGACGAAACTGACCAATACAGCTTACTTAATACTTTTTCCTCAATTATGCATTTTGAACCACCGAACTCCCATTGGTTCTCTTCTGTGGGTTCTGAAAAATCACCAAAAGGGAACCACCCTGATTTTAAATTTTTAATTACGGATGCATCTCCGTTGTTTATTTTTATCCCAATTATCTTCATCTATTATTGTATTTTTTGCAAAGATACGATTTTTCTTTGAATTGAGAAAAATTATTTTGTCATATGGAAAATTTGTTGTATTTTTGCAGTCGGTTTTGAGGGAGAAATCTCAAGGCCGAAAGTTAATTATTAGAAGCGTTATGCTTCCTTGTACTTGAGAACCTAGGAAATTTTCAAGCAGATAATCAAGGTTGTATTACGGCTTCGCGTACGCACGCGTGGGCTGTTTTACATTTGATTATCGGGTTTTCCTAGGACCTTCAAGTACAATGTGAGACATACAGGCCCACGCTTCTTTTTATATACATGCTATTGTGGGCTGGATGGCAAAGAAGTTGGGCCCGACACGTATTAGGGATTGTAAAATGATAAAAAGTAAAAAACTACTGATGTTTTTTATGGCGGTTACATCCGTCATTGTCGTCTCCTGTAACAGGAATCAGCCATCACCCCAAATTACCGCCGAAATTGAGAACATTACGAAACTGCATGTTGCTGCAGTAGAATGTTCTTTCAACTTCGTGCAAACATCCATCAAGGCTCTGGATGGAAATGGATTGCTCCCTTACGAGGTAGAGAAAAGACTCGAAGATTATCTTTCTTCTGTTGATGCTGTATTGGAAAAGATGATTGAAGACACTGCAACAAATGCATTTGACGATTGGGGGATAGAGTCCATGATAGCCCAAGACATTCGAGAAAAAGCAAGCAAGACAAGCATTGCCATTGGAGATTTTACCCCACTGGAAGTTTCTGGGAAAAAGAAAATGTGGATTTACACGGAAATGTTCTCCGGTTATAATTTTTCTGCCACATTGGATAAAAGTGGCAAAGATGACCTCATCATTGTTGGTTTCACTAAAGAATCAGAGAAAACTATTTCAAAAAAACTGGAAAAAGCCATTGCACAATTTAACAAAGCGTATGAAAGAAAACAAAACGAACCAGCTCGTTTGATTACACCTGATGAGGATGGATATATTGATTAAAAAAAACAAGAAGATGAAAACAAATGTATTAGGAACTAGTATTATTCTAATTGCTGCTGTCACTATCGGTTTATGTTCATCTTGTGAAAGCAAGCGACAGCCATCGCCAAAAGTGATTGATGTCATTGAAGGTCTTACGAAATCACAACTCGCAGCTTTAGAATGTATTACAGAAGAGTTGTCAAATGCTGTCGATGCAATGCAGGAAAGTATTAACAATGGAATCTTCACGGAAAGGGGATTCGTTGGAAGTGGAGAAAGTCCGGATGAAATAAAATCCCAATGTGAGTGGACTATTCAACAGATAAATGAAGCATATGATGTTTGTCGTGGTGCTTTTTATGATGAGGAAATAGTAAACGAGGAAATCACTAAAGGCAGTGTGGATCGGAAGGCTGTGGATAAAGTCATCAAGAAAATGGCATCCATTCGTGTGGATTTAAGCAAATTTGAACCCATGGAGGTCGCTGGAAAAACTAAAATGTGGAGATATACCGAGTTGAATACTGGATACAGATATATGGCGACATTGGATAAAGAAGGAAATGTTACCATTAAAATATCTGACGAAACTGACCTGGAAGATGTTTTAGAAGAGCAGAATCAATATGCGCGACAATTGGAGAAACTCTATAACGAATACCTGTATGGACAAAATAATCTTGACTTATATTAAGCGAGGAGCAAAATACTTGTTGCTTTTAGTTGCCACAACTGTCTTTGCGTCTTGTGATTTGTCCTCTTTTAGGGATGCTGTTATTAGTCACGCCACCTCCCCAGAAGACTATCAAACGGAGATTGAGGATATTGTCAAATACGAAATATCGGTATGTGATGTGATGATAAAGCAGTATTCCGATGTTTTTGAAGACAATCTGTTTGTGGCTTTAACTGCAAGTGATTTCGGTGGACTTTATTCGTATGCATGGGATGAGTACTGCAATAGGATTGACAAATTTGATGAAGCCATGTCTGATTTATGGCTTGCAGAAGAAAGTGAAGAAGGGTATAAGGCTGTTTTGCAAAAGGTTTCGAATACACCCAATCACAAATTCCAAGATTTAGCAAAAAATGTATATGCGGAATACGATAGAACTGCTGTAATTATTTCAGAATACCAACAACTCGCCACTTCTTCGGACACAAAAGTATGGCGGTTCCAAGAACTTAATACAGGAGTATTCTTTAGGTTTACCTATGGAGAATCATGGTCATGCCAACCCGAAGAATCATCCATAACCCGATATTTGAAGAAATACATAAACTAATATATTATGGCAAAAAAAGAAGAGTGCCTTCAATGCACAAAAATCAGACATAGTGCATATGGCCTAAAGTGTTCCTTTTATGGTCGCCAGCCAGAATTTGACGAAACATCGTGTTCTCACTACGATGGGCTACAAATAGAAGCCGTAAAGAAAGAACCATCCATAGAAATTCCCACACACGAAATGGAAACAGAAGTCCAAGAGGAACGGAGATGCCCATATTGCGGTGAGGTCATTGCAGCCGCCGCAATCAAATGCAAACATTGTGGTGAGTGGCTAACCGATGATGACGCTGAATCCGATGAGGAGTATGAAGAAGAAAAGCCAAAGGGGTATATCTTGGGGGCTTTGGTTGGAGGTGTTGCAGCAGGTATCCTGTGCACATGGCTTTGGACAGTCATAGTGGAATACACCAATTTTGAGCATTCATACTACGCAATTGCGGTTGGCGCAATAATTGGATTCTCTGTGCGTTGGGTTGGACGAGGCGAAACCTTCATGTTTGGCATTATTGCAGCGATATGTTCTGTTGTATCCTGCTTTCTTGGAGAGTATTTGAGTTATGTTGAAATAGATGCTATTTCTATAGGATTCTACATCGCAGCTGCTGCAGAGGGTTACGCAATTGCAATTAATCAAAAAAGCGACGACGATGATGATTAGGTTCTATAACGGAAATAGATTGATCAAATCCATAAAGAAGCACCGGGGCAGCACTGTCGAAACCTCACCGAAAGACCACCGAAGGATCATGAGATGATAATGCTAAAAACCAGCATTTTATGTGTTCTTCGTGACATTTTGTGTATTGGGGTGAATTTCAGTAGGTTGCTATTGGCGCAAAGAAGGCATATAGAACCCACATAGAAGGGAGGCATTGGGCGGACACAAATCTCCGTCCGCCGAACGAAGAGGTAAAAGAAAGGGTGCCCGATAAGGACACCCTTTGCTGTTGTATGGATTGCGCAGACAATAAACTGCGTAGCTTTATTGCTCTCCGCGAGCACGCGGTTACTCTTCCTCGGCGGCGGCTTCCTCGTAGGCTTTGAGGAGGGCCTGCTGGACGTCGGCGGGGACGAGCTCGTAGCTGCTGAAGGTCATGGTGAAGGTACCGCGGCCGCTGGTGAGGGAGCTCAGGGCGGTGCAGTAGCGGTTCATCTCGGCCAGAGGAGCTTTGGCTTTCAAAGTGGTGTATTTGCCCTCGGCATCCATGCCCATGACGATGGCGCGGCGACCCTGCAGGTCGGTCATCACGCCACCCTGTGCCTCGGTGGGCACGGTGACGGCGATGTCGTAGATAGGCTCCTTGATCTTCGGGGCAGCCTGCTTGAAGGCCTCGCGGAAGGCGGCACGGCCGGCAATCTTGAAGGCCGTCTCGTTGGAGTCCACAGGGTGCATCTTACCGTCGTAGATGTTGACGACGATGTCGCGGGCGTAGGAACCGGTCAGAGGACCCTGCTCCATCTTCTCCATGATACCCTTGAGGATGGCGGGCATGAAGCGGGCGTCGATCGAGCCACCCACGATGCAGTTG
>CAJOFL010000031.1:25654-31021 GCA_905233895.1 uncultured Bacteroidales bacterium | reverse complement strand
AAAAATATGGTTTATTAATCGGTGGTTCAGCAGGAGGAACACCGCCGTGAGCGCCAGCGGTATCGCCCATCCGTACCAGTAGTCGGTGATAAAGAGCGGAGCCAGCGAGCCCATCTGCCCGCCGATGGCGAGGTAGGAGAAAATCTCGTCGCTCAGCAGGCGGTGGGTGAATTGGAAGTAGGCGGCGTTACAACCGCGTGGAACCAGAATCAGCAGCATCGGAACCACATAGAGCGCCTCGGCCACCGTGCGGTACCACCTCCGCCAGCGGACCCTCGTCAGCGGTATCAGCATCATGGCCAGGTAGGGGGCAAAGAACGCGCCCACCGTGGCGGCGGTAAACACCAGGTTGCCCCACACAATCCCCACCGCCTCGCTCCAGCCCGCGAGATGGAACATCCGTAGGTTGCAAAGGAAAAACGCCAGCTGCATCGCCAGAAGCGTTCCGGCGGCAAGCAGCACCTTCCGCGTCAAGAACAGGTATATGTTCACTCCCTTGCGCATTCCACTTACGGCCTCCACTGTGATACGGTCAGTATCTTCCGGCTGTCTCGCTCGGCGAAAAGCTCCTCCATCGTACACTTGCTCCTTTTCGCGTATTGCCTTACAATCTTCCACCCGATAAAACCGGCGGTGCGCGGAGCCGACCCGCTGCCGAAAGCGTTCGTGTGCGGTGCGTCGCCCACCAGGTTGCGCCAGGCGCTCTGATCCGTGGAATAGAGCATCCGGTTCTCAATCATCCAGGCCCACACTTGGCCCTCGTTGTGCTCCATCCAGTCGAGCTGCTCCCCGGTGTAGTGCAGCAGGATAGTGTCGGCGATCCCGGGAAGGGTCTTCTCGACGAAATAGTACTTCTTACCCTCGGCTATAGCGTAGTCGAGCAGCGTCGGCTCGCCGTCGGGAAGGCCGGGCGTGGCCAGCGTCATCATACAGTCGGGCACTATATACTCGCGGCCGAGTGTACGCACCATATATGTCGGCACACCGAAATACTGGTAACGCTCCATGGCGCCGAGCGCATATTGGTCAAGGCAGACGCACAGGTCGATGTCGTTGGTATAGACGCGGTAGTCGGTGATGAAGTCGCCGCCGACCATAGTGTAGAAACGCCTGATATGCTTCATGTTGGGGTAGAGCCTGTAGGCACGGCCGAGCGCGCCTCCCAGCTGCCGCTCCACGTCGCCCAGGTCGTGGTAGAGGCTGTCGGTGATACGGTAGATATCGCGCATCACGGGGTCCTCCACAAACTCCTGCACCGTCTGGATATATTCCGGCACGTCGGGGGCAATCATGAAAAGTTCAGTGTTAAACTCGGCCTGGTGCGACTTCAGTTCGGCGGGAAGCTTTTCCACCGGAGACTCGAAAAGTAGATGCTCGAAACGCAGGAAATGCACCTCCTGCCCCTTCCCGCCGCAGGCTACGGCCATCAGGGCTGCAAGAACGATACAGAGATGCGACAGGCCGCATCTCTGTATCCGTCGGTGGTTTATACTGCGTCTATTCGGCATTATCCTCCTTCTTCTCCTTGGCTTCCTTCTCGGTCTCGACAATGATTTTCATCTTGGCCTCGAGCAGGGCCAGCTGCTGGCGGGCGCCCTGCATCTTCTTCTCGAACTCGGCCTTCAGCAAGTCGGCCTGCTTCGAATTGGCGAAAAAGCCCAGGTTATTTTCCCAAGTGATAAGGTCGGCGCGTAACTTCTCAATCTTCTCGCGCAGCGACTGCTTCTCGCCGTTGAGCGAAAAACCGTCGGCAATGCCGGCGGCATGCAGCCGCTCGCGGAAAGCCGACTCCTCGGCCTCGCGGGCGCTGATCTTCAGCTGCTCGAAAATACGGTCGATCTCGGCGCGGAACTCCTTGTGGAGGCGCTCCTTCTCGGCCACCGGCACAAAGCCCACCTCCGACCAGCGGCGCTGGAACTCCTTGATAGCCTCGAGATTCTCCTCGCGGTTGTCGCCGAACTGGTGCTCCCTCAACTCCTTGATGATAGCCTCCTTGGCGGCCAGGTTCTCGCTCTCCGACGAACGGCGCTCCTTGAAAAACTCGCCCTTCTTAGAGAAAAACTCGTCGCAGGCGCCGCGGAAACGCTGCCACACCTTCTCGCTCACCTTGCGGCTCGTGGCGCCAATCTGCTTCCACTCCTGCTGCAGCTGCAGCAACTCCTCGGTGGCCTTCTTCCAGTCCTCGCGCTTGGCGATAGCCTCGGCCTTCAGGCAGAGGTCCACCTTCCGCTGGTAATTCTCGTTCTGCTCGTCGCGTATAGCGCCGAAAAACTCCTTCTTATCGGCATAGTGCTGGTCGACCATCCCCTTGAAACGCTGCCACACCTCCTCGTTCTGCTCGCGCGGCACGGGTCCGATAGTCTTCCACACCTTCAGCAACTCGTCGAGGGCGGCGGTCAAGTCGTTCCACTCCTTGGTCGACTGGGGCCGTGCGGCGGTCAGCTCGGCGGCCTTCTCAATAAGAGCCTGCTTGGCCAGCAGGTTACTGTCGAACTCCTCCTTGCGCTGGTCGTAATACTGGCGGCGGCGCTCGTCAAACTGCTGGGCGGCGGCGTTGAAACGCTGCCAGATCTCCTCGTTCTGCTCCACAGGCACAGGGCCCACCTCCTTCCAGCGGGCGCGCAACTCCTGCAGCGTCTTGGCGGCGCGCTGGATATTAGGCTCCACAATCAACTCCTCGGCCTGCTCGCAAAGCTGCAGCTTCTGGTCCAGGTTGCGCTTCTGGTCCAAGGCCCGCAACTCGCGGTTAATCTTCAACTTATTGAAAAACTGCTCAATCTGGAAATGATAACTCTGCCAGAGGTCGTTCATCCGCTCGCGCGGCACATCGCCGATAGCCTTCCAGCGCTCCTGGATATTATTGAACGCGTCCATCACATTCCTCATCGACTCCTCGCCCGAGTCCACCAGCTTGCGGAGCTCCTCGACAAGAGCCTGCTTAGCCTCGAGATTCCGCTGCTTCTGGGCCTCGAGAGCCTCGAGGTGCTGCTGGCGCATGGCGCGGTAACGCTCGTAGAGCGAGCGGAACGCCTCGGCCACCCCGTCGGGCTGCTCCTGGTAATCGTCCTTATTGCCCCCTTGGGCCACAAACTCGTCGAAAGCCTTGCGCTGCACCTCGCGGTTCAGCTCGTTGAACCGGTTGCGGATAGCGGCGGCATGGGCGCGAGCGGCGTCGATACCCTCGCCGAGCAGGCGCTCCAAAGTGCCCACCAGCTCCTCGCGGCTCAGGCCGCTGTAATCCGGCGCCTCCTCAACCTGTTGACTCGTCGCCTCTTCGACTCGTTGACTCTCCGCCTCTTCGACTTGTTGACTCGTAGACTCGTTGTCTTGTAGACCCTTGGTCTCTTCAGTGCGTTCCACCTCGCGGGTGAGCTCCTCCAGGGGGTTCACGAGGGGTGTCTCTTGGGTGTGGTTCTCTTCCATCTTGATGGTTTTTGAATGTTAGAATTACCTCTTTTACAGGGTTTTGTGGGTTATTGCATAAACAATTCTCCGCCCCGTTCCAGGGGGCGTAAGAAAATGCAAAGATACCAATTAATTTTGATACGCGCGAAAAAAAATTCACACCCCTCCCGCTCCCACCAAAACGGAATGTTAAAGAAAAACATCCATTAACTTGATTATCAACGTTATATAATGTTAAAATTCATATAACTTACAGATTATCAACGGCTAGTACCCACCTTCGCCTGATCAACGCCTGATCAACGCCAAAATGCCACTTTTTTGTTAAAAATTCATAAATAATGTTAATTTGGATTTTTGGTTAAACGCGGTATTCGAATCCGCGTATTCGGTGCAGGGCACCGACGGCACCGCGAGGGTGCCGTTCACCGCTTCGCTATCGTAATCATCCACCGGATGATTGCTTCACACTCCGCAGGGTTTTACCGCGGTGAGGCTTGTTGTGGGGCGGTAGCCGGGGGTGGGGTGTATGTATATGTATAAATATTTTTTTCTATTTTAAAAAAAAGTTGTATTTTTGCGGCATGATTACTAACAAGGACATGGCCGCACAGACGGCTGAATTTCTATTGACTGTGAAAGCGGTAAAGCTCAACAACGAGCATCCTTTCACTTGGGCTTCGGGCAGAAAATCGCCCATTTATTGTGACAATCGAGTCACTTTGTCGTATCCCGAGATACGCACTTTTATCCGTCAGCGGTTCACGGAGACGGTCCGTGAGACGTGGGGCGACGTGGATGTGATAGCCGGGGTGGCCACGGGCGGTATCGCCCAGGGGGCCCTGGTGGCGCAGGAGCTGGGCAAGCCGTTCGTCTATGTGCGCTCGGAGCAGAAGAGCCACGGTCTGACGAATCAGATTGAGGGCGAGATCCACGAGGGGCAGTCGGTGGTGGTGGTCGAGGACCTGGTCTCGACGGGCAAGAGTTCGCTCATCGCCGTGAAGGCGCTCCGCGAGAAGGGCTGCGTGGTGAAGGGCATGGTGGCTATTTTCACCTACGGCCTTCAGGTTGCCGCCGACAATTTCAAGGCGGAGAATGTGGAGCTGCACACGTTGACCGACTATGACACGCTCGTGGCCGTGGCGCGTGAGCGCGACTATGTGCGCCCGGAGGATTTCGAGAGCCTGGCCCGCTGGCGCGAGAATCCCGAGCGCTGGAGCGACGAGAGGATGGGGTGTTGAGAATTGAGAATTTTTACAGCATGAAACGTTGCGTTTTTTTTGCTTTTCTGGCTTGCGCGAGCCTGGCTTTCGGTTCGTTGAGTGCGCAGTTGGTGCGCCCCGACAGTCTGGTGGTGGTCGACCTGCCCGGAGGGGCGCGTCTGGAGATGGTGCATGTGGCTGGCGGTACGTTCACTATGGGCAATGACGAGGCTCGCGGCCTGAAGGTGAATTACGACGCTTCGCGCCCGGAGCATCGCGTGACGGTGGGCGACTTTTATATCGGCCGCTATGAGGTGACGCAGGGGCAGTGGGCTGCCGTGACGGGCGAGCGTCCGTCGAAGGCGTCGGGCAACGACTCGCTGCCGGTGGAGCAGGTGAGTTGGGAGGCGGCGCAGCGGTTCTGCACTTTGCTGAGCCAGATGACGGGGATGCGTTTCCGCCTTCCGACGGAGGCGGAGTGGGAGTTTGCGGCCCGCGGCGGCGCTTTCTCGCGCAACACTCCTTTTGCCGGCTCGCCGGCGATGGCTGCAGCGGGTTGGTTCTGTGTGAACAGCGAGGGGCATACCCACCCGGTGGGGCGCCTGAAGGCCAACGAGCTGGGGCTTTACGATATGAGCGGCAATGTGATGGAGTGGTGTTCGGACTGGATGGCCCCTTATGCCGCCGGCGAGGCGGTGAATCCGGAGGGTCCTTCCGACGGCGAGAGCCGTGTGCTGCGCGGCGGCCACTATAACAGTAC
>CAJOFL010000031.1:0-25606 GCA_905233895.1 uncultured Bacteroidales bacterium | reverse complement strand
GGCCTGCGGGTGGTTCTGGAACCGATTGAGGAGGAGCAGCCGTGAGGGTGAAGGACAGGGAGTTCGCGACGTTTGTGGACGAGGCGGAGCTTCGGGCCATTGTAGGCCGTCTGGCCGCCGAGGTGAGCCGCGACTATGCGGGGAAGGACCTGGTGGCTTGTCCGGTGCTTACGGGCGCTTTTGTGTTTGCCGCCGACCTGCTGAGGAGGCTCACGGTTCCCTGCGAGGTGGAGTTTGTCCGCTTCTCGTCGTACAGCGGCATGGCTTCGACGGGCGAGGTGCGATGCCACCTGCCGTTTTCGCCGGCCATTCGCGGTCGCGACGTGCTGATTGTGGAGGATGTGGTGGACTCGGGCCTTTCTATCCAGCATGTCATCCGCGAGGCGAGGGCGCTGGAGCCGGCCAGTATCCGTGTGTGCGCTCTCTTTTTCAAGCCCGCCGCTTTCCGCGGCGACTTCCGTGTGGACTATGTGGGGCGCGAGATCGGCAATGAGTTTATTGTGGGCTACGGCCTCGACTATGACGGGCAGGGGCGGACGCTGCCGGAGGTTTTGAAAGTGAAATGTGAAAGGTGAAAAGTTGAAAGGTATAAA
Source organism: uncultured Bacteroidales bacterium (assembly GCA_905233895.1). GTDB lineage: Bacteria > Bacteroidota > Bacteroidia > Bacteroidales > P3 > Colimorpha. The sequence continues at coordinate 25,013 of CAJOFL010000031.1, read as the reverse complement.
CGTGTCAACGTTTCAACGAATCTTATGAAGAAGTTCAGATTCAAGATATTTGCGTTTTTGGCGCTGGCGGCGCTTGTTTTCGCGGCGTGCGACGAGAAGCCGGTGCCTATCAATGTGACCGACGACCAGCTTTACGGATGCTGGGTCAAGAACGGCACCCAGGAGTACTGGCGCTACCTGGAGGGTGGCACGGGTGTGACCTGGGATGAGGCCGAGGATGTGAGCGAGGAGGAGTCGAACCTGCGTTTCGAGTGGAGCGTGGCCGGCGACCGGCTGACGCACGTTTTCCGCGGCGAGCAGGGCAACCAGGCCGTGCCCAAGGTCTATACTGTCATGGGTATCAGCCCTTCGTCGATGAGTTGGGAGGATGACTACGGCCAGCATTACACTTTAATACGTGTTGACAGATGAGCCGGAGGGATGACACTGGGAAGGGGAGGCGCCGCATGGCGCGATGGCTCAAGGTGACGCTTGTTGCGCTGGGCTCGCTGCTGGGCCTGGTGGTGGTCACCGTGGCGGTGGCGCTGTGGCTGGTGTTCTCGCCCAGCCAGCTGACCAGGATTGTCAATGGCCTGGCTTCGAGGTATGTCACCTGCGAGACCCGTTTCGGCCGCGTCGACCTCACCCTCTTCAAGACTTTCCCCGACGCGGGGCTGACCGTGAGCGACGTGTATGTGGTCAACCCTGTCCGGGGGGCCGCTGGCGACACGGTGGCCCGTATCGGTAGGCTCACCGTGGGCGTCGATGTGAAGCACTATCTCAAGGAGAAGGAGGTGACGGTCCATCAGGTGTTGCTCGACGATGTTGAGGCCGACCTCTTTATCGACAGTCTCGGCAACTGCAATTTCAATATTTTCCCGCACAGCGACAAGGAGGAGGACACCACGGGGAGCGGTTTCTGTCTCGACAGCCTGCCCAATATCGACCTCCGCAAGGTGAGGCTCAGCGACTGCTGTGCCCGTTTTGTCGACCGCAAGGGCAGGATGGAGGCTGCCGTGCAGGATTTGGACCTCGCACTTAAGGGTACGCTTGTCGACGGGAGGGTGGATGCCGATGTCGATCTGCGGTTCGACAGTTGCCGGCTGAACATGGCCGACAGTGCTGGTGAGCCGAAGCTCGACACCTGGCTTTCGAACCTCGACCTAGGGGTGAAGGCCACCGGCAACCTCGACGCCGTCGACGGGCGGCTGAAGCTCAAGGTGGGGAAGGGCAGGGTGAACGCCGGCGGTACCGAGATGGTGAACGACGCGCTCCAGGCCTCGAAGAAGGACCTGCTGACGCTCGACCTGCCGTTTGCCGCCGATCTCGAGAGGATGTTTGTCAGTATCGAGGACGAGGCCAAGTTGAAACTCGACGAGTATGCTATGTCGCTCAGCGGCGCCGTGCAGATGGCCACCGACAGCCTGCCCATGGAGGTTCATGCCGGGCTGGCTACCGACGGCGCGTGGCAGGTGGAGCCGCTGCTGACGATTGTGCCGGCGCGGTTTACCGGCTGGCGCAATGGTATGGACTTCGACGCCAAGGTGCGCCTCCAGGCCACTGCCGACGGCACTGTCAGTGACAGCACGATGCCGCTTGTCGACGCACAGGTGACGCTTGCCGACGGCCGTTTCTATATGCCGAAGGCGGTGCCTTACAAGATTAATAGAATCAATGCCGACCTCGGTGCGCGGCTCGACCTCTCGCGGGGCGGGGTGAGCAGCGCCACGGTGAATTCGCTCTCGGCCCATACGCGCAATACCGACCTCAAGGTGAGCGGCCGTGCCGACGACTTGCTGGGCGACATGCGTATTGCCGCCGCCGTCCGCGGGTCGCTTCCGCTGGAGGACGCCAAGCCCATGCTGCCCGACGCCCTCCCGCTCGACATCCGGAGCGGCAATGCCGACCTCGACCTCAAGGCCGACTTCCGCCTCAGCCAACTGTCGGATATGGCGTTGGAGAAGATGATGGCCAGCGGTACGGTGAGTCTCAAGAAACTCGACGTCACCTACGACAGCATCCATGCCGTCGCCCCGAAACTCGACATCGCCCTCCAGCTTCCCGCCAAGGAGCACAAGGGCAGCCTGGCCGACGCCCATATCATCACCAGCCGGCTGGACGCCACCATGGGAGGCAAGCAGGCGGTGATGGAGAAGGCCGACATCAATGTGGGGGTGAATAATCCGCTGAAGGAGCAGATTGCCGCCGCCTTCGAAATAAAAGTGGGGGAGACCGAGGCGAATGTCGACTCGATGATGGTCAGCCTCGGCGCTTTGGAACTCAAGGGTTCCATGCGTTTGGATTCCACCCAGACCAACCCCCTCAAGAGGTTCAACCCAGTGGCCGATATCGACATGCACAGCGCCGTGCTCTACATGCCGTTGCTGCCCGACGCGGTGCGCCTCTCGCAGTTCGCCCTGGTCTACAAGAACGACAAGTGCAACATAAAGAACGCCGACGTGAAAATCGGCCATTCCGACTTCCAACTCTACGGCGAGGTGGAGAATATCGCCCGCTGGATGAGCCATGAAGGGATGCTGGTGGGCGACCTCAACTTCACCTCGGGCTATACCGACGCCGACCAGTTGATGTCGATGTTCAGCGGTATGGGCAGCGATGCCGACACCCTGGAGCAGATGCGCCAAGAGGACAAGGTGCCCGACGACGCCAACCCCTTCATCGTGCCGCGCGATGTCGACATCACCCTCCACACGCATATCCGCCGCAGCGTGGCTTTCGGCAACGACCTCAGCGACGTGGCCGGCGCGCTCACCGTCAAGGACGGTACCGCCATCCTCGACCAGATGGGCTTCGTCTGCAAGGCGGCGACCATGCAGCTCACCGCCATCTACCGCTCGCCGCGGCCCAACAACCTCTTCTGCGCTCTCGACTTCCACCTGCTCGACATCCAGATTGACGAGCTGCTCGACATGATTCCCACCGTCGATACCCTGGTGCCGATGCTCTCGGCCTTCAACGGGAACGCCAACTTCCACCTTGCCGCCGAGACCTACCTCGACGCCTACTATCATCCCAAGATGAGCACCCTCCTCGGCTCGGCCGCCATCAGCGGCGAGGACCTGGTGGTGATGGACAACAACTCTATTGCCCAGATTGCCAAACTTATGCAGTTCAAGAGCTGGAAGGATAAGGACGACAAGATACGCATCGACAGTCTCAACGTCGAACTCACCTGCTTCCGCAAGGAAGTTGAGGTCTATCCCTTTGTGCTCAACATTGGCAAGTACCAACTCTGCGCCGCTGGCAAGCACAACCTCGACAACGTTTGCAACTACCATGTCGAGTTGTTGAAGAACCCTCTCATGGCGAAGGTGGGCGTGGATATCAAGGGAAGCCTCAACAGCCCCAAGATATCGCTCGGCGAGGTACGCTATGCCGACCTTTACCGGCCCGAGAAACAGGGGGTGGTCGAACAGCGGACGCTGGAACTGAAACGAATGATACGCGAAGCACTTGAAAAGAACGTAAGATGAGCATCTTCCACCGATACAGCAGCACTATCCACGGCAACTACCGCCGTGCCTATCTCCGTTCGGGGGCGATTACCGGCCTGTTGTTGGCGGCCTATGTGATGGTCCGTTACCTGATGGGGAACCCGTTGGAGAGCCCACTCTCGTATGTCAGCGACGCCATATTGCTGGTGGCGGTGTTTCTTTTCGCCGCATACTATCGCAACTCGTTGCCCGAAGGGAAGGTGACGCTCAAGGAGTTGATGTTGTTCGGTATCGGCCTGTCGGCGATGGCCGCTGTGGTTTACGGCCTTGTCCTTTGCGCTTTCGAACTTATTGTTCCGGATCAGACGCTACAGTTTACCACCGGTATGACCGGCAAGGAGATATCCCCGCTCGACCCGCAGATGCACTACTGGGCAATATGGTGGGCCATTATGGCCGCCGTCGAGGTGCTACTGCTGGGCGCCTTCGGTGCGTTCCTGGCGGCCATATTGTTCAGAAACGAGAAATCAGAAGTGAAAAAAAGCGAAACGAAAAACGTATAAACGTATCAACATATTAACGTATAAACGTAAAAACATGAAAGACATATCAATTATCGTACCCTCATACAACGAGGCCGAGTCGCTGCCTCACCTGGCCGAATGGGTTGACCGTGTAATGAAGGAACATTCCTTCACCTACGAAGTCATCATCGTCGACGACGGCTCGACCGACGGCACCTGGCAGGTGACCGAACAACTCCATGCTGCCAATCCCGCGTGGCGCGGTATCAAGTTCCGTCGCAACTATGGCAAATCCGCCGCCCTCAACACCGGCTTCGCTGCCGCCGAGGGCGATGTGGTTGTCACTATGGATGCCGACCTGCAGGACAGCCCCGACGAGGTGCCGGAGCTGTACCGTATGATTAAGGAGGATGGCTACGACCTCGTATCTGGATGGAAGAAGAAACGCTACGATTCCAAGCTGGCCAAGAATATCCCCTCCAAGCTCTTCAACTGGACTACCCGCCGTATGAGCGGCATCCACCTCCACGACTTCAACTGTGGTCTCAAGGCATACCGGCACGATGTTGTGAAAAGTATCGAGGTCTACGGAGAGATGCACCGTTATATTCCAGTAATTGCCAAGTGGGCAGGATTCTCCAAGATAGGGGAGAAGGTTGTCCAGCACCGCAAGCGTGAGTTCGGTGTCACCAAGTTTGGTATGAACCGTTTTATCAACGGTTATCTCGACTTGATGAGCATTATGTTCATGTCGAAGTTTGGTAAGCAGCCGATGCACTTCTTCGGTGCCATCGGCTCGGCATCGTTCCTGATGGGTTTCGTGGCTCTGGTGGTTGTGCTGATACTGAAACTGGCCGGTCGTATGGCGCTGACCAACAGTGTGTGGTTCTACCTTGCCATGTTCTTCACCCTGATTGGACTGGTGCTCTTCCTGGCCGGATTTATCGGCGAACTTGTCTGCCGCAACAGCAGCACACGTAACCAATACCTAATCGAAAAAGAACTGTAAACCGTAAATCGTAAACCGTAAACCGTAAACTGTAAACCGTAAACTATCATGAGCCTCCAATGCGGTATAGTGGGCCTGCCCAATGTCGGTAAGTCAACCCTCTTCAACTGCCTCTCCAACGCCAAGGCGCAGGCGGCTAACTTCCCGTTCTGCACCATTGAGCCCAACGTGGGCGTCATCACTGTGCCCGACGAGCGGTTAGCCAAACTCGTCGAAATTGAACGCCCTGCCTCGGTTGTTCCCGCCACCGTCGAGATAGTCGATATTGCTGGTCTGGTCCGCGGAGCTTCGAAAGGAGAGGGCCTTGGCAACAAGTTCCTGGCCGATATTCGCAACTGCGATGCCATCATCCATGTACTCCGCTGCTTCGACGACGATAATATTACCCATGTTGACGGTACCGTCGACCCTGTCCGCGATAAACTGACCATCGACCTCGAGTTGCAGTTCAAAGATCTCGAGACTATCGAGAACCGCTATGACAAGGAAGTCAAGAAAGGTAAAGCCGGCGGCGACGCCCGTGCCAAGAAACTTGTCGAGGTGATGGATCTCTATAAAGCCGCTCTCCTCGACGGAAAGAGCGCCCGAACGGTACAGCTTGACGACAACCAGGCTGAGGTGGCCCGTGACCTTCAACTGCTTACCACCAAGCCTGTCATCTATGTCTGCAATGTTGACGAAGGTTCGGTGGTCAATGGCAACAAGTACTCTGATGCTGTCCGTGAGGCTGTGAAGGATGAACAAGCCGAGGTTCTGCTTATCGGTGCTGGTATTGAGGCCGACATTGCTGAGTTGGAGACCTATGAGGAGAAACAGATGTTCCTAGAAGACCTTGGGCTGAAGGAGAGCGGCGTGAACCGCCTCATTAAGGCTGCCTACCGCCTGCTCGGACTCCAGACCTTCCTGACCGCCGGTCCGAAGGAATGCAGGGCATGGACCTTTAAGCGTGGCATGAAAGCCCCTCAGACAGCGGGAATTATCCATTCCGACTTCGAGCGTGGCTTTATCCGTGCAGAAGTGATTAAGTATGACGACTACGTTGCCCTAGGTTCAGAAGCCAAGTGCCGCGAAGCCGGTAAGATAGCCGTTGAAGGTAAAGACTACGTCGTCCAAGACGGCGACATTATGCATTTCCGCTTTAACGTGTAACCATTATTAAGAATAACAGGTTCATAATACTGATAGTTGGCATTGTAATGTTGCTTCAGGCTTGCTCTACAGAGAAGGCCAAGTGGGGTAATATCCAGTATCACAACACTACGTGTCATTATAATGTGTGGTGGAACGGTAATGAGAGCCTGAAACAGGGGCGACAGAAACTATATGAGGCTGCTGTCGACGACTATACCACATTCATACTTCCTGAAAATCTTGGAAGCGAGGAAGCGGCCCGATCGGTTTATCCCGAAATGGACCGTGCTATAGAGAAGGGATTAAAGGGTATCAAGAAACATAGTATCTTTGTCAAGGGCGAAGAGCATGTGCCATATATTAAGGAGTGTTATCTGCTTACAGCCTATGCCACTTTCTACAAGCAGGACTATGTGGCTACGGCCAATACCGCGGCCATACTGGTGTCGCAGTTCCGTGGAACTACGGCTGGCGATCAGGGGGCTGTGTTGCTGGCACGTTGCCTGACTCGAGAGAAACGTTATGCCGAAGCAGAAGCGGCTCTTGACCAGCTGGTTACCGACCTCGGAAAGGGCAACTTCAGCCGTTCGGTGCGCGAGAAACTTTATATGGCTATGGTCGAGGCAACCGTACCGCAGGAGAAATACAAAAAGGCGGTTGAATATATCCATCAGGCAATCGACGTCAGCTCGTCAAGCCGCAACAAGGCTCGCCTCACATTCCTCATGGCCCAGATTTACCAAAAACTCGATAAGCGCCCAGTGGCAGCCAAGTACTATCATCAGGTGTTGCGCTATGGGCCGCCCTATGTTATGGAGTTCAATGCCCGTCTAGGCGAGGCTTCGTGTGCCGACCTGCAGCACAGCGATATCGGGCGCTTGGAAAGGACACTCGACGCAATGCTTGACGACAAGAAGAATGAGGAATACCGTGACCAGATTTACTTTGCAAAGGGCGAGATGTTCCTCGGCGTGAAGGATGCCAAGCGAGCTTGTGACAATTATCGCATGTCGGTGTCTATGGCAAAGTCCAACCCGTCACAGCGAGCCCGCTCGGCATTGCGCCTTGCAGAGACGCTCTATGACGTCTATGAAGACTATGAAGGGTCTAAGATATACTATGACACGGCGATGATGAGCCTCAAGCCAGACTATCCGGGTTATCAAAAAATTCGTTCGCGTTGGAATATCCTCAGTGAATTGGTTTCGTTTACGTCGGTATATGAGAGGTGTGATTCGCTTTTGGTGTTGGCTAACATGCCCGAGGGAGAACGTATGGCATTGATCATGGCGAAGATTGATACACTCCGCAAGCATGAACAGGAGGCCAAGGAGAGGGCGTTGCTTGAGGAACTTGCAGCCGAAAGTAAGGCTCAGATGAATACCTTGAAGGGCGATTGGTATTTTTACAACGCACAGACGGTGCAGCGCGGCAAAGAAACTTTCCGTCAACGTTGGGGCATTCGCACCTTAGAGGATCTTTGGTTCCTTTCGAACAAGACTTCATTCAGCATTGGCTTGCCAGGCGGTATGGAGGATGATGTTGCAGATTTGCCGGAAGATGAAGTCGACTCTACTGCAGTTGCCGACAGCGCACCGAAGCAGGTAAAGGGTGATCCGAATGACCCACACTCTCCAGCCTATTACCTTAAGGATATCCCGACGACCCAGGCCCAACTTGACTCTGTCGACTCGTTGATTGCACCGGCCCTGCTTGGTGCAGGTTACATATTCTACGACGGAATCCACAACGAGACTCGTGCTTTGGAATGTTACCTGCGACTGGCGGAGAATTACACTTCGTTCCCGGATATTGTGCGGGCGTTCTATATGCTTTACCGAATTTATGACCGTCAAGGCAACACTCCGCAGGCTAACTATTATCGTGATATGGTTCTCATGGGATTCCCTGACTCTGATTTTGCCAATCTCATACGCGACAACGAGTACTACCGGGAATTGCTGCGACGCGACCGTGTGGTAGAGGAGGACTATGCCGAGGTATACGATAATTATGCATCCCGGCGATATTCACGTGTACTCACCTTGGTAGACCAGGCAGATGAGGTTTATCCAGGCAATCCGGCGCTATTTCGATTCCATTATTGGCGCGCATTGGCACAAGTTTCGCAGGGAAACCGTTCCGATGCAGTGACAACACTTCGTGGCATAGTGAGTGCTGCCCCGCAGAATGATTCCATCGTGCCTATCGCGCAGGCGATGCTTGACTATTTGTTCCAGGATTCTGTCTATGCTAACTCTGAGGAAATTGCTGATATAACGTCAAATGATGACAAATCGAGTAAAAAACTAGCCGATAAGACTCCCGTTGCCACTAATGTGGCCAAGGAGGAGGAACTGCCAGAGGAATCGCGTATATATCGTTTCCGTCAGGAACAGCAGCATTATGTCATACTGGTGATTAATGATCGAACAGTGAAGGCTACCGAACTTCAGTACCGCATTGCCGACTTTAACACTCAATACTACTCTAATAGCGGTCTCAAGGTAAACGCAACCCTTTTTACCGATACGACCCAACTTATTACTGTCCATCGTTTCTTGACAGAACAGGAGGCAATGGGCTACTACCGTCACATTATGCAAGACGACAGCCCCCTTACCCGCTATCCAAAGGGGCAGATTACTGTATATGCCATCTCGACTCAAAACTATGCCACTTTCTATAATCGCAAGAACCCTTCGGCATACGAACCATTTTTCAAGAAGTATTATCTCACGAAAAAGCAATAAACAAAAATACAAATCAAAATTATGGCTAAAACAATGGAACCAGAAAGCAGCCCTATCAACATCATCACAGTTGGAACCCTTATTAAGGGAGACATTACCGCCTCGGGAGATTTCCGCCTTGACGGTACATTGGAAGGAAATATTCAACTCAACGGAAAACTCGTTGTTGGCGACAGCGGTGTGGTTACTGGAAATGTAATGTGTCAGAATGCCAATATCATTGGCACAGTAAATGGTAACCTCTCGGTCAAAGAACTGCTATCGTTACATACCTCTGCTCGTGTCCGTGGAGACATCCTTATCAATAAGCTCTCAATAGAGCCAGGCGCAGTGTTTACGGGCAAATGCCGGATGCTTGACGAGGTTCGCGCAGAGCAAGAGGCCGCTCGTGCTGAACAGGCTGAGGCATAATTGATATGGAGTTGCTGAAACAACTTTTCAGCGACCATTTCAGCTTACCCTGCGATGAATGTCTTGCGTTGGGTGGCGGAGGGTCGTCGCGTCGTTACTACCGCCTTGTGGGTGGTGGACATTCTGCTATTGGCACTATAGCAGATGACCTGCGTGAAAACGAGGCTTTCTTTGCGTATACCAACCACTTCCATGTCAAGGGAATGCCGGTGCCGGAACTATATGAAGTGGCGCCAGACCGACGTCATTATCTGCAACAGGACCTTGGTGACCGCACCCTATATGGCATCTTATATGATAAGCGTAGACAGGGCGGTGGCTTCGATGCGGAGATGATTAACCTTTACAAGCAAGCGTTGGTCGACCTTGATGCATTGCAACGTGCCGGAGCAGATATCGACTTTCGCGTTGCGTTCCCGCGAGCCGACTTCGATAGGCGCTCTATGTTGTGGGATCTCAACTACTTCAAATATTTTTTTCTCAAACTGGCTAATATATCTTTTGACGAGGAATATTTGGAGAATGATTTCAATCGGCTGGTTGATTTCCTGCTTGAGGCTGACTGTAATTACTTCCTCTATCGCGATTTCCAGGGTCGTAATATAATGGTGAATGATGACAAGTCTTTATATTATATCGATTATCAGGGCGGACGTCGCGGTGCTGCGCAGTACGACGTTGCCTCGTTGCTGTATAGTGCCAAAAGTAATCTTCCAGAGGCTATAAGACAGGATCTTCTGCATCATTTTTCGACTCGTCATGGAGATCCGTATTTTATGGATTATTTCTGGGGCTATCTTTTGCTAAGGATAATGCAGACCTTAGGTGCATATGGTTATAGGGGGTATTTCGAACGTAAACCTTATTTCCTGGAAAGTGTTCCGTTTGCGGTAAACAATCTCCGTATTGTTGTCGAAAATCATCCACTTCCTGTTCGCCTTCCTGAATTGGAACGAGTGTGGTCAAAAATTACGATACTCAGGCCTCCAGAGAGTAATCTGCCGACAGACCGCCTTACGGTAAGTGTAGGCAGCTTCAGCTATAAACGCGGTCTCCCGGAGGACACGAGTGGTAACGGCGGTGGCTTTATCTTCGACTGTCGCGCGCTCCCCAATCCTGGACGCTATGAACAATACAAGGCCTACACAGGTAAAGATCGTCCTGTTATTGAGTTCCTGCAAGGTGAACCAGCAGTAGAGTCTTTCTTGAAAAATGTGGAAAATATCGTTGGACAAAGTATTGATAAATATTTGGAACGAAATTTTACTCACCTTAGTGTCAACTTTGGATGCACCGGCGGGCAGCATCGCTCTGTATTTTTTGCGGAACAACTAGCTCGATGGATAGAACAGACCTATCCTCAAGTCAATGTCGTTGTCCATCATCGAGAGCAGGACTAATCAAAGAAACGCCAGGTAACACCCCAATAGAGGCCGAACTTGCGGCCAGGATAGTGCGGCAGTGTGAAATAGTTGGGATTGCTTTCCCATAGTGCGTTAATGTGCCCCCCCTTGAGGTAGATACTTGCACGTTTCACTTGGATATTTACAAATATATCACCCCATATATAGTTTCCGACTTTAACTTCGTCTTGGTGGCAGAAAAGACCTGTTCGGTAGTCATACGATGGGGCGTAGAATGATGTGAGGTAGCGCAGGTCAACACCTGTTTGCAGTGTTAATGCTCGACCGAATAGGTGTAATTCAGCATATATTGAATTCTTTGATGTCCAAAGTGGTACAGGCATCTGTTCCTGATCGGTTGTGTGTTGCAGAAGTTGCTGCATATCAAGATGAAACCAGCCTGCACTAAGACGCGAAGTAAGGGCAGCTTGGTATAACCAAAAATGATGAGTGCCTTCATGCACCAAGAGGGCTGTGTCGTACCATACGTTATGGCTAATATGGTTTGCCCTCACCATCAGGTTGAGCCATTCCCCAGAAACTAGTTGTAATTCGTAACATTCGGCAGTTATCTGCTGTAGGTCAATTCCTTGATTAATGCTTGCATCGGCAATTGGACGAATGTCGGGGTCTGCTCGTTGTGCAGCAGCGGTCAATAGTAGCGTTGTGTTGGATGCCGAATCGAAAGGTACTTCAAAGTGACCGCGGAAATGATATTCAAGGTTTTCTCCAATACTTCCTATATTTGCATCGAAACCAAGTTTGCTGCGACCTAAAGCTAACTCTACGTTTGAGAAAGGCTTGAAAAGGTCTGTCGAACGAATTTCAGCACGGTCGTCAATTGTGGTTTTGTAGGATACCGACTTGACTCCAAGGGTTATCTTTACAGGATTATGCCAACGGTAATCTGGGTAGGCGTCATTTGTCCAGAAGAGGGTGGCATCACGTTCTGTCCAAAGTGTAGAATCAAGGAAGGCTCGCTTACGGCGATCATATTTCAGTTCAACACCGAATGCTCCCGCATTTAGTATCTTTGGTGCTGCGGGAAATATTGTGTCCGTGATATGTATTGTATCAACTACAGTGATTGTGTCGGTTATATTGCGCACTGTGATGCTGTCGCGTTGGCGATAGTGAGGCTGCTGTTGCACCAGATTATATGTGGCATGGGCAAAGGCGGAGGTCTCTCGATGACGTGTACCGCTGTTGTATAGATTTACAGGCACACCTGCACGATTCGATTGTAGTTGGTGTGTGAAATAATCATCGTCAGCAATGCCGCCGTTCTCGTCAATATTAAAGCTTTGCCAGATGAGGCCAGCCACGGCCTGCAATCGGCTGTCAGACGAGAAAAAATTTGTGGTTGCGTCGAGATAGTGGTTCTTGACGCCTGAAGAGGTATAGACCCCTTCGGGGCAAATCAGATTGTAGTCGAAGGAAATATTCCACCCAGGGCGAATATTCTGAGTGTGAGCTATGCGCACTTGATAGTCTTTGTCCAGTGACGATTGGTAGTTTAGTGTAGTGTAAGGTGTCATTGTTTGGTATAGCCAAATATTTCCAAATCGTTTGGCGTATCCCTCGTTTGGGTCTGTTTGGAGCTGGTCGTCAAGCCCGTCAACGAAGGTGGGAAAGATTCCGTAGTGAGGTTGACCTACAATGCCTTTGCCGAGGTAATAGTTTCCATTAAATGCATCAAGCCGGTCTGTAAACTGCACTCCGGTTGGATTTAGTACAGGATTCCATATGTCATCAATCTTGACAGCATAGGGTTGATAGTGGAACATGAAAACTTGCCGTTGTAAGACTGAATCTGGAGTTTCCTTATGGTATACCAATCCACGTACAGCATTTGTATCACGAAATGTGCTGTCGTTATTGCTGTTGGGAATATTCGCGGTGCTGTTGGTCGTGTTGGAACCAGTGGTTGAATTGCTGGAGGTCGATGAAGAAAAGCCTCCGCCGGTACTTATACGGCGCACCTGTGCATTCAGAGGATTTGAAAGCAAGCAGAATACGAGCAACACCGCGATGCGTAAAAACGATATCGTGATGCAATTAGAATTCTGCCTGATTCTGGGCATGGTTAGTTTTCTTGCAGGAAACGTTCAACGTCCATGGCGGCCACGCAGCCTTTGCCGGCAGCAACGATAGCTTGCCGATAGTTGGGATCGCATACATCGCCTGCTGCAAATACACCGGGAATATTTGTGGCGGCAGATGGGTTCTGTACCTTTATGTATCCTTGATCATCAAGTTCCACTTGTCCTGCCAGAAAGTCGGTGTTCGGTTTGTGTCCGATTGCAACAAATACTCCAGTTACTTCGCGCTGGCTCTTGGCTCCGGTTTTGGTATCTTCCAACTCTATGCCGGTAACACCGTCCATATCGGAACCAAGTATTTCGGAGATACGGCTGTTCCAGCACATTTCTATCTTTGGATTTGTGAGTACTCTGTGCTGCATGGCTTTCGAGGCGCGCAATTCATTGCGACGGTGTACCAGATAGACTTTTGAACAGAGCGTAGAGAGGTAGTTGGCCTCCTCACAGGCGGTATCTCCTCCGCCCACTACGGCAACCTGCTGATTGCGATAGAAATAACCGTCGCAGGTCGCGCAGGCTGACACTCCTGCTCCATAAAATTTTCTTTCACTTTCAAGCCCAATCCATTTGGCACTGGCACCAGTGGCTATAATTACTGTCTCTGCCATTATCTCGTTACCGTGGTCATCTACGGCATGGAAAGGACGCTTGCTTAGGTCAATCTGCTTGATGTAACCGGAGCGAACATCGCATCCGAAACGCTGAGCTTGTCGACGCAGATCATCCATCATGGCGGTACCGGCCACACCTTCTGGGTAACCGGGGAAATTCTCAATTTCAGTGGTGATGGTCAACTGGCCACCAGGCTGCTCACCTTCATAAAGAATGGGCTTGATGTCGGCACGGCTGGTGTAGATTCCGGCGGTAAATCCGGCAGGGCCGGAGCCGATGATAAGGCAACGGGTCTGTTCCATAATTGCTTAGTGGACTTTATTTTTACGTTTAATTATGCTGAAATAAATGAGGAATGCAGCACCGACAGCGAGCACTATTGCCTGCTGCGAACCCCATAGGAGCCATCCGCAGGCAGTACCTACCTCCAATGGAACTCCATAAATGTCGAGCGCAAGCTGTACAAGCACAGGGTATACTCCAATGCCACCTTGCGAAAATGTCATGCCGACGGTGCCGAAAAGGTATACCACGAAGGCTGCACCGAATCCAAGGACGCTGGTTTCGGCAAAAGCTTGGAAGATGATAAGTCCGCCGAGGATATAGAGTAGGTAGATGGCGACGCTGTAAATCAGGAAGAGAACGGTGGCTTTAGGGCCGAGATGAAGGATGCTTTTCACTCCGTCAACCATGCCGTGAATGAGGGTGTCAATCTTGCGAAACAGATTAATGCCCATCAATCGATGCCAAAGCAGTTTATATGCAATAAATGCCATTAGGACCAACGCTGCCAGGACGCCAATAATCATTGCCATGTTGGGCAAATTGTCATAGCGTTCGGACAGAGTATCGTAAAGCCAGTCCTTGGCTTGACCGAACATGGCGAGCATGCCAACGGCAATGACAACGACGAATGCAAGCACATCGATTATTCGTTCAGTTACTACAGTTCCAAGCGATTTCTCGACGGGAATTCCTTCACTGGTTCGTAATGTTGCGCAGCGCATAACCTCACCGGCACGTGGTAACGCCAGATTGGCCATATAGGCTACAAGTACCGATCCGAATGTATTGCTTATAGTTGGCTGGTATCCGATAGGCTTGAACAACAGTCTCCAACGTAGCGCACGAACAAGATGGCTAAGGAGGCAGCATGCCATCGCCACCGCAACCCACCAATAATTGGCTTCGGTAAACGACTGCCAGATGGCTGCTTTCTGTTCTGAATCAAGTTTTAACAGGAACCAATAGATGAAGAATATGCCTATGCCGAGGAATATAACCAGGCGCAGTACGTCCTTCAAACGGTTCTTTTTCTGGGTTTCAGCGGCGGTCACAGGCGGTTGTTGTTGGGGAAAATGACAGTGGGATGCCATTCGGCAGCCTCGTCAGGGGTCATTTGGGCATAGGCGGCAATGATAATCAGGCTGCCAACGGGGGCTTTATGAGCGGCGGCACCATTAAGGCCGATGACTCCCGAACCACGTTCGCCTCGTATGGCATAGGTAGCAAATCGTTCACCATTAGTGATATTATAGATTTCAACCTTCTCGTTCTCAATGATGCCGGCGGCTTCCATCAAGGCTTCATCAATAGTGATGGAGCCTATGTAGTCCAAGTCGGCTTCGGTCACCGTGACGCGGTGGATCTTTGATTTGAGTACTTCGATTAACATTTTCTAAAAGAAAAGTTTGTATAAGAATTGTGTTATTGGAACATAGGTGCGGTAGACGATGTAGAATACCATCAGCACTAGGGCAACTTTTATCCAGACTGTCTGTTGCTTGCGCTGTGTGACGCGGCTGGCGTCGAAGCGGCGTTTGATTCGAATCTTGCGCTGACGGGCCTCATCGATGCGTTCAAATGCGTCGGCTGGCTTCTCGTTGGCAGTATTCGACGCATCTGTGGCAAAGCGCGGGGTATAGTGGAACTGAGGCATTTCTCGCTTGCGGAATGCGTCCTTCCATGTCAGCTTGTGCTGCTTTGGGCTGGTTTCGTCCATACGCCGCACCTTCGTTTCGAAATACTCCAACTCCGCATCGCTCACTCCTTCGGGATTTTCATTCTCGAAAGCATACTTGGCCTTCAGTGCCTCCCAGCGTTCCTTCTTGGGATCGTAGAAGCGTGGCTCGT
The DNA here is from genome assembly GCA_905233895.1 of uncultured Bacteroidales bacterium. Classification (GTDB taxonomy): domain Bacteria; phylum Bacteroidota; class Bacteroidia; order Bacteroidales; family P3; genus Colimorpha. The sequence goes on along the minus strand of CAJOFL010000031.1, from coordinate 9,501 downwards.
AGTTGAAGCGGCGCGGCTTGGGTATGTAGAACATCGGCATTGTACAGTGTCCTCGGTTTATTGTTCGGTAATTACGGCGTCCATCGGCACGTCGTGCGGCTCGACGGGAATGGCATCAAGTATCTGGAAATCGTATGCCACGCCAATTTTCACTGCGTTTGGTGTGGATTTGAGCATTCGGTCGTAGAATCCGCGACCACGGCCCATTCGGTTCCCTTGGCGGTCGAAAGCCACACCGGGCACCACAATTAGGTCAACCGCCGCAAGATCAGTCCATTTAGGGCCGGTGGGTTCTCCAATTCCAAACTGTGGTCCGGCAGTCATGCACTCAGGACCAGTATATCGGCGCAGGCGGAGGTCATCGCCATCTACGCAGGGCAGCAGTACCGTTTTCTGGCGGTACCAGCGTTCCACGAAGGTGTGCGTCTGCACTTCGTCAGCCATCGACCAGTACATCAGCACCACTTGCGAGGTTTTAAACTGCGGCATTTGCTCCAGCCGACGGAGGATATTCTCGCTGCGGCGAAGCTTTTCCTCGGACGGGATGGCGCGTTTGCGGTCGCGCATCAACTTCCTTACCTCGCTTTTGTCCACTGTTTTCTACTTTGTATAAGTGTTAGAACGGCAGGTCGTCCTCGCCTGCGGCAGGCATCTGTGGGGCGGCTGCAAAGTTCTGCGCAGGTGCAGCAGGCTGTTCGGGCGCTGCAGGAGCAGCCTGTGCGGCAGGGGCGGCGGCGCCTTGCGGCTGGGCATTCCAGGCATATCCGGCAGCGGGAGCGCCGGGTTGGGCGGCGGGCATCTGTCCGGGAACGAACGGCTGCACACGGGTGCAGCGCAGGTCGGTGTACCAACGGTCGTTGAATTCACGGCTCTCGGGGTTGAAGGTCACCTGCACCATCGAACCCATCGGGATGTTTTTCACCATGGCAACGCGTTCCTCACCGAAGGTGATGAATGCGGCCTTGCGGGGAAAATCGTCGCCAGTTTCAATTACAAATCCGCCTTTTATCCAGTGGCCACGCTGGCCTTCGCCCTCGACATCGGGCAAAATCTTGATAAGTCTACCGTTAATTTCCATTGTTATCTTGTTGTTTTTATTAATTATCAATTGTTTGCACGGCTGGTTACAGCCTGCTTTAACGTACAAAAATACTCATTTTTCCCCACATGGCAAAATTATTTTATCAACTTAATCGCAAAAACGTTAATTTGTTGAAACTGAGTGTTATATAATGTTAAAATTCACATAACCGCAAGAACGCCAGTGGTTTAACCCCACCTTCGCCTGATCAACGCCTGATCAACGCCTGATCAACGCCTGCCTTTCTCCGACCATTGGAAAACTTTTTTTTGCCCCCAGACATCAGTATCCGGAAAATTGTGTAACTTTGCAGCATGAAAATCAACGATGTCATTGCCTATCTAGATGATAGGTTCCATCCTGAGTATCAGGAAGATTACGATAATGCCGGCTTCCTTGTTGGCGACGGTTCCTGCGAGTATAAAGGCGCTCTGGTGGCGCTGGATCTCACCCCTGAGGTTATTGCCGAGGCCAAACGGCTGGGCCTGAACCTGATTGTCACCCATCACCCAGTGATTTTCGGTGGCTTGAAACGGGTGACCGACCGGAGCGAGACTGGCCGTATGGTGATGGAGATGGTGCGTTCGGGCATTGCCGCCTATGCCGCCCACACCAACCTCGACAACCTTCCTGACGGCGTCAACGGCATCCTGTGTGAGAAACTGGGTTTGAAGAACTGTCGCATCCTGAAACCAATGGATGTCGACCCGAACCTGGGTGCGGGCATGGTGGGCGAGTTGGAGCGTGAGATGCCGGCGGAGGACTTCCTGCTGATGGTCAAGGAGCGGCTCGGCCTGCCGTGGATACGCCTCAGCGGCGAGCGCTCCGTGGTTCGTCGTGTGGCTGTATGTGGCGGCGCTGGCAGTTTCCTTATCGCCGACGCTGTTCATGCCGGAGCCGACGCCTTCCTCACCGCCGACCTGAAATACCATGACTTCCAGCGGCCCGAACGTCGACTCCTGCTGGCCGACATCGGGCACTATGAGAGCGAACAGTTTGCCAAAGAAATAATTTATCGCGCCATATCCGAAAAATTTTGTAACTTTGCATGCCGAATTTCAGAGTGCCAACAGAGTGTTGTGCACTATATTTGATTGTAAAACAATAATATAATTTAATAATATGGCAAAGAAAGTCAGCACCAAAAAAACAGAAGCAAAGGAAGTACAGCCCGTCGCCATCCAACGTCCGGACGTCGACGCCGCCGTCGAGCGCCGTCTCGTGGCCCTCTACACGCTGCAGCTTATCGACAGCGAAATCGACAAAATCAAGATAGTCCGTGGCGAACTGCCGCGCGCCGTCCAGGACCTCGAGGACGAAATCGCCGGCCTCAACACCCGCATCGAGAACTTCACCGCTGAAATCAAGGAGACCGAGGCGGCCAACAAGGCCCGCAACGCCGAGATTTCCGACCATGAGGAGATGATCAAGAAATACCAGAAGCAGCAGGATAACGTGCGTAACAACCGCGAGTTCGAATCACTCAACAAAGAAATTGAGTTCCAGAACCTTGAAATCCAGCTCTGCGAGCGCAAGAACAAAGAGGGCAAGGCCAAGGTGAGCGACCTCAAGCAGCGTATCGAGGCCGCCAAGCTTCTCCTTTCCAATCGCAACAAAGACCTCGACGCCAAGCGTGAAGAACTGACCTCCATCATTGCCGAGACAGAGAAGGACGAGCAGCGCCTGCTGAAGAAGTCTAAGGAACAGGAGCAGTTCATCGACGAGCGCTACCTGGCGGCCTACAAGCGCATCCGCAACGCCGCCCGCAACGGACTGGCTGTGGTGCAAATCGACCGTGAGTCGTGCGGTGGCTGTTTCAGCAATATTCCGCCCCAGCGCCAGATGGAAATCAAGATGCACAAGAAAGTGATTGTCTGCGAGAACTGTGGCCGCATCCTCGTCGACGACGATATCGCCGCCAAAGCCAAGGCACAACTTGAAAAATAACAAACCATGACATACTACTTAGACCCAGAAGTGCGTCTCACCCTGGATTTGATTCAGGGAATTGTCGAAGAGAAGCAGACCCTCGCCCTGAGTAACGAGGCCAAGCGTCGCATCGAGAAATGCCGCAACTATCTCAACCAGAAAATGGAAAACCAGAAGGTGCCCATTTACGGTGTTACCACCGGATTCGGCTCCCTCTGCAACATATCTATCAGCAAGGAACAGCTCAGCCAGCTTCAGAAAAATCTTGTGATGAGCCACGCCTGTGGCGTTGGCGACGAGGTACCTGCCGAGGTGGTGCGTCTGATGCTCCTCCTCAAGGCTCAGAATTTCTGCTTCGGCTACAGCGGCGCCCAGCTCCAGACGGTCCAGCGCCTCGTCGACTGCTACAACGACGACATCCTGCCCATTGTCTACCAGCAGGGTTCGCTCGGCGCCAGCGGTGACCTCTGCCCACTGGCCAACCTCATGCTCCCCGCCATCCTCGGAATGGGTGAAGTGTACTGGAAAGGCCGCCGTTGCGACGTGAAGGAAGTCTATGCCGCCAAAGGCTGGAAACCCATCGAACTGCAGAGCAAGGAAGGCCTAGCCCTCCTCAACGGCACCCAGTTCATGAGTAGCTATGCCGTATGGAGCCTGCTGAAAGCAAAGCGACTCAGTCGTCAGGCCGACATGATTCTGAGCATGAGCCTCGACGCTTTCGACGGCCGCATCGAACCCTTCTTCGAATGCCTCCACAAGGTGCGTCCTCACAAAGGTCAGTTGCGTACCGCACAGGATGTCCGCGATTGGCTTAAGGGCAGCGAGATTATCAAGCGTCACAAGGAACACGTCCAGGATCCCTACAGTTTCCGCTGTGCTCCGCAAGTGCACGGTGCCGCCAAGGACACCATCAGTTATGTCGAGAGCATTGTCGAGACCGAAATCAACTCCACCACTGACAACCCCATCGTTCTTCCCGATGAGGATATGGTCATCTCCGGAGGCCACTTCCACGGCGAGCCCCTCGCCATGGTGCTTGACTTCTTGGCAATCGCCGTCGCCGAACTCGGTGCCATAAGCGAACGCCGTACCTACCAACTTATCGATGCCAAACGTGGTTTGCCCAGCTTCCTCGTTGCAAAGCCCGGCCTCAACAGCGGATTCATGATACCGCAGTATACTGCCGCCGCCATTGTGAGTCAGAGTAAGCAACTCTGCACTCCCTGCAGTGTCGACAGCATTCCCAGCAGCCAGAACCAGGAAGACCTTGTGAGTATGGGTGGTAATGCCGCCACCAAATGCTACCGCGTGTGCGAGAACACCGAACGTGTGCTAGCCATCGAGCTCTTCAACGCCGCCCAGGCCCTCGAGTTCCGCCATCAGGAAGGTCTGAAATCCAGCCCTGCCATCGAGGAACTTTTCTCACTCTTCCGCAAAGAGGTCAATTTCGTCGATATCGACGAAATCATGTACAAGCACATACACGCCTCCATCCGCTTCCTTCAGAACCTCTGATGCTGAGCGGAAAGCAGCAAAAGAAGAAGAGCCATCCAATCGGGTGGCTCTTCTCTTTCTGGTGTGGCACCGGTAAAGAGGTCAATCTTTACGCTGGCCTTTGCTTGCGTTGTAGAATATCTTCAGCGCACCTGCCTTACGGAGTTCTTGCTTGACGTCCGAAATCATACCCATACGTACCTGCTTGTCGGCCTTGATGGCGGTGGTGAGCAGGGGGCGATCGGGTTCAGGACGGGCGGAACGCTCCAGTTCGCAGAAGGTGATGATATCCGATACATCGGAAATCTGGTCGTTAAGCTGGATACGTGGATCCGTACCATACTTCTTCTGCTGGTCGGGCAGGGGTACACCGATGTTGATGTAGCTGACAAGGCTCTTTCTCTCGAGTTTGACAACTTCAGAGCCCTGGGGAGGAATAATCTTCACGTAGAGCGAACTTTCGCGCATGGTGGTGATAACCATGAAGAAGAACAGGAGCATGAAGATAATATCGCTCATCGAACCCATGTTGAGCTCGGGAGTGCCTTTTGCTTTTTTACCTGTGAATCTTGCCATGATTATTGTCCTCCTATCTTTGTGGGCTCAGCCTCGGAGATTGCCATGGGGATGGCAAGTTCGAGGGCGTCGCGCTGTTCATCGGTTACATCGGCGGATTTCTTGCCGAAACATTCAAGTGAGAGTTCGTCGCGCATCTCTTTGATGGCAGCGGTGAGTTCGTTCTGCACCTGGAGATACATGTCGTAGGATGTACCGCGGTCGTTACGCAACGAGATGACACCTTTCGAGACAGGGTAGGGGTTGTGGGCCCGGCCCAGTCCGGGGATTTCCTTCATCTCTTTTTCCGGCAGATTGGGGAGGTCGTTGGGGTTGCCGAGGAATTCCTTGGCACGTTCCTTGAGATTCTCAATCTTTCCGTACTCATTGTTATAGAGCATACGGTCGTCCTTGTTGACAAGTACTACAAAGATATTGCGCTCACGAACATCGGGTACATCCTGGTTCTCCGGCAGGGGAGGAGGAAGTTTACGGGCAATACCCATATCTGTGTTGATGTTGGAGACCATCAGGAAGAAGGCCAGCAACAGGAACGAGATATCGGACATTGCGCCTGTGTTGAGTCCGGGAGTCTTTCTTGCCATGGTTCTTTACTTTTTAAGAGATTTGGCTACCTCTGTATACAGGATAGAGCAGGCTGCTGCAATGACGAGGGCATACACCACATAGCAGGCAGCGCCAATGAGTTTCGAGGTGCTTTCGGAAATATTCTGCTTCTCCATAAGGGCGGGGCTGACGTCGTTGCCCTTCGAGATAAGGAAGGCAGCAACGCATACCACCACGAGGGCCAGCACGATTCCGAGGAACTTCTTCCAGTAGCCTTTATCTTCGGCAAAGTTCTTGGCAAGACCTTTGATGACGAAGAAAAGGATGGCTACAAGCGAAATGGCCACCAGGCAGATAAGTATCCAGAACGTGGCATCGAAGAGGCCGTTGGCCTTGACGGCCGACAGCTCCTTGATACCACCGTTGTTCATGGCGAAGAGTACGCTCAGTACTGTGGACAGTATGGCGATACCCAAGGCGATGAAGGTGATAAGTTTACGTGTTGATTCTTTCATAATGGTTCGTTTTTTACGTTAATACGTTGATACGTTAATTACGTTGATACGTTCGTAGGGACGTGCCCGGGAACCATTATTTGTGGTATTTCACAAGGATATCCATGAAGCTGATCGAACCGTTCTCCATCTGGTCGACGAGACTCTCGATCTTGGTGAGGATATAGTTGTAGAAGATCTGAAGGATGATAGCGGTAATAAGACCGAAGATGGTCGTCAACAGAGCCACTTTCATACCACCGGCAACGACGGTCGGGCTGATATCACCGGCGCTCTCGATGTCGTCGAAGGCCTGAACCATACCGACAACGGTGCCGAGGAATCCGAACGAAGGAGCAAGGGCGATGAACAGGCCAATCCAGGTGAGGTTGTTCTCGAGGCGGGCCATCTGGACACCACCGTAGCTGGTAACGGCCTTCTCGACGTTGTCGAGACCCTGGTCCATACGGTCGAGACCCTGGACGAAGATGCTGGCCACGGGGCCACGGGTGTTGGCGCAGAGTTCACGGGCACCTTCCCAGTTGCCGTTCTTGGCGTTCTCCTCAATGCCATCGAGGAGTTTCTGGACGTTGGTGGTGGCCATGTTCAGGTAGAGGATACGCTCGATAATCAGTGCCATACCGAAGATAAGGCAGAGGAGCACGGGGGTCATCCAGCCGGCGCCACCCTGAATGTACTTCTCTTTCAGCATCTGATGGAAGGAGCGGGTCTGCTCTTCGTCGGTTGCGACAGCCTCTTCGACTGCCTCGGCCTCTGCGGCTACGGCTTCAGTGGCAGCGGCCTCGTCAGTTGCGGCCACCTGTTCGGTACCGTCGGCGGGAGCGGCCTCCTGGGCCATCACTTGGTTGAAGTTGGCAAATGTCAACAGTCCGACTATTGACATCAAAGCGATTACTTTTTTCATGATGTTGTTAGTGTGTTGATTATTAATTTGTTGTTACTAATTATCCACTTAGGGTTCGTTTTGCAAATATACAAAAAAATTCTTATATGGCAAAATTTTTCACTTTTTTCTGCCATTTAACGTTTCCATCAACTCGCGGAGGGGCAGTTTGCGTTCTTCTGGAACCTTGATGTCATCGAGGTGTTTTTGGGCTTTTTGAAACTCAGCCTTGATATGTTCCTCTAGCTTGGAACGGAGGTCGATGGCATCATACAGAGCCATCACTCGGCCAACTTTCTCCTCTTCGTCCATGTTGTCCTTGGCGGCGAAAAGGGTGCTTAAGGCTTTGCTTTGCTCTGTATTGCAGTGTTTTATTGCAAGCAACGGCAGGAATGTTTTCTTGTTGTCGCGTATGTCCTGGCCTGTTTTCTTGCCGAAAACAGCGGTGTCGCCGTACCCGTCGAGGAGGTCGTCCTGCAACTGGAAGGCCAGCCCGAGGTGTATTCCGAAGTTCCACAGGTTGTCCAGTTCGTGCTGCGGCGCATTTGCGTAGAGGCCTCCTATCTTGAGTGCACCGGCCAGCAGCACGGCTGTCTTCTGGCGTATCATGTCGCGGTAGTCGTCGAGGGATACCTTTTCGAGGGGCAACTCCTCGAAATTCATGTCTTTTTGCTGTCCTTCGCATACCTCGATAGCGGTTTCGTTGAAACATTGCAGTATCTCCTGCAGGCGCGGTGAGGGCTGGCGGAGGAAGTAACGCCAGGCGAGGGCGTACATGGTGTCGCCGCTCAGTATTGCAGCGTTGTCGCCCCACTTGGTGTATACCGTCGGTTTTCCGCGGCGCAAGGGCGAGCGATCCATCAGGTCGTCGTGCAAGAGGGTGAAGTTATGGAAGGTCTCTATTCCAAGCGCGGCATCGCGAAGCAGGGCTTCGTCGGCACCGAACATGGCGCCGGCTGCCAGCAGCAGGGTGGGGCGGATGCGCTTTCCACCGAGGCGAAGCGTGTAGTCGATAGGCTCATAAAGCTCGCGCGGAGAGGCAAGAAACACCTCTCTGTCGAAAATCTGCTGCACTTGCTCCAGATAATGTTTCAGGTCGTTCATGAACTTGAGGCGTTTAATCTGTTTATACGTTGATACGTTTATACGTTGGCAGTTTCACTTTTCTCTTATATGTACCGTACGTAGTCGGCCTTGCGCGGAGCGGCAGCAGGCAGTTCCTTTGCACGATAGCCCAGCACTATATGGCCTATGCCCTCGTAGTCGCCCTTGATACCGAGCTCATCCAGTATGGCGCGGCCCTCATCCGAGTCGAATTCCTCCTTGGCACGGTGGATCCAGCAGGAGTCGAGCCCCACGGCATGGGCGGCGTTGGCCAGTTGGCAGAGGACGGAGCAACCGTCGTAATGATAGGTCGGAACGGTACGGTCGGCAAGAACCACCAGCACCACGGGGGCACCGTAGAACGGGTCGAACCCCTCGTTGGGCTGTTCGCCACGGGCGGCTTTCAACTGGTTCCAGACACGAGCGTTCATATTTGAAAGGCGGTCACGCATGGCGCGGTCGGCAACGGCCAGGATTATCGGGCTTTGCATACCGCGGCCTGTCGGGGCATAGGTACCGGCCTCGCACACGGCCTCTATGAGCTTCCGCTCGGGTATGCGGTCAGAAAAAACGCGGCACGAACGCCGCGTTTTCATATTTTCAATCACCGTGTTCATTGCTTCAAGGCGTTGAGCAGGGTGATAATGGCTGCAACGGTGGATGCCGTCTGGGCGATATTCTGTGTGTTTACGTTGGTCAGTCCGCTGGAAGCCAGCAGTTTGTCAACAAATCCGTTGGCGGTGGCCTGGGTTATGAGGCCGGCCGAACTGGCAATAAGACCGTTGGTGAAGGCCTTGCGGTACTCGTTGTTGTCCTTGTTCTGCTTGAGGTTGGTGTAGGCGGTGGCAAGGGCCAGGGCGTTGTTGAGGTTGGTGGTGTTGGTCAGGTCGACCGTGCCGGTGTTCTTGTAGGCGCCATAAAGGCCTTGTACGGCGGTGCCACAGGCTTGGCCGGAGGCTTTGGCCACAGTGTTGCTCGATGTTGCCGACGAGAGCGACGAGCAGGATACGAATGCCATAGCGGCAAAACAGACGAGGAGAATACTTAAACGTTTCATAATAAATCGTTTTGAATTTGTTGTACTTTATCTTTCAAACTGCAAAGATACTAAACAAACAGCATTCTGCAAAATAATTTTTTCAATTTATATTATTAAATTAATATATCCGCCGCCCCGCCTTTTGGAAATGTTAAAGAGAAATATTCATTTGGCTGATTTTCAGGATAATATAATGTTAAAATTCGCATAACGCACAGATTATCAGCTGTTAAGACCCACCTTCGCCTGATCAACGCCTGATCAACGCCTGACCAACGCCTGCCTTCCTCCGACAGGAGGATGGGGGGTGAACGCGACCGAAGTGGAGCGAACG
>CAJOFL010000030.1 GCA_905233895.1 uncultured Bacteroidales bacterium | reverse complement strand
ATAGAGAGGGGCGTTACGTCGAGCAGTACGATGTCGCTCTTGTCGCCGGTCAGGACGGCACCCTGAATGCTTGCGCCGATGGCCACAACCTCGTCGGGGTTCACGCCCTTGCTGGGCTCTTTGCCGAAAAAGTCAGCCACGAGCTTCTGCACAGCGGGGATACGTGTGGAGCCGCCCACGAGGATGACCTCGTTGATGTCGCTGTTGCTGAGGCCTGCGTCGCGCATAGCCTGACGGCAGGGTTCGATGGTGGCGCGGATCAGGTCGTCGCAGAGCTGCTCGAACTTGGCGCGGGTGAGCTTCATCACCAGGTGCTGCGGCACGCCGTCGGCAACGGTGATGTAGGGCAGGTTGATTTCGGTCTCCATGCTCGAGGAGAGCTCAATCTTGGCCTTCTCGGCAGCCTCTTTCAGGCGCTGCATGGCCATGGGGTCCTTGCGGAGGTCGATGCCCTTGTCGCTCTGGAAGCTGTCGGCCATCCAGTTGATAATCTTGCGGTCGAAGTCGTCGCCGCCGAGGTGCGTGTTGCCGTTGGTGCTCTTCACCTCGAAGACGCCGTCGCCGAGGTTCAGGATGGAGATATCGAAGGTACCGCCGCCGAGGTCGAACACTGCCACGTTCATGTCGTTGGCCTTCTTGTCAAGGCCATAGGCCAATGCGGCAGCGGTAGGCTCGTTGACGATACGGCGCACCTTGAGGCCTGCGATTTCGCCGGCCTCCTTGGTGGCCTGACGCTGGCTGTCGTTGAAGTAGGCGGGGACGGTGATGACGGCCTCCGTCACCTCGGTGCCGAGGTAGTCTTCGGCAGTCTTCTTCATCTTCTGCAGCACGATGGCGCTGATCTCCTGCGGGGTGTACTGGCGGCCGTTGATGTCGACGCAGGGAGTGTTGTTGTTGCCGCGCACCACCTTGTAGGGCACAGCCTCAATCTCCTTGGTCACCTGGTCGTAGGTCTCGCCCATGAAGCGCTTGATGCTGTAGACGGTGTTGTGGGGGTTGGTGATGGCCTGACGCTTGGCGGGGTCGCCCACCTTGCGGTCGCCATTCTCGAGGAAGCCCACCACCGAGGGGGTGGTGCGGTTGCCCTCGCTGTTAGCGATAACTACGGGTTCGTTACCTTCCATGACGCTGACACAGCTGTTGGTTGTGCCGAGGTCGATTCCGATGATTTTTGCCATATTGTTTTTCCTTTCTTTTTTGTTTTTCTTGGTTCTTTTTCGGAGTATTCCGAGTGTCCTGAATAATCCGATGACACCCTACATATAACAACATCCGTGCCAATCGCTCTGACTGACACAGACGCTGACAAAATGTCAGTCGGTATGGTGTGTTTAAATTATCCGCCGCCCCTCCGTTTCGGAATGTTAATGGAAAATATTTATCTAGTTGATTTTTAGTGTAATATAATGTTAAAATTCACATAACTGCTAGAATGTCAGTGGGTTGACCCCACCTTCGCCTGATCAACGCCTGATCAACGCCTGATCAACGCCTGCCCAACACCTACCCTTGGAAAATGTTTTTTTTGTTATTTGAAATTTATTTTGTATTTTTGCAGTCTCGAAATATTAAAACAACAACATAAAAAAGTATAACAATGAGCAAATTCGACCCTGCAACCGCAATCCAGCGCATCGACGGACGCGATGCCAACCGTGGTGTTAACCCCGCAATCTGCGACAGCGCCACCTTCACCTTCCCCGAGGCACACCTTATGACCGAGACCTTCCACGGCGAGACCGAGGGCTACTTCCTCTACAGCCGCCACTGGAACCCCTCGAACCTGGCCCTCTGCCAGCGCCTGGCAGCCATGGAAGGCACCGAGATGGCCTGGGTGACCGGCTCCGGTCTGGCAGCCATCACTAGCGCCCTGCTCCACGAAGTCTGCGCCGGCGACCATATCGTGGCCAGCATGACCACCTACGGCGGCACTTTCGCCTTCATGGCCAACTACCTCAAGAAGTTCAACGTCAACTGCACCTTCGTGAACATGCAGAACCTCGAGGCCGTGAAGAAGGCCCTCGACGAGCATCCCAACACCAAGGTTGTCTACACCGAGACGATGAACAACCCGCTGCTCCGCATCGCCAACGTGCCCGAGCTGGCCAAGATGGCCCACGCCCACGGCGCCAAGCTGATTGTCGACAACACCTTCACCCCGATGATTTTCAGCCCCTGCCGTCTGGGTGCCGACGTCACCGTCTACTCGATGACCAAGTACATCAACGGTACCAACGACTGCGTCGCCGGTGCCATCTGCGGCAGTGCCGAGTATATCAACAGCCTTATCGACGTCAACGACGGCACCTGCATGCTCCTTGGCCCGGTGCTTGACCCGATGCGCAGCGCCTCCATCAACAAGAACCTCCACACCCTGCACATCCGCATGAAGAAGCACGGCGAGAACGCCATGTACCTTGCCAAGCGCTTCAAAGAGGTGGGCTTCAAGTACAACTACCCCGGCCTCCCCGAGCATCCCGATTACGAGCTCTTCTGCTCGATGATGAACGAGGGTTACGGCTTCGGCGGCATGATCAGCATCGACATGGGCACTGCCGACCGCGCCAGCAAGATCATGGAGCTCATGCAGCAGAAGGGTGTTGGCTATCTGGCCGTCTCGCTGGGTTACTTCAAGACCCTGTTCAGCAACAGCGGCAAGTCGACCTCGAGCGAAGTGCCTGAGGACATCCAGAAGGAGATGGGCATGAGCGAAGGTCTTATCCGCTTCTCGATGGGCTTGGACAACGACATCGAAGCCACCTTCCAGCTTATCAAGGAGAGCGTCGACGCTTTCAACAAATAAATCAATTGCAAAGCTCTTAAGGCCCTTAAGGTCATTAAGGCCCTTAAGGGCTTTTTTATTATCATTGGAATATGAAAAAGATAGCAGTTATACTTTCCGGCTGCGGCAACCGCGACGGCAGCGAGCTGCAGGAGTCGTTGAGCCTTCTGCTGGCCATCGACCGTCGTGGATGGCAGTACCAGTGCTTCGCACCCGAAGGGATGTTCGAGGTGGTGCCGCACGTCGACGTGCAGGACGACGAGGAGGAAGGCACCGTGCTCGACATGGAGCAGCGTGACATCTTCGTCGAGAGCGCCCGCATCGCCCGCGGCAACATACTTCCGCTCGAGCAGTATTCCCCCGACGACTACGACGCCCTCGCCCTTCCCGGTGGTATGGGTGCCGCCCGCAACCTCTCCACCTTCGCCTTCGACGGCCCCAGGATGGAGGTTATGGACTTGGTGATTGATGCCATCCTCGAGACCTACCGCGCCCACAAGCCAGTGATGGCCATGTGCATTGCCCCCATGGTGGTGGCCAAGGTGCTGGGCCGCTACGAGGTGGAACTGACGCTCGGCCCCGACGACAACCAGGCCTCTGGCATCGCCAAGGGCTTCGGATGCCGTGTACGTGCCTGTGGCCCCACCGACGTGTGTGTCGACAGCGAGCACAAAGTCATCACCACCCCCGCCTATATGGCAGCCACCCGCATCAGCGAGATATTCGCCGGTGCCGAGAACATGGTCGCCGCGCTTGAGCAGATGCTCGGCTGACCGACTGCCAATTTGTCAGTCACCGTTTGTGTGGCATGCTAATTGTTCTACTTCCGGTAGAACAAAATAAAACTTGTATATCATGGAAGGCAAACTCAACGTACAAACCGAGAATATTTTCCCGGTCATTAAAAAGTTCCTCTATTCGGATCATGAAATCTTCCTGCGTGAGCTTATCAGCAACGCCGTCGACGCCACGCAGAAACTCAAGACCCTCTCGACCCGTGGTGACTTCAAGGGCGAGTTGGGCGACCTCACTATCGACGTCAAGATCGACTCCAAGAAGAAGACCCTCACTGTCAGCGACCGCGGTATCGGCATGACTGCCGACGAGGTGGAGAAGTATATCAACCAGATAGCATTCAGCGGTGTCACCGACTTCCTCGACAAGTACAAAGACAGCCACGAGCCGCTTATAGGCCATTTCGGCCTCGGATTCTACAGCGCCTTCATGGTCAGCGACAAGGTGGAGATATTCACCAAGTCGTGGAAGGACGAGCCGGCACAACACTGGAGCTGCGAGGGCAATCCCGAGTTTACGATGGTGGAGGACAAGAAGGCCGACCGCGGCACCGACATCGTGCTGCATATTGCCGACGACTGCAAGGAGTTCCTCGAAGAGGGCACTATCCTGCAGCTGCTGAAGAAATACTGCCGCTTCATGCCGGTGGCTATCCGCTTCGGCGAGGAGACCGTATGGGTCGACTCGGAGACAGAATGCGACAAGGACGGCAAGCCGAAGAGGGTGGAGAAGAAGCAGCCGCGCGTCATCAACGACCCCGAGCCCGCTTGGAAAAAGTCTCCTTCGAGCCTCACCGACGAGGATTATAAGAAATTCTACCACGAGTTGTTCCCCATGAACTTCGAGGAGCCACTGTTCCAGATTCACCTCAACGTCGACTACCCATTCAACCTGACCGGTATCCTCTACTTCCCCAAGGTGCGCAAGACCATCGACCCTGCCCGCAACAAGATACAACTCTACTGCAACCAGGTGTTCGTCACCGACCAGGTGGAGGGAGTGGTGCCCGACTACCTGATGCTGCTCCACGGTGTGCTTGACAGCCCTGACATACCGCTGAACGTCAGCCGTTCCTACCTCCAGAGCGACGGCAATGTGAAGAAGATTTCACAGCATATCAGCAAGAAGGTGGCCGACAAGCTGGAAGAGATGAGCAAACAAAGACCGCAAGACAACGAGACGTCAAGTCAACAAGACAGCGAAGTCTCGAAGTCTCCTCTTGAGGAGAAGTGGGATGATATAAAGATATTCGTCCAATACGGTATGCTCACCGACGAGAAGTTCTGCGAGCGAGCCATGAAGTTCTACCTGCTCAAGGGTGTCGATGGAACATATTATACCCTCGACTCCTATCGCGAGAAAATCAAGGCCCTCCAGACCGACAAGGACAAGACCGTCTGCTACCTCTACGCCAGCGATGCCGAAGAGGAGCATGCCTATATCGAGAAGGCCAAAGCCAAAGGCTACGATGTGCTGCTTATGGACTCGCCCCTCGAAAGCCACTTCATCAATCTCCTCGAGCAGAAGATTGAAAAGACCCGCTTCGTGCGTGTCGACAGCGACACGGTGGAGAAGCTTATCCCTCACGACGACGCCATCCCCGAGAAACTCTCGAAAGAGGAGCAGGAGAAGCTGAAACCCATCATCGAGGCCGAGGTCAACAAAGACAAATTCACCGTGCAGCTCGAGAGCCTTGAGAGCGACGACGCACCCATGCAGGTGACGCAGAGCGAATTCATGCGCCGCTACCGCGAGATGGCTCAGACCTCGGGTGGCGGAATGGGCTTCTACGGCGAGTTGCCGGAAAGTTACAACCTCGTGGTCAATATCAACCATCCCCTCGTCGGACGTGTGCTCAACGAGACCGACGCTGACAAGCAGAAGGAACTCGTCCACCAACTCACCGACCTGGCCCTGCTGGCCAACGGCTTGCTGAAGGGTGAAGCCCTTAGCCGCTTCCTCAAACGCTCGGTCGAGATGATTTGATTATTATGGGAAAGACATACGACTTTGACCAACCGATAGAACGGCGGGGCACCGACTGCTTCAAGTGGGATGCCCTGCCGTCCATGTATGGTCGTGATGATTTGACACCCATGTGGGTGGCTGATATGGACTTCGGCTCGCCCGACTTCGTCCTCGATGCCATGCGACGCCGTCTGGATCACCCCGTGTTGGGCTATACCATGCCCTCCGAGGGCTACTGGCAGGCGGTTACAGGCTGGCTCGGAAGGCATTACGGCATACAGGCCACCAAGGAACAGTTGCACTTCATTCCAGGCATCGTGGCAGGCATTGCCTACGCCCTGCTGGCATTGACCCAACCAGGTGACAAGGTGCTGGTGACCACTCCGGTATACCCACCATTCCTCAACCTGCCAAAGGAAAGCGGTCGTACGCTGGTGGCCAGTCCATTGAAGATAGCTGGTGGCCGTTTTGCAATCGACGTTGATGACTTTGAGCGCCGTGTCGAAGGGTGCAAGATGTTTATCATGAGCAACCCGCACAATCCAGCCGGCACTGTGTGGGGTAGGGAAGTGCTTGCCAAGGTGGCCGAGATATGTGAACGCCACAATGTCCTCGTCATAAGTGACGAGATACATGCCGACCTAACCCTTCCAGGCTGCAGCCATGTGACCTTCAGTGCTGTCAGCGACAAAGGCATCACCTTCATGGCTCCCAGCAAGACCTTCAATATTGCCGGACTGGGCAGTTCTGTCTGCTATATTCCCGACGAGGACTTGAGGAAACGCTTCTTCGGCTGGCTTGACGCACTGGGTGTGGCAGGTGGAAATATCTTCGCTTTCACCGCCGCCGAGGCCGCGTTCGCTCAAGGCGACGAATGGCTGCGCCAGATGCTCGACTATCTGCAAGGGAATGTGCAGGCGCTCGATAGTTTCTTGAAAGAGCGTATGCCGAAGGTGAAGGCCGTGCTGCCGGAGGCCTCCTACCTCGCTTGGCTCGACTTCAGCGGCTATGGCATTTCTCACAAGGAACTTGCCGACCGGCTGATAAATGAGGCCCATGTTGTTCTCAATGATGGTACTACCTTTGGCGGGAATGCATACGAGAAATGCTTCCGGATTAATCTTGGATGTCCGCGGGCAGAGTTGCTTGATGCACTTGACCGTATCGCGCAGGCGTTGGAGTGTAAAAAATAAGTTACCGGTTCGGGATTTTTATGTATCTTTGCAACTTGTTTCAAAGATATACAACTTATGCAAAACATTCGTAATGTTGCTATTATAGCCCACGTTGACCATGGCAAGACCACTTTGGTCGACCGTATGCTTCATCAGGCCAAACTGTTTCGCGACAACCAGGAGACTGGCGAACTCATTCTCGACAATAACGACCTTGAGCGTGAGCGTGGCATCACCATCTTGTCGAAAAACGTTTCGGTCCGCTACAAGGGTTACAAAATCAACATTATCGATACCCCGGGCCATAGTGACTTCGGCGGCGAAGTGGAGCGTGTGCTCAACATGGCCGACGGTGTTCTGTTGGTGGTCGATGCTTTTGAAGGCCCCATGCCTCAAACCCGTTTCGTGCTCCAGAAAGCTATTGAACTTGGCCTCAAGCCCATTGTGGTGGTCAACAAAGTTGACAAGCCCAATTGTGACCCCGAACTGACTCAGGAAGCTGTCTTCGACCTGATGTTCAACCTCGGAGCCAACAACGACCAACTGGAGTTCCCCACCGCCTACGGAAGCGCCAAGCAGGGCTGGATGGGTGAAGACTGGAACACCCCCACCGACGATATCTCTTACCTGATGGACCTCATCATTGAGCATATCCCCGCACCCAAGACCGACGAAGGCAGCACACAGATGATGATTTCCAGCCTCGACTATAGCTCCTATCTGGGCCGTATTGCTGTGGGTCGCCTCCATCGTGGCACCCTTCAGGCTGGTCAGTCCATTGCCCTTGCCAAACGTGACGGTTCGATAGTGAAGACTAAAATCAAGGAGCTCTACACCTTTGAAGGACTTGGGAAAGAGAGAATAAAGACTCCAGTCGAAGCTGGCGAGATATGTGCCGTGCTGATGGATCTCGACAAGAACGTGGCTTTTGAAATCGGCGACACTATCTGCGATAGCGAGAACCCCGAGCCACTGCCTCCCATCAAGGTCGACGAGCCCACAATGAGCATGCTCTTTACCATCAACAACTCACCCTTCTTTGGCAAGGAGGGCAAGTATGTTACCAGCCGCCATCTGCGCGACCGCCTTTTTGCCGAATTGGAGAAGAACCTCGCCATGCGCATTGAAGAAACCGGTTCGCCCGATGCATTGCTGGTCTATGGACGCGGTATCATGCACCTCTCTGTCCTTATCGAGACCATGCGCCGCGAAGGCTATGAACTGCAGGTGGGTCAGCCTAAGGTCATCATCCGCGAAATCGACGGTCAGAAATGCGAGCCTATAGAGCAACTTACCGTCCTGGTGCCCGAGGAGTTCAGCTCCAAGGTCATTGATGTCGTCACACGTCGTAAAGGCGAAGTGGGTACGATAGACACCAAGGGCGACCGTGTGCAGCTTGACTTCACCATCCCTTCGCGTGGCATTATAGGCTTGCGCAATACCCTCCTCACCGCTACTAACGGCGAGGCCATCATTGCCCATCGATTCCTTGAATTCCAACCGTGGAAGGGCGATATGGACGACCATAAGTATGGTGCCCTTATCGCTAAGGAGACTGGAGAGGCGACGGCCTATAGCATCAGCAAACTGCAAGACCGCGGCCCCTTCTTCATCGAGCCTGGCGACCATGTATATGCCGGCGAGGTGATAGGCGAGAGCCTGCGCCCGGGTAATGACATCGTCATCAACGTTGTCACTGCCAAAAATCTCACCAACATGCGTACCAAGAGTGCTGATGAGAAGAGCACCTGCTCACCAGCCATCAAGATGAGCCTTGAGGAGGCTATGGAATACATACGTGAGGATGAATACCTTGAGATTACGCCTCACAACCTCCGCATCCGCAAGATAATCCTCGACGAAATTGAGCGCAAACGCGCCCGCATCGCCGCTGGCTACAAAGACGAGTAATTAAAGAAAATCCCAGAATACCTGGGGTAGAAATACATTTTCCAGCGAG
Organism: uncultured Bacteroidales bacterium; assembly: GCA_905233895.1. Lineage (GTDB taxonomy): Bacteria > Bacteroidota > Bacteroidia > Bacteroidales > P3 > Colimorpha. The sequence continues at coordinate 17,000 of CAJOFL010000030.1, read as the reverse complement.
GTGGCTTCTTTGAAAAGAGGGGCCACCTCGTTTGGTGTATAGCCAGCGATGCCGCAACCCACGGCGGTGACGAGGAAGGTGAGTTCGGGGTGTTCTTTCGCACAGGCGATGAAGTTCTTCACAGCCCTCTTTAGCGAAGCTTCGCCCTCCATAGTGGGCAATGCGTAGGTGCGGCCGGTAAGGCCTTCGCCAACTCCCCATTCGGCACCGAACTGCTTATGTGCGAACCAGGCGGCTCCGCCGCCGTGGGCTCCTTGGATGTTGCTGCCGAAGACAAAGATTTCATTATCCTCCAGGTTGGAGATTCGATCTGACGCTATGCGGCGTCCGTCGATAATGCTGGTGTTTGACATATCTAATATTGTTTGTTTTCCGACTGCAAAGATACGAAAAAAACTAAAACTGTAAACTGTAAACTATAAACTGTAAACATTTTTTTTCGTATCTTTGCAGCGTTATGGTGATGCATATAGAAGATATTAAAGCATTGGCTCTGAGGGCTCACACAGATGCGAAAGTACGTGAGAACCTGTTCGCGGAGGCGTTGTCCGATGACGGACGGCATTCGTCGCAGGCTGCATGGGCACTGACACATTTGCCGCTCGCCGACAATGGACATATCAATGCTCACCGCGAGGAATTGCTTCAGGTGGTATTCTCAACGGAAGATACATCGCTGCGTCGAATCTCGTTGGCCTTGCTGGAGAGACTTGAATGGACAGAGGCTGATGTTAGGTTGTTGGATTTTTGCCTCGATCGTATGATGCGACACGATGAGCCATACGGGGTGCGCTCACTATGTATGAAATTGGCCTATGCGCAATGTGCCCAATATCCCGAACTGAAGGAGGAACTCCGGCAGGCACTATTGTATATCGAACCGGATGAACTCGGCGCAGGAGTGCGACACACCAGAAACAAAATACTGAAGATGTTATGACGATAGAAGAACGTTTGTTAGCCTTACAGGATCTGAAGTATCGTGACTTCCACCGCAGGCTGGTGCCTAACGTGGATGCAGACAGTATTATCGGTGTACGCATGCCTCAACTGCGGGCATTGGCCAAAGAGATTGAGCCTCTGGCGTTCTTCGAAACGTTGCCGCACCGCTACTATGAGGAGAACCAGCTGCACGCCATATTGTTGAGTGGCATGAAGGACTTTGCATGTTGCCTTCAGGAGGTGGAACGATTCCTGCCGTATGTCGACAACTGGGCCACCTGCGACGGCCTGCGTCCGCGTTGCTTCGCCAAACATACCGACGAGTTGCAGCCTTTCGTCCAGCGGTGGCTGGCATCGGAGCACGAATACACGGTGCGTTTCGGTATCGGGGTGCTGGAGGCCTTCTTCCTCGACAAGGCTTTCTTGCCGGAACAACTGCAGTGGGTGGCCGCTATCCGCCGTGAGGAATATTATATCAAGATGATGCAGGCGTGGTATTTCGCAACTGCCCTTGCCAAACAATGGGACGCCACCTTGCCTGTAATCAGAACTTTGCCCGACTGGGTGCGCCGTAAGACGATACAGAAAGCCTGCGAGAGCTTCCGCGTACCGCAGGAACACAAAGATTATCTCAGGTCCTCCATCGCCCGCTGAACGAAGCGGTTGAGCGGTACGCTGGCTTTCCATACCTTCAACACCTCGTCGAAGAGTTTATCGCTTGTGATGAAACGGTCAGGCATGGTGTACGAGGTGCAGTAGTCCTTGTATTTCAGCAGGTCGGCATACTCCCAGTCGGCGGGGTAGCCCTTGGGAACGCGCTGCAGTTTCTTCATGGTGAAGAACTCGCTGCCGAAGTAGTGTTTGTAGTTCTTCTCGTTCATAATGGCGAGGAACTCGTCGGTGCAGTAGAATATCTCCTGCCGGATGGCGTTGAGTGCGTCGGGGGTGGGCATGAAGATACCGCCGCCGAGGTTGCAGGTGCCCTTCAGACCGTAGGCCTCCTCGGTGCCAAGCTGAAAGTAGTAGCCCGGTACTCCGCTGTTCTTCGGACCCCAACTGCTGAGGAAACAGGCGATATGGGTCTTGTAGGGTGTCTTGTCGGCCGAGAAACGTGTGTCGCGGTAGATGCGGTAGACCGAGTTTTTGGCCGTCAGTCCGACGAGCGTGTCGTCGAATTTCTCCATCTCCACGATAAGCGCCTGCGTAAACGCCTCGAAGTCAGCCTTGATGGCCAACCAGCGGTCCTTGTGGTCGTTGAACCACGGCCGGTTGTTGTTCACCGTCAGTTCCTGCAGGAACGGCAATGTATCGGGGTGTATTTTATTCATAATAGGCGATTTTGCGTGTGGTGATGCTGGAACCTTCTCTTCGTGTCAGCCAGTTTCCGTGATTGTCGTAGGTGTATTCGTAGTGATGATGTTCGGTGGTGCTATCTGAAGAGGTTCGCTTATACTCTGTTACGTCTCCATGTTCATTGCGAATATATTCAGTTATGCTTTTATAGGCGCCATTTATATGGACTTCTCTTGTAAGTCTTCCTTGTTTGTTGTATTCAAAACTGTTGGAATAGTAGTTGCCGCTCATTGTTGCAAGATGTCCTGCGGAGTTGTAGGTGTAGAAGGTGGAATCCATGTTCGGTTTTTCCTCCATTGTAATGCGGCATAGTTCGTCGCACTGGATGTGCGAAGTGTCCTCTGTCCTTTTTTCTTCCAAGAAGGCGTAGTAGTTACAGCGGACAGCATCTAGACATCCGTCTGCCGAATAATGATAGAACAGGCGTATGGTATCCTCCCAGTTCCAGCATATCACCTCGGTCAGCAGGTCGCCGGAGTAGATGTGTATTTCGTAAGGGTATTCTGCATGCCACAGGCTGTTGCGTTCCAGCAGCCGGCCTTTCTGGTCGAAGTGCAAGTAAAGGGTATCCTCCGCTTCATCCTCGCCATCGAAATAGTATACCTCCTGCATCTCCAGCTCTTTGACAGGACCGCGGAGTCCTACGGTGGCTGTTGTCGTTGGAGCATAATAGGGCAACGGTACGGATTGGGCTTGTGTACTGGCTACCGCCACCAGGAGTAGTAATGTCAATATTATGGTTTTCTTCATCCCCATAATGTTTTACAGGCTTCGCAGCCATTTAATCTCTTCGGCCCAGCGCATCGGGTCGGGAGTCTCGAGGATGATGGGCATGTCGTCGAAACGCGGGTCGTGCATAAAGCGGCTGAAGAAGGCTGTACCCATCATACCTAGCCCAAGACTTTCATGTCGATCCACATGGCTGCCACTGCCCTTCTTGCTGTCGTTGAGGTGGATGGCGCGGAGGTATTGCTGTCCTATCAGACGGTCGAACTCCTCGAAGCAGAACTGATAGCCCATTTCTGTCGAGATATCGTAGCCTGCGGCGAGGGTGTGGCAGGTGTCGATGCAGACACCCACGCGGCTCTTGTCGTCGATGCCGCTGATGATACGTGCAATATGCTCGAACTTCCAGCCGAGGTTTGTACCCTGTCCGGCGGTGTTCTCGATTACGGCGGTAACGCCTTCTGTCTGACTCAAAGCCAGATTCATCTCGCGGGATATCTGATCCAGACATTCCTCCTCGCTGATTTTATTCAGATGACTCCCGGGGTGGAAGTTGAGCATCGTGAGGCCCAGTTGTTCCGCGCGCTTCATCTCGTCGAGGAAAGCTGCACGGCTTTTCTGAAGGGTCTCCTCGTCTGGCGACCCGAGGTTGATGAGGTAGCTGTCGTGCGGCAGCACCATCTCGGGTTTGAAGCCCCGGTCGACGAGCAACGCCTTGAAGCCGTCAATCTCCAGTTGTGCCAGCGGCTTGCTCACCCAGCTGCGCTGGTTCCTGGTAAACAATGCGAAAGCGTTAGCCCCGATGGCTTCTGCATTCAGTATGGCGTTTCCTACGCCCCCGCTTGCGCTCACGTGTGCACCGATGTATTTTGTCATAGTTGTTTCTCTTTAGATGATTCTGACTGCAAAAGTACACTTTTTCCGCCACATGGCAAAAAAAGTTTTGCCATGTGGGTATTTTTGCATATCTTTGCACTCTAAAAAAGAACAAAAAAACACACAACGATATGAAGACAAAGTACATCGTATTAGCCCTCGCTGCCATGATGGTTTGTGGCGGTACTATGGCTCAGAAGAAGGAACAGGCACAGCCTGCTGATAATGGCGGCATCACTCCCGAGATGATGCAGCAAATGAAGAAAGGTTTCGGCGGTAACGCAAGCGATAAGGCGTTAAGGAACGTTCTTGTCAACAACAGCCCCGCCAAACTGGCTATGAACTACGAGAACGCCACCAAGTTCGACTCGCACTTCTCCAACCGCGTCATCAGCAAGGCCGTCACCGACCAGAAGTCCTCAGGCCGCTGCTGGATGTTCACCGGTATGAATGTGCTCCGCAACCAGGCCATACGTCACCACAACCTGCCTGCCGACTTCCAGTTCTCGCAGGCCTACCTCTTCTTCTACGACCAGCTGGAGAAGAGCAACCTCTTCCTGCAGGCCATGATTGATACCTATAAGAAGCCTATCGACGACCAGGAGGTGCAGTGGCTCTTTAAGAACCCCATCGGCGACGGTGGTCAGTTCACCGGCGTGGCTAACCTCATCGCCAAGTACGGCCTTGTGCCCAGCGACGTGATGCCTGAGACCTACAACACCAACAACACATCCAGCATAAGTAACCTCATAGCCCTCAAGTTGCGAGAGGACGGCCTGCAACTTCGCGAGATGGCCACTATACTCTTCGCAATGGACAAGAAAGGTGCGCCTGCCCGTCTCCAGAAAAAGCAGACCGAGATGCTGGCCGAAATCTACCGTATGCTGGCCCTCACCATGGGCGAGCCTCCTGCACAGTTCACCTGGCAGCAGAAAGACGCCAAGGGCGAGATAGTGGAGACCAAGACCTACACCCCGATGGAGTTCTACGAGAAATTCGCAAAGACCGACTTCTCGAAGTACTACATGGTGATGAACGACCCCACCCGCGAGTACTACAAGGTGTATGAAATCCAGTACGACCGCCACGTCTACGACGGCCAGAACTGGCGCTACCTCAACCTCCCGATGGAAGATATCGCCCCCATGTGCATCGCCTCCATCAAGGATAGCACCATGATGTACTTCAGCTGCGACGTGGGAAAATTCCTCAACCGCGAGAACGGCCTGATGGACATGAACAACTACGACTACGAGTCGTTGATGGGCACCACCTTCGGCATGGACAAGAAACAGCGCGTGGCCACCTTCGCCAGCGGCTCCTCGCACGCCATGACCCTCTGCGCCGTCGACCTCGACAAGGACGGCAAGCCCATCAAGTGGATGGTCGAGAACAGCTGGGGCCCCAACTACGGCTGGCAGGGCAACCTCATCATGACCAACGACTGGTTCAACGAGTACATGTTCCGCGTGGTCCTCGAAGAGAAATACATCCCCGCCAATATCCGCGCCATGATGGACCAGAAGCCCATCATGCTACCCGCCTGGGACCCGATGTTCGCCCCCGAAGAGTAACCCACACATGGAAGAACCCATCCTCAACGCCCACAACAAGGAGGAGTATCCTCCAATGCACACTGGAGGAATGGACATATCCTTAATCCTTAAGCGTGTGGTCTTTTACACTCTATTTTTTGTTATCACACTCTCTGCTGTTGCACAAGAAAGGATGTATCCCATTCCCCAAGCCACTTTAAAGGAATGCAAATTCGACAAGAAACTTCCTCTTGGGTTCGGAATAGATACTGCATACAAATTTGTCTATCAGGTCGAGCCATCATTTACGACGGAATATTGTATGACATACGATTCCATAAACAAATCTCTTCTGCTTTGTAAGTCAAAAAGCAAGATTGGGTATGCCGTATGGAATGGAGAAAACAGAAAAGCGAGAAAGGAAAGATTGTCAACTTATCGGCTTCCTGTTGACGAGGCCTTTGTGGATTCATTACAATCGATGTTTTGTGCAATTATCAGTTCTGCAAGTCCCGATTCAAGAAGGTATGGATTAGATGGAACAAGTTATTTGTTTTACCTACCAACGGACATATATGCCGTTGCGGACGTCTGGGAACCTTATGAGGAATCAAACTGTGGTCGGGCGGTTAGAATAATGGAACGATTATGTGAAGCTGTTGAAAATCAAGATAAAGAGGTTGTCGAGCAACTTCGAGAGGAAATCATTGCATTAACATCTGTTTTCAGAAGTCTACCTGCTGCGTTTTACGTCCATTGAATAATAACCCCCAAAAAGCATGGAACAACAACCTGTTCTCAACGAACACAACAAGCAAGAGTACCCGCCAATGCATACGGGAGGATTGAGCACACCCATATGTTTCTTACATCGTGTGTTATTTATGGTACTTGCGTTTGTTGTTATAGGTTGTGGCTCTCGAGAAAGTGAGACAGCTAGTTATAATTTTGATGAAGTCCTTTCGGAAGATTGTATAGACGAGACAGAACAATATTTATCTCAGTCAGACACATCTGATGTTTGGGAGAGATATTATACGATGTCATTGGATACCGTGCTGAACATTCTGTCCCACACGCGGTATCTGACTGTTAATGACTATGGCTGGATGGGAAGTCCGATTGAGCAGTGGGGATGTCATATCCGAATGGACTCGCTTTGCAATAACGAGATGCTTGTATCGCTTACAAAGACACATCCCGCTCCTGTGGTGAGAGCCATGGCTTTTGATATTTTGCATAATCGTCGCTACAACGGATGCTTTCAGGTGTTGAAAGACTGTCTGAACGACACTGCGACAATCACATGGGGCGATGACGTTATGTTAACAGAGAGCGTTGCATCATTTAGAGTGTCAACAATGGAGATTGTGAATGATGGTGGCTGCTATACACATTTCAGAATGACCCCAGAGCAACAACAAGAGTTGGACAGTATCCTCATCTTCTGCGAAAATTTGGGACATATAGAGCGCCAGAAGCGGATTATAGACACGCTGTCGCCAGAACAAAAGTATTATTCGCGTATTCGATCCATGTATTTAGACGAGGGTGTTTTAGAAAGCCTTCCTGCCCTCGCAAGATTCCGTAACGAACAGGATTTTGTTCTGATAAAGGAGGCCTTGTCACACTATCGTGATGAAGGAGAGCGTGGCGATATCGCCTGTATAGGACTAAAAGCCGTTGCTAATTGGCCAGACAAGAGATTTTGGCCTATGCTAAAGAAAATACGTACATTTGTAGTATACAAACATTTTACTGATGCAGATTACAGTGACTTGATGAGGGGATGTGTCAACGCCGCATACTACTATTTCTCACCCCAAGCGGCCCGTTATATCCGCAATTTTCATCGACTTACTACAGGGAAAATGTATGTGAATGAGGAATATTGTTATATTTTCGATGGAAATAAGGATGTCCCTGAATGTTACAAAAAGATGTATAACAAATGGAATAAATAATAGTATGGAACAGGAACCTATTCTTAATGCCCATAATAAAGACGAGTATCCGCCGATGCACACAGCGGAGCATATTCTGAACCAAACAATGGTGCGGATGTTCGGCTGCCCGCGGTCGAGGAACGCACATATCGAAAGGAAGAAAAGCAAATGCGACTATATCCTCGACGCATGTCCTACCGACGAGCAGGTACAGGAAATTGAACGCCGTGTAAACGAGGTGATATCACAAGGATTGCCTGTAAGCTACGAATTTGTGAAGCGCGGCGAGGTGCCACCCGAAGTAGACCTTTGGAAGCTACCAGATGATGCTAGCGAGACGCTCCGTCTCGTCCGTATCGGCGACTACGACCTCTGCGCCTGCGTCGGCACCCATGTGAAAAACACCGCAGAGATTGGCATCTTTAAAATTATCTCCCACGACTACAACCCCGACACCCACACTTGGCGGATGCGGTTCAAACTTGTGGAATAAAAAAGGCGCTTAAAAATGAGCGCCTTTTTTATCCCATGGAATTATTGGCTTAGTACATGCCGCCCATGCCGCCCATGCCGGGGTTGGCGGGGGCTGCGGGTTCGGGTTCCTTGATGTCGCAGAGGACGCACTCGGTGGTGAGGAGCATGCCGGCGATAGAGGCGGCGTTCTCCAGGGCCACACGGGTCACCTTGGCGGGGTCGATGACGCCGCTCTGGAACAGGTTCTCGTATTTCTCGGCGCGGGCGTTGTAGCCGTAGTCGCCCTTGCCGTTCTTGACTTCATTGACAACGACGCTGCCTTCGAGGCCGGCGTTCTCGACAATCATGCGCAGAGGCTCCTCGACGGCGCGACGGATAATCTCGATGCCGAGCTTCTCGTCTTCGTTCTCGGGCTTGACGCCTTCGAGCTTCTGGGCGGCGCGGATGAGGGCGGTGCCGCCACCGGGGATGATGCCCTCCTCGACGGCTGCGCGGGTGGCGTGCAGGGCGTCGTCGAAGCGGTCTTTCTTCTCCTTCATCTCGACCTCCGAGGCGGCGCCGACGTAGATGACGGCCACGCCGCCGGCCAGCTTGGCGAGGCGCTCCTGCAGCTTCTCGCGGTCGTAGTCGCTGGTGGTCTTCTCGATCTGGGCCTTGATCTGGCCAACACGTGCCTTGATGGCATCGCTATTGCCCTTGCCGCTGACGATGGTGGTGTTGTCCTTGTCGATGCTGATTTTCTCGCTCTGTCCGAGCATGCTGAGGTCGGCGTCCTCGAGCTTGTAGCCTTTCTCTTCGCTGATGACGGTGCCACCGGTGAGGATGGCGATGTCTTCGAGCATCTCCTTGCGGCGGTCGCCGAAGCCGGGGGCCTTGACGGCGGCGATCTTCAGGCTGCCGCGCAGGCGGTTGACCACGAGGGTGGCCAGGGCCTCGCTCTCGACGTCCTCAGCGATGATGAGGAGCGGACGGCCGGTGTTGACGACCTTCTCGAGCACGGGCAGGAGGTCCTTCATGGTGCTGATCTTCTTGTCGTAGATGAGGATATAGGGGTTGTCGTAGCTGCACTCCATCTTCTCGGTGTCGGTGACGAAGTAGGGGCTGATGTAGCCGCGGTCGAACTGCATACCCTCGACGACCTTGACGGTGGTGTCGATGCCCTTGGCGTTCTCGATGGTGATGACGCCGTCCTTGGTCACTTTCTCCATGGCCTCGGCGATGATGTCACCGATGGCGCTGTCGTTGTTGGCGCTGATGGTGGCCACCTGGCGGATCTTCTGGATGTCGCCGCCGACCTCCTGGGCCTGCTCCTTGATGCTCTTCACAATCTCGGCCACGGCCTTGTCGATGCCGCGTTTGAGGTCCATGGGGTTGGCACCGGCGGTGACGTTCTTCAGGCCGGTGTTGACGATGGCCTGTGCCAGCACGGTGGCGGTGGTGGTGCCGTCGCCGGCCTGGTCGTTGGTCTTGGAGGCGACCTCCTTGACCATCTGGGCGCCCATGTTCTGGATGCCGTCCTCAAGCTCGATTTCCTTGGCCACGGTCACGCCGTCCTTGGTCACCTGCGGGGCACCGAATTTCTTGTCGATAACCACATTGCGGCCTTTGGGGCCGAGGGTCACCTTCACTGCATTTGCCAACTCGTCGACGCCTTTGCGAAGCTGCTCGCGAGCGTCATTATTGAAAACTATCTGCTTTGCCATAATATTGTTCCTTTCTTTTCTCAACCAAAACAAAAAAAACTAAAAAAATCTTTTAATTGTCTTGTTTGAGTTTAATAAATTTTGTTTGTTTTTTTAGTTTTGTTTGAGCTTTAAATGATAGCGTAGATATCGCTTTCTTTCATGATCATCAGCTTCTCGCCGTCGATCTCTATCTCGGTGCCGCTGTACTTGCCGTAGAGGACTTGGTCGCCCACCTTGACGGTCATCTCGTGGTCCTTGGTGCCCTTGCCCACGGCGAGGACTTCGCCGCGTTGCGGTTTCTCCTTGGCGGTGTCGGGGATGATGATGCCGCTGGCGGTCTTCTGTTCAGCCTCGGCGGGACGCACGAGGACTCTGTCTGCTAAAGGTTTGATGTTTGTCATAACTGTTATGTTTTTTTTGTTTTACTTCGTTGTTGTCGGATTGGTCTGACTGGTCTGACCCGTCGGACGTGTCCGACAGAGAATAATCAACATCCGTGCCAACCCCCATAAAACTGCCAGCGACTGCCACCGGCTGACACTTTGTCAGTCCTGGTGGCAGTCGCCGTCAATAAGTATCTTTTAAAAGGAGTAGCCGTATCCGACCCCGATGCTCAACGGACAGTATGACCTTAATTCCGCCTCTGGTCCATACCCATGCCGCCCCCAATGGTCAAAGTACGGAATCTCGTGATCATCGCGCAGATGCACTCCACCAGCCACATTTACGTATATCCGGCTGTGTTTTGCAATAGGGAACAGAACCGTCATCGGAAAAAGCAGGTTGATACCGCATGTTTGTCCGATATTTGGGTTGTGCATAGTGATTCCATCTTTGGAGTAATCATAATTTGTAATCCAGCCTAACTCCAGAGACGGCCCTATAAGAATCTGTAGGCTGCGTCTGTTCAAGATGAAAAACTGCAATGATAAGGCCGTTCGAAAATAGTCGGCATCAAAAGTGGCTCCGTAATACTCATAGCCCAAGTAGTCGCGTTCCAGCGCGAGTCTCCATTTCACAGCATTGTTTTCTGCCGCAACGGCAACATTCCACTGGTGATGCTGAAAATATTTGCTGTCAGGATTTCCAATAGCATAATGAAAATCAACCAAGTCCGATTGCTGATGAAATTCTGCGACACTCGGAAGGAGATAGTTGTAACCTACTTCGGCTGATAGGTGAAACTCTTTGAAGAACGCCCAAAGCGAATCAATTTTGCTCTGCGAAAAGACATTCAAAGAAAAAAGCATTAACATCGTTACTAGGGCAAATCGTTTTGTATATTGTTGTACCATGTTGAAAAACTGACTTTTAATCATTTATTTTCTTTTTTTTTACAAAACAAATATACAAAAAAAAATGAAACAATGTTTTTTTAGTCCCGGTGGCAGTCCACCACCTCCCGGCGACCGCCAAATCCGCTGTCAAGGAGCCATCCAACCTTTCCTTACACCTGCCTTTCTTTTTATCTTCCACTTCTCAACACTTACTATTTTAACCGAGGGTAAAGGGAGGGGTAGGAGAGGAGTAAGAGGGGAGTAAGAGGGGGTGGCTCTTTGGTGTTGATTTATAGCAAGTTGCAAATTGCCTTTTTCGGCCGTTTTTCGGACTTTTTTCAAAAATCGATTCGGTTTTTGTAATTGGTTGTTTTCGAGTGTGTTGCTTTCCGTTGCTGCTCGATAAACGAAAAAAAAACGCCAGCCTGCCGTTTTGGGGGGCAGGCTGGCGGTAGGTTTGCTATTTTAAAGTTTTCAGTCGACGCGGTTGAAGACAAAGGTGGGCGGGTTGAGGCAGTCGCATATCAAGCGCCATTCCTCCTGTGTGGGGCTGACCTGCAGGATGTTGTAGGCATTGCCATAAAGGGGAGTGGTGTCGAGCACCGGTGGGTAGATGCCGAGGTAGGTCTGCCGGTTGCCGTACTCGTCGTCCTCGTAGTGGAAACGTCCCTGCGGGAAGTCGACAATGGTGTTGATGTAGTTCGCCGGGGTCGAGGCCACAGCCACGCGGTTTTCACGGTCGATGTGCATCACCACGTCGTAGCCGTTGTTGGTGCTCACCCATGTTTCGTACTGTGTGCTGCGCACCATGTCGAACACGCCGATGCAGGTGTTGCACTGAGGAATCATGCCGCCGCATTCCATATGCAGCGTATCGCCGTGCAGTTGGCTTGTCCCGCTAACATCGATACCGTTCCAGTAGATGTTGGTGAAGTGGTACTCCTGTGGGCATTCCAGACAGGTATAGCCCGTGAAGGTGTAGGAGCAGATGCCCCACGGCAGTCCGTAGAGTGACCAACCGTGGTCGATGGCCCACGTGCCGTAGCAGCGGTTAGAGACGGGGTCGATGGTGATGAGGGCGATGTAGTCAGGCCAGCGGTCGCAGACATAGGTCATGCCGAAAGGTACAGGGTCGGGACCAGCCGCTTCACCCAGTTCGAGGACGAGAAATTCGTTGCCGTAGTAGTCTTGCGTGGTCAGCACAGTGCCGCATAGGGTCACGGTGTCGCCGTCGCTGTAGGTTACGCCGTCCAGCACCAGTCCATTCCAGAACCATTGACCGTCCATGGCGATAATCATGGTGCTGTCGTCGCTGATGCGCAGTGCGGCCACTAGTCCTGGCGGCACGATTCTGTCCATTGCAGGATTGCCCACCGAGACGAGTACCCCTGTGTAGCAGTCGTCGTTCTGGGGTTGTGGCGCTATGGCGTAGGCGGTGCCGTTCCAGGTGCCGGTGTTGGAGTCGAAGGTCACGGTGACGGTCTTGCCCTCGTCCTCCATCTGCGCCATCCAGCGCTTCATGGCCTCGCGGTCGGTGGTGCTGAAGGTGGTGGCGTCCTTGGTGGCACTCTTGGTAGCCTTATGGTTGGCATTGTAGAAGGTGACCTCGCTGCCTTCTTCCGCGTAGTCGCAGAAGCGGTCGAGGAGTTCCTGCCACTCGGCCTCGGTCTCGAGGTGGATTGTGGTAGTCGTGGCGTTGTCGATGGCAGATGCGGCGGGCGCGATGGTATAGGTGATGTCGCGCACCATGCCAATTGGCTCTGGCTTGCAGGCAGCCAGCGTCAGCAGCGCCGCTATCAGTATCGGGATTGTCTTTTTCATGGCTTATTGCTGCTTGGTGAATGTCAGGCCGTTCTCGCCGTCGCTGAAGAGCATGTGGGTGGCATCGGGCATATAGAAGCCGCCGCGGATGTTCTCGCCTTCCCAGAAAATGCTGGTGGTGCCGATACCTTCGGAGTAACTGTAGTTGACATTCCAGCGCATGTTTTCGGAATCTTCGCCCTCGACCATCGTGAGGTTGAGCACGGCGGCGGTGGCGCTGACGAAATTCAGCTCGTAGACGAAATGGTCCATCTCGTCGTCGAACTCTACCGTCCATGTGGTGCCGTCCATCGACGACGGCTTGGCGAAGGTCTTCTGTTCCAGCTCTATCGGTCCGCCTATCTCAAATGTATGCTCTATCGAACTGAATGATGCTTGCAGACCTGTTGTCTTGCTCCAACTCAGTGGGATGTTGAATGACATTGTACCTTCTTCGGGAATGGTGAGTGTGGCCGTGGCGGTGCCCTGGTTGTCGTCCCATGTGTAGGTCAAGGGCATAGCGAAACAGAAAGGCATCTCGTCGTCGGCGTAGCTAATGCTTAAGAAGAGCATGCCGCTGCTGGAGGTGTTGAGTACCATAGTGTAGGTGGCCGTGTAGTGGTCGCCATCGTCATCAGCTCCACTAACAGAATTGCTCCATGCCGAGCCGGATAATTCGATTTCGGGTTTGCAGGCGGCGAATAGGGCTGCCATGAGCAGAAAGGCGATTGATAGTTTGATTGTCTGTTTCATATTTATTTTGTGTTTAATTGATTCTATTGAACACATACTGACTGGCGCATCCTGGGTATTGGTGCAAGTCGTGGATGACCATTGGCATTGCAGTGGTGGCGTCGGAGGGGTAGCCTGTGACGCCGAGCGAGTCGACGATATAGTAGCTGCTGTCGTTGTTGTAGGTGTAGCGCAGCGAGAGCTCATAGTCTACATCGGTGCGGTTGGTGAAGTAGCGTATCATCTCGCAGTTGCCGGTCCAGAAAGCGGGGATGCAGTTGATGTCCGTGGCCATCGGAGCGCATATCTGTGCAATGCCGATCTCAGGATAAGTCTCTATGGCATAGGGCGAGAGGTTGAGGATGATGTCGTAGGGCGAGGAACAGTACCATGTCTGCAGGTCGGACGGTGCAGGCACCAGCAGACATTCGTGAGTATGATTGGCGGGGCATATTCCGCTGTAGGCGAAACATATGTAGTTGCGGCCGACATAAAGGGTGTCGTTGCCGGTGGTGGACTCCCACACAGCCAGTATCATACGGCCGTCCTCTTCGTAGATGTTGTGGAACACGCCGCAGGGCATGTGAAGCCAATAGTTCTCGTAATCGAAGTTGACGTATGCAGTATGGTTCGAGCTGTCGATTGTGACAATAACATCCAAGCCGTTACCATAGCCGGGGCCGACAAAGGTGGCCACGCCGTTGCCCATCTGCGGCTGCGGTGCTACAGCGTAGGCGGTGCCGTTCCAGGTGCCGGTGGCGGGGTCGTAGCTGACGGTGACGGTCATGCCGGCGTCCTCCATCTGGGCCATCCAGCGCTTCATGGCCTCGCGGTCGGTGGTGCTGTAGGTGGTGGCGTCCTTGGTGGGGCTCTTGGCAGCCTTATGGTTGGCGTTGTAGAAGGTAACCTCGCTGCCGTCTTCCGCATAGTCGCAGAAGCGGTCGAGCAGGGCCTGCCACTCATTGTTGTCGACAAGATACACCCGCTGCTCGGGGCCTTTGTCGACGGTGTATGCCACCACATGGTCGCCTTCCGGCGGGCACTTATAGCAGCTGGCCAGCATCAGTACGGCGGCCACTACAAATGTGAATTTCAGTAGGTGTTTCATATCGCTATAACGTTGATTGTGTTTTTTTATTGTTTTTTTTCTATTGTGTTCATCTGGTAGTCCATCAGGGCCTGGCGCTGCGCCTCGGTGTCGATGCGGTAGAAGGCCACGGTGCGGTCGGCATGGACGGCCATGGCGCGCCAGGCGGGGCGGACGCTGCGTTTCACGCGCTGCGCAGGGTTTTCAATATTGCCCATCCAACTGGTGATGCCTTCCGAGGTGCGGATGTCCAGTTCCTCTTTCAAGCCCTGCCAGGCCGCACTGTCGTCGGCCACGAGGATTACCACGTCGACCTTCACCGTGTCGTTGAGGCGGAAGCCCTCCACTTGCGCCACCGTGAGGTCTTGCCGTGCTGCATACTGCCGGTACAACGGCACCTCCTCCACCTCGCGCGAGCAGGACAGAAATGCCAAAGGCAGCAGCAATATGAATAACAGACGCTTCATAATGTCTCTATTGTCAAGATGTTCGAGGCTACCTTGGCCCAATGGCCTTCGGCGATGCCGCTGCGGTTGCAGCATATGTAGTCGTAATCTTTTGAAGTTGAAGATTGAAAGTTGAAAAACGAAAATCCGGCGACCGTCAAAACGGCCACGGTGGCCATCGCCGTGCGGCGTTGCCGGCGACGACGCAGCCATGCGGGGTAGTCCTGCCGCAGCCGTTGCTGCAGACCCTGCTGCTCCTCCTGTTCCCAGATGCTGTCGAATGTCATATTGTGTTCCATTGTTGTTTCAGTTTCTCTTTTATCCTCATCAGGCGTATGCCTACGTGGTTCTTTGTCATGCCAGTTTTGCGACCAATCTCTTTGTATTCGTAGCCCTCGAGGTGCATGGTCACTATGGTGCGGTCGGGTTCAGGCAGTTGGGCGATGAGTTCGTGGAGTGTGTCGTGGAGTGTGGTGTCTTCGGCAGGGGCATCGTAGTCGTCGGCCAACGGCATTGACTGCGGCAAGCGCCGTTGCTGGTCGATGCAGGTGCTGCGTGCCACGCGCCAAAGCCATACGGCCTGTTTCGGTGCCGGTTCTATCGCCAACAGCTTCTCTCTCAGCTCCCAGAGCCTCAGCGTCACCTCTTGCAGCAGGTCGTCGGCCGTCAGGCCGTTGCGCTCGTGGCGGCGGCATACCGAGAAGAGCAGCCCGCGGTAGCGGAGCATCACCTCGCTGAACGTTTTCTGACCTTTCACACTATAATAACGCAAAACAGGGGTATGAAAGTTACATGCCCTGTAAAAAAAAAGTGCCCCGCCGATGATGCGGGGCACAATGTCAAACACTTTTTTTTATTAACCTATGCTTTTTATTCCACGCGGCTGAAGACCAACTGGAAGGGCATGGCGTTAGCCTCGTCGCCTTCGTCGGCAATCATCAGGTCGATGGTGATCTGGTCGGTAGTGGTGTTGTAGGTGAAGGGAACCACGATGTCGTCCAGGTTGCCACCGGTCAGGGTGCCGCTGGTGGTGCTGGCGTCGTAGGTGTAGGTGTAGGCCATCTCCTGGATTTCCTCGACGGTGTAGTTGTCGCCGTCCTCAACAACATTGAGTCCGATGACATCCTCGGGGAAGGTGAGGTGGGCATAGTCGGCGTCGAAGTTGAGGCCGAAGGTCAGGCTGAGCATGGCGGCGAGGTCGGTGCTGTCCATGCAGTCGGCCAATTCGCTGTAGTCGATACCGGCGCTCAGGTCGAGGGTGTATTCCCAGTTGGTGCCGATAAGGTCGGCGGTGGTCTTCACACGGGGGGTGGGGGTGACGTTGCCGCCATTGTCAATGATGGGTTCCTCGGTGCAAGCGGTGAAGGCAAGGGCCACGGCTGCGACGGCAGCGAAAATGATGTTTTTCTTCATAATTGTTGATGTTTTTTTTTGATGTTTGTTATTTTGTTGTTTGTGATTTTTCTTTCGACTATAAGAACGTAACCAGAAGGCGAAAAACTACAGGGGTAATTATTTTTTTTCAAAATTCTATCACTCCGCTCTCGGGGACGACCATGTCGAGCGAGAGGAAAGTGGTGCCATTGAGGTCGGTATGTGTCCCGCCGATGCCCTCGATTGTTGCCGGGGAGTCTTGAAGAATCCGGATGAAATCGTGGTCGACAACGGTGTCGAAGCGGATAATCATGCCGTAGACGGTGACGATGTAGGTCTCGTCGTCGTCCACCTGCAGCGCCATGGCCACACCGTCGAGCGGCGGATTGTCGAGTTCGGGCACGGGTACGAACACTATTGTGCCGGTGTAGTTCTGCGGCTCGCCGTACGAGTCGTGGTTGCTGATGTTGGCATAGGCACGGCCGTTCCAGGTGTTGCTACCCTCATCGTAGGTCACTTGGACGGTCTTGCCGGCTTTCTCCATCTCTTTCATCCAGGCTTTCAGTTCCTCGCGGTCGTTGGTACTGATGGAGGTGGGGGTATTGGTGGAGCTGCCCTTGCTGTTGGAGCTTACGCTGCAGAACATCACCTGCGCCCCCTCCTGTGCATAGTCGCAGAAATGGTCGAGCAGGGCGTCAAACTCGGTTTCGGTGTTGATATGGGCTGTCGTGCCGGAAAGTCCGGTCA
>CAJOFL010000029.1:25968-37878 GCA_905233895.1 uncultured Bacteroidales bacterium | reverse complement strand
GGGTGGCTCCGGCACCCGCCTTTACCCTATAACCAAGGGTGTCAGCAAACAACTGCTGCCCATCTACGACAAGCCGATGGTTTACTACCCCATCAGCGTGTTGATGATTGCAGGCATCCGCGACATACTCATCATCTCCACCCCACACGACCTGCCCGCATTCAAACGTCTCCTCGGCGACGGGAGCGACTTCGGGGTAAACTTCAGTTATGCCGAACAGCCCTCGCCCGACGGACTGGCCCAAGCCTTCATAATCGGCGAAGAATTCATCGGCGACGACTCGGTATGCCTCGTCCTTGGCGACAATATTTTCCACGGCAACGGTCTCGGCAAGATGCTCCGTCAGGCCGTCTACAATGTCGACCAGTTGAACAAAGCCACCGTCTTCGGCTACTGGGTAGCCGACCCCGAACGCTACGGCGTGGCTGAATTCGACAGCGAGGGGCGTGTGCTCAGCATCGAAGAGAAACCGCAGCATCCCAAGTCCAACTATGCCGTAGTAGGCCTATACTTCTACCCCAACAAGGTAGTCAGCGTGGCCAAAAGTATAAAACCCAGCGCCCGCGGCGAACTGGAGATAACCTCCGTAAACCAGGCATTCCTCGCCGACGGCAAACTGAACGTGCAACTCATGGGTCGCGGATTCGCCTGGCTTGACACCGGCACCCACGACTCGCTGGCCGAAGCCTCCACCTTCATCGAAGTCATCGAGAAACGCCAAGGCCTCAAGGTGGCCTGTCTCGAAAGCATCGCCTATGAGAACGGCTGGCTCACCCCCGACGACCTGCGCCGCATAGCACAACCCATGGCCAAGAACCAGTACGGCCAATACCTCCTCAAACTAATATGAATATAATAAAAACAGACATAGAAGGAGTGCTCATCGTCGAACCTCGCGTGTTTGGCGACGCCCGTGGATACTTCTTCGAAAGCTTCAGCGCCCGCGACTTCAAGGCGGCTACCGGCATCGATGTCCATTTCGTGCAGGACAACGAAAGCCGCTCCTGCCGTGGCGTGGTGCGAGGCCTGCACTTCCAGCTTCCTCCCTTTGCCCAGGCCAAACTGGTGCGTGTGGTTGAAGGCAGCGTACTTGATGTCGCCGTCGACATCCGCAAGGGCAGCCCCACCTACGGCCGTCACGTGGCCGTCGAACTCTCGGCCGAGAATAAACGCCAGTTCTTCCTGCCCAAAGGTTTTGCCCACGGCTTCGCCGTGCTGAGCGATACCGCCATTTTCCAATACAAGTGCGACGAATACTACCATCCTGAGGCCGAAGGGGCCATAGCATGGAACGACCCCGCACTGGCTATTGACTGGCGCATCAATCCCGACCAGGTAATCCTCTCTGAGAAAGACCGTCACCATCCCCTCTTCGCCGACTTCCAGACCCCATTCAACTCCGAACTGCAATGAACATCCTCCTCACAGGCGCCAACGGACAACTGGGCAGACATTTCCGTCTGCTGGCTCCCAAATCGAGCCACATGTGGCTGTTCACCGACGTTGAGGAATTGGATATCACCGACCGCTCTGCGGTTGAGGACTGTGTGCGGCAGCACGACATAAAACTCATTATCAACTGCGCAGCCTACACCAACGTAGACAAGGCAGAAAGCGACGAGGCCACCGCACTGCGTATCAACGGCGACGCCGTGGGAAACATGGCCGACACCATGCAAGCAGTTGGAGGCACCCTTATCCACTTCTCCACCGACTATGTTTTTGGCGGCAACCTCAACAATACCCCTTGCCGTGAGGACGAGCCTGTCAACCCAACCGGCGCCTACGGCCGCACTAAACTGGCCGGTGAGAAGGCTGCCGCATGTTGCCGCCGTCTCATCTTCCGCACCTCATGGCTCTACAGCGAGTATGGCAAAAACTTCCTGCTCACCATGCTGCGCCTGACCTCGGAGAAGCCTGAGCTGAACGTGGTGTTCGACCAAGTGGGCACACCCACCTACGCCGGCGACCTGGCCAAGGCGGTATTCACCATCATCGAGAACGGACAGTACCTCCTGCACGACGGCATCTTCAACTATGCCAATGAAGGGGTATGCAGTTGGTTCGATTTCACCCACGAGATTGCCCGCCAAAGCGGCCACATCGACTGCCGCATTCTCCCCTGCCACAGCGACGAGTTCCCATCGCCAGTGAAACGGCCGGCCTACTCGGTACTCGACAAGACCAAATTCAAAGAGACCTTCAACCAAGAGATACCCTACTGGACCGACAGCGTAACTATATGTTTGAAGAATATTGGGAATACCTTAACTACTTAACTACTAAAAAAATGAAGAACTTTGCACTCATAGGAGTCGGCAGCTACATAGCACCGCGCCACCTGAAAGCCATTCGCGAAACAGGCAACGACCTCGTCGCCGCCTACGACAAGAACGACTCGGTAGGCATTATCGACAGCTACTTCCCACATGCATCTTTCTTCACCGAACAGGAACTCTTCGACCGCCATAACAACTGGTTCATATCGCAGGGCAACCACATCGACTACCTCAGCGTCTGCTCTCCCAACTACCTCCACGACGCACATACCCGCTACGGCCTGCGCCTGGGATGCGACGTGATTTGCGAGAAACCCGTGGTGCTAAGTCCCTGGAACATTGACGCATTGGAGCAGATTGAAGAAGAGACTGGCCATAAGGCATACACCATTTTCCAACTGCGCCTCCACCCGTCGGTGGTTGCACTGAAAAAACAAATCACTGAAGGCCCCAAGGACAAGGTCTACGATGTCGACCTCACCTATATCACCCCCCGAGGCAACTGGTACTACGCCTCATGGAAAGGCAATATTCAGAAAAGCGGCGGTGTGGCCACAAATATCGGCGTCCACTTCTACGACATGCTACAGTGGGTCTTCGGCCCAGTACAGAAAAACATCGTGCATATCAGCAGTCACGACCGCGTGGCAGGCTACCTGGAACTCAAGCAGGCTCGGGTGCGCTACTTCCTAAGCATTAACGGCGACCACGTGCCCGAAGGACATAGCGGAAGTTACCGCAGCATTTTGGTCAACGGACAGGAATTCGAGTTCAGCCAAGGCTTCACCGACCTGCACACCCGTTCCTATGAGGAAGTGCTTGCCGGTCGCGGTTTCCGCATCAGCGAAGCCAAACCCTGTATCCAGACCGTCTACGACATACGCCATGCAGACCCCATAGGCCTCACGGGCGACTACCACCCTATGGCAAAATATCCTCTCTCAAAACACCCATTCGGATGGTAAACGACGTGTTCATACATGAAAGTTCCTACGTCGACGACGGCGTAACCCTGGGTAAAGGCACCAAGGTATGGCATTTCTGCCATATCCAAAAAGGTGCTACGTTGGGCGAAAACTGCTCGCTTGGACAGAACGTCAATATCGGCCCTAATGTCAAGATCGGCAACGGCGTCCGCATCCAAAACAACGTGTCAGTCTACGAGGGTGTGGAAATCGAAGATAATGTGTTCCTCGGGCCTAGCTGCGTCTTCACCAATGTGCTGTTCCCCCGTGCCGACCACTCTGTCAACGGCAAGTACGAGCGCACTCTCATCCGCGAAGGGGCCTCTCTGGGTGCCAACTGCACCATTGTATGCGGCCACACCGTCGGCCGCCGCGCACTGGTGGGTGCTGGTGCCGTGGTGACCAAGGACGTACCTGACTATGCTATCGTGGCCGGCGTACCCGCAAAGATAATAGGAAAAATGGACGATGCAGTTTAGAGATTTACATAGACAGTACGAAGCCATGCAGGCCGAGATGGATGAAGCTATCCTCGCTGCCACCCGCAGCGGAGCCTATATTATGGGCCCCCAGGTAGCCGAGCTGGAACAACAGCTGGCCGACTATGTGGGAGTGAAACACTGCATCACCTGCGCCAACGGCACCGACGCCCTGCACCTGGCCTTGATGGCCCTAGGTATCGGGCCCGGCGACGCTGTCTTTGTGCCCGATTTCACCTTCTTCGCCACTGCCGAGGCTGTGGCTATGGTGGGCGCCACGCCAGTATTTATCGACGTGCTCGATGAGACATACAATATTAAGGTTGCAGACATATATGATAACATAAAAGTCTGTCGTAAATTAGGACTAAAACCTAAGGCCGTAATCGCTGTCGACCTTTTCGGCCAACCGGCGGAATACCCTTGGCTGCAGAGTTTCTGTAAGGAGCAAGGCTTGCTCCTCGTCGAGGACGGCGCACAAGGCTTCGGCGGTAGCATAGGCGACAAGAGAGCCTGCTCTTTTGGCGACATAAGCACCACCTCTTTCTTCCCCGCCAAACCCCTGGGCTGCTACGGTGACGGCGGCGCCCTCTTCACCGACAACGACGACTATGCCACATTGCTGCGTTCGCTCCGCGTCCATGGCAAAGGAACCGATAAGTACGACAACGTCCGCATAGGCCTCAACTCGCGCCTCGACACACTACATGCCGCCGTGCTTCAGGTGAAGATGCGCCACTTCAACGATGAACTGCAAGCCGTCAACCGCGTGGCACGTAAATACACCGAGTTGTTGCAAGGCAAGGTGACGACTCCCGTGGTTCCCGACGGATACCTCTCCTCGTGGGCGCAATACACCATACAAGTGGAGAATCGCAACGAGATACAGGCTCGCCTCAAGGCCGCCGGCATCCCCTCGATGGTCTATTACCCTCGCACCATGAGCCAGCAAACAGCCTTCGCCAACCTCGGACAGCAGCCATGCCCTGTGGCCAAGCGTCTGACAGAGACAGTTCTCTCGCTGCCAATGCACCCCTATCTCACCGATGAAGAACTCGAAACCATAGTCTCACAGATATGATGACTCTCAGCGAAATAAAGATATGTGTAGTTGGCCTCGGGTACGTAGGTCTGCCCTTGGCACGCCTATTCTCGACCCAATACCCCACCATAGGTTTCGACATCAACAGTAGCCGCGTAAACGCCCTTATGAAGGGGCACGACGAGACACTGGAGGTGGAAGACCACCTGCTTCAAGAGGCCATCCAAAAACATGGATTCCGCTGCACTTCCAACATCGACGACATCAAGGGCTGCAACATTTACGTTGTGGCTGTTCCGACACCCGTCGACGACAACAACCGCCCCGACCTAAAGCCACTCATCGGTGCGTCGGAAGTGGTTGGAAAAGCTATTACGAAGGGGAATATAGTAGTCTATGAAAGCACGGTATACCCCGGCGTCACCGAAGAGACATGCCTGCCCACAGTCGAAAAAGTCAGCGGATTGAAACTGAACACAGACTTCTATGGTGGCTATTCGCCCGAGCGCATCAACCCGGGCGACCGAAGCCACAGTGTGGAAACCATCCGCAAAGTGACTTCTGGCTCCACGCCAGAGGCGGCCGAACTCATCGATTCGATGTACAACTCGGTCCTCAAAAACGGCACTCACCGTGCGCCATCCATCAAAGTGGCTGAAGCCAGCAAGATAATTGAAAACTCACAACGCGACGTCAACATTGCTTTCGTCAACGAACTGGCCAAGATATTCAATGCCATGGGCATCGACACCCACGATGTCATCGAGGCCGCCTCTAGTAAATGGAACTTCATCCCGATGAGACCCGGTCTCGTCGGTGGACACTGCATATCTGTGGACCCCTACTATCTAATTGAGCGTTCGCAACTCTACGGTGTGCTGCCGCGAGTGATGTGTAATGCCCGACGGCTCAACAACTCGATGGGCAACTACGTAGCCACACAGACCATCAAGCAGATGAACCTCAAGGGAGTGCCTGTGAAAGACAGCCACATACTGATTCTTGGATTCACATTCAAGGAGAACTGCCCTGACATCCGCAACACCAAAGTCATCGACATTTACCATACCCTGAACGAATACACCGATAATATAACCGTTTACGACCCGCTGGCTAATCCCGAAAGGGTACAACTCGAATACGGTATCAACATTACCAACCAACTACCCAAAGGCGACAATGCCCAATTCGACGCAGCAGTACTGGCTGTGGCACATGAAAAATTCAAAGGCATCGACCTACGTGCTCTAGTGCCGCAACCAGGAGTCATCTACGACGTCAAAGGCTTCCTGCCCAGAGAAATTATTGATTCAAGATTATAAAACAATATTGGCCCATGTTCAAAAAACTATCCTTTTGGCTGATTAAAAAATATCGCCACTCCACTATTCCCCAGTGGATTGTGCTAATTATCGACATTGTCCTCTTCTTCGTCGCCTTCGTTATGATGGAGGCTTTCCGCGGCGGCGGATTCCAAGGACTCAGCCTGCGCGGCACATTCATCAAACTTGTGCTGTCTGGCATGTTGACTCTGATATTCTTCTTCGTGACTGGTTCCTATAAAGGCATCATCCGTCACGCCGGCATGAGCGATATCTACAAGATATTGATTGCCACCATCGGCCCAGTGGCGATTTTCTGGGTGGTCAATATCCTCAACAACCAGTTGCGCCCACCGCTTATACCGAGCAAGTATCTCCTCTCCTACCGTGAGTCCATGACTCTCTATCTGCTGCTCGGCATGCTGATGATTGTGATGCGTCTCTTCATGCAACGCATCTATAACGACTTCTTCCGCCGACGTCGCGGCACCACCAACGTGGTCATATATGGCGCAGGTGCGGCGGGTCTACTGACCTACAACGCACTGCATCAGGACCAGACCAAGGAATACCACGTGGTTGCCTTTATCGACGACGACATGTCGAAAGTAAACCAGCAACTCAACGGTGTTCCCGTTATGCGGGTACGTTCGGTATTGAACCAGAAGTTTATAGACAACAAGAAGGTCACCCAACTCATCATCGCCATCCCCTCAATACGCATGCTCCACAAGCAGGCCATCACCAACAAAGCCCTCGACCTGGGCCTGACAGTGAAGGCTGTGCCGCACGTAAGCACCTGGCTCAACGGTACCTTCTCCTCAAACCAGATTCAGGATATTAAGATTGAAGACCTTCTGGAACGCGAAAGCATACGCCTCGACAACGTAAACATTGTCCGTGAAGTGGTGGACAAGGTAGTGCTGGTCACCGGCGCCGCCGGCTCCATCGGCTCCGAGATATGCCGTCAGTTGATACAATACAAGCCCAAGAAGGTCGTCATGCTCGACCAGGCCGAGAGCCCCATGTACGACCTGCAGTTCGAACTGAAGAACACCTTCAAGGACCAACTGGAACGCATGGAGTTCGTTATCGCAAACGTCAAGGATCGCCCCCGCATGGAAGAAGTATTTGAGATGTATCATCCCCAGCTTGTCTACCATGCCGCTGCCTACAAGCATGTGCCCTTCATGGAGGAGAACCCCTACGAAGCGGTGTACGTCAATGTGTTCGGCACCCGTAACCTGGCCGATCTCAGCATCAAATACGGGGTGCAGAAATTCGTCATGATTAGCACCGACAAGGCGGTGAACCCCACCAACGTGATGGGTGCAACCAAGCGCATGGCCGAGATTTACATCCAAAGCCGTTCCACCGAGACCACCCATTTCGTCACCACCCGATTCGGCAACGTGCTGGGCAGCAACGGCTCGGTCATCCCACTCTTCAAGAAACAGCTGGCCGCCGGAGGCCCACTTACGGTGACCCACCGCGACATCATCCGCTACTTCATGACCATCCCCGAAGCCTGTAACCTGGTACTCGAGGCAGGAGCCATGGGCGAAGGAGGCGATATTTTCGTTTTCGACATGGGCAAGCCGGTCAAAATCTACGATATGGCCCGCAAAATGATACAGCTCAGCGGCCTGCATGGTATCGAAATCAAGGAAATCGGCCTACGTCCAGGTGAAAAACTCTACGAGGAGCTCCTTGCCACCAAGGAGAACACCATCCCCACCTACCACCCGAAAATCATGCGCGCCCAGGTACGCCGCTATCCGCTTGAAGCCATCGACAACGAGTATAACGAGCTGTGGAACATCCTCGAGACGATGGACGACATGCGCATCGTGGGCAAGATGAAGAACATCGTACCCGAGTTCCTGAGCAACAACTCGGTCTATTGCCAGCTCGATACCGAGAAGAAATAAACTAACGGCTATTTATCACCGCCACAGTACGGCGCACGGTCTGCCGTGTGCCGCTACGGTCATATACCGTAATCAGCACCAGATACCGCCCCTGCGGCAGGCCAGCCGCATCCCATTCCACCGAACCGTGCGAGCCAAGCAACGCCGCATTGAGCAACTGCGCCACCGCATTCCCCGCTGCATCATAGACCCTTGCGTCGGCCATGAGGTCGGAACGGTCCATCTTGTACTCTATGGTCAGAATGTCCTGATAACCATCGCCATCGGGCGAGATCAGTTCCGACGAGAAGTCGAAAGCCGCCTCCGGCACAAGCCATTCGGTGCTTTGCGAATTTTCGTAACCCGGAGTACCGTAGCCGGCAACCGACGACGCCGAGAACCAGTTGGACATCTCGGCAACAGCACGACTAAAACTGCGCCGCTCAAGCGACACACCAGCCTCGTTTCGAAGCATCGGACTATGCATCTCCGGACTGTATACAAACCATTCAACAACAGCACTGTCGGAGGTTGCAAGAACCACCGAACCACCGTCGTTCGGGTATGCCGGAAGATTACATTCAACAATCAGGTGGGGATATTGCACCGAATAGCAATTCATTACAGATGAAGCATCTTTCGTCAGCACAACATAGCCATGTGCAGCAACGAGGAACGACGGCAACGGGTAATGCGTCGAGAGTGTATCGTGCAACACTCTAACGATATGATAATCGGCCAAATCCACAGCAACATCCGAGTCGTTGTACAACTCCAAATACTCTGCCTCGCCGCTTCGCGGCTGGTAGAGCAACTCGCTGATCTTAAGCCCCGTCTGGCCATAAGAAGCCTGTATCAACAGTGCAAGTAATGCAAGAAGCAATGTCAAATGCTTAAACATAAAGGTAATAACGCCAACAGGTATCTTTTTATTATGAGCTATTATACAATAAAAAAAACAACTTGACGTTTTACAACAAAACGACAATCTATGAAACCTATCGTCAGCATCATCATGGGGTCGACCAGTGACCTGCCGGTCATGGAGAAAGCCTGCCAGTTCTTCGAGGAGATGGAGATACCGTTCGAGGTGAACGCACTCTCCGCCCATCGTACTCCCGCCGAGGTCTCCGACTTTGCCCGCAACGCCCAAGGTCGCGGCATAAAGGTGATTATTGCCGGTGCCGGCATGGCCGCCGCCCTTCCGGGCGTGATAGCCGCTGAGACCCCGCTGCCCGTCATCGGAGTACCAATAAAA
This sequence comes from uncultured Bacteroidales bacterium, assembly GCA_905233895.1. Lineage (GTDB taxonomy): Bacteria > Bacteroidota > Bacteroidia > Bacteroidales > P3 > Colimorpha. The sequence continues at coordinate 28,623 of CAJOFL010000029.1, read as the reverse complement.
GGCTCCTGCCTTGAAGGCCTCGACGCCACCCTCGCCATCCTCCAGATGCCTCCGGGAATACCCGTTGCCACCGTAGCCATCAACGGAGCTCAGAACGCCGCTATCCTCGCCATGCAGATGATGGCCCTCGGCGACGACGCCATGATGCAGAAACTCACCGCCTACAAGGCCGGCCTCAAAAAGAAAATCGTCAAAGCCAACGAGGAACTCGCCAAACTCGAATACAAGTACAAGGTATGATAACCATAGGCATAACAGGAACATTGGGTGCCGGCAAGGGTACCATCGTCGACTATCTTGTGAAAAACCGCGGATTTGTGCACTATTCGGTGCGAGCCTTCCTGACTGAGGAAATCAAGCGGCGCGGGCTGGAGGTAAACCGCGACACCATGGCTGCCGTTGGCAACGACCTGCGGGCTCAACACTCGCCCTCGTGGATTGTGGAGCAGCTCTACGAGCAGGCTTCCGCCTCGGGATGCAACTGCATCATCGAGAGTGTGCGCACCCCCGGCGAGGTGCAGGCCCTGCGCGGAAAGCCCAGTTTCTACCTCTTCGCCGTCGACGCCGACCCGCGGGTGCGTTACGAGCGCGCTGTGCTCCGCGGCTCGGAAACCGACCATGTCGACTACGAGACGTTCCTCTCCAACGAACAGCGCGAGATGGACAACGACGACCCCAACAAGCAGAACCTCCGCTACTGCATTGACCAGGCCGACTTCCGTTTTGACAACGGCGGCACCATCGACAACCTCAACCGGCAGGTGGAGGAAGAAAGAACAAAGCGAAGAAAAATACATCCGACCCACTTGGGATGAATATTTTATGGAAGTCGCGCGCACCGTCGCCAAACGCGCCACCTGTGACCGCGGCCGGTCGGGATGCGTCATCGTCAAGAACAAGCAGCTACTCGTAACCGGCTATGTTGGATCCCCCTCGGGATTGCCCCACTGCGACGAGGTGGGCCACCTCTTCCGCAAAACCATCGACGCCGACGGGCACATCTCCACCCACTGCGTACGTACCGTCCATGCTGAGCAGAACGCCATCTGCCAGGCGGCCCGCCGCGGTATCGCCCTCGACGGCGCCACCCTATACTGCCGTATGACCCCCTGCCGCACCTGCGCCATGCTTATCATCAACTGCGGCATCAAGCGCGTGGTCTGCGAGCGCAAATACCATGCCGGCGCCGAGAGCGAGGAACTTTTCCGCCAGGCCGGCATCCAGCTCGAGTTCTTCCACGACGAAGTGCAGCAGTATGCTAACCAATAATAAGAAAGCCCCTCTCGGATGGAGAGGGGCTTTTCTTTTATAGCTTCTTCAGCAGCGGCGACCGCGAGAGGTCGGTGGGGTTGGTACCCGGTACGCCTTCGGGTACGGACATCTTCAGTTTTCTGAAATGCTTCTTCCAATAGCGCGGCAACTTCCCTTTTGCATTGCGCCAGTTCATAGGCTTGGCCTCGAAGAGATGGTCGCCGGGATAGTTCCCCGAGTGGAACTCGTCGAGGAAGCATTCGTAGACCAGTTCGGAACAATACATTGCGCCGTTATCCGGCAGGAAAGCGTTGTCGTAAGGCTGGCCGATGAACGAGCGGGCACGATTGATCACCACCTCCATATCAGCATTCGGAATATCCGCCTTCAAACGGTAGACATCGGGGAAGAAACCGCGACGGTAGCGCAGGGGCCTCCGTGCTACTCCCTCCTCCGGCGTGGCGTCGATAACCCATACCGTGTCGCGGGTCGTGCTTTCGACGATAGCCACATGGGTGTAGTTCCCCGTGCTCTCCTTGATGGCGCGCCCCATACCCTTGGAGTCGGCAAAGAAGAGCAGGTCGCCGGGCCGCAGGCCAACGAGGCTGCTGTTCGACAGGAAGCTGCGGTGCATCATCCCTTCGGGCATCATTGGCAGCAAAGCCTTCCACAACATGGGCTGGTAGGTAACAAAAGCCGCGCTATCGCCCATGAAGGTCATCGGGAGCATCCATGGGAAATAGTTGCCGCAGCCGACATTGCTGTGTCCACGAGCCGTCAGGGTGTCGCCCCTGCGGTTGATGAAAACAAGGGTGTAGCCGCTGCCGCTTGTGCACCAGCCATGATCGCTGAGGTATGCCTTCTCCAAATCCACATCGCCCTCTTCGAGGCCGAAGTCGCGCGGCGAGGGAAACTGGCTGTACTTCTCGCCCAAACGCAGCAGAGTGTGTTCAAGGCTATCGGCAACGACCGAACGCGTCACCCATCGGTTGCTGTCCACCGTGTTCTCGCATTCGCGCAGTCGGTCGCCCTCGCGGACGTATGCCACCACATGCTCATCGTAGTGGAAGCAGCCCAACACGTATGTCTTTATAATCACGCCCTTCAGGCCGCTTTCGACAAAGGAAGCCAGCGGCTGGCGGTAGACGTAAGGTTCGATACGTCCAGCGGTGTCGACACTGTAGTTCTTATTATTGTATAGCAGGATGACGACGCGGTCGTCGCGGTCGGGGTCGGGAAGCATTTCCCTGATGCCGAGCGGCTTGGCGATGCGGTACCACCCCAAGGCATCCTGCATATAGATGCTATTCCCGTCGCTGCGCCAAGTGCGGCCGCCATGGGTGAAGGTGGGCAACGCATCGCTGACATACTCGCCACGTTCACGCGCCACTGAATCGAACTCCT
>CAJOFL010000029.1:0-25948 GCA_905233895.1 uncultured Bacteroidales bacterium | reverse complement strand
CGTCTGGAGCAATCCGCACCACACCCCTATCGGTGAGCAGACAGATGCGCCCGCCAAGTATGCCGCAGATTTTTCTATATCCGGATGACAATCCTTCATGTATCACCTGTATATTGTCCAGATCCTTGAGGTAGAGCAGCTGGCCGCTATCTGTGATAGCCCAGAGGTTGTCCGTGAGGGTGTCGACCTCGAAGTCGACGAGGGGCTGACGCGTGGGCCGCCAGCGGATGCTGTCGCCGAGGGGCGTGATATAACTCCTGCCCGCCTCGATGGTCAGTAGATACTCCCGCCAAAGGCGGATACTCGTAACCGACTTGCGGTCGTGCTTGCCATTAAGTTCACTCAGTCCTTGGGCGAATGGAGTTGGCCAGCGGTGCATGGAGTGCCAGTTGTCGGAAGTGGAGAAGATGCGGTTGCCATGATCGGCAATCCAGCCGCTGTCGGCGGTGACCATACAAATGTCGTTGACATTCAAATGAATTGCGGTGTCATTCAGTTTGGTGAAAGTGCGGCCTCCGTCGGTGCTGTAGACTATAAGTCCGCTGTTAGACCCCATCCAGAGGCGACCGTCGGCACGGAAGGAGAATCCGTCGATCCAGTGATGTCCACCGGAGGCGAAATGCACCGTATCCCACCGCCGACCGCCATCCGTACTGCGAAGGACGAAATCATAACTCTTCACATCCTCGTCGGGAATAAAGCCCGCCGCCACAATGGTATTGTCGCCGAAGCATGCCACACGGTCGAGTGTGGGTTCGTGCCAGAAGACACCTTCGGCATTGGCTTTGACCGTATGCCATACGCTGTCGAACCCCTTGGAATAATATATCCCACCACATCGGGTCACCATCCAGATTTCGCCCGTCGACGAGACACAGGCATTCTTTATGCAGCGAACTTCCAAGTCAACGCGGCGGTCACGCTGTTGAGCCTGCACAGCAGCTGAAGCAAGCACAATAGTTATAATCAGCAGGACAGTCTTTTTCATAAAATAACTTATATATATCTAATAACCACAAAAAAGCAAAAAGTATACACTGCACTCCCGTTTTAACATTCTTTTAACATTATCGGCTGTAAAAAAATGTGTATCTTTGCAACCGAATATGGAAAAGGAGAATGATTCGAAGATGGGCATCGGAGGCCTACTGCGCAGGCTGTTGCCGTTCGTACTGCCCTACCGCTGGCTACTGTTTGTCACACTGTTGCTGACCTTCGCCGGGTCGCTTATGGCACAGGTGAATGCCGTGGTACTTGACCGCGCGGTGGACGCAATCAACGCCCTCCTGCACCTCGACGGGGGCTTCCAATGGAGCGCCGCCGCACGCATACTGGTCACCATCAGCATCATCCTGCTAGGGAAAGAACTGCTTTCGGCACTCGTCACCTTCGGGCAGCGCATCTTCGGCGAGAAGATACGCATCAACGTGAGCCGAGACCTCTCGCTGCGGGTGGTGGACCGCATCCTGCAGTTCCGCATGGCCTTCTTCAGCCAGGACGGCAATGAGCCCGGCAAACTGCAGACCCGCATTGACCGCGGCATCATGAGCCTCAGCAACACGGTGAAGAACTTCTTTATCGACATCCTGCCGCTCTTCACCAGCGCCGTGTTAGCTTTGGCACTGATGTATGCCGCCAACGTATACGTAGGCCTCGTAGCCACAGCCATCATCCCGGTCTACTTCTGGATTACCGCCGTCCAAGGACGCCGTATGAAAGGTTGGCGCCACCGCGTTTTCGGCACCCACCAGCAGTTGAGTCACGGGATACTGAATATCATCGAGAGCATGGGCGTCATCAAGTCGTTCAACCGAGAACAAGAGGAAGCCGCAAAGCAGGCAGCCCTCCAAGAGCAGAGCACCGAGCAGCAGATGCAGACCCGACGCATATCGTTCCTATATGAAGGGCTAAAGACCTTTGTGGAACAGATAGGCACCGTGCTCATCATAATCTTGACGGCCTATTTGGTGCTGATAGACTATCCTGGAATGTCGATAGGTAAGATTATGTACCATGTAATGCTCTTCTCGAACGTAAGCGCGCCGATACGCCAGCTACACCGAATCTATGATGACTTGAACGACGCACTCGTCTATGCCGAAGGCTTCTTCGGCCTGCTTGACGCCGACAATGAGGTAGAATCAAGCGGTAAGTGGAAAATGGGGAATGGGAAGCGTGTTCAAGGAAGGTTTGAAATTAAAAACGTGGAGTTCACCTATCCAAGCGGCGCCCATGCCATACGCGACCTCACAATGACCATAGAACCCGGTAAGACAACCGCACTGGTAGGCCTCAGCGGCGCCGGAAAGAGCACAATAGTAAACCTGCTGGACAAGTTTTATGCCCCCAACAGCGGCACAATTACCCTTGACGGAATACCGCTCAGAGAATGGGATACACAGGCTCTGCGCGAGCAGATAGGCCTTGTGCTTCAGAAAAACCATATCTTTAGCGGCACAATTGAGGAGAACATCCGCTACGGTCGACCCGACGCCACACACGAGGATGTGCTCGAGGCCGCCCGCAAAGCCTACATCTATGACCAAGTAATGGAACTGCCCGACGGTTTCCAAAGCAATGCCACCCAACTCAGCGGCGGACAGCAACAACGCATCGCCATTGCCCGCATGTTCCTCAAAGACCCTCCAATCATATTCCTCGACGAGCCTACAGCAAGCCTCGACGCAATCGCCACCGAACAAATCAAGAATTCAATCGACGCTATCAAGAAAGGGCGCACCGTAATTGTCATAAGCCATAATATTGGCCAGATAATCGATTCTGACGCCCTCTACGTACTCGACACAGGCCATGTGGTACAATCAGGCCTCCCTGCGGAAGTATACCGCCAAGGAGGCCTGTATAAAGAAATACTCGATGCCTCGGCACGAAGCATGAATGTGGACAAGATTGCCGAGGCGATGGCTCTTTAGTCAATAGCTGCAGCAATCTCACGCGCCAGAGCCGCCAGTTCTTCCTGGCTCATCTCCACATGGTGCGAGAAACTAAGATCACCCGGCTTGTTGAGCGGAACAAGATGGATATGGGCATGCGGCACATCGATTCCAACCACCGCCTGACCGATCTTGATGCAAGGACAGACCTTCTTCATACCGCGCGCCACACGACGACTGAACAAATGAAGCTCGGTAAAAAGTTCGTCGTCGAGGTCAAAAATATAGTCGACCTCCTTCTTGGGAATGCACAGCACATGGCCACGCACTATAGGATTGACATCGAGGAAAGCAAGGCAATGCTCTGTCTCTGCCACCTTGTGGCAGGGAATCTCGCCAGCCACAATCTTACTGAAAATACTTGCCATAACGTTAATTATCTTTAGCGTTCTATCTTCTTAAGTTCAAATGTCATCTTGCCTGCCGGCACATTGACCTCGACCATGTCGCCAACCTTATGGCCCAGGAAAGCCGAAGCAAACGGCGAAGTAATGGATATCTTGGCCTCTTTGAGGTTGGCCTCGCTCTCTGGCACAATTGTATAACGCTGCGTGGCACCGTTCTTGATGTTACGGATGGTGATAATTGAAAGCAAAAGCACCTTGGAGGTATCAATCTTGCTCTCGTCAAGCAGACGGGCGTTGGCGACAAGATCCTGCAGTTTGGAAATTCGAGCCTCAAGGTGACCCTGAGCCTCCTTGGCAGCATCATATTCAGCATTCTCGGAAAGGTCGCCCTTGTCTCGGGCCTCGGCGATGGCAGCAGCTGCAGCCGGCCTGTCGAAGGCTATAAGTTGGTGGAGTTCATCCTTCAACTTCTGAAGACCTTCTTCACTATAATATTTAATTTCAGACATTGTTTTTGTATTTTTTTATGACGTCTAAAAATTAGGAAAGGCTATCGGAGGTGAAGCCTTTCCCAATTTTTTTTGGCTGTTTACGTGTCTACCTAGCTCGCGAACTTAGAAGCGGAACGTTGCACCAATGGCATGGGTGCCACGGAGCGGCGAAGCCGTGCGATAGGAGTAGTCCAAGGTGAGGCCGGTATTGTCATCCTTCTTAGAGAGAGGGATGTCAACCGACGCACCTGCACTGATACCAGTGTTGGCAGTGGCCCAATCGCCAGTCCAGTTGCCCGGCTGAACCATGTAACCGGCACGAAGCTGGAACATCTTGAGCAGACCATATTCAAAACCGATGGTATAATTGTCGCGCAAGAAGGCATTGGAGGTGAAGGCTGCTGCCAAGGTAAGGCGCTGATCCCATTTGTCGAACAGGAAGTCATAGGAAAGACCGATGTTCAGGCAAGTAGGAAGCTCTATCTCGACCGAACGGCTCTCAACCGTAAAGTTGTTGCCGGCGTGATTAGTCATAGTCAGCGAGAGACCTGTACCACCATAACTGAAAGCAGGACCCCAGTTCTTGAGGGAGATACCAAACTTCAGTTCATCGTTCTCACCAGTCACATACTGGATACCGGCATCAATTGCGAATCCAGAAGCTGAGACGTTGTCAGTGCTCTCAGTAATCACCTTGAGAGTTGCACCGCCATGAATGGTATTGGTGAAACTATGGGCATACGACACATTGATGTTCATATAGCTAGGGGCAAACGTACCGTTGTCACCAGCCTCGGGGCTGTCATAGGTAGTCACCGGAAGTTCACCAAAACCGGCCGAAAAGATGTATACACCAAGAACACCAGACTCGAACACACGGACACCAAGACCAAAACTATTGATGATAGCGCCACTGTTGAGACCACTCTTACCACCATAAAGGATAGTGTTAGAGTAGGCCACCTCAATGTTCTTGACAAATGCCAAACCGGCAATATTGACGAATGTGGCGTCAAGTCCACGGGCATTTGCCACATTGACTCCACCCCAACCGGTACTGCGCGCCCATGGATTGATGAGCAACTCGGAAGCACCGCAGGTACCACGGCGCTCGTCGTTGCCAGCCATTGCCGACTGCGCTGTGAGCGTCGCAAGTATCACAACAACTGCAAATATCTTAAATATTCTCTTCATTTCTGTGATGTTTTATCGGTTATTCATTCATTGTTAGAACTGGAACGAGTTGAGGTCGACCGGACGCATAGTACCGAACCACTTTATCACTCGTTCGCCTATGCCAGGAACACTGACGTGAATCAGGTACATACCACCGGCGATGGGAATACCCGTCTGGTTATGGAGATCCCAATCAATAGTAGTGGAATTGACAGGAGTAGGACCAAGCGTACGAACCAACGTACCATCCATAGTGTAGATTCGGATTATACAACCCTGTTTGACACCATTCTCAATACCGGTAGGCAGGTTGACAATACGAACCTTGGTTTCCAACTGGCTGAGGGTTTCGAACTTGGAATAACTGTAATACGGGTTGGGAACAACATTGATGGCCTCAAGCAGAGAATCCTGATAACTCTTGCGGGCTTCGTTGCCAACCGCCAGATTTTCAAGGACAGCATCACTTGCGTTCAGACGGAACTGATAGGCCGGCATATTTTTGTTGATTGCTGTGGCCGAAGCATCTGCACGCTGAATCGGAGTGCCATTGGGCGACAAGCAGAGGCCATACTGCGAACGAACATCAATGTTGATGGTTACATCGCAAGGTATACCGTTGGAAGCACTATTGGCATTAAGAGTCTCATCATGGCCCGGATATTTGAAGCTGTAGCGCGGCGAAACCAGAGGCATGTTCACCCATGCAACAGACGAATAAAGGAGGGCAATCGAGTCGCGGAACGGAATCATCTTTTTATCATCCTCATTGGCAATGACACCATTGTACATCTTCCAGCGACCACCATCAAACCAAGCAGTATCCATCATAAGTTTAACCGAAGAGAGCATCTTCATTGCCCAACGTCCGGCATCATACGAAGGAGTACGGAAATTGGTTATTGTTTCTACATTAATGTCAAACTTATAGAACGGCTGGGAGCAGGCATTCATAACATACACAAAGTGACGACCACCGAAGACATAGTTCTGAGTTCCGTCAGTCATAGTATATGTCGGGTTCCACAGCATATCACGACCGTTGTACTGGACATATCTCGAATCCTCACCGAACATAATGTTCAAGCGTTCACCAGTAACAATATTGATTGCATATCCAGGGAACCAACCCATACCCTCGGCTGCAATGTAGGCGGGGTTGTTGGGGTCATTGATATCGGGTGCAATACCAAGCGAGTCGCATGTGCGGCCAAGTTTGTCGACCGAGGCATGGGCACGGGCGGAGAACTTGCGAGCATTGCCTTCAGACTGAGTATAGTCGTCGCACATCTCAATGACTGGGCAACGGGTCCACTTTGAAGTATCAGCAGTGAATACAATCCTGACACTGGGCAACTGCGACATGTCGCTAAAGTTGAGGGCCTTATTAAACACATTTGTCATCAAGCGACGCTGGATCTTGTACTTATTTACCTTCAGGCTATCCAAGATACGATCCTCTGGCATGTAGTACGAGAAGTTGAAACCGGGATGGAACGGTAAGGTAGAAACCAAGGCATAGGGCGACCAAAGGCCACCGACAACGCCCTCGAACTCCTGATTCTTGTCAAGAGCTTCCGAACCAGAACGCGCCTGAGTTGAAGAAGAACTGCCACTCTTATATGTCTTGAAATAATCCTCGTCGAGATGAACCTCCGACAGGCTATACGGTGTTGTACCGCCATAGAACGAAACATATCCACTCTCAGCGTATTGAGCACCAGCACGAATCCAGTTGGTTGTCATAACATTATCGTTATCAGGAATACCACTCAACCACTGATAATTTTCATTGGCAAACGTCATGTCATTACCAAGAAGAGCACCCTTGCCGACAAAGCCGCCATAGAAGGGTTTGGTATTATCGCTATATTTAGGATCCGTGAGCGAAGTGGCTGCAGCCTCGGGATTGACCAGTGTGATTGCCAGTCCAAGTTCAAGGAAAAGCTGCTCATTATAGCGCGAGATATAGAAATCTGACCACACAGTATCAACATACCGAACCTCTCCATTGGAACCAGATATGGGGATTTGACCGCCGTCAGAACGGACTACACACCACTGAGTGTTGTCATTGATACCTGCAACAGAGTCATTAACCGAAGAGCCATTCTGCTTGTTCCAGAAAAGAAGATTGAAAGAACCTTCTTTAATCTTCAAAGGATCGATGACACGGACATTGATAGGACCATAGTTCTCCTCGTATTGAGGATTGGGAATAATACAGGGATTCGTCATATACGACTTGTCCGCCGAAGAAGTAACATTGGATACGAAAACGCCAGGAGCCTTGGCCGGTTCACCCGGCTTACCCATAAGCTCGAGGAGAGAGGCTTCCTTCATACGGAGAACCGAGCCACCATTACCATAACCTTCCAAACGAACAATATTGGGGCACATGCCAAATTCGGACTGTGCCATCTTGCCACCATCTTCGGCAGCAGGATTATGCGGAATAACAGTGATTGGAGTAATACTACCTCCACGCTCATTCTTACGGCCTGCAAGGTAGGGTTCTTTCTGACCGTCAAGGTAGGCAGCATCAGTCTGCGAATACTCTTTGAAGCAGTTCTGAGAATAGGCTATTGCAACAAAATAATATTCCCTATTGTTGACTAGTTTGGTGTTGAGCCCAGTGGCAAAAGCATCGCTGGTAATACGGAAAACATGCTGGATACCCTTATTGGCACCTTCAACCATTATCTCGCCGGTAAGAATACCCGTCTGCGAGTTTGTAGTGAAGTTCACAAGTGTACTAATAGGACGTGAAGGATTGCTATTGACTACGAGTTCATTTCTGTCATTAAGGATAAGGGTATCGTAATAATTTTCAATATCGCACTGGGCGACAAGACGGGCCTTAGTGGGGTCTCCAATATCGGCGATAGATGCATTGGCATCAGCAAGCTGATAAATCTGGTATCCCTCAAACTTAAAGCTACGCTGATCGTCTGAATATTCAACGAGTTCATTATCGTCATTGTAGAAAGAACGTACAATACCTGGATCAACTTCAGAATAAGACTCACCATAGTTGTTCGACTCAGGGTTATCATAATGGAGGTAGAGGATAACTTCGTTGCTCAACTCCTGAGCGGTCATCGTAGGAGCATCAGGGCCGTCAAGAACCTTGAAGCAGTTCTCAAACAATGACTGACAGACATCATCAATCTGACGGAGAAGTTCAACTGAGTTCCAAGCAGGAGAGGATGAAGCCTGGGCAAACGGAATACCAACGGTGATATAGTTAAGAGCACCTGGCTTAAGGGTGAACGGGCCTGCCGACTGCATGAAACGGCGGTCATTGGGGCTATTGCCTACGGTAACCTCAGTCCAATCATCAGCATTAATTGACGGAACAACACCTGCAGTTCCCCAATGCCAAGGATCGCTATTGCCCGGGAACATAAAGTCACACTCAAGATCAATGGTACCTGTATTTGATGCATTTCCACCATATTTCATGCGCTGACCGTTCATCCAGTAACCACGCAAGTAGTTATAATAGTCATTCGCTTTCGAAGGCTCACCTGAAATAAGGTCTCGACCATCGTTGTTGTAGTACACAAAACGGCGCATACCAAAACGCTCGTCATCAACAATATTGTTACCGAAGTTGACACCGTTGATGGCACACCAAGCATTAGGATCACCCGGAGTGTTAGCAGGGCTCACCCAATAGCCACCATTATCTTTGTCATAGAAGATATCAGCATTGTCAGTAATAGCGATAGTATCGTAGATAGGACGACCTTGTGCATCAAGAGAGTCCTGACCATTGGTCTTTTTCATCCTATACCTTTCAAGGTTGTCCTTGGCCTGCTGAGAACCATTTGTTCTAATATACGGAATATTAATCTTGGGGTTATCCTTGCCATCAGGATCCATATAAGGACCTTGGAAGAAGTCGATACCTACCGCAGGAGGAACGCCAGCATAGCTACCGGCACCGGGGCCATCGCTTTCATCACCATTGTAGCAATAGCCAAGACCACGCTTCACGTCGCAACCCACATAGTCATCAAAAGCATAACCAAGGTCCGGGTCAACCCACTGGCTAAAATAGGTTTCGCGCAACTCATAGGTAGAACGGTTGATAATCTCATAAGAATAGAACGTCATATTGTTAATCTCGTCGTTCGTGGAGAAGGCAAATGCCTGTGCACGAATTTCAAGTCCAATAGGCTGTCCGCCTGTCTCGGTATGAGTGTTACCCATATCGTTGAATACCCACCAGATTGTCTGGTCACCCTTCAAGACCTGATCCGAAAGAATACCGCCCTTGACGATACCGGCACTGGTTTCCATAGTGGGCAGGGAGACATAGTTCTGTCCAGGATTCTTTGCCTTGATTGTACGCGGGCAGAGTTCATTGTCGAAGTCATAATAAGGATAGTCGCCAGCATCAGGATGATACTCGCCATCACCATCAGCATCGAAGAACGGAGCAAGGTAATTGGAGACATTCTCGCCCTCGCCTTTTGCAGGCCAGTTCATAATTACATCTGGGATGTTGTAACCACCGGAGTTGAGTGTGCCATCCTGATAATGTGCGATGAGTTCCATTACCTCTGCCTTTGTTATGACATAATGTTTGTCATAACGGTTACAAACCTCAAGGTCAACGGCAGCCGTGTTGTCAATCTTCAGAGGACCCGGCCAATAATCATCACCATTCTGGCCAAAACGCAGAGCTGCAATACGAAGCTGGTCGTTAACATCAGTACCACCAATCCACAAAGCGGCGCAATACAGAGGATTAGTATTGCTATTCTTCGGAACATGATACTGAGCCACGCTACCATCGTACCACATATTGCCATAGCCGTTTATCTGGGCACGAACATTGTTGATGTTCAATTCGGCAGTACTCTGAGCACGCTTACATACCGCCGCCTTTGTCCTGGCAGCAGCGCTTTTGGTGCTGGGTTTACTGCAAGTAGTGCACTCGCGAGCCGCTACAGACCCTGTAATGCCAGCCACCAGCAAGGAAACCAATACAAGTTTGCTAAATATACTTTTCATCTCTTATTATTTTTTCGCGTTAAGACTAGAAGTTGTAAGACAAGGACAGTTTAATCGTACGCGGGCTGGAGTAGTTCCAGGTTCCGTTGCGAAGGGCAATCGTGTAGATATCGCGGTAGGCCTGAGGATCCATAAATGCATTAATCACTTGCTGCATTTCAGGATCGGTCAGGTAACCATTGTCTTCGGGGTTGCCAGTAACGGCCCACACTCCAACAACGTTACGGATATCGAACAGGTTGTTAACCGTTACAGCGGCAGTGATATAAGTGTCTCGCTTACCAACCTTGACCGGCCATACCTTGTCTGCAATAATATTGAAGTAGAAGCCCCAAGGCAGACGAGCACCACGATAGCCACCAACAATAGTGGACTGAGCATTGGAGAATGCCTTGGTGTAAGGACGACCTGACTGGGCAACAGCCATAAAGTTGATACCAAAATTCTCAAGGAGTTTCACTTCCTTCTTTCTCTTCTCGCCAGTTTCCTTATCAGTGACGACGCGAGAAATCGTGGGACCATTATATTTGGCGCCACCCGGATAACGGAAGTCGACATTGGCCTTGAACTCATGACGACGGTCGTCGCTGATAGGATTGAGCATCTTCAGCGTGGTATAACCTTCCTTGATAAGTTCTGTCATTGTGCTGGACGAAAGGCCAGTACCCTCAGCATACTGCAAGGTATAGTTAGCATTGATACGAATGTTCTTGGTCTGACGAAGGTCATAAGCCAAGGTGACACCCTTGATAGTACGGAAGTCTTTGTTATCGTAGCTATAGTAGTTGGGGTTCGGATCTGCACCGTTGTACTGGATTAGCTGAATAAGATCGCGAGTCTCCTTGTAGTAGGCCGAAATACTGATAGCCGATGTTGTGTTGAGTGCCTGCTGGAAACCAAGCTCATAGTTGGTGATACGCTCAGGCTTGAGGTTAGGATTGGTTATGCTGGAAATCTGTGTCATATAGAGATAACTCAGATAACTAGCTTCCCAGCCCGAAGAAGGACGGCGGGCAATAATGTCATAACTGGCCTTGAACTGTGACTTGTCACCGATGGGGAAGGAGAATGCGATACGGGGCATAGCCACAATCTGCGGCTTATAGGGTTCGAAAACGCCATCAACATGCACCTTACCATCGTTAACAGATTTCTGACCATCATCGTTACGATAGGGAGTAGGCTTACCAGAAACACCATTAACGGCGCTCGGCGAAGAGACCTCAACACCGTTGGCATCATACCATACGCCATTGGCATCGCGATAACCGACAATGGTTGGAGCAGTTTGGTTGTCCACATCAGGAACCTGGTTGACATAAGGAGTCCAATCGTCACCAGCACCAGAGTAAATTGTTCCATTATAGCCATAAGTGGCACGACCTGCACGGAGGTCTCCAACAGTGTAGGAGGAATACAGCAAATACGGATCCTTCATCACATACTGGTTACCGTCAAAGTAGTCAACACGGACACCGACGTTAAAGATAAGGTCTTGGAAGAAGAACTTATCCTGGATATAACCGGCCATGTAAATTGGCGAGAATGAAGGCAAATACTGGTACTTAGTATCTGTTGGGTTGAAGAACTCCTCAAGGGTCCAGTTTGCACCATTGTATTTCTTACCGGTATGATCATATCCAATATATGATACATAGGAGTTACCACTGTTAAAGAGTTCGTTTGCGGAGAACATTTCAAGACCACCAGCAGCCACAAAGTCTTCGGGTTTGTAACGGTCGATGTCCATCCATTCGGTTGCACCGAGACCAAGATAGTCACGGAAAGCTGCATCAAACGGAGTCTGTTGTTCGGCATTCAGCAAACGGTCATAACTGACATAGAGTTGGGAACCGCGACGCTCCTCAATAGGATTGTCAAGATCCATCTGAAGAATATGACGGTTGGCATTCTGACGCATAAGGGTCCACAAACCATATGCGCTCAAAGAATATGACGACTGCCACATCTGGTCATACTGGAAACCGATCTCTATTTCATGGCCAAAAATATCAGCCGATGCCTTTGCCTGTAAATACAGGTAGTCGTTTTGAGCTTTTGCATAACTGCCACCCTGTACACCGACGTTGCTAATCAATCCATATATCGAGGACGGTGAGTCACCATTGAAGAGGCCTTTAAATCCACGAATGTAGTCAATAGTAGTAAGATAGGGGCGCAAGTCACGAAGTTCTTCACTGGTGAAAAGCTGCTCATTATAGTTGGCAAGGATAGGATTGTATTGTGAACCGCTACCAGGAACATATGTCACATTATCATACCAGTTGTTTTGCACCATAGCCCACCGGGAAACGCCACCATAATTATAAAGTTGCGACTCATAGGTAGGAACCTTCTCTGTAATGAACTGGCCAACATAACCATATTTGAAAACATCATCCAACGTATTACCAAAGTTCTCATTGTAACTCTTTGCAGTATAACGGTTAACCATACCAGTGATGTTGTACATCACATTCTTGATTGCAGACGATGACTTTGCTTCATCTTCATTAGAGGACTCCGCATCGCGGAAACGCTGTGTGAAGTCGACAGTAAGAACCATGTTCTTTGCCTCGCTGACAGTAGAACCAGAAAGCGGCATGTTTAACGGAGAAATCGAAGCACTAGGAGAATGGCTGGCACTAAACTCACCCGTCACGGTCAACGTAGCGTAATCCGAGAAGCGGAAATCCAATGCACCTTCCATCGCTACAGCATAATACTGCAAATTAGGCACACGGCTGGCATCTCCATTGAAATCCTTTTTTGTGAGTCTTGTGATTTCATGGAAATCGCTGGCTCGCAATTCGGTCTCAGCGGAATAGTTGACTACATTATTAACCGGGTCATACGAAAGAGGATTCTGCTCAATCTGACGAACCAAGTTATCGTCAACGATACGGTAACGGTGACTCTTTACACGATAGAATGGCGAATTCTCATAAGAAGCCTGACCCGTAAAGCGGAAACCGACCAAGGTACGCTCCACAGACGTTCCGTCATCCTGAGTAAAGTTCTTCTTAATAACAGGACCTGTCAAGTAAACCATGAGAGTGTTGTAAAGACGATAGTCTAGGTAACCCTCCCAACGCACCATACCTTTGAACTGACTCGTCGGGGGTTTGAGGGTAATAACCTGAGTACCACCAATAGCTTCACCGATGCTAGCCGGAGTACCACCGAGGATAACCTGAATCTCAGCTATAGCTTCCTTGGGAACGGAGACGCCTGTACGTTTACGGACATTACCCTGCATGGTAACCATACCGGACTCACCACGGGCCGTACCGCTACCGCCATCGCTATATCCAACACCGCCAACGGCTGCCACAATTCCGTCTACCGATGTGGCCGGCATTTTGGCGATGTCATCACTCGAGATACGGGAACCGGACTCAGGAGTACCGATTTCGATTACAGGCACCTTCTGCTCCACAATGACCACCTCATCCATCATCGTGGTTGCAGTAGTCATCTCGATGTTAACAACTGTGAAGTTGGAGGCCGTCACGTTAACACCTTCGCGGACGTAGGTATTATAACCCACGAAGCGGACCTCAACGTCATATTTACCTACAGGGAGTGGTTTGATGGTAAACTCGCCGTCAAAATTGGTGACACCAACGAGCACCTGTTTGCCATCCTGTTTGGCAATGACGTTAACCATAGGCATGGCCTCTTTTGTCTTGGCATCGATGACAGTACCCTTCATCGTGCCTTGAGCCAGGACGGCAATTTCCGCCACTAGCAAGAGTCCGAGCGTCAATAGTACTTTTCTAAACATTCTCATTGCGTTTACATGTAAAGAGATTATTGATTTTATTGATTTATTTCATCCAAATACGGGTTGTTGAGGATAGTCTGGTATATGACAGCCTGCCTAATGTCAAACGCCATGGACCTTTCTGTAGCCATAACCGGCTGAGGCTTTGGTGCAGACGGACGTTGCGTTCCTTTGACTGTCTCTGTCTTCTGATCAGCGGGAATATCATATTCATAACTAAAATATGGTGAAGATGATAAATCCGACTCTTCGACTGTCTCATCATAATGCCCACTACTCGGCTGATTTTCGGTCATGTCGTCACTTGCGGTTTCAGCGAGAGTGCGCTTGAACCGCTTGTAAAGTGACCACAGGAACGAACCTGCAACCAACAGCATTATGATTGTTATCTTCATTCTCTTATTATCCTTTCAACAACCTGTTATATTATGCGTTAGTGACAATATCTTTGGTTTTCTGCTTCCCAGAAATCTCGTACACCACCGAGCAGGCGATGCAGAGCGACGAGAAGACACCGACGAGGACACCGACCAACAGGGCAAAGATGAATCCACGTATAACCTCACCACCAAAGATAAACATCATCAACAGGGTCACGAAGGTGGTACCAGATGTGTTGACCGTACGCGCAAGAGTGGAGTTGATGGCGTCATTCATGTGGGTGCGTAGGTCGCGTTTCGGATAGAGCTTGCGATACTCACGCACACGGTCAAAGATAACCACTGTGGCGTTGATCGAGTAACCGATAACCGTCAGCACAGCCGAGATGAAGTACTGGTCAACCTCGAGGTTGAACGGTAGCAGGCCATAGAGCAGCGAGAAGATACCGATAACCAGAATCGTATCGTGGGTAAGGGCTGAGACACTGCCTACACCGAAACGCCAACTGCGGAAACGGAGTCCGATATAGACGAACATGACCAACAGACCTCCGATGATGGCCCAGATGGAGTGGACCAGATTATCGTGGGCGATAGTTCCACCGACCTGATCGGCCTGTATGATACCCAGCGGATTGGTCTCGGTCGACTTGAACTCGTCAATAGTAATATTATCCTTGAAATACTTGCTGGTACCAGCATACAGTTTCTCCACAATTTCATTCTTAACATCGTCACCGTCCTCTGCAATCTTGTACTTGGTGGTGATCTTCAACTGATTGCTAGGACCATAGGTCTTGACCTCAGGTGCATCCTCGAACTGGTCTGCAAGTGCCGAACGCACGTCGACGGCACTGACCGACTGGTCAAATCGCACGACATAGGTACGGCCACCAGAGAAATCGATACCGAAACTCAGACCGCGGACACAGAAACTGGCAATGCAAATAACGATGGCAATACCGGCTATAACATAGAAAGTCTTACGACGACCGATGAAGTCAACCTTGGTATTGCGCAAGAAGTTCTCCGAGAAGGGGAATGAGAATGTCATATTGCGCTTGCGGTTCAGGTTGCCATCAATAATCAGGCGAGTGATAAAGATGGAAGTGAACAGCGAAGTGACAATACCGATACAGAGGGTTACAGCAAAGCCTTGGACAGGACCAGAGCCAAACATGATAAGAACAAGACCCAGCAAGAAGGTGGTCACCTGACCATCGATAATAGCGGAGTATGCATTCTTGAATCCGTTTTCTACAGCATTGGCCACACTGGCACCAGCACGAAGTTCCTCCTTAATACGTTCATAGATAATAACGTTTCCGTCGACAGCCATAGCCATGGTCAGTACGATACCGGCAATACCAGGGAGTGTGAGTACCGCGCCGAGAGAAGCAAGAATACCTATTAAAAGGAATACATTAGTAATAAGGGCTGCAACTGATACCCAACCGGCGCGATTGTAGAACAGAACCATGTAAATAAGCACAACGATGAATGCCAACACAAACGACCAAAGACCGTTGCGGATTGATTCCTGACCCAGAGAAGGACCGACCACGGCCTCTTGCACAATAACGGCGGGGGCGGGAAGTTTACCGCTCTTGAGTATGTTGGCAAGGTCCTTGGCTTCCTCAAGGGTGAAATCACCAGTGATGGACGAACGTCCGCCAGCAATTTCGCCGTTGACGCGAGGTGCAGAGTAAACAAGATTGTCAAGCACGATGGCAATGCAGTTGCCAACATTCTGACCCGTAATCTTCTTCCATTCGTTGGCTCCCTCACTATTCATAGTCATCGATATCTCATTGCCACCAACATTGGAGAAATCCTGACGGGCATCGGAGATGCAGCTACCATCAAGTAAGGCCGATCCATCACGTGTGGTAACCTTTATAGCATAGAGGACATAGGTATCGGGGCCGAAGTGGTCATCAGCCTTAGCTGACCAGAGGAACTTCACCGTACGGGGGTCATAAACCTTCTTCTCAGCGGCGGTGGCAAGCATCTGGCTGATAGCATCACGATCTTTGCCGGCAGCAAGACCAACAATGGGGCCTTGGAGCAGCTGACCGTCCTGGGTGATATAGGGCATCAAGAGGCTGAAGAGCGGATTGTTCTGGGCGGTACGCTCGTCGTTAGCGTTGGTGGCGGCACCAGCAGCACCGCTAAGTTGGGCAAGACTGTCTATAGCGTCCATCTCCGCAGCGGCGGTATCGGTCTCATCGGTCGACGGTACAGTTGTGTTAATCGAAGCAAGGTAACGGTTCGAAGCATCAAGGAACTGGAAGGCCTCGGTATTGTCGTAGGCCAGCCAGAACTCCAACTGGGCGGTTCCCTGCAGAAGCTTGCGGACACGTTCGGGTTCCTTCACACCTGGCAATTCGACCAGTATACGTTCCGAGGCAGCGAGCTTCTGAATGGTGGGCTGGGCAACACCAAACTTGTCGATACGCTGACTGAGAATCTGATAAGTGCGGTCGAAAGCGCTGGCAGCTTCTTCCTTGACAACCTTAATAACAGTTTCGTTATTATCGCCAAGTTTAATCTTGTCACGAAGTTGACCGTTGAAGTAGCCGGCAAGCGAAACGTTGGGGTCAAGCTCGGTAATGGCATCATAGAACAGAGAGACAAAGTCACGATTGGTGGTCTTCTTCTGGTTGGCCAAGGCCTTGTCGATAGCGTGATTGAAGAGGGTATCTTCGGTGTGGTCGGCAAGAGCGCGGACGACATCAACTGTCGAAACCTCAAGCATCACGTTCATACCGCCCTTAAGGTCAAGACCAAGGTTGATTTCGCGAGCCTGGCACTGACGGTAGGTGTAGCCGAGATAAACCTTCTGAGAGGCCATCGAGTCAAGGTAGTGAGCCTCACGGGCATTCTGCAGGGAGTCGACAACCATCTGGGCATCGTATTTGTCGGCTGCACGGGCGGCGACAATCTGCTTGGCTTGCTCACTGTTCACGTAGTTCTTTGCATCGGCTTTTGCCTTCCGCTCAACACTGCTCGTCACGAATGTAAACGACAATTGGAACAGACACACGAGTGCAAAAGCCCATACCAAAAATCTGATAAGTCCTTTATTCTGCATAGTTTAGGTATAAATTTATAGTTTTTATATTATCTACTTTGAATGTGCAAAGATAAGAAAAAATCTTGACATAGCAACGATTTTTCAAAAAAAACACGTATTTTTGCAAAAAATTTCAAGAAAACCAGCAAGATATGAACGAGAAAAAATATCTTTCAGTCAAAGAATGGGCCGAAGAGGACCAACCTCGTGAGAAACTATTCGCGCTAGGCAAGAAGCAACTCTCTAATGCCGAGTTAATTGCGATACTGCTACGCACTGGCGTCACTGGTCACAGTGCAGTGGATTTAGCCAAGGAAGTACTTGCATCGGCAGGCAACCGTCTAACCGACCTCTCACGAGCCGACTTCAAGCAACTGAACAGCATCCACGGAATGGCACTGGCCAAGAGCTCCACGCTGATGGCGGCCCTCGAATTGGGATGGCGTATGCAGAGCGAGATTAACGATAACAAAGAGCTGATTATCAATGATAGTCAATCGCTTTTCAACTATATTGCAAAGATGATTGTCGACCTAGACCATGAGGAGTTTTGGGCCATCTACCTAAGTAACCGCGGGAAAGTGCTTGGCCGCCAACGTATATCGGTGGGCGGAATGACCGAAACCAGCGTCGACCCACGTATCATTTTCCGTGGAGCACTGGAAGTAAAGGCTGTGTCGTTCACGGTGGCACACAACCACCCGTCAGGCAAACTCACACCTAGCCGCGAGGATCGCGAACTAACCCGCCGACTACAAGAAGCGGGTGATTTAATGCAAATCAAACTGAAAGAGCATATTATAGTAGCCATCACACCGACAGGTAAGGCCGACTACTACAGTTTCCACGACAACGGATTAATCTAATTTTGTGATATCTCGACAGATACCGATTCCATCTGTCCGCCAAGCGGGGGATTGAGTTTGCTAACCTTAACGTCCACCTTATCCACGGCTGTAAAGCGTTCCAGGACGGCATCGCAGATGCGGCGAGCCACATTCTCAAGCAAGTTCGACGGTATTGCCATCTGTTCTTTTACCACTTGGTAAACATCAAGATAGCTCACAGTATCACTGATACGGTCCGTGCGTTCTGCACGGGCCGTATCTGTTTCAAAACGCAAGTCTACCAGAAAATGGGTACCAATGGCGCGTTCCTGCTCAAAACAACCATGATGCGCATAAAAGCGCATGCCGTTTATTGATATGACAGCCATTCAAATGATGTTGTCAAACTGGTGCAGGAACCGAAGGTCGTTCTCGAAATACAGGCGCAAGTCGCGAATCTGGTACTTGAGCATCGCCATGCGCTCCACTCCCATACCAAGGGCAAAGCCAGTATACTCCTTGCTATCGATACCGCATGCTTCCAGCACATTGGGGTCGACCATACCACATCCGAGGATTTCAAGCCAGCCTGTTCCCTTGCAGATGTTGCAACCCTTGCCGCCACAGATGTTGCACGAAATATCCATCTCGGCACTCGGTTCGGTAAACGGGAAGTAACTAGGGCGCAAGCGTATCTGGGTCTGCTCTCCGAACATCTCCTTTGCGAAGTAGAGCAATGTCTGCTTGAGGTCGGCAAAGGTTACCTTCTTGTCAACATACAGAGCCTCAACCTGATGGAAAATACAATGGGCACGGGCGCTGATTGCCTCGTTGCGGAACACACGGCCCGGAGCAATGATGCGAATAGGCGGCTTATGGGTCTCCATAACACGCACCTGTACCGACGATGTATGGGTACGGAGGGCTATATCCTGCTTGCCTTCTTCCTTCTGGACAAAGAAAGTGTCCTGCATATCGCGGGCGGGGTGGTCGGGAGGGAAATTGAGAGCGGAGAAGAGATGCCAGTCATCCTCAATCTCAACCGATTCTTCAACCGTGAAACCAATACGGGCGAAAATTTCGGCAATCTCGTTCATCGTGACCGAAAGAACATGGCGACTGCCACGCTGTGCAAAGTCGGCAGGCATAGTGAGGTCGTGGGTATCGTTCAGCTCCGGCGCCTGTTCCACGAAATTCTTGAACTCCTCAACCTTGGCCAACGCCGCGGTTTTCAGCTGATTGAGGGCAATACCTATCTCTTTTTTCTGGTCACCCGGGAGGGTTTTGAACTGCTCAAAGAGTTCATTCATAACTCCCTTGCGCCCAAGGAATCGAACACGGAACTGCTCAACCTCGGCGGCCTTATCCTTGAAGTTCTCGATATTTGCCGAGCGTACCTCCTCGATATACTGACCAATAAGTGATTTAATATCCATCTATGATTAGTCTAAAACTTTGATGCTCACAATCCTTACATCCTCAAGCGGACGGTCGTTACGGTCACATTTGACGGAAGCGATGGCATCCACAATCTCCATCCCCTCAATCACCTGACCGAAAACGGTGTAGTCGCCGTCAAGATGGGGGGCGCCGCCCTCACTGGTGTACACCTTTATCTGTTCGTCAGTGTATTTTTTATGGAAGCGTTCGCCGATTTTCTTAAGCGTAGGCATATCGAAAACCGTGCCTTGTACAATATAGAACTGCGAGGCCGACGACTCGCGCTCGGGGTTCACCTCGTCTCCCTGACGGGCGGCACAGAGGGCACCGCGACGGTGGAAGTACTTGGGCGTAATCTCTGCAGGGATGGTGTAACCCAGCGAACCCTCGCCGAGTAACACGCCCGGTTCTGCTTCGCGCGACTTCGGGTCACCGGCCTGAATCATGAACTTCTCTATGACACGGTGGAAAAGAAGGCCTTCATAGACACCTTCTTTGACCAATTTTATGAAATTCTCACGGTGCATAGGGGTCTCTTGGTACAGCTCAACCACTATCGGACCCATTGTGGTCTCTATTAACACTTTAGTTCCACCATCCTCAGCAACTACCTTGTTTTCAAACTTCTGCGCCGAAAGCATAAAAGCTGCCAGCAAAAAAATTGCGAGAAACGAGATTTTTTTCATATCAGTTACAATTATTTTTGTTAATTTTGCACTGCAAAAATAAGAAGAAAATTAGACATAACGGCATAAAAAAATCCACTTTTATGAACAAAAAAGTCATCCTCCTGTCCGTCGCATTGTTTATCAGCATGTTATCATGCGCACTTTTTAGTGCCTGCGACAAGGATACAAACTGCTATCTCGACGTTTTGGTGGTCGATGAGACCTCACGGGCACCCATTCCGAACGCAAAAATCATCATCAGCCAAACTGGCGGATCGGTACATGATGAAG
The DNA here is from genome assembly GCA_905233895.1 of uncultured Bacteroidales bacterium. Classification (GTDB taxonomy): domain Bacteria; phylum Bacteroidota; class Bacteroidia; order Bacteroidales; family P3; genus Colimorpha. Next base: position 5,486 of record CAJOFL010000029.1, on the reverse strand, counting down.
GCGTCACCGGCGCCGACGGCATCTACCAGACCCACTTCTCGGCACCGGCGATAGTCAACATCAACGCCACACTCGACATGGGCAACGGCGGCGAACGCCGCGGAAGCAACGCCGTCCGCCTGGTGGAAGGCGAGGTAAAAACGGTAACCATTCCCATGCCGGCCGAGATTTTCTATTAACACACAAACATCATAGACCATGGCATTTAAGCCCACTGAAAGCGACCTCGCACAGATGTCGCTGCTTGGCATTACACCCGAGCGCCTGCAACTCCAGATTGAAAACTTCCGTCAAGGATTCCCCAAAAGCCGGCTCGACGCACCGGCAACGCCCGGCAACGGCGGCATAAGAGTATTGTCCGACAAGGAGATAGCGCGATATGAGCGCCAGTACCGTACCCTCGGACGCGGCAAAAAGATACTGAAATTCGTACCCGCCTCGGGGGCCGCAACGCGCATGTTCAAAGACCTTTATGCCTTCTCCTCCACCTATTTCGGTGTGGCGGCCAACTTCGGCAAGGAATTCCCCGAGGTCCATGAGTTCCTCGAGAACATCCGCACCTTCGCCTTCTTCGACGATTTGAAGGCCTGCATGGCAGCCTCAGACCTTGATATTGAAGAATATCTGCAGCGCGGCGACTATACAACCGTGATAAATTTCCTGCTCAAAGAACAGTATCTTGGCTACGGAGCGCTGCCCAAGGGGTTGCTTAAGTTCCACCGCTACGGTGCCTTGCAACGCACTCCGATAGAGGAACATATCGTCGAGGGGGCCCTCTACGCCCGCTCGTCCGACGGAACCGTCAACCTCCACTTCACCATTTCGCCCGAACACCGCGCCGCATTCCGCCGCAAACTGGCCGAAGTGAAGCAGTACTACGAGAGCACTTTAGGTGTAAAACTCAAAATAACCTTCTCAGAACAAAAGCATTACACCGACATCGTGGCCGTTGACGAGCAGAACAATCCGATACGCGACGAGGAAGGACGACTGGTATTCCGCCCGGGTGGACACGGGGCGCTCATCGAGAACCTCAACGAACAGCGGGCCGACCTTATATTTATAAAGAATATAGACAATGTGGTGCCCGACTGGATGAAGCACACAACGGTGATATATAAACAGGTGATAGCCGGCATGTTGCTCGAATTGCGCGAGAAGACAGCCGACGCGCTGCGCACCCTCGACGGGCATCCCGACACCAAGACCCTCAAGCGGATAGCCCGCTTCGCCACCGACGAGCTGGGGCTCACACTGCCCGCCGACTGCGATGCAGCCACCCTTCACCGCCTTCTCAACCGACCCATGCGCATCTGCGGCATGGTGAAAAACCTCGGTGAGCCGGGAGGCGGACCCTTCTACACCATTGATACCAAGGGCCGTAGAAGCCTCCAGATTGTGGAATCGGCACAAGTCAACCACAACGACCCCCAGCAGGAGAGCCTCTTCCAAGGTTCCACCCACTTCAATCCGGTCGACCTCGTCTGCTGCACCAAGAACTATCGGGGCCGATATTTCGACCTTCGCCAATATGTCGACCCGCAGACGGGCTTCATAAGCAAGAAGACCAAGGGGGCGGTAACCCTTAAGTCACAGGAACTTCCGGGCCTTTGGAACGGTGCAATGGCCGACTGGATCACCCTCTTTGTCGAGGTTCCGGTGGCTACCTTCAACCCCGTGAAGACCGTCAACGACCTGCTCCGCAGAGAGCACCGCGAGGGGTAACCATCCGCCGCCCATCCATTTTCAAGAAACATCAAATCGCTGTATATCAATCATATACAGCGATTATTTTTACATAACTCCAACAACGTCAGGGGATTAGACCCACCTTCGCCTGATCAACGCCTGATCAACGCCTGACCAACGCCTGCCTTCTACCACCCCCCTGGAACCGACCCAAAATACATTTTTTTTGCCACATAAAAAAAAGTTCGTATTTTTGCAGTCGGAAAACAAGAAACAACGAAATATGGAAACCACGAAATTCAACAGTGTGCAGATTCACCTTTTGCAGATGTTTGCCGTAAATCGCAGCAAACGAGCACTTGATGAATTGTGCGATGTGTTGTACAAACACTACTCCATGCGTATGGACGAGAAACTGAACAACCTTTGGGATACCGGTGTTCTCGACCAGAAACGGTTGGACGAAATCAACACCATGGACCTGCATCAACTGTAATGAAACTGGTTCTCGACACCAATTGCCTAATTCAGGTCGTTCCCTCTCGCAGCCGCTATCACGAAGTGTGGCGTATGTTTGAGCGGGGCGAGCATATTTTGTGTGTTTCAAACGAGATACTCGAAGAATACACTGAAATATTGCAACGCTTAACTGACGAAGAAACAGCCGAATTGGTTGTCTCCACAATACTGAACAGTTCCTTCGTAGAACTCACAAAACCATACTTCAAATTCAACCTTATCGCTGTCGATCCCGACGATAACAAATTTGTCGACTGCGCCATCGCCGCAGGTGCCCGTTACCTTGTTTCCAACGACAGGCATTACGACATTCTGAAACACATTGACTACCCCAAGGTAGATGTACTGTCGCTTGATGAATTCATGATGACACAAAAATGAGGTAGCATTTTTGTGACAAAACCGGTTATTTTTTTGTCAAAATTGGTGAAATTTTGACTTTAAGGAGGGGGCGGAAAGGGCCTTTTCTGGGTGGCCTGGTCGGAATGCCCGAAATTTTCTTCGTTTGTAACTAATTCTATTTCAGGCGTTTGCCCCCCCCCACACACACAAGGTTTCGGCAAAAAAGATTTGCATTTAACAAATCAAATTCGTAACTTTGCGGTCGAAAAAATCAATTACAACTTAAAACAACAAAATCATGAAAAAAACTATTCTTTTGTGCATTGCGGCGGCATTCCTGATGCTGCCCGCCACCACCAAGGCGCAGTACTCCGTGCCGTGGATGGAGAATTTCGAAAGCTTTGCGGGCATGTACAATATGCCGTGTTATTATTACGACATCAACGCCTATGTCAGCGGTTACCCCTACCCGGCCTACACCGATCTTGTCAACTGCTCCAACTCGACGGCGCTGGTGCTCAGAGACTATGCGAACAACGTGATTTCGCTGCCTCAGTTCATCCTCCCGCTCGACACCCTTGGGCTGACCTTCAGCACCATGCCTTCGGCTTCAAGCGCCGGCACACTCGAGGTGGGCTACCTCACCTCCTCCATCGACTCCTCGACCTTCGTCGCCGTGACGACCTACAACTCGACCGACATCGCCTTCCAAGGCAACTGCATGGTCGAGAAGACCGTCTCCTTCGCCGGCGGCACGGCCATCCCGAGCGGTGCCCTCATCGCCCTCCGCTTCAAACCAGGACTTTTTGCTGGAGAGAAATGGTATATTGACAACATCCAGGTCTATGCCGCCGGCGGCTGCCCGGGCGTCGACAGCGTCACCATCAGCAACATCACCTCCACCACGGCCACTGTCAACGTCTCCAATTCCGACAATGGCGTGGGCTACATCGTCTACCTCGACGGCGCTCCGGTCGACACCTCCACCGTAGGCACCCCCGTCATTCTCGACAACCTGACCCCCGCCACCTCCTACACCGTGATGGTATACGAACTCTGCGACTCCACCATCAGCGGCCGCGCCTCCTTCGTCACGTTCACCACCGAATGCCAGGTGAACCAGGTTCCCTTCTTCGACGACTTCTCCACCTATGCCTTCGAGACCTTCCCCATCTGCTACCACAATCCCATGAACGGCTACGCCCAAGTCCAATACAACGACTTTTACGGGGAAGCGGGCGGATTCCTTGACGTCGGAGCCAACTTGGCGGGAGAAATGCTTGTGCTGCCCGCCATTGAAATCCCCTACGACGGCCGCGACCTCGACGTCTCGTTCAAATGCAGCGACCCAAACTATTCAAGCGCCACTAGCGGTAGATTAGTGCGTGTGGGCCTCATGTCCGACCCCTCCGACACGTCCACCTTCACCGAACTCGTCGCCATCCCCCTCGACAATTACTACTCCGATGCGCAATTCCACGAATACCATGCCTACCTCAGCTTCGCCTATCTCACCGACACCGTCAACGTAGCCCTCTTGTTCTCAGGCGCCGAATACTATGTCGACGACATAAATGTGGATATGGCCACCTACTGCCACTTCCCGGTGGCCGCCTGGATCGACAGCGTCACCGGCGAGAGCGCCAGCCTCCGCTGGCAGAACGAGCCCGGCATTATCTATCAGAACTACGAGGTGATGTACAGCACCTACTATGAATGGCAATGGACGCTTGACACCACCATGTTCACCGTCGGCACCGACACCGCCTTCACTGTTCCCGGCCTCGCGCCGCTCACCCAATACCACTTCTGGCTCCGCACCCTCTGCGGCGACACCTCCTCCTGGTTCTATATCGGCCACGGAACCACCGTCTGTCCCAGCGGCTACAACGCCCCCTACTACATCGACATGACGACCTTGACCCGCAGCGTACCGGAATGCTGGAGCGTACTCCAGCGCTGCCCCACCAGCGGCCGTCCTTGCATCTGGAACGTCGGTTCGGGCAACCCCTTTGAATTCTTCAACCAAGTCACCGGCGACACCAACTTCGTCGTCCTGCCCTACATCCGCCTGCAGAGCAACAACATGATGATAACCATGCTGGCCGATGCCGAGCCCCTGACCAGAGGCCTCGAGGTGGGCTATGTGACCGACCCGCTCGACCCCTACACCTTCATAGTTATCGACACCGTCCGCTCCGAAGCTCCGCGCATTTACGACTTCCTCACCACCAACGTGTCACCCTCGCTCGACACCATCTACATCGCCTTCCGCTTCGACTCGCGCCATGCAGCCCACATTTACAATATCCGTATCGACTCCATACCCTCCTGCATCCGGCCGGCCGACCTGCTGCTCGACACCATGGGCCACAACTTCGCCGACCTCACCGCCACCGCGGTCGACGGCAACCTGGCCTCGAGCTATGAGGTGCTCTACTCCACCGTCAACGACATCGACTCGGCCACCTCGATGACAGTCTCCTCCGCCTCCTTCACCATCAGCGGCCTGACTCCCATGACCACCTACTACACCTGGGTGCGCGCCATCTGCGGCAGCAGCCAGAGCCCCTGGCGCGAAGGCCCGTCGTTCCAGACCAAGTGCGGCGCCGATGCCTGCCCGCTCTACGTCCAAACCTATGAGCCCAACACCACCACATCGTTCGCCATGTTCACCGGCTGCGGCGTCAACATCTACTCCGACACCACCTTCCTCTGGAACCTCTCAGCCCAAAACACCGAACGCCACGACCTGGATCAGACCTACTGGGTCTGCCCCGACATGGCTCCCATCGTTCTCAAAGTGGATGCCGGAAGGTACGGTGCCTACGGCCTCGGCTGGATCAGCTGGATGGGTATCAATGTCATCCTGCCCGACAGCACCGCGCTCAACTACGACGCCACCACCTACGCCCACGGCGCCACCTTCCTCACCC